>JAYUCO010000065.1:0-53328 GCA_043740295.1 Pyrinomonadaceae bacterium | reverse complement strand
AACAGTGTCGATTTGGCCGTTCGCCCAAACGATTTCTAATTTATCGATTTTCAAAGCACTTCCTAAGCCGACGTGAACTATTTGTTCGCTTTGCGATGCGTAACCTGCTCCGCTTGTCACATCGAATCGCTGACGTAATTTTCCGGTCGTTACATAGACTTTTGTGCCGATCGCATCTTTCGGGGTTTTGTTAGCCGTGTCGCCTACTAACCTTATAGCCAGCCAGTGATTTTTTTCGCCGGCAACATTTTTCAAAATCGCGGGCGAGGAATCCATATTGGAAATCACAACATCAAGTTTTCCGTCTCCGTCCAGATCCGCTAGTACCAAAGCTCGCGAATTCATTGATTCGGAAAGACCGCTGTTAGCCGCAGCCGACACGCGGTCAAATCGGGTCTGTCCATTAGTCTGTATTTTGCCATTTTTGAAGAGCAAGAGTTGTTGTGCAAAACTCGTTCCCCACTGAAATCCATCGACTGTCGGGTAAACATGTCCGTTAGCAACGATCAGGTCCTTCCAGCCATCGTTGTCGAAATCCAGAAACGCCGTCCCCCAGCCCAAAAATGGAATTGTCGTCTCGCCCAAGCCGGCCTGAAATGATACATCCGTAAAATTTGAATCTCCGTCATTACGGTAGAGAACATTTGAATCGTCGGAAAAATTAGTGATGTGAAAATCCGCTCGCCCGTCATTATCGTAATCACCGACCGCTAAACCCATTCCGGCCTGTTCGCGTCCGTTTTCGTTAAGCGCAATGCCAGATGGATATCCCGATTCTTCAAATGTACCATTACCTTTATTAAGGTATAGCTGCTTCGGCGTAGAATCATTTACAACCAGCAAGTCAAGGTCGTTATCATCATCAACATCAATAAACACGGATGAAAAACCATAATAATTGCCTTCGTCCGTGACGCCGGCCTTGTCGCCGGCATCTTCAAAAACGCCGTCGGCTTTCTGATGAAACAGCGAATCTTTCGCTCCTTTCAACCCGCGTGGCCCGCACATCACGGGCTGGCCTCGAAACTGACAGAAATTACGTCCAGTGGTGTTTCCCTTGCCCACATCCAGCGGACTTTGCGGGAGGTTCTTCAAATCGAATTCCACATAAGCCGGAACAAATAGATCGAGACGCCCGTCTTTGTCATAGTCGCCGAATGTTGCCCCCGTATGCCAACCATTGATGTCCATCCCGACTTTTGGGGCCACGTCGGTAAATGTTCCGTTTCCGTTGTTATGATAAAGCCTTGAGATGCCAAAATTACTGACGAACATATCGGGCATTCCGTCATTATCGTAATCACCAACAGCGACACCCATTCCCCAACGCTCGTTTTCAACACCCGCTTTTGCAGTCACATCTTCAAATTTCCAGCCGCCGAGATTATGAAAAAGAGCTGACTTGGGTGCTTTTTCCTTGCCCAATGCGGCGTTGATCGTTGATCCATTGAGGAAAAAAATGTCGGGTTTGCCGTCGTTGTCGTAATCGATAATCGCAACCGTACAGGCCGTTGTTTCGAGAATATATTCCTTGGACTTACTGCCGGAAACGCACCTGAAATCTTTCATCGCAGTTTGCGGTGTTACATCTTCAAAGACTTTCGGTGCTTTTATATCAACAATTCCGGTTGTTCGTTTGGATGTGTAAATCTTCTGTTCGCCAGTTGAAACGCCACCAGCCTGCCCGGTCTGCGAGAAAGTTTCAGGGCAAAATATTAAAAACAATATAATAATGCTTTTTTTATACATAATTCGTTGTACCAGAACCTCAGCTTATCCTCTGCTGTGGCGCGATTAACAGTAACAATTATTTATTATCTAGGCCAAACAACGCAGCGTAGTTTGATTTTTCCTTTTTTGTTTCAAATAAAATCAAATCGTGCGTGTGGAACGGCAAACTTTCGTTGCCAATATTAGGATTTTTACGCAAAAAATTACTTGCAAGCGAGGTTACGGCCGGGTCATCTTTCAAATCGCGGAAAATTGCTGCTTCTTTTTTAGATTCGTCCCGCAATCCAAGCTTTTGATAGATCACGATAAGATTGTAGTGTGACGAAATGTCTTCTGGATCGATCGCCAATATTTGTTCATAATAATTTTGTGCAACCTGTAATTGGGCTTTTCTTTCCTTCGGAGGCAAGCTGTCGCTTTTTATTTTTGCAAGTTCGCCAAGCTGCTGAAGCGTGGACCGGTCTCGTGGATAAGCTTCCAGAACCCTTTTGAACTCATTTTCCGCTTTGTCCAAGTTAGAGCGGACCCGATTGATACGGCCGAGTTGATAAACCGCACGATAATTATTTGCATCGATTTCGAGAGCTTTATCAACAAGTGTTTCTGCTTCCAACCAGCCGCTCATTTCCATTAGAGCTAATGCTTTATTGGTGAGTGCAAAAGCTTTGTAGTCTTTAACATCAGCACTTACAACTTGCTCAAACGCGGCGGCGGCCTGCGGGAACTGCCGTTGATCAAGTAAAGCAATTCCGTAATTATTCCAACGCCGCCAATCCGGGACGGCTTTTGGGTCAATCGGTTTTGATTTATTTTCCTCTCCGGTAAGCAGCGTCCTTTCCGAAACCGCCATCGTCACGATCGGCAGATCGATTGATTTATCAAGGGAATAGTCACTAAAAACACGTGTAAAGCGCCGGTACTGGAGTTTTGCAGTAAGTTTAATTTGTCCTCCGACATTGGCGGGTATCGTAAATTTATAACGGGCCAGATCAGAGCGGCCCGATGGAATTGCAAGGTTATGTGCGACGACACGTGTTTTCCATATTTCGTGAACGTCATTATAGGAACCGTCGGCCTTTACAAGATGCGTTTTGTAACTGTGCGCCCGATCATCCAAATTGCCGTCGCTTTTGATAAAGCCGGATTTATACAAAACCTTTCCGCCTTTGTCCTCGACCGTAAATTCAATATATGCTTCATAAAAATCGCGCAATTCCGGTGGAAACGAGTGTCCGATGTTTTTGTTCGTGACAATAACATCCGCAGTAATTGTATCCATTTCCTTAACTGTAAAGTTTTCCCGGTTGACTGGCGCAATTAATTGTTCCTTTTTTGCCCCTGAGATCTGTCGATGAAGAGCAAAAATATCAACACCGAGTTTGTCATCCACCAGGTGTTTCGTTACTTGATCAAGCTGCTCTTTATATCCATAAAAGCTCGGAATCGCAGTGTTGGCAGCCGCAAAGCGATGCGATAAGATGGTGCCGGTGTCGTTAGAAGCAACGTCAAAGTAAAGAGCGGGCTCTTCCTTCATGTGACATGTGTTGCAGGTTTCTTTGTTACGGGTGTAAAACGGATGAGGTGATTCCTTTGAGAAAGAGGAGGTTTGTAGCTCGTCACTCACTGCGAACGCACGCATAAATTTATAGTCATTAAGTTCACGTGGAACTTGCGATTTATGACAGGCGGCACAAAACTCCGGCCGCTTTATCAAATCCTTAATCATTGCACGCTTGTGATCAGGAACATTATCAAAAATTTGTTGATCGGTTACTTCCAGAGTTCTTGTGCCGTCGGGTTTCTCGAGCAGGGCAGGTTCAGCCATCACATATCCGCCAATACCCCGGCCATCGACCGATTCGATAGAATGGCAGACCAGGCATGATACGCCATCTTCATCAAAAGGCCGTTCCTTGAATCGCGGTTTTTCCGTCAGGACACCGGCAAAGAGTGCAGTGGGGTTATGGCATGCTTCGCAATGCCTTGTAAAAGCAATACCTTTTTGAGCGATCAAATCATTGACATTTTTTTGATAAAAAGGTTCGCGGAACGAGTTTGCATGAGCCGATTGCCGCCACTGCGGATGGACGTCGGTATGACAAGTTGCACACCGGGCGGCCGCGATAAATTTTTCAGGCGCAATAAAATTTCCGTCGTGAGTTGTAGCGTTCGAAGGGGCAAAAGGTTTGCTTTCACCAAATCGATAATCGTAAGTTTCCGCGATCCATTTTTGGTAATCCGACGAGGGTAAAAGACTACTTATTACAAAATTAGAACAAAAAAACAAACCGCCCACAATGACCCAAGCGGAAATAACAATAATCTTCAACAATCTCGCTTTCATACCTATTGAGTAATTAGCACATCCAAAATGCAATGTAAATATTAAAAATCTCTCTCTTTGCCAGTCAACAGCTTCTGCCAAAATGCATATTCCAACTCTAATTGGCCGACACGAACTTCCTCGACAGTACAAGGCTAATCGATCCTACTGTTGTTGGGTTATCTCCAAGCTCCGACGGGACGATATTAGCTCCGGACAATTCGTGGCGGATGCTTCGAAGCGACAGCATACTGATCTCGTCACTTATCAGATCCCACGCATGGACAATTTTTCCTGATATGACAATTGTCTGTGGACTAAAACCTATAATTAAATTTGATATTCCAATTCCCAAATAGTGAGCGGTTTCCTTCAACACATTTACAGCATGCTTTTCACCGTTTTTGGCAAGGCCAATTATGTGATCGATAGTGACTGCACCGGCAGCCGACCCATTACGGGAAGCATATCTTTGAATGATGGCTTTTTCGGATGCGTGAGCTTCCCAGCAGTCACGGCGCCCGCATGAGCATTTGACTGGAGCATTTTCGCCGACAAACATGTGGCCGAATTCACCGGCAGCTCCACTCTCACCACGATATATCTGACCGTCAATAATGATTCCCGTGCCGATGCCCTCGGCAACAAGCACGACAATAAAATTTCGCGTTTTCTTTATCTCGTCCGAGCCAAACCAGAGTTCCGCAAGGGCGACAGCGTTGGCATCATTGTCAATAGTTACCGGCAAGTTGAATTTCTGGCTTATTTGGTTTCCTATATCCCAGTTGACCCATTGAAAATAAGGAATATAGAGAATGCCGCCGCTATCCTGATCGGCAATTCCGGGAATGCTGATACCAACCGCAAGGTCAGCTTCGGGGTATTCTTCGACCAATTTTCCGACCTTGCTGAGAATCTGCTCGTTCATGTAATCGATATCCGACGAGGTAGGAAACTGTTCTTGCCGAAGGATATGGCCCGTAAGGTCGGCTATCGCAACGGTCGTGTGACGCGGCGTAACGTCAACGCCTATCGCCACCGGCGTCCCTGCCTTTAACCTCAACAGCATCGGTTTTTTACCGCCGTTCGAATCTCCCGTACCACTTTCCTCTATCATTCCCGCTTTTTGCAGATCTTCTACAATAGCCGAAACAGTTGATCTCTGAAGGGAGGTCTCGCGGGCTATGTCAGCCCTTGATATGGGCGACCGGGCGCGCACGTAATTGAGGACGATCTGTTTATTGATGTCACGAATGGTATAATTACGGGCTATCTGGCCTTTGGCTCTTGAAAGAAAAATTTTTTTCATTTTTGGGTTTCTATTTCAAGATCTTCAGAATCAGTTCAATAAATCTTTGTTGTATAGTCAAACAACAAAGATATACGCCCAATTTCAAAATTACACAAGAGCAAACATTAAATTTATCCAAACACTACGAATTCCTGTTTATTTAAAATATTTTTTTGTTTAAAGAGATCTAGAAACGTAATCCGCATCTAATGATATCGAAGTTGAGGTCAAAAAACCTTCAGATGCCCTTATTACAAATATGGTAAGAATAATTTGATTCACCAAGAGCTTAAATAAGTTAACAAGGTGAGATTGACACTGTTATTTACCCAACTGCTGTCCTATGATAAAGTTTAATATTGGTTGGCATATCCTAGTTTGAAGTAACACCAAGGAAAGACATTAAAATGTTTAAAATATCTATTCGTCGAATATTGCTGCTAATTGTGATATTTGTAGCCATTGGCATTTTTTTTATTATGACAAATACAACCGTTCCCACCGGCTTGGCCGAAACCACTGTCTCCGCTCCAAATCCTCTTCTTGCTAAATGGACCGGTGCTTATGGAGGATTTCCGCCTTTTGACAAGGTCAAGGGCACAGACTTTAAGCCGGCCTTTGAAACAGCAATGAAGCAGAATCTCGACGAGGTTTTGCAGATCGGTTCCAATAATGCGGCCCCTACTTTTGAAAATACAATTGCCGAAATGGAGCGTTCGGGACGTGATCTCAATAATATTCAAACCATCTTCGACATTTGGAGCGGAAGTTTAAGTAGCCCTGAGATTCGTGAGATCGAAACGGAGATCAGCCCAAAACTCTCGGCCCTCTCTGACAAGATCTATCAAAATGAACAATTATTCAACCGTATCGAAGCCGTTTATAATTCGCCTGAAAAAACGAAATTGACGTCCGAACAGCAAAGACTCACATGGGTGTATTACACCAATTTTGTACGTTCTGGTGCTCGCCTCAAACCGGAAGAAAAAGCCCGTCTGTCAGCTATAAACCAACAGCTAGCCGGTTTGTTCACAAAATTCAGCCAGAATTTGCTTTCCGAGGAAAACGACCGGTTTCTCACATTAACTTCAGAGGCCGATCTTGCCGGACTGTCACAATCCTTAAAGGATTCGGCCGCAAATGCCGCCACTTCCAAAAAAGTCACAGGTTGGGTCATATCAAATACGCGCTCATCGATCGATCCTTTTTTAACATATTCAACCAGACGTGACCTTCGAGAAAAAGCCTGGAAAATGTTTGTCAATCGCGGAGATAACGGCGACGCCAAAGACAATAACGCTGGCATTTCTGAAATTCTTCAGCTTCGAGCGGAACGTGCCAAACTTTTAGGGTATAAAACTCACGCCCATTGGCGTTTGGCAAACACAATGGCAAAAACACCCGAACGCGCGATGGAATTGATGGAATCCGTTTGGCCGGCAGCAGTCGCCCGCGTCCATGAAGAAGTCACGGACATGCAGAAACTTGGCGATAAAGAAGGTGCAAAGATCAAGATCGAGCCTTGGGATTACCGTTTTTACGAGGAAAAAGTTCGTAAAGAGCGTTACGATCTGGATCAAAACGAGGTAAAACAATATCTCCAGCTCGATAAGATCCGCGAAGCTATGTTCTGGGTAGCCGGTGAACTTTTTAATTTCACGTTCACGCCGGTGGCCGATGTCCCGGTTTATCAACCAGATGTAAAGGTTTGGGAAGTAAAAGACAAAACAACCGGAAAACACGTCGGCCTTTGGTATTTCGATCCTTACGCCCGTGACGGCAAACGTTCAGGTGCATGGATGAATGCGTATCGTAACCAGGAAAGAATGGATGGCGAGATCACAACAATAGTTTCCAATAACGCTAACTTTGTTAAAACAAAACCAGGCGAGGCAATACTGATTTCATGGGATGACGCAACTACGATGTTTCACGAATTTGGCCATGCTCTGCACGGGCTTTCATCCAATGTCACATATCCGACAGTATCGGGCACAAATGTAGCCCGTGATTACGTCGAGTTCCCTTCACAGCTCTTGGAACATTGGTTATCTACACCTGAGGTATTGCAGAAATTTGCGGTTCACTATCAAACCGGCAAACCAATTCCCCAAACATTGGTTGACCGCATCGCAAAGGCTTCGAAATTTAATCAGGGCTTTGCCACCACAGAATATCTTTCAAGCGCTTTGGTGGATATGAAACTTCATCTTGCGGGTGATACAAAAATCGACCCGGACAAATTCGAACGCGAAACTCTAGCGGCTTTAGGTATGCCAAATGAGTTGGTTATGCGACACCGCACTCCGCAATTCGGCCATGTATTTTCTGGCGATGGATATTCGGCCGGATATTATAGCTATCTGTGGTCGGACGTATTGACCGCCGATGCATTTGGAGCATTTGTCGAGGGAAAGGGTCCGTATGACAAAGCGGTCGGTGAAAGGCTGAGAAAATATATATTTTCGGTCGGCAACACTATCGATCCGGCGGAAGCATATCGCAATTTCCGCGGTCGTGATCCACAAACCGAGGCATTAATGAAGAAGCGCGGTTTTCCAGTGAATAAATAAAAAATGGCAAAAGCCTGACCGTAAAGGAGTGCTTTCTTTAGCTTCAAACTAAATTAGAAGCTTGCTAGGCCTACTTTGCGGTAAGGCTTCTGTATTATTTGCCTTGAATGCCAAGATTTTTCATCCGCCGATAAAGATGGCTGCGGTCAACTCCCATTTCCTCAGCGGCTTTGCTGATATTACCTTCAAACTCAGTGAGCTTGTGCAAAATGAATTCCCGCTGGTAGGCGTCTGTGGCTTCTTTAAATGACGGAAAGCGAAAGGTTGATGATGGTATCTCTTCGGATGTGCCAAACTCCGGCAGATTATCCGCAGTTATCTTTTGTCTTGAGCTCATGATGATCACACGCTCAATGGTGTTTTTTAGTTCTCTGACATTGCCGAGCCATAGCTGATTTTGCAATGAAGCTATTGCATCCTCAGTAAATATCTTCGGCTTTTTGCCATAATTATTCGAAAACCTGTGATTGAAATGCTCGGCTAAAAGCGGAACGTCTTCTAAACGTTCGCGAAGCGGCGGCACCTGAAACGGAATCACATTGAGCCGGTAAAAAAGATCGCGGCGAAAATCTCCGTCATCGATCAGATCTTCCAGCCTTTTATTTGTTGCGGAAATTACCCGAACATCAACTCTTACAGGTGTGTTGCTTCCGACAGGCTCAAACCGCTGTTCTTCCAATACGCGGAGCATTTTCGCCTGTACACGCGGAGACATATCACCGATCTCGTCTAGAAAAAGCGTCGCTCCGTCAGCTATCTCGAATTTCCCTTTTTTTGCTGAGGTTGCACCGGAAAAAGCTCCCTTGGCATGGCCAAAAAGCTCTGATTCGACAAGCTCTTCCGGTATCGCCGCCGAATTTATCTCGACAAACGGCGATGATCTTCGCTTCGATAGTGCATGGATCGCCCTAGCCACCAACTCTTTGCCCGTTCCGCTTTCACCTGAGATCAAAACCCTTCCATCCGACGGTGCAACAACCGCAATTTGCTTTCTCAAAGCCCGCATTCCGACCGATTCTCCAACCATCAGGTATTCTTCGGCAAGTTCGTTTTGCAGTTGAGCGTTAAAACGTTCGAGCTCACGTTGGCGGACGGCATTTTTTACCGTCACGACCGTCCGTTCCAAACTCAAAGGTTTCTCGATAAAATCGAAAGCCCCTAATTTGGTCGATCTTACAGCCGTTTCGATATTGCCGTGACCAGAGATCATCACAACCGAAGCATCATCGCCATTCTCACGAAGCTTTCGTAAAGTTTCAAGGCCGTCGATGCCTTTACCAAGCCAAATATCGAGCAGTATGCAGGCAAAATGCTGTTTTGCGGTTATCTCCAGGCAGGCTTCGCCCGACGCGACGGTTTCAACATTAAACCCTTCGTCCTCCAAAACACCGCGAAGCGTTTCACGGATGCCGGGCTCGTCGTCAACTATGAGGATTGAATTCATTGGGTTGTAAAAATGCCTGCGATGCCGTAATCAAAAATCGGAGAATGCTAAGGGCGATAAACAGAACGCCTGCTGAAACTAAAGCGTTATTAAACGGACCGTAAAATCCGTAAGTTACAGTGATGTTCGGGTCAAGCTGGCAATTAACCCAACATTTGTGAAAATCAATTCCTCCAATCAAGACTGCAAACACCCCGGCCCACCATGTAATGGCTGACTTAAAGACTGAAACCCTTTCCCTTATAAAAAGGAAACGAAATCGAATGGCAAAGCCAATGATGAACGCCATGGGCAGAATCGTTGCGACCCATGTGGCCTCCCAGCTTATATTTTCGGCATAAGAAATCGCCTTCCCCACTCCAAACAAGTCAACAATAGCTAATACCAAAAGGAGAAAAGCTCCAATCTGAGAGATTATCCTCGTCTTGAGCATCAACTTTTCATAATTTTTAAGCCATTTCTCGAACATATATCTTTTAATTTTATAAAGGTAATTCAATAATAAACTTCGCCCCTTTTGGCTGATTTGACACAACTTTTATCTTACCGTGATGTTCGCTCACAATTCTATTTACAATTGCTAATCCCAAACCCGTTCCGCGCCCTTTGGTCGAAAAATATGGCTGAAAAAGCTTTTGAAAATCGCTCGGTGGAATCCCGCTGCCGTTATCCGATATCTCAACAACGATCAGATCGCGGGCGGGTTCGCTTCGGGTTTTAACAAAAACTATTTTTTCTTTCTGATCTCCGCTAAAAGCCTCGATGGCATTTTCTAAAAGATTTACAAAGACGCGTTTCAATTGCTCGGCGTCGATCATCGCATTTGGCAAATTCTCCAGCAAATCCTGCTCTATCGTCACCTCGTCTTGACGGCCATCGTACATTTTTAGAACCTGCACGATTATCTCATTTACGCTGCCGCTTTCAAGCTGGGCATCCGGGAGACGAGCGAATCTGGAAAACTCATCGACCATTGATTTAAGCGAATCTACTTCCCGTAAGATGGTCGCGGTCCCGTCTTTAATAACGCGCGTAGTGCTTTCATCAATCAGGCCGTTGCTATGTCCGTTTCCATCGGAATAGCCGATCTTTTCCGATCCTTGATCGGCGTCACCAAATCGTTTCGCAATGCGCTCCGCGGAAAGTTGTATAGGTGTCAGCGGATTTTTTATCTCATGCGCCATTCGGCGGGCAACTTCCTGCCACGCAGAAGCCCGCTGTGCCGCGATCAATTCCGATAGGTCTTCGATCACAAGTACTGCACCATTCTGGTCGGCAAGAGCGGTCGCCGTCAAAGCGACGGACATGCTCACATCGGCGTCAGAGCTGCCATCGACATTTTCCCTTTGCAAAACAGTTTGTTCGGACGCATGTCCTATCCTTTTAGCTCGCGAAAGTAAGCGTTCCAATACACTGCGGTTTTCTTCATTAACCAATTGTTCAAGATGAAAATCGCTAAAATTTGCGTCTTCCAATCTTAGAATATTTATCGCTGCCTTATTGATCGTACTCACCCGGTTTTCCGGATCGAACGAAATTACACCGGTTGGAAGAGATTGCAGCACGGTTTCGATGTATTTCTGGCGTTCACTCAGTTCAGCTGAATTTTCTTCCAGCTTTGCGGACATCTGGTTGAACGTCGAAACAAGCAAAGCGAGTTCGTCCTCGGCAAAAACATTGACTCGATGGGCGAGATTTCCCTGCGCTATTTCGTCGGCTCCTTCCGCCAGGGCTTTAAGAGGAACGGTCAGGCCGCGGGCGATATAAAACGCTGTCCAGGTAGATGCAAAGATCAGCAGAAACGTCAAAACGCCCAAAGTTAAAAAACCAACTTGCTGGACAACGACTTGTTGTTCCTTTAAACGATCAAATTCCATTAAGGAGCTATCGACCATTTGGCTCACACCTTCGTCAATCGTCAGATCCGGAACGATCAATAGTTTTCGTCCGTCCTTGAATTCCGCAACGGCAGCATCAAAACCTTTACCGTCTTGAAAGGCGGCTTCATTAGAATTGCCAGCCCGGAGACTTGTAAGTGTTTTGTCCAGCTCAAATTTATGCTGTCCACTTAAGGGTTTCTCCGCCAACTCGATGGTTTTGTAATCTTTCGACAAAACCTCGACCAGTGTTAGATTGCCAGCGTTCGCGACCATTTGCAGATCTTCTTTGTTAAAATCCTTTTCCTCCAAAACAGAAACAATTATTTTCGCTGTATCATGCAATTTTTTCGACTGTGCCTCCAGCGTTTGTCCTTCAACCTCGCGGGCCTTGCGGACAACGTTTTCCGGTATCTGCGAAAACCATCTTTCCAACGCCCGGTTCATAAACAAATAAGAAAATCCGGCCATCGCCATGATCGGCAACAGGCTGATCGCGGCAAAATAAAGAAACAGCCTGGTCTTTATTCGTGCCCCTAATTGAAGCGCCCGTCTTTCGCGGATCAATTTGATGATACTGCGCAAAAAAATGAAGCCAAAAATTACAAATGCAATAAAATTTAACGATGAAAGTGCATATAATAGTAGCGTATCGCTCGTTGTATCGACCGATAGATCTTTCCAAAGGTTCGAAGTTTGCAGCAATATCAACAGAGTGAGCAATACAAAAACCAATCCGCCTAATACCCAGGGCGAAATTCGTCGCTTTTTCTTCGGCTGAACTTCCACGAGCCACAGTTTAACATAATCCTTGCCGCATGAGCTTTTGGTTGTATGGCTTCCGCTAATTAGCTAAAATCTACTCAATTTATGAAGATCAAGCCATTATTTTTTAACGACGACGAACGCCTTCGCAGCGGTTGGCGATTCGCGGTTTTCATCATTACCTTCATTCTGTTTACTGGAATTCTTGGGGCTATGGCTCAAACATTTCTTGCATATTTACAAACTCCGTCTGAAAAACGACTAGCGGAATTTCTTGTGCTCAATGGCTTTGTTCCATTAATTTCAGCATTGTTTGCCGGATGGCTTTGCGGAAAATATATTGAAGGTTTGCCCTTTCGGGCAATGGGTGCGTGGTTTACGGATGGATGGCTAAAACATTTGATGCTCGGGATCGTTTTTGGAGGAGCGACGCTTGGTATAGCGGTTTTGATCGCCATATTTGCTGGCGGTCTAAGTTTTGAGTTTAATGCTGTATCTGGAGGTTCTGCGATTTTCAAGAGCTTTGCTGTCTCATTTCTGATCTTCTCGGTCGTAGCAGCATTTGAGGAAGCCTTGTTTCGAGGGTATATTTTACAGACCTTTTCTCGCTCCGGTCTTGCATGGTTCGCTATTATTCTCACTTCGGTAATTTTTGGGACTGTTCATCTTGGAAATCCGGACGCTGGGGTTATTTCCACCATAAACACTATACTCGGTGGTCTTTGGTTTGCTTTTGCTTACTTAAAAACTCGTGACCTTTGGTTCGTTTGGGGAATGCATTTTATGTGGAATTGGCTGCAGGGAGCATTTTTCGGGATCGAGGTCAGCGGGCTGACAGAAATTACGACCGCTCCTTTCCTAAAAGAGATCGACAAAGGCCCGGCATGGCTCACAGGAGAAAATTACGGCATTGAAGGCGGAATTATGTGTACTACCGCCATTTTAATTTCGATCACCGCAATATATATACTGCCGATATTCAAACCAAGCGAGGAAATGTTGGCGTTAACGAATCCGAAAAAAATCAGACCACAAGTGTCAGCAGATGAGTAAATTAAAATTCCAAAAAAAAACTTAAATCGTTTGTATCTTAAATGAAATATCCACAGCCCGTGCCGAATGGGTCAGTCTTCCGACCGATATCAAATCCACCCCGGATTCAGCATATAAACGGACCTTATCCAGGTCCATTCCTCCGCTTGCTTCTATAAGCACTGCGGGATTCATATTTCTCGCCATCTGTACTAATTTCGCCGCTTCGTCCGGGGTTTGGTTATCGAGCATGACAATATCGGCCCCGGCTTCTATTGCCTCACGAAGCTGTGCCCAATTTGCTATCTCCACCTCTATCTTATGCAAATGTCCGACGCTGTTTTTCGCGGCCAATATTGCTTTCGTGATGCCGCCGGCGAGCGAAATATGATTGTCCTTGATCAAAACACCGTCATCCAGCCCCATCCTATGATTCTTCCCGCCGCCGATGGTCACGGCGTATTTTTCCATCTGCCGCAAGCCTGGCGTTGTCTTTCGCGTATCTACGATCTGGGCATTCGTGCCTTCGACGGCTTTGACATAAGCCTTGGTCAGCGTTGCAACGCCTGACATTCTTTGCAAAAGATTGAGCGCAACCCTTTCGCCGGTCAATAGGACATCTGCCGCTCCTTTTAGTGTGGCAAAGACCGTTCCCTCCTCGACCTCGTCGCCATCGTTATAACCGGTGTCGATCTCCATTCCTTCCGGATCGAGGTGAAAAAAAACAGCTTCTGCGACCTCAATGCCGCAGATCACGAGGTATTCCTTTGCCAGAAATTTGCCCACTCCGCGAATATCCGGGGCAACGGTCGATTGGGTCGTCAGATCGCCGCGCCCAATGTCTTCAGCCAAAAAATCTCCGATCGATGCCAAAATGTCGCCGTTATCAAGCCAGTTCATAATTTTTTCCGGTTAAAAACTCAAGCATAAACGAGTGTAGGGCCAACACCATTACCGCCGAGTTTTCGCTCGCCTTTGCAATTTTATTGAAGAAAGTTCCGCCCCATGCTTCGGTCAATGTAAAACCAAGCTCCCGGTAAAAGCGTTTAGAAACCTCAAAATCTTTTGCCGGTCTATAAACTTTCAGATCGGTAATCGTCATGAATGATTTTCCTCCGAACAAATTATTAATTCAAAGCCTCAAGATTATTATTTAAGGTTTTCACCTGCTGCTCGATCTCCACTTTTCGTTCCCGAAGTTCATTTACCTTTTCTACCGGAGCTTTTTCGACGAAATTTGCGTTCGAAAGCTGTCCGTTGAGACGCTGAAGCTCAATATCGAGCTTTTCGATCTGGCCGCTGAGCCGCGAGCGTTCTTTTTCAAAATCTATCAGGCCTTCGAGCGGAACTGCGATCGCGGCATGTGCGGTTACGGCTTTTGCCGAAGCTTTTGGAACTTCCAATTTCTTACCGATGATTAGTCGTTCAGCCTTTGCGAGTTTAAGGATTTGTGCTTCGTTTTCTTTAAAAATATTTTGAAATGAATCACCAGCCGAGATATGCACAGTAAATTTCTCGCCCGATCTGATATTCATCTCAGCTCGAATGTTGCGAACCTTAGTAATGACTTCGATCACGGCATTCATTTCAATTTCGGCTTCTTCGTCGATCATCGCATCATTCGATTTTGGAAAATCTGTAAGCATGATGGTTTGACTGGCGGAACCATATGCCGAATTGTGAAGAGAATTATTCGTTCCCGGCAATTTCTGCCACAACTCTTCAGTTAAAAATGGCATAAAAGGATGCAGCATCCTGAGAGCCTGTTCCAAAATGGTAAGAATGCGTGTGCTCGCAGAAATGCGGACATCATTGTCAGCCTCGTTGCTGCTGGCCGAGGCGTCCCCGTTCCCGACTATCTCATCTTTTACAAACTCAATATACCAATCGCAGAAATCGTCCCAAAAGAAATGGTAAAGAAGCTGAACAGCTTCATGAAACTGATAGGTTTTGAGCGCATGACCTACCGCTTTTGCAGTTTTATTAAGGCGTGAAATTATCCAACGATCCGCCAAACTTTCCGCATTAAATAGTGATGAAAGATCAACGCTTGCCCCTTCGGAATTCATCAGGCAAAATCTGGCCGCATTCCATATCTTATTAGCAAAATTCCGGAAACTCTCGACTTTTTCATCTCTCCATGCAAAATCAACACCGGTCGCAGAACCTGCCAAAGCCATCCTCGTTGCATCGACACCAAATTTTGCAAAAACTTCCAAAGGGTCAATGCCGTTATTTTTTGTCTTCGACATCCGCTGCCCGTTTTTATCAAGGACAGTTCCGTGGATAATAACGTCATCAAAAGGCTTTTTGCCTAAGAACTTCATGCCCGTCATCACCATTCGAGAAACCCAAAGAAAAATAATATCGCGGCCCGTGACCAGAACGTTGGTTGGGTAAAAATTTTGCAGGTCCGAGGCCGGCGATCCATTGCCAACTGTCGAAGACCCTGTTTCCGATTCCAGGCTTTGTCCATCGCTGCCGTTCCAACCGAGAGTAGAAAATGGCCATAAGGCGGATGAGAACCATGTGTCGAGAACATCTTCGTCCTGCGTCAATTCCTTTGTTCCGGCTTGTTCATAGGCTTCTTCCTTTGAACGTGCCACATAAATATTTCCTTGTTTGTCATACCAGGCCGGGATCTGATGTCCCCACCAAAGCTGACGGGAAATTGTCCAATCTTTTAGGTTTTCGAGCCATGATGTATAAACTTTTTTGTGCGGGACCTCGGGGAAAAATCTTGGTGAATTCTCTTCGCACATCAGGTCTAATGCAAGATGCCGCATTTCGTCCATCTTTACAAACCATTGTTCTGACAAAAGCGGCTCGATCACGGTTTTGCAGCGTTCGCAATGTGGGAGTGTAGCGTCATAATCCTCGATCTTCACAAGCAAGCCAAGCTTTTCAAATTCCTCGACCACTTTTTCGCGCGCCGCATAACGGTCGAGACCGGCAAATTCCGGCCCTGCCGCCTCATTCATCGTCGCATCGTCATTCATTATGACAAGCATTTCCAGATCATGCCGCTTCCCGATCTCCCAATCGTTCTGGTCATGAGCAGGAGTGATCTTCACGGCACCGGTGCCAAATTCGGATTCCACATAATCATCGGAAATGACGGGAATCTCACGGCCCGTCAGCGGCAGCATGATCGTTTTGCCGATAAGATGCTTATATCTTTCGTCATGTGGGTTAACGGCGACCGCCGTATCGCCAAGCATCGTTTCCGGCCGTGTGGTCGCAACCGTGATAGTTTTCGCTGCCGCTCCCGGTTCAGACACGGGATAACACAAATAATACAGCTTCCCGTCTTTGGCCTTTTCTTCTTTTACTTCGAGGTCCGATAGCACTGTTTTATCGCGCGGGCACCAATTTACGATCCGTGTGCCGCGGTATATCCAGCCTTCTTCATAAAGGCGAACAAAAACTTCGCGGACGGCTTTCGACAAGCCTTCTTCCATCGTAAAACGCTCGCGCGTCCAATCGACGGAAAGGCCTTCCTTGCGTATCTGCTGAGTAATGACATTGCCGTATTTATTTTTCCATTCCCAAACTTTTGCAGTAAAAGCTTCACGGCCAATGTCCTGCGGAGATCTGTGCTCGTCTTTTTTAAGCTGCCTGGCCACCATCAGCTGTGTCGATATCCCGGCATGGTCAACACCGACCAGAAACAAGGTCCTGTATCCCTGCATCCGTTTCCAACGTGTCAAGGTGTCCATCAAAGTGTGCTGCAAAGCATGTCCCATGTGCAGCGTTCCAGTAACATTTGGCGGCGGAATAACGATCGAGAATGTTTCAGCATCTGAATCTTCGTTAATTTCAGGCGCAAAAAAACCGCTTGCTTCCCAGCGCTGGTAATGATGTTCTTCGGCCTCTTTCGGGTCGTATGCTTTTGCGATTTCCATAAGGTAACTACTTAGGATTCTAAATCAAAAACGGCTAGTTTTCATCCTGAACACGAAAACTAACCGTTGAATTGTTCGATGATCTATTTTTTTCTAATATTTTTCTGCGATCTTTTCAACGACCTTTTGGACGATTATCTCCATCAATTCCGGCGAAATACTAACGACCTGTTTATTTTGACCAGCCGCAACGGTACCTGCCGGTGTAGCAAATTCGAGTGCTTTATTTTCGTTAACACCAGGTAGTTCCAAAAGATCTATGTTTTCAAACGACAACGACGGATGAGACAGTTCTAACTGAATCCTATCAAAACTTAATGTTTGAGCAGCCGCCAATTCACTGACCGACATTTCCTGATCTTCGACCACAGTTGCTTCGTACACAGCTTGTTCGTATGTCTCTTCAACCTCCGGTGCGGCTTCGGCTTGCAGATCATCGTATGCCGGGGCATCGAAAGGCGAGCTGTATTCGACATTCGCGCCTGTCTCGCCCGAATCCTGTTCTGAAGGTTTGTGTTCAAATTCGATCGTCGTAGCTTCATTTGTATCTTCCGGAAACGCGGTACCAAAATCCAGGTCATCAGAATTTTCGCCATCAGAAACGGCATAGCTTGTTTCGATCATTTCGTCGTCAAATCCATCATCTGCAAAATTGGATGTTGGATTTTCATCATCTCTTACTTCCGAGGTTTCTGAAAAACTTTCCTTATACAGGTTTTCTATGTCTTCCGTTTCCGGCTGTTTGGCCATCTCTTCTGCGGCTGTAAGCAACTCCAGCACCTTCGAAACAAGTTCACGGATCGATTTAAATGGCTTTGTAAGCCATGCACTGGCCCCGACTCTTTGGGCTTCCTCCTCATCAAACGGTTCGAAGGAACCGACAAGCAAAATGACCGAGAGGTCTTTTGTCGCTTCATTTTCCCTGATAATTTCACAAAGCTGGTAACCACTAAGGCCCGGCATATTAACGTCCAAAAGCACGATATCAGGTTCGCTTTCGCCTATTATGTTCAGCGCGGTGTCCCCATCGCCGACAGTAATTACCTCAATGCCCTTGTCAGCGAAGGTAAGATTAACAACCTTCTGAATAGTGATCGAATCGTCCGCCAGTAACAGCTTACCTTTTGACACGGCTGGTTTACTCCTTTATCTGAATCCGGAATTCAATTTTGTTGCCTGAAAATTATCACTTTTACCGGCATTTAGTCAAGAAATCAGCGTTCATTTATATTGGCTGTATCTCAGATGATAAATGTCTTGACGATCAGTTTCAATTGCGCGTTTGTAAACGGTTTTGGCAGGAAAGCGATGGCCCCCGCCTCAAAATTATTCGAAGACAATCGTGGATCCTGTTCACCGGTCATGACAATGACGGGGATCAACTTGAAACGCTCGTCAGTTTGCATAAACTTTAATATTTCGGTCCCGCCGATGTATGGCATCATTACATCCAGAACAACGGCTTGGATCGGTGTCCCGGATCGTAATATCTTGTACGCTGACTTTCCGTCAGACGCAGCAATAACCGACAAGCCTTCGCTTTCCAGAACAGAAGTGATGAGATGAAGTATTGCCGGATCGTCATCGGCGACAAGTACACGCCGGGAATTCATAAAGTTTTTGCTGGATGTATTTGATTCATCTGGTAGCTTGTAAATTCTAATTCTATCTTATCAGAATTAAAATAAGCGTTACGAACTTTTTGATAATTCAGCAGCCAATGAGATCGCCGCTCGCATACTGGATGCATCGGCAATTCCCTTTCCGGCAATATCAAATGCAGTTCCATGATCTACCGATGTGCGGACGAGCGGCAAGCCAAGCGTTACGTTCACAGACGAACCAAACGAAAGCGACTTAACAGCGATGGTTGCCTGATCGTGATAACAGGCAATTACCGCATCGAATTCACCATTAAAGCCGCGCAAAAAAATAGTATCAGGTGAAAAAGGCCCTGAAACATCAAGGCCATGAACGTCACGGCACTCCATGACAGCGGGTATTATTTCATCCGCTTCTTCCGTACCGAACATGCCGCTTTCCGATGCATGTGGATTGAGGCCCGCAACCGCGATACGTACTTCCCGGTGCAAGAGATCTGACAATTTCCCGCAAGAAAATCTTATCAATTTGACCAATGCTTCTTTTTTAACTAATTCGATAGCATGTCTTAGCGAAACATGGGTCGAAAGCAGCACAACCCGCAACTTTTCAGCAAAAAAACTCATGGCAAATTCCTGTGTGGAAGTAAGCTCAGCCAAAAATTCCGTATGGCCCGGAAAATTATAGCCGCCGAGCGAGATCGCTTTCTTGCTGATCGGTGCCGTCGCGATGGCGTGGATCTTTTTATCTCTCCATAGCTGCACAGCGGCTTTTATGTATTCGGCGGACGCTGCTCCGGTAATGCCGTTTTCGTCACCCGGCCTTATATTATTGGCTAAATTATGCAGATCGAATACTTCGATATGGTGTTCGCGTTGATCGCGGCCGCCGATATCGACAAATTCAAATTCAAGATCTAGAGCAGATGCTGTGTGCCGTAAAAAAGCAGTATCGCCAATTATTACGGGGCGGCAAAGTTTTTGTAGATTTATATCGGAAAGAGCTTTGAGAGTAATTTCTGGCCCGATCCCGGCGGGGTCACCCATCGTAATGCCGATTATCGGCAGATCAGTTTGGTCGAATTCTACTGGCGGCATTTTGACTGGAGCGTAAGCATCCTGCTTGCAATGAGTGTGATTACGCGAACAAATTTTTGCGAATTAACTCTCTACCGGTTAAAGTAATTTCGCCGCTCACACGACGTTCGCAGGCAAAATGCCTGGCTCCAGTCATTATAACTTAATCAGCCTGTCGACGAATAAATGTCGGGACGTCGAGATTTTCTTCTTTTACGACGTCCTGATGCCCAAAAGAATGTAATGGGCTGCCGCCCGTCGCCTGAGCCTCCATCGTTCGCGGAAGCGGCATCATCGATTGGACCTGGCTGTCGAAGCCGGTAGCAATTACCGTTACCTTGATCTCATCGCCCATCCCTTCTTTGATGACCGTTCCCCAGATGATATCCGCGTTATCGTCAGATTCCTCTTCGATCATACCGATGGCGTCCTCTATCTCACCAAGCGGCATGTCCGGGCCGCCGGTCACATTGATAAGAGCTGCTTTCGCACCTGAGATCGAATTTTCCTCGAGAAGTTTGTAATCCAACGCGGCACGCATCGCTTTCGATGCCGCGTCTTCACCGCTCGCCGTTCCAATTCCCATTAAGGCAACGCCGCGCCCGCGCATAACGGTCGTGACATCGGCAAAATCGAGATTGATTATGCCTGGCGTTATGATGAGGTCGGTAATACCCTGCACGGCCTGTAAAAGAATGTCATCCGCACGGCGAAATGCATCGATCAGCGTTATTTTTTCCTCGACCTCGCGAAGTTTCGAATTCGGAATCGTAATGATCGTATCGACGCAGCCGCGAAGTTCGGCTAAACCGCGTTCCGCCTGAGCCATGCGTTTTCTGCCCTCAACATTGAAAGGTTTGGTGACGACCGCAACCGTCAATGCCCCAAGTTCGATCGCCAGCGAAGCAACGACCGGAGCGGCTCCCGTACCTGTCCCGCCGCCAAGCCCGGCAGTCACAAATACCATATCGGAGCCTTCCAGCACGTCAAGCAGTTTTTCGTGGTCTTCAAGGGCAGCGTCACGGCCGACCTCGGGGTTCGAGCCGGCACCAAGGCCGCGCGTTGATTTACTGCCGAGCTGGATCTTTAATGGCGCCTTTGAAGCGTTGAGCGCCTGCAGGTCCGTATTTGCGACGATAAACTCTACTCCTTTTATGCCCGCCTCTATCATCCGGTTGACCGCATTTCCGCCGCCGCCGCCGACACCGATGACCTTGATCCTGGCACCAGTGATCGGAGGTTCGTCAATAAACATTCTGATTCCGTTATTTTCCATTTAAGCCTTCCGTAATTCCTGCCAAATACCATTTAATTGGACAAATTAAATTTATTGAGCGTTGTTTGCCGTTTTCGGGATACAACAAGATATTGTGCTGACGGGCTGAAAGCATACTACGATTTGTGGTATAAATCCAGTCACCGCGTTAAATTTATCTAAATTTATCGCGAAAATTTTCAAACCACTCCGCAACCTTTCGCGAAGGCGATTTTCCGCCCAAATTAGACTCCCTGATCTGTGACCTCATTGACGATAAAGCCAACCCGCAGGCAACCGCCCACTCCGGATTCTGCACCTGTTCGGCAAGGCCGCCGAAATATGCCGGCTCCAAATATCCGAGCCGCGTCGGGGCATCGAAAACCTGTTCGGCGATCTCAACCATGCCGCGAGCCATTGAGCCGCCGCCGGTCAGAATTACTCCACTTGATATTTGTGCATGCGTTCGAGCGGTTTCTTGAGCAATGTGCTGGAGCAGCTCGATCGCCCGCGGCTGCATGATGTCGCAAAGAATTTCCTTTGAAAGCCCGCGTGTTTCGCTGCGGCCAACGGGCATGATCTCGATCAGTTCCTGTTTTTCATCATCGTCCATCATGAACGAACCGACACAACCGTAATGATGTTTGATCTTGTTGGCTTCCTGGATCGAAACCCGCAAACCTACTGCAATATCCTTGGTAAAATGCATACCACCAAAGGGGAATACAGCCGTATGCTGCACAGCTCCGCGCCCGAATATCATTAAACTGGTTATCTCCGCCCCTATATTTACAAGCGCGCAGCCATATTCCTTGTCATCATCGGTCAACGTGCCTTCGGCAGCGGCAAGCGGTTCTAGCATCATTCGTTCGACCTCTAATCCGGCCCGCCTCACCGCTTTTTGGAGGTTTTGGCGCCCGGCACTCGGGCCGATGACGATGTGAACAAGTGATTCTAAACGAGCACCGCTCATTCCGACCGGTTCCGTAATTCCATCCTGGCCATCAATGATAAATTCCTGCGGCAGACGGTTAATGATCTCCCAGCCCGACGGCAGCTGCATCGCGCTTGCCGATTCGATGGCCCGTTCGACATCTTCCTCAGATATCTCGCGGCCCGCACCGGCAACGGCAACGACGCCGTTCTTGTTCTCGCCGCGAAAATGCTCGCCGGAAAGATTGACAACAGCGGATCGAATATCCAGCCCGCTCACTCTTTCAGCTTCGCCGACAGCTTTTTTGATCGCTTCGGATACGGCTTCCGCACCGGTCACGATCCCGCGCCGCAACCCGCGGGAATCTGCTTCGCCGATGCCGATGATATTCATTTTGCCGTCATCGGACGTTTCTCCGACAACGCACCGGACCTTGCTGGTGCCGACGTCTAAACCGATTGCATGGATTTCACGATTCATAGCCATATAAATAGGTCACCGAAATTCTTTTTGCTTTATTGAGTCTTTCGCGGTGAAAGTATCATATTTTGGCCGACCAGATCGACCGCGTCGAAAACGTCACCCTTACCGACGATGGCGTTGATACCTTTTTTTAGATGCTCCCCAAAATTATCCTTCCCAAGAGCTATTGAAACGGCCAATCCCGAATCCTCAGTTACTGCTTTTGGCTCGCGAAGATCAGTGAGATCGACCGATCTTACACGCGAAGCGAGATCGAACTGCTTCCACTCTTCAAGCATTTTTGTATATAGTTTTACACGGTCGAGATTATCCTTTATCGCCTTTTCAGTTTTAGTTTCGTCCCAGCCAAACAATGCAAATGGCAGCTTGTCTTCTTTTTTGTCTGCTTGGGCCAATATTTGACCTTCACTATCGACAAGAACATCGCCCGATCTAAGGCTGACGATAGCTGCCGGGATACGTTCAACGACGCTGACCCGTATTCCATTTGGCAAAACCCGCGACACCGCAGCGGACTTTACAAACTGCATTTTTTCGATCTTTTCCTTTATTTCCGCCAGGTCGGCATTCCACACGCCAGATCTTTCGGTCTGGCTCCCGACCAGGCGTTCGATGTCCTGTTTTGACGAGCGGTCGGTTCCCTGGACCTCAATCTTCTTTACATCAAAAAAACCTGATGCGGTCACATTTCTATATCCCAGATACCCGAGAACGCCCAAACATACAAGAATGCAAAAGCTAAGAAAGAAAGGCAGAAAGAAATTCCCTATCCGGCTCGGGCCGTTCAAGCTTCGCCGATTAACGGAAACATTTTTCCGCCTCCTTGATGCTCTGGCTGGAGTTCCTTTTTTTCTGGTCTGCCGTTTCATAAATGCTCTTTTTTATGAGTTTGCACTTTTAGTGTTTCCGTCGATCAATATAATCGCCGAAGCGTAAACTCATTACGATCTCAAATTTTCCAATATCTCATCCGAAAGCCGGGTCACGCTTCCGGCCCCCAAAGTGATTACCAGATCACCTTCCTTAAGATTTTCCGAAACTTTTTTTGCCGCTGTTTCAATGTCGCCAATATAATTTGCGTTCTTATGGCCGTATTTCTTGATATTTTCGGTCAAAACTTCGGCGGTAACACCTTCGATCGGCTTTTCGCTGGCAGCATAAATATCCAAAACATATAGAACATCAGCGTTGTTGAAAGCTAATGCAAATTCGTCCATCAATTCGTTCGTCCGCGAATATCTATGCGGCTGAAACACTACGACCGTCCGTTTTCCGCCCGAACTGTTTTTTGCCGCGGAAAGTGTCGCAAGAATTTCAGTCGGATGATGTCCGTAATCGTCGATCACCGTAATACCTTTGGCTTCGCCCTTAAATTGAAAACGGCGGTTGGCATTCTTAAAGCCAACGAACGCCTCGGCAATCTTTTCAAATGACACTTCCATTTCCAAAGCGACCGCCGTCGCCGCTAAAGCATTATAGACATTATGTTTGCCGGGAACCGGCAGTTCGATCACGCCAAGCACTTTGGTTCCCTTCCAAACGGTGAAGCTCGAACCAAATGTGTCATTATATTGAATATTATGGGCGGAAATATCTGCCTGAGCAGTCAATCCGTATGTGACACGGCGGCGTTTGATATTCGGAATTATGAGCTGCACGTTCGGGTCATCAAGACAGATGATCGCCGCGCCAAAAAACGGGACCTTATTTACAAAATCGGTGAAGCATTGAACTACATCATCCATCCCTTTATATGATTCCATGTGCTCTTTATCAATGTTTGTAACGACCGCGATGGTCGGGTACAACATCAGGAAAGAGCGGTCGCTTTCATCGGCCTCCGTCACGAACCAATCCGATCGCCCCAATTTTGAATTTGAACCAAGTGTTTCGACCACGCCGCCGACCACAGTTGTCGGATCGACACCGGCATGGCCAAGCACCGTTGCGACCATCGATGTAGTCGAAGTTTTCCCGTGAGTGCCGGAGATCGCAACGGCATATGGTTTAAGTACCATCAGCTCCGCCAGCATTTCTGCACGAGGTATTACCGGAATGCCTTTTTCCTTAGCAATAACGACTTCGGGATTGTCCGAGGTAACGGCCGACGAATAAACCACGACCTGTGCTTTGCCGACATTTTCCGCTGCGTGCCCTTCTTCGATCCTGATATTAAAAAGTTTTTCGAGCCTTTCGGTGTTTTTCGATTTCTTTATATCGGACCCCGAAACCTCAAAACCAAGATTGCACAAAACCTCCGCGATACCGCTCATGCCGATTCCGCCGATTCCGATAAAATGTATTCGTTTTACATGCCTAAACATAAGATCGCTATTTACTTACCGCCAATGCTTCAATGATATTTACGGTCGTCTCTGCCGCATCTTTTCGACCTAATTTTTTTGCCGCCGCTTCCATTCCACCGATCTTTTCTGGAGAATTGAGCAGAACTGTAATTTCCCTCGCCAGATTTTCACCGTTCAGATCGCTCTGCAAAAGCATTCTGGACGCCCCGGCGTTTTCCAGCGCCTCTGCGTTTTTTCGCTGATGGTCGTCCGCCGCGGTCGGCAGCGGGATCATTATCGATGCCTTTCCGGCCGCGGCAAGTTCGGCACAGGTCGTGGCCCCAGCACGACAAATAACGAGGTCGGCCTTTGCAAATTCAAGGAACATATCCGAGATGAACGTGCGAACATCGGCGTTTTGAAACCCGGAACGGTCATATAACTCTCTAATTTTGGCAAAATCGGATTCGCCTGTCTGATGAGTTATCTTCAGCCGGTCGGAATATGCTTCTAAATGTTCGAGTGCCGCCGTCATCGCATTATTTATAGCTCTCGCACCTTGTGAGCCGCCAAATATAAGGATATGTAAATTACCGTCCCGTTGTCTCGGCTCGACATCAAAAAACTCTTTTCGCACCGGATTCCCCGTAACCACACCTTTCGATCCAAAAAACGGTAATGCTTCATCAAAAGTCAGTGCCGCTTTATCAACAAACCTCGCAAGCCGGCGGTTCGTAAAGCCGGGTAACGCATTTGAATCCATCACAAGCGTGGGTATCCGCATTAGACTTGCCACCAAGACGACCGGCCCGGAAACATATCCGCCCGCTCCCACAACCACATCAGGCTTAAATTCCACTAACAGCTTCCGTGCCTCTAAAAAACTTTTAGGCAAGATCGCCAATCCTTTCAGCTTTCCGATAAAACCGACATTTTTTAATCCGGCACTATCGATCAGCGATAGTTGAAAACCGTTTTCCGGGACGATCTTCGATTCCAGGCCGCGGGCCGTGCCGACAAATAAAATTTCGGACGATTCATCGCGTCTCACGGCTTCCTTTGCGACCGCTATTCCTGGAAAGATATGTCCGCCGGTTCCTCCGGCAGCGATCAAGATACGCATAAGCTATCGCTTCTTCTTTTTTTCCGGCACCTGCCGTTCTGTCTCTCTGGTGCCGGCCCCGGCCCTATTTTGTCCGGCATGCTGCGAAATATTCAGCAAAATACCGACGGCAAATAATGTGACAAGCACCGACGAACCGCCATATGAAATGAACGGCAGCGGAATTCCTTTGGCCGGTAATATTGAGGTCACGACACTAATATTGAATAGTGCCTGCACAATAATCCCAGTGATAATGCCGATCCCGAGCAGCATTCCAAACCGGTCCGGTGCCATCAATGCCGCCCTTGTTCCCCTCCAAAGCAAGAGTGCAAAAGCGATAACAACCGTCAGCGTCCCGACCAGGCCAAGCTCTTCCCCAACGACCGAAAATATAAAATCCGAATAGGGATATGGAAGATAAAACAATTTCGCCTGGCCTTTCGCAAAACCTTCGCCAATGATCCCGCCGGAACCGATAGCATATAAAGATTGCACCACCTGATATGCAGAATCATCCGAATGTGCAAAAGGATCGAGAAATGCCATTAACCTTTCAACACGCCATGGAGCCAGCAAAATAGCTCCAGTTCCGAGCAATGCCATTGCCGCCGCCACTGTGGCAATATGCAGTAATTTTGCACCGGCCGCAAAATAAATAGCCGAAAATATCGCACATAAGACGATAGCTGTTCCAAGGTCAGGTTCGAGAAAAATAATGCCGGCGAGCAAGACAAGTGCAGCAATGCACGGGATAACTGTCGATCTCAATTCACTGACCGTATTCTCATGCTTTGTCAGAAAGTACGCCAGAAATATCGGAAGTGCCACCTTGGCCATTTCCGAAGGCTGAAATGAAACGCCTCCGAATCGGATCCATCGTCTTGCTCCGTTTATTGATGGAAAGCCGAAAACAGCAATTAACAGCAAAACTGTAATTATCAAAACACCATAGACCACATATACATTCTGATATCGACGATAATCGATACGGCTCGCCAGAAACATCACTCCGAGCCCTATCAAAGTAAACGCGAATTGCTTATAAAAATAAGTAAACTGGCTCTGCGATTCTTTCAATGCGATCATTGCCGAAGCGCTGTAAACCATCGCCGCGCCAAAAATTGCCAACCCGGCGGCGATAGCGAACAAGAACCAATCTGTGCGTAACCTGCTTATCATTAACAATTTGCCTAATTACTTGCGGGCTTTCTTATAGGAACAGACACCAAATTTCGAACCTGAGATTTGAACTCCCTTCCTCTTTCCTCGTAGCTCCTAAACATATCAAAGCTTGCACATGCAGGTGCAAGCAATACCGCATCACCCTTTTCGGCATTTTCAAAACTCATTTTAACTGCATCCCGCATCGAATCAGCACGTATAATTTCGGCGTGACCTTTCAGTTGCGATTCGATATTGTCGCCATCCTCTCCGATCACGATCAGCTTGCGGACCGACCTTTTTATCAGGTCCGTCAGCGGCGCGTAAGGAGCATTCTTGCCTCGTCCCCCGAGGATCAGAATGGTCGAGACCTTGCCCTCGTCCAAGGCTTCGAGGGCTTTCGCGGTCGCATCGACGGATGTGGCCTTCGAATCGTTGTAAAACTTTACGCCATCGATCTGTGTAACAAACTCGATGCGATGTTCGACGCCTTTGAAATTCGCGATCGTGTCACGCATCGAATCCGCAGACGCCCCGCAGGCCAATCCGGCTGCCAAACAGGCTAAAACATTCTCGACATTATGCAGCCCGCGAAGAAATATATTGTCCCGCGTCGTCAAAATTTTTTCTTTCCCGTTCGCCCGGCAAACAAGTTCGCGTCCGCGAAGAAACAAGCCTTCTTCCAATTCACGTTTCACGCTAAATAAAGAAACGTTCGCCTTTAATCCCGCCGCCCAACTCGCGGTGATCTCGTCATCAGCATTCAGGACCGCAACATCATCCGCCGTCTGATTCATAAAAATACGGTGCTTGGCGAGAGCGTAATCGATAAACGATTCGTATCGGTCAAGATGATTAGGTGTCACGTTCAGACATATCGCCACGTTTGGGTGAAAATCTCGGATCGTTTCAAGCTGAAAGCTCGACAACTCCACCACAGTCCAGGAATTATCGGTCGATGTTTCCGCCAGCGTCAAAAGCGGCGTGCCAATATTGCCTCCGACCTGCGTTTCGATGCCTGCATTTTTCAATATATCGCCGATCAAGGTCGTCGTTGTCGTTTTACCATTCGAACCCGTAATGCCGACGATGCGGCCTTTCATAAAGCGGTAAGCAAGCTCGACCTCGCCGATCACTTCGCCGTCCTTTCGGTCAACATAGCGGGCCGGAATAGTATTTGTCGGCACGCCAGGCGATATAACGACCAGATCGATCTGATCCAAAAGCCAGGAAGGGATCTGTCCTGCCATCAGGCCAACGTTATGCGTTTCTTTCAAAGACCTTGCAGATTCAGTCCAATTTTCGACCTCATTTTTGTCGTGGAGTGCGACAATTGCCCCGTGTTCCGCCAGAAACTTCGCGGATGCGACGCCGGATCTCCCTGCACCGAGGACTAGAGTTTTTTTACCAGCCAATTTCATCTCATTCTCTGCTTATAAATTTTCACTGGCTTGAGCTATTTGTTAACCGCTCAAGGGTGCAGCGAGGACATCATCTAAGTTTCAATGTCGACAGACTCAATAAAGCAAATAAAATAGCCACGATCAGGAACCGGAAAACGATCTTCGGCTCCTTCCATCCGGAAAGCTGAAAATGATGATGCAGCGGAGCTTGCCGAAATATGCGTTTGCCGACGCCGCTGTTTCGCTTCGTAAATTTGAAATACGACACCTGAAGCATCACCGAAACCGCCTCCAAAATAAACACACCGCCGATAAACGGCAGTAAAAATTCCTGTTTTGTGAGAATCGCCACCGTTCCTAACGCCCCGCCGATCGCAAGCGAACCGACATCGCCCATAAACACTTCCGCCGGCGGCGAGTTATACCACAAAAACCCAAGGCTCGCCCCGACCATCGCCCCGCAAAAGATCGTCAACTCGGACGACGACGGATTATGCGTTATATCTAAATATTCCGCCCACCGTTTGTCGCTCGCAACATAAGTCAAAGCGGTTAAGGCCGACATCGCGATGAATGTCACACTGGTCGCTAAACCATCCAGGCCATCGGTCAGATTAACTGCGTTAGTCGATCCAAGGAGCACAAAAATTATAAAGATCAGATAAATAAATGGTCCGACATAGCTGATGCTGATCACCGGATTAGTTTCCGCTGTCGCTTTTATGAATGGAATGCTAAGATTCCATGCATAATTTGTCAGGAAATAAAGAACCGTCCATACACCCACCGCCGTCAGAAGCTGCCCGGTCAGCTTCTGCTTTCCTGTGAGTCCGAGGCTGCGCTTTTTGACTATCTTTATATAATCGTCGGCGAATCCGACCACCCCGAAAAGCGTGGTTGCGATCAAAGCCAGCCACAAAAACACATTATCGAGCCTGGCCCACAGCAGTGTCGATAGAAATACGGAACCGATTATCAAAACGCCGCCCATTGTCGGAGTGCCTTTTTTTGCCTGATGCTCCGCTGAAAGCTCTTCTCTTATTTCCTGCCCGACGTTAAGGTCGGACAGTTTTCTTATCACTTTGCCGCCAAAAAGCAGCGAGATCAAAAGCGCCGTGATCGTAGCCATCGCCGTCCGGAAAGTGACGTATTGGAAAACGTTCAAGCCCTTGAAAAAATACGATTCACTGGACGAGCCGTATTCCCGGAAGATCATTTGATATAGCAAGTAATAAAGCATTTAGTTGATTTGCGATTTGAGATTTGCGATCTGCCATTAAAACTCGACAATACTGCGTTTGCTTATCGTTTACTTTGCACACTTACCTCAAATTTTTCAATTAATTTTTCAATCACCTTCTCCGTCCGTACACCTCGCGAACCTTTTATCAAAACCACATCGCCCGACCTGATCTCATTAGCAAGCAGTTCGGCCGCTTTTTCGGAATCTTCGGCAAATTTTGCATTGAGAATCCCTGCATCGTTCGCTGCGTCAACCATTTCCTTAGCTAATCCGCGGACACCAATAAGCAGATCGATACCGGCAGCGGCAATTTCACGCCCGGCGTTTCGGTGCTGCTCGATCTCGTCCATTCCTAATTCGAGCATTTCTCCCGCCACGACTATTCTGCGTTTTGACATTGTCCCGCCTTCAACAAGCGTATTGACCATTGAAAGCAAAGCTGCCGGATTTGAATTGTATGAATCGTTTATGACGGTAAATCCATCGGCAAAGTGCACCACTTCACCACGCTGCGGCGGTGGCAGAACGGTCTGCAGTCCTGCGGCTATTTTACTGACCGACATACCAAAGCTGTGGCCAACGGCTGCGGCCGCAAGCGCGTTCAAAATATTATGTTTTCCGTTCAGAGGAAACAGTACTGCGGCTTTCCCGTTTGGTGTCTTTAGCGTAAATTTGGTCTCACCGAAACGTGGAAATTCTATGTCCGAAGCCTCAACGTCCGCCGGAGAATCGATGCCGAATGTGATAGTTTTCCCCTTGCTCAATGCTCTCATCGCGGCAACTCGCGCGTCGTCGGCATTCAATACCGCTGTTCCGCCATCCTTCATACCTTCGACAAGTTCGGCTTTGGCCGCCGCAACGTTTTCTATTGAACCGAGATGCTCAACATGCACCGGCAGCACGTTTAACTCGACAGCCACGTCGGGCGGCGTGATCTTCGTTAACCGTCTGATCTCGTTCATCGGCGTGGACATTCCCATTTCAAGCACAGCCACGTCATAGCTGCCGTCTTTTGCCAGATTCAGGACGGTTAATGGATGTCCGAGGCCGTTATTGTAATTTTTTATATTGCGGAGGACCTTCAGCCCTCCCGAACGCAGCACATGGGCAGTAATTTCTTTCGCCGTCGTCTTTCCCGCGCTTCCGGTGATCGCGACCACCGGCTTATTCCAATCGAGATATACGCCATGAGCAAGCCGCTGAAGCGCGGCGATCGTATCGTCAACAAATATCAGCCGGTCTTCAAATTGCCCGATCTCGGTATTATGTTCTGTAAATCTGTCAGCACGTACCACGCAGGCGGCAGCTCCTTTTGCAAAAGCTGAGGTCACATATTTTGTAGCGTCTTCGAAATCACCGTTGAAACCGTTATTTGCATAATCCGGCTGCGCGAGGGCAAAAAAAACATCACCCGCCTGCACGTCACGTGAGTCGATCGCAAAGGATATAACGTCACGTTTCAGCAAGGCGGGATTCATTTTCGATGCCGCTGCTTTCATATTTCTGATGGCTGTTTCCAATTTCAAGTCTTTTCTTTATTCTTCTCCGTTGAAGATTTGTTTTTTATTTGGCCTTTTGGTTTTGCCGTCTCCAGAAGCTTTGGCGGTAATTCAGGCTTTGAATTGCCGTCCTTTTCAAGTATTTTGAACTTTATCGCCTTATCCGGTATTTCATTTTTTTCAGCAACCGGTTTAATTATAATTTCTTTCTCCGTCAAACTTGTCGTAGAAGTAGATCTTGCTTCCGGCTTCGATTCTGGTTGATCACTTATGATCGGCTCGTCAAGCCCGCCCACTCCGTTTCCAACCGTTTCGGGAACATCATCAACTGTCTGTGCCACCGGCCCTCCCTCCAGATCAGGCTTCACGTTCAATTCGGGAAGTATTTGTTCCGCGATCTCACGAAATGCCGGAGCCGCAACTTGCCCGCCGTTCCGTCCGCCGACCTTTGGCTCGTCCATTACAACGGCAATTGTAATTGCTGGATCTTCCGCCGGTGCAAAACCGATGAATGAAGACACATATTTCGCCGCATTGACCCTTTTAAGCTTCTCATCAAATTTCCAAGCTGTGCCCGTTTTCCCGGCCGATGTATAGCCGTTCAATTGGGCCATTTTACCAGTGCCTGTAAGTACGACCTGACGGAGCATTACGCCAAGATCGCGCGCAGTTTCAGCGCTCACGACCTGTTCTTTTTCAGGTTGGGCAACTGGCACGATCTGTTCATCTGATTGTCGAATTTCTTTGATAATATGCGGCTGAATTCGAACGCCATTGTTAGCTATCGTCGCAAAAGCAGATGCCATTTGCAAAGCCGACACACCGATTTCATACCCTATCGACATCGACGCCAATGAGTCGCCGTTCCAGCGTTCTGGTGACCTGACAATTCCACGTGTTTCGGCAGGTAATTCGATCCCGGTGGTGTGTCCGAACCCGAATTTTTTTACTGCTTCGTAAAAGCCGTCCTTACCGACCCGGAGTCCCGTTTTGATCGCACAAACGTTGCTCGAAACCGCCAGGGCCTTTGAATAAGTCACCTTGCCCGCTCCGTGTGAATCGGTAAATTTATGCCCGCCGACCTCTATCGTTCCGTTGCCTGGATCGATCTCTCCGCCAGGCGTTATCAAATGCTTTTCGAGGGCCGAGCCGTAAGTAATAAGCTTGAAAGCCGACCCCGGTGAATAAATGCTCTGAATTGCCTCGTTCTTTAAGTTGTTTGGAGTGATCAGGTTCAGTTTATTCGGATCGAATGTCGGATAGTTGGCAAGCGCGAGGATCTCTCCGGTCTTGTGATCAATAACGATCGCGATCCCGGATTTTGAACCAGAATTTTTTACTGCTTTTTCCAAAGCTTGTTCAGCTTTATATTGAAAAGAAGTACTGATCGTTAAGGTCACGTCCTTCGGCGGCTCTTTATCGGAAACAGTCTCATCATAGATCCTGCCCAGACGGTCACGTTGCTGTATCTTTTTTATTACGGCTCCGTAAAGATTTTCATTTTGCGACTGTTCGATCCCGGCTTGCCCAACGCCGTCGGCATTGCTGAAACCGATAATATGGGCGGCAAGTGATTGGTTCGGATAACTTCGTTTTTGATCATCGCGCCAATGCAGTCCAGCAAATTTAGGTGAATCCGCTTTTTTAACGGACGCATCTTCTAGTGCATTGTTGATCTTTTGAGCTGCCTCTTCGTCAAGGCCTTTGGCGAGCGGAAGAAACCGCTTCTCAACTTCTTTAGCATCGGCAAGCTGCTTTGAGATTTCAGATTCCTTTGCGCCGAGAGCTTTGGCTATCGATCTTGCGGCAGCTTTTATATCGGTAATCTCGGCCACGTCGGCGTACAGCGTTTTTACATTGATGCTCATCGCAAGGGCTCGCCCGTTACGATCATAGATGGTGCCGCGCGGCATTTTGCTGCGTTTGAAATCCTGCCGCTGGCCGAGAGCTCTTTGCTTTAGCCAATCATGCTGATTGACCTGCAAATAAACCAGACGTGCCCCGATTCCGCCCATCCACAAAACGAGAAAGGCAACGATCAGCGTGAACCGCGTAAACGCGACCTGACGCATATTGGTTTTTTTTACTCTTTTTGCCCTTGGCGCCATTTATTTTGTTACCTCAGTTTCGCAATTGTCGTAATGTCGGACCTTTCGCGGTTAATCTTTGCCGGCAACGGATTCTTGCCCTGCTTTGCCGCACTGTCAACATTTAAAATATGCTCAGAAGTAGACGGCGTCACCGGCCTTTGATATGCCGTCCTGGTTAATCCCGCCGTTTTTACTTCAACGACCGCCTGTTTTTGGACTATATTTAGAGGCAAAGCCTTGGTTTGGGGAGCGGATACGACTGCTAAAACAGTGTTATCGGCTTCAAATTCATGAAACCCCAAATTCCTGGCAGCTTTTTTTATCTCACCCGGAGAAAGCGACACCTCTTTCACCAGGACCAGCCTTCGGTTCTCAGTTTCCAGTTCTTCCAGCTGCTTTCGCAATTTGGAATTCTTGATCCCGAACTCAATGGACGTAAAGTGCTGACGTGCGGCGAAGAAAAAACCAGCCGCAAGTACACAGCCACAAATGGCCATAACAATAAAATAACGCCAAGTAAGAGGGTTAAACTCGGCGGTTGATATATTTCGAGCCTGGGGCCTACGAACATTGCGGTTTCTCATAACTATTCTCCGTATTGGGCGTCGGATATTCTTATCAATACTACGGCTGCTGGTGGTTGACTCTTTTCTGCCGGATGCAAAGCATCCAACTGCCTATTTAGTTTAACTTTCTAAGTACCCGCAGTTTGGCACTTCTTGACCTGGGATTTTCCTGTATTTCTTTTTCATTGGGAACGATCGGCTTTCGTGTCAATATCTCAATTCTTTTCACGGCACCGCATATGCATTGCGGGATTCGCGGCGGACAAAAACATTTGCCCGATAACTTTTGGAACGTCTGTTTAACGATCCGGTCTTCCAATGAATGGAACGTGATGACAGCTAATCTACCGTCAATTTTCAAAACATCCACCGAATCTATGAGGAACTGTTCCAAAATTTCAATTTCGTTGTTCACCGCGATACGTAAAGCTTGAAATGTCCGTGTCGCCGGGTGGATCTTGTCCTTCGGGTTGCGCTTTACGGATTTTTCAACGGCCTCTGCCAATTCAGCTGTTGTCGTTATTGGTTCACCGATCTCTCTCTTCCACACTATCCTCCGGGCGATCCGCCGTGAAGACCTTTCCTCTCCGTATCGATAGATCAGGTCAGCGATCTCAGATTCCGAAAGCCCGGCGAGCAGTTCGGCAACTGTCGGATCATCGGAATCGGCGTTCATCCGCATGTCAAGCGGAGCGTCAAACCGAAAACTGAACCCGCGTTCCTGACTGTCAAACTGGAGCGACGAAACTCCGAGATCGGCCAATATCCCGTTGACCTGCGGCTGTTTTGCCTCTTGCAACACTTGCTTTACATCCGTAAAGTTTGAGTGAAAGATCGTTAACCTGTCACCAAATCCGGCAAGTCTTATTCGTGCAAGATCGATCGCCTTTGCATCCTGGTCGATGCCGATAACCTTTACATTATCTGCCTTTTCCAGTATCGCTTCGGTATGCCCGCCAAGCCCGAGCGTCGCATCTACGATGGTCTCACCGCCCTTCAACTCAAGCATTTGAAGCGTTTCATCGAGTAAAACCGGCAGGTGAATATTTTCGGACATCTTCAAAGACCGCGGTCAAATTTTAAGACACGAATAGTGCGTGACGAGCAAAACCGTCATTTCTATTAAACTTGGAATTTTCTTCGGATTTAACGCGATGTTTTTCAAATAGCTTTGCCCGTCTTTTTGAAAATCAGTATATATCCCGCGTTATGTGCAACAGATTTTTTTGTGAAAAATGCTTAAGAACTTAAACACTTCCTTTATTTTTTTCAACATGTGACATGTTCTATTTTTATAAGTGTCTCATGTCCATAAGCATATTACGCTCTTTTCGAAATTGATGTCAAGAACTAATTTCAAGCTTTTTTAATCAGATGTTTAATTGTGTCAATTTATATCTGATGGTATTTACCGGGGCTTTCAACTTATTTTCTTTTCGTAAAGTTTTAAGTTAAAGTTTATTTCTACATAAGTTATGAATGCAGCATTTCTTCAGCTTCTTTTTTTTGGATTTTGCGCGGCTTTGGCAAATATTTTGGGCGGCTTGATCCTATTCCCGTCGCAAACAAATAAAAACTATAAGAACAGCCTCAAGTATCTGCTGGCCCTTGGTGCGGGTTTCATGCTTTCCGTAACCTTTATTGAGATCATCCCCAATACGGTGATCTTGTGGCAAAAAAACCATGCTGACGATGCCGAAAACCTTTACGTACCGATGCTTCTGCTGCTTGTCGGATACCTGTTGACGCAATTTTTTGAGCATACGATAGCACCGCACTTTCACCTTGGTGAAGAGGAGAGATCGGAAAGTCTTATTTCCGCTTCATCTGCTTATAGCGGCATAGGCGGATTACTGGTCCATACATTTTTTGACGGGATCACGATCGCCGCCGCCTCACAAATTGATGTAAAGGTGGGCTTTCTGGTTTTTATTGCAGTGTTCCTGCATAAATTTCCCGAGGGTTTCACGATCGGATCAATGATACTTGCCGCCGGGAAAGGTCTTCGCGAAGTAATGATCGCAACGTCGCTTCTCGGAGCGACAACTCTATTCGGTGTACTTTTATTTTACTTTGTTGGTAACAGTTTCGGCAGTTCCGTCGCTTATGCCCTACCACTTGCGAGCGGTGTCACGCTGTACGTTGCGGCAAGTGATTTGATCCCGGAGGTAAACCATCACGGAGGCCACCGGCCGCTTGTATCGATATCGATCTTTGCCGGAGTCGCTTTATTTTTTGCGATAGATTTCACTGTCCATTCATTTATGGATATTGCTGCAAGATGACATAAGCGTTTTTATATTTTTTTAGAATATAAAAATTCGGAACATTACATCCAAATATCCGTAATTACATAAACGGAGGTGATTTTGGAACAATGCGTGAACCTTTATTAGCAGGAATATTAAGTCTTTTGATTCCGGGTGTTGGACAAATTTACAACGGTAGAATTTTGATAGGGATATTATGGCTGGTTCTGACTGGAGTTTCCTGGATAGGAACCGCCGGATTACTTGGCTGGGTAGTACATTTGATCTGCTCTTGGTGCGCTTACAGCTACGCCAAGGACAATCCGATCCGAAGTTAGATAATTAGAGTTTTCTTCATTCAATCCTCCTTTTGCCCGATGTTTGTCACATCGGGCTTTTTTGTGGATTTTCCAAATATTTAGTTTTCAAGTAAGATTGTGAACAACAGGTTTTTAACCTGTCATTTTCGGCAGGTAACTGGCCTGCCTACATTTATGGTTAAAGAAGGCTTCCCCTTTGTCATCACTCCAATAATTTTCGCTCTGGTCCTCGGTTTCTTACAACTTTGGGTCATTGCGGCTTTGTTTGCTTTACTGGCCGCCTTCATGGCCTATTTTTTTCGTGATCCATATCGCACGGTTCCAGGCGGCGATAATATAATAGTTTCGGCAGCTGACGGAAAGGTCACAAGAATAGATGAAAATGAAAATGGTAAACTAGTTAGTGTTTTTCTTTCGCCGCTTGACGTGCATATAAACCGTTCGCCGATCGCCGGAAAAGTTACAAAAATTGAATATATCCGGGGCAAAAAAGCACCCGCTACAAGTAACGAGGCAAGTTTTACCAACGAACGCAACTCAATGACTATCGAAGGTAAAAGCATGACCGTAGTATGCACGCAAATAGCTGGAATTGTCGCACGCCGTATCGTTTGTTGGAGCAAAGAAGGTGATACTCTGCAAACAGGTGAGAAATTCGGCCTCATCAAATTCAGTTCACGGACCGACCTGCTTATGCCGTTAGAGGTTGAGATCTTGGTAAATATCGGTGACCGGGTAACCGGCGGGGAGACTGTGATCGCCAAGCTTCAGTAATTTCTATGGAATCCGAAGAGAATAAAACAGTTCACCGCGGCATTAAGAAAGGATTGTATGTAATCCCAACGGCCTTCACGGCCGCGAATATCGGGATGGGTTTTCTCGCCGTTTTATACTCTATTCGTGGATTTCAGGTAGTGGTCAGCAACCCGGAGATAGCAAGGGGTTATTTCAATTACGCCGCTGTCGCGATTGTTCTGGCAATCCTTTTTGACACGCTCGATGGACGCGTTGCAAGAATGACCAAGACCGCCACGGAGATCGGCGTCCAGTTCGATTCGTTGGCGGATGTCCTTACTTTCGGCATAGCACCTGTCGCTCTCATTTATAGTTGGGGCGTCGCAGCAACCTTTCCTGAAAGCAGCAAAGAATATGGACTGGGGGTTTTCCTGTTGTTCATGTACATAATGTGCGGTGCCTTTCGGCTTGCCAGATTCAATTTGCAGGCAACGAGGCCGAGGGTTTTGCAGGAAGGAACTCCCAAAATCGATAAGAAGAATTTCGTCGGGCTGCCTATTCCGCCGGCAGCCGGCCTTCTTGCTTCAATTGTCCATTTCGCACCGATGCCGTTAAGTGTTTACGGCACCGAATTGGGAAGATTCTATACACTTCTGGTCATGGTGCTGATTGCTGTTCTTGGGGTTCTGATGGTCAGCACGATCCGCTATTCAAGCATGAAAACAGTGGGTACCGGCAGGCGAAACCTATATCTTGTTTTGTTGATCGCGGCGGTCGGAATGCTGATATGGCTCTACTCTAATTATGTATTGCTTATTTTGTCGGCCGCATACGTATCACATGGAATAATCTGGTATATTTTCAGTCTGCTCCGTTCGCGGCCGGAAACGGAATGACGGCCTTAGACTAAAATACGCCGGCTGTTCAATTTATTTCTTTTCGTTTGACAGACGAAATTGAAGCAACCCTCGAAGTTCTTTTTCTTTTTACATTTCCGTCCATCAATTCTTCAGTATCGTCCTTATAGCTATAGCAGCTTGCAACAAGCAACGTTGTCAAAATCAAAAAAAGCACTGAAATAGCGGTGATGTGCAGAACAAAATCGAAAATGCTATGTATAAAAATTGCAAAACATCCGGCAAAAGCTCCGGCAGCAATTCCGCGGCGAAAAGTATTTTCGACCTTTATAGCTTTTAACCCGATCCGAAAGAAATTAACCATGAAAAAAAGGCCGATAAAAATACCTACTATTCCGGCATCAGCCGCGACTTGAAGATAGTCATTATGGGCCTGCTCAACACGCTCGAAACCACTTCGGGTATCATAAGCCGTATATGCCACGCCAAAACTGCCAAGTCCGGCACCAAGCGGCAGGTTATTCGTGATCACACTTAACGTTACATTCCATATATGTGAGCGATCCGAGGTGACATTTTCTGATCCCGAAGTTTCAGCGATCCGAGTCAAAGAACTCTCGCCGCCGACAAAAAAAGATCCTACTATTATCGCGGCAACTAAAATCACAGCTAAACCGATTTTCAAATAAAGCTTTCGTCCGCTTCGGTCTTTTGTGGTCAAGATGGTTAAAAATATGATCTCTGCCAAAAAGGCTACGAGGCCTCCGCGCGAACCGCTTAGAAGCAATGCGACACCCATTAAACTAATAGCTGTAACATATAACAAACGTTTATCTTTAGCTATCGCACCGGTAAATAAAAGACCAAGCGGCAAACTTAGCGTCATCTCCATATAAGCCGCAAAATTATGCCGGTTAACAAATGAACCAAATGGTACTGCACCTATTCTCTCGTAAATCCCATAGATCTTAGCCGGGCTCAATACCGCTTGCAGGATCGCATAAAAAGCAAAAACAAAACCAAAAACGGTAATAACAATGACGAGTTTCCGTAGCCGGGAGGCCGAATCTATCAAAGTCATCGAGATCGAAAAGAACAGTGACAGGCTAAATATATGCAGTGCGGTTGCCTGGGTAGAAAATGGATCGAGCGATATAGTTAGCGGTATGCCGGAAATTCCGCCTGTTTCAGCAATCGATCCAAAAGGAATGATCTGTATTATGCCGTAAAGAACAGTCGCTAACAGAGGTATCTGCAACGGACTCGAATTTAATTTTATTCCCCCAGTAATATACCCGTCGACGGCCCACAAAATGAACATCGTTCCGGTCATGATATAAAATATCGCAATAACGGGTTGATGAACCGCTCCATAAGCAAGGGTTGTAAAAATGATCGTCACGCACAACAGTGCGAATGCTGTCTTGTTTACCAAAGTCATAAACTGTTGTCAGAGATTACTGCCGGGCGATCTTAAAATCATCGTACCAAAAAGTGCCTGTCATCGGACATTGTTCACCACAATAAAAACGAACTGTTCGCAATACAACCCCGAAGCAGGTTTCCGGCACCGTGAAATCGACCGAGATTTCCCGCCAATCATTGGTACCGGTCGGAAACGGTTCGGAAGCAGCAACGACTTTATCATTTGCACAAGACGCTATTTCCAGAAATGGCGGCCCGCCGCTTTTCAAATTCTCGGTACGGACCCAAAAGCTCAAGCGGTATTTACCCGACGGATCTAATGAGACCGGCTGAACCAGAGTGTATAACGCTGGTTTATTAAAAGTCCTGAAAGTGGTCTTAATGCTCCCGGAACCCTTGTGTTTGGTCGTTGAATCAGGCGAGGTATCGACTCCACCGATCGTTCGATTGACCTTCCATCCGAAAAGCGATTCTTCGCCCTCCGCGATCGAACTTTCAAAATCACCGTTAGTTACAGCTTCGGTTCTGGCATTTATATCGGTCCCGCTTTGTCGTGCAAATTCGACAGCTTCATTGAAAAATAATTTATCTGTCAATATTTTGGCAATTTTCTTTCCGGCTGTTGAATTGACAGTCTTTTGTTGATCGTCCAGCGTATCCCATATCCTAAGCGCATTTTTCGGACTGCTCCGCGTGGCATAAAATTCGGCCAAACTGACACGGATCTCTGGCGAATCACCTGTCAATTGCTCAACCTTTTGAGGATCTTTGTCGAAGTAGTCCCATGCGAGCGAAAAAATCTGTTCCCGATAGGCGGAGCTTTTATCAGCCGCCTTTAACAATTCCGCGAACGCTTCGTCGGAACGTTTCTGCCTAAGATAAAAGTTACCCAATTGCCAACGCGGAAATGTATAATTCGGTGCCAGCAAAGCCGACTTGATCAATGCACCTTCGGCTTCGTTTGTCATTCCAGCTTGTTCAAAAGCGCGCCCAAGTTCTATCCACCAGCGAAAATCATTTGGCGATAGACGAACAACTTCCTTAAAATTACCAAGTGAAATTTGAGTGTTTTCCGGGCTGAATGTCTGTTTTTGTTTGGCCGCGATCAGCCATTTCGGCAGCGGGTCATTTGGAGAAAGCCCGGCGGCGAAATTGCCGATATCAAGAGCATCGTCCTGATTTGGCGAAGTGAGTTCCGCCAACATATTCCCTATCTGCCAACGAACCCCAAACCAAATAAATGCAAGCGCCAGGATTATTGCTGCTGCAACAGCAATTCGCCCTACTGTGCTTTTCGAATCTAGAGTAAAAAATTGCTTCACGAAGATCTAATGAGGCCGTTCAAAAAACTCGGCTAACTTTTCAACGACATATTCTTGTTGTTCTGTCTTCAGTTCCGGGAAAATAGGCAATGCAAGCGTCTCACGGGAAGCTTTTTCCGATTCAGGAAAATCGTCTGCTTTGTTCCCAAGATATGCAAAACATTCCTGTAAATGAAGCGAAACAGGATAATAAATATCAGTTCCAATTTCATTTTCACTTAAAAATGACTTGAGTTCGTCCCGGCGGCCTGGGACACGTATGACGAATTGGTTATAAATGTGCCTTACATTATCTCTTTCGACCGGCAATCCGACTTGCTCGCTTAACCCGGCATCGGTGAAGAGTTCCCTGTAATTGTCAGCATTTTTCTTCCGCTGGTCCGACCAAGTATCAAGATGCGGCAGCTTAACTCTTAAAACAGCACCTTGAAAGCCGTCAAGACGTGAATTTAGTCCGACCCATTTGTGATAATAACGCTTTTCTGAACCATGAACGCGAAGCGCAAAAAGCTTTTTCGCCAGATCGTCGTCATCTGTCGTCATAAAACCGCCGTCACCCATTCCGCCCAAATTTTTTGACGGATAAAAGCTAAAACAACCAATCTCGCTCATCGATCCGGCTCGCATGCCGAATTCCTCGGCTCCTATCGCCTGTGCCGCGTCTTCAACGAGGGGGATGCCATACTTATGTCCCAGTCTTCGAAGGGCTGACATGTCGGCACACTGACCGTAAAGATGAACCGGCTGGATCGCTTTGGTTTTTTCCGTTATCTTCGATTCGATCTGCGCAACATCAAGATTGTATGTTTCCGGATCGATATCGACAAAAACCGGAATAGCTCCGAGTCGGGTAATACAGCTGACGGTTGCGAAAAAGCTGTATGGTGTCGTGATCACTTCATCACCTGCTTTTACGTCAAGAGCCATCAACGCAAGCAGCAATGCATCTGTGCCCGAAGCACAGCCTATCGCATACTTAGTTCCGCAATATCCGGCAAGTTCGTCCTCAAGGGCTTTCACTTCCGATCCCAAAATAAAGCCATTAGTGTCAAGGACTCGGCCAAGAGCAGCTTCGACCTCGGGTCGTAAAAGTTGGTTTTGTTCAGTCAGGTCTAATAAAGGAACTTTCATTTTTGTACTTGAAGCTAAATAACAACAGGAAAAATTCTTACTTCGTATTAGTTAGAGATTTGCACTCTGGCCATTTCCGCATTGTCACTCAACTCTTTTTTATTTCTATTCTTTGTTTGCACAAATGTACAATTTTAAGCTTAAACGCATACAAGTTTGACTTAAAAAATTGTGGTTTAACATTTAGATCGATCTTTATTTAAACCAGCCTTCCATTACCGATTCTTTCAAAATGATCGTCTGATCGCGTTCCGGGCCCGTGGAGATCAATCCAATTTCAACGCCGATCGAGCGTGAAAGAAATTCTACGTATTTACGCGCCTTGTCCGGCAACTCCTCAAATCTGGTTGTTCCGAGCGTTTCAGCTTTCCAGCCTTCAATTGTTTCGTAGATCGGTTTAATATCGCGAAGGTCCTGTGCATCCGCCGGGAACGTATTGATGCGTTTGCCATTGATTTCATATCCGATGCAGACCTTGATCTCATCGAGCTCATCGAGCACGTCAAGCTTTGTCAACGCCACTGAATCGAACCCGTTAAGCTCGGCCGCATAGCGTGTTGCCACGGCATCAAACCATCCGCAGCGTCTTGGACGTTTTGTCACCGAACCGTATTCATTGCCGCGTTTGCGGATAAGATTGGCCATGTCTTCTTCGGCATCGATCATTTCCGTCGGAAACGGCCCCTCGCCGACCCGCGTCGCATATGTCCGCACGATGCCCAAAACTCCGCTGATATGATGCGGCGGTATTCCGGCTCCGACCGATGCACCACCGGCGGTCGGGTTTGATGATGTGACATACGGATAAGTGCCATGATCTACATCAAGCAGCGTCGCCTGTGCACCTTCAAGCAAAATTTTCTTGTTCTGTTTACGTGCTTCGGAAAGAAAATGCGATGTTTCCGTGACAAACGGCCGCAGCCTTTCAATGAGCGGGCCGACCTCCGCAAGAATTTCATCCGCCCGAAGAGGCTGTTGGCCATAAAGAACGATGATCCGATTCGCCTCTTCCAGATTTCGTTCGATCCGCAGCTTTAAAACGTCCGGCGACATCGCATCGGCAACACGGATGCCGCGACGGCCAGCCTTGTCTTCATAGGCCGGCCCGATACCGCGAAGCGTGGTACCGATCTTCTCATTGCCTAAACGCTCTTCCGAAGTGTGGTCAAGCGCCCGGTGATACGGCATTATCAAATGTGCTCGACTCGAAACCTTCAGCCTTTCAGGCGAGATCTGGATACCTTTCTCTTTGATTTGATCGACCTCTTCAAAAAATGCCTTCGGATCGATCACCATTCCGTTCCCCAAAACACAAATCTTGTCCGGATGAATGATCCCAGATGGCAAAAGCCTCAAAACAAAAGCTTTATCGCCGACATAAACGCTGTGTCCGGCGTTATGCCCGCCCTGGTAACGCACAACAATATCGAACCGATCCGCAAGCAGATCAACGACCTTCCCTTTTCCCTCATCTCCCCATTGAGCCCCGATAATAACTGTGATCATTTCGTTTTTTCTCAGAAATTTATTAATTATAAAATTTGGTCAAATTTTTCAGCAAAAGACTAATTTAAGGTAAATAAATATAATTGCACATATTTCCTTGCTGCGTTTTCCCACGAATTATCTTCAGCCATACCATTTCTCTGTATTCGCCTCCACGTATCTTTATCGGCGTATGCAAATAAAGCTTCGTATATACTTTCCAGAAATTTGTCTGACGAATATTCCTCAAATTTGAAGCCGTTCCCAGTACCGTTCACTGCGTCAAAGTTATGCACTGTATCATCAAGGCCGCCGACGGCACGAACGATCGGAACCGTACCATATCGCAAGGAATACATCTGATTCAGTCCGCATGGTTCAAATTTCGAAGGCATCAGGAACATATCGGCCCCAGCTTCGATCTTATGCGCAAGGTTTTCATTATAACCTCGAAAGATACCGACTTGTTGAGGTGCATGATCGCGAAGACGTTGCCAGAATCCCTCATAAGAGCTTTCGCCAGAACCGAGGGATATTATATATGCTCCGGTTTCAAGTATCTCGCCAGCCGCCTGCATTATTAATTCGATACCTTTTTGTGCCGTCAGCCTTGTAATACTGGCAAATATCGGTCTTTCGAGATCGACGGGCAACGAAAATTGATCGAGGAGCGACCGTTTGCATTCAATTTTCCCATCAAGGCCGTCGAAACTGAAATGAGCGTTTATCTCCGGGTCTGACAGTGGGTCCCAAACGTCGTAATCCACACCGTTTGTGATACCGACCAGACGATCTGCTCTCTGTCGCACCAGCCAGTCAAGACCATATCCATTTTCCGGCATCTGTATTTCATGAGAATACCGCCTGGAAACTGTAGAAAGTGTGTCCGACACTTCCAGCCCGGCTTTCATCGCCGAAGCCGCGCCATTCGACATAAACGCATTTCGTGCAAAATCACTATTAAAGCCAAACTTCCACAGGTCTTCAGTTCCAAATACGCCCTGATAGGCCATATTGTGAATCGAAAAAACTGTTTTGGTATTTCTCCAATAAGCATCCCATTTCCGGCTTGCAGCTATTTCCACCGCCGCAAAACCACAATGCCAATCATTTAAGTGAACTATGTCGGGGGCCTGTCCGAAACGCTTCATTAATAAAAGTGCTGCATGGTTGAAAAATGCAAACCGTTCGTGGTCTTCGGAATATCCGTAAATGGAATCACGGTGAAAATATTCAGGTGCATCTATCAAAAAGGTCGGCGAACCGTTCGCTTCACTGTAAAAAACCTTCGCCCGAAACTGCGCTCCACGCCAATCAACCCAAAGATCATCGATCACTACCCGCCACAGATATTCATACTTGGTCTGTAGATAGGAAGGCGTTATGAGGAAAGCATCGACGCCAACCTGTCGCAACGCCTTCGGCAAAGCTCCCGCGACATCGCCAAGCCCGCCTGTCTTTGAATATGGAACTGCTTCCGCAGATAAAACCGCAACTCGCATAAATAGTAAGAAGTGTAAAACGAAAAGTGACAAATTAAAAAGTGAAAAGTCAGCTGCGGTTCAACGCGACCAACTTTTCACCTTTCACTATTCCTTATCCCCCGGTTAAGTTTGCATTGACGCTAAAAATTCACCGTTCGTTTTGGTTTTCGAGAGTCTTTCGAGCACTACTTCCATTTGCTCGACTGGCGATAGTGGATTAAGCACACGCCGCATCACCCATATGCGGCTAAGGTCTTCCTTGCTGATAAGCAATTCTTCTTTCCGTGTACCGGAACGCTGAAGGTCTATTGCCGGGAAGAGACGTTTGTCACTTAATCTGCGGTCAAGATGGATTTCAGAGTTACCGGTTCCCTTGAATTCTTCGAAGATGACGTCGTCCATTCTCGAACCGGTATCGATCAATGCGGTTGCGATGATCGTCAGGCTTCCACCTTCTTCAATATTACGGGCAGCCCCGAAAAACCGTTTCGGCCTTTGCAAAGCGTTCGAATCGATACCACCTGAAAGGATCTTGCCAGACGGCGGCACCACCGAATTGTGTGCACGGGCAAGACGCGTGATCGAATCCAGCAGAATAACAACATCGCGTTTGTGCTCGACCAAGCGTTTCGCTTTTTCGATGACCATGTCCGCCACCTGAACGTGACGGGTCGGTGGTTCATCAAAGGTCGATGAGATCACCTCTCCTTTGACGGAACGCTGCATGTCCGTAACTTCTTCCGGCCTCTCATCGATCAGCAAAACGATCAAGGTGACTTCAGGATGATTTTCCGTGATCGAATTTGCAATTGTTTGGAGCAGGACCGTCTTACCAGTTCTCGGCGGAGCGACGATCAACGCACGCTGGCCTTTACCAATAGGCGTGACGAGATCCATTACGCGGGCGGCGATGTTGTCCGGGCCGACCTCCATCGAAAGCATTTCGTCAGGATAAAGCGGCGTAAGATTGTCAAAAAATACTTTCTCACGGGATTGCTCCGGAGCCTCGAAATTGATCGCTTCGACCTTTATAAGAGCAAAGTAACGTTCGCCTTCTTTTGGCGGACGTATCTGGCCAGAAACCGTATCACCCGTGCGCAGGTCAAATTTCCTTATTTGTGATGGGCTGACGTAAATATCATCCGGCCCGGGCAGATAGTTATATTCTGGTGCCCGCAGGAACCCGAATCCATCGGGAAGGGTTTCCAGGACGCCCTCGGAAAATATCAGTCCGCTTTTCTCGGTCTGCGCAGCGAGCAGTTTAAATATGAGTTCCTGTTTGCGAAGTCCTGTCGCTCCCTCAATGCCCATTTCCTTGGCAATATGTGTCAGTTCGCTGATCGACATATCCTTAAGGTCGGCCAGATTCAGCATCTCGCTTTTCGCATTGCCATTCGCGGACTTGGAATCGTTTATTTCGTCGGCCAACCCGTCATTCGAAGCGTCCTCAATATCGGGCATGATTTCCTGAGCTTTCACTGCCTTCGGTTTACGGGTAGGTGTAGTTTTAGTTGCCATTGTTTTTCGGTTTATACCGGTATGCGCCCTTGTCGGGCAATAGTTGATATTTATTTATGTTACGGCGAAACGCCTTAAGAGAAAGACTCTTTATATTTAGGTGGAGAAAATCGTATGGATTTATAAGTAGTAAAACAATTGAAATTCGCCAAGAGTTCCCTCTCGAGATATTCGAATTATTACGGATATTAGATTATTACCATGCCGGCAAAGATATTGCAAACATTATTTTTAATCTTTTTGCCTATCACCGGGTCCGAGGGCTTTCAGTATTTCTGTCCACAAAGTATCCCTACCTTTACCACTAGACGATGAATATGAAAGTATTTTGCTTTCCGGTAGGTCTTTTTCTATTTCACGCAATTGTTTTTGCAATTGATTGGAGGATAATTTATCTGCTTTGGTCGCGACGATGACGTGGTGCTTATTATTGAACTGGAGCCATTCATGAAGCTGCAGGTCAAGCACGGTCGGGTTATGGCGTGAATCAATAAGCTGGATGCACAAAGCAAGTTCACGACGCTGCGAAAGATATTCCTCCGCCATCGCTCCCCAATCCGAGCGCATCGACTTTGAAACTTTGGCGTAACCGTAACCCGGAAGATCGACAAAATAAAGTTTTTCGTTGACCAGAAAATAATTGATGCTTTGTGTCCTGCCAGGTGTATTTGAGGTCCTAGCCAATGCTTTTCGCTGCAAAAGCGAATTTAGCAGCGACGATTTCCCGACATTAGACCGCCCCAAGAACGCCACCTCCGGCAAACCGCCAGTCACCCAATGGCCACGCTCGAAAGCACTCTTCACAAATTCCGCTGATGTGACTTTCATTAAATGATTGCCCCAACCAGATCGTATTCATGCGCTTCGGTAATCTTTACGTTATATATCGCTCCGATCTTGGGATCAAGATCTTCGGGCATATCGTTGATCAAAATGTAGCCGTCAATCTCCTGAGTCTGGCCTTCGAGCCGGCCTTGGAACAGCAGATCCGATTCCTGCGAGAGGCCTTCAAACAGGACTTTGTAGGTGTTGCCGATCTTAGCTTTGTTCTTAGACTTGCTTATTTTGGCTTGTTCCTTCATCAAACGGTTTCGACGAAGCTTAGCGGTTTTTGCATCGACTTTGTCAGGCAGATCGAATGCTGCAGTTCCCTCTTCATCAGAGTATGTAAAAACGCCAAGATTATCGAATCTGCAATTCTGTACGAATTTTATCAATTCCTCAAAATCACCGTCGGTCTCTCCGGGAAATCCGGTAATAAATGTTGTGCGGATCGCTATTCCGGGAACTTGTTCTCTGACACGCCTTATAAGTTTTTCCAGCGATTCTCTGTTTCCACCGCGTTTCATTAGTTTTAAAATATTCCTTGAAGCATGCTGCAGCGGCATGTCGAGATATTTTACGGCCTTTGGCGTTTCTGCAATTGCCGCTAGAAAAGCGTCGGAAATATGCGTCGGATACGCATACATACATCGTACCCATTCGATATCTTCAATCTCGCCGAGTGCCCGGATCAATGCCGCGAGTGCATCGGCCTCGCCGAGGTCCTCGCCGTAACGCGATGAATCCTGTGCGATCAAAACCAGCTCTTTCACGCCCTGTTTTGCCAAATCGCGGGCCTCGGCAATGATCGATCCGAAGCGGCGCGAACGGAATGAGCCACGCATTCCCGGAATCGAGCAAAAAGCGCACGGACGGTCGCAGCCTTCGGCGATCTTGATGAACGCCGTATGCGAATCCGTAGCCCGCATTCGCGGTGAATATTCGTCGTATAGATATGTAGCGGTTTTGTTCCCGATCGGTGAGATCGTAAGTTCGTGAGCATCGAACGTATCATCCGCCGCTTTCAGAATATCTCCTACCTGCGACGTCCCGATAAATGCATCGACATCCGGCAGCTCTTTCATCAGATCGTCGCGATAACGTTCCACTAGACAGCCCGCGACAATAACCCGCGTTGCTTTTCCTTTTGCTTTCAAACGTGTAGCTTCAAGGATCGCATCAACCGATTCCGCCTTTGCCGATTCAATAAACCCGCACGTGTTGACCACGACCGTGTCGGCATCTTCGGCATTATTCGTAATTTCATAACCAGCCTCGGCAAGCTGTCCCATCATAACTTCAGAATCCACAAGATTCTTCGGGCAGCCAAGGCTGACAAATCCAACTTTTTTCATTATTTTCTATCGAAAGAAAGAAATTTTACACACACCTTTTTTAGCTAACTCATCGAACTCGCGATGGTCGCTAGTCAGCAGTTTTGCATCTTTTCTTCTTGCTAATGCAATTGCGCAACAATCAGCCAACGATATTTTTTTGTGGATGGCCTTAAGATTGCCAACTTCCTGCCAAAATGCGGTATCAAAATCGTTTTGTTCTTTTAAACCGATATCTAAAAATTCCTCGACCAATGCCTTTGCTTGTTTTTCCGAACTATTTCGATGAGCATGATAGTAAACTTCGCACAAATTGATTGAATGAACATAACATTCGTTATCTTCATTAACTAAAATGTCTTCTAAAATGTCAGCGCCTTCTTCGTCATCAGCCAAAGCAATTAGCGCACAAGCATCAAAAATATAAGAAGCCATTATCGATCTTCAAATTCAACTTCTTCATGTTTCGCAACTATGAAATCTTTTGTGTTGGGTAAAATATGCCGATATTTTCCGCGAAATGCGTGTATTTTCTCTTGGCGTTTTTCCGTATTGTTTTTATTGATCTCACCTTTTGATAATGCTGTAATGAGTTTTATCCTTTCCGCCAATGGCAATTCTCTTGCGTTTTCTAAAACTGTTTCAAAAGTTGGTGTCATTTGCTCCCCTCCCATCAAATATAATATATTCTATCATTTCTTAGACATAGGAAATAATAACTCCTTGTCCTTATTCTCTAGGTCCCGGAGCTTCAGCGGTAGAGATCTCCTCTAACCAGTTCTCGATCTCAGACGATTCCTCACGCGACAAATATTTCTCACCAAATCGGACACGGTTATATTTTTCCGTGATCCCTACAGCTTCCGGCATATTCAACGCAAGAGCAAATTCCAAAGGGGTTTGATGCAATGCCCGAGTAAAACCTTTGCTTGCTAAAATAGTCTGCATACGCTCATAAAACTCTATCACAGTAGGCCGGTTTTTATTTTTCAGCCAGTTTAGCAGCTTTATCCATATCTGCAATTTTGCGGCACGCCGATATAATTGCACCAGCAGAAATAGAAAAATGACCCCGGCCGCCAATAAGCCGATCCCGTAACCAACCGCGACCGCACTGGTCTGCAAACCCTTGTCACCGCGAACCTCTCTCCACCATTCCGCGAACCCTTCCTGGGCTTTACCTAACCACGATGATGCCCTGCTCTGATATTCAACTACACTTTTACGCACCGATGTGAACAGCGAACGCTGCTCCTGATTATCGAAAGCAACAAAATATTGAATCCAAAATGTTTCGAGAGCTTCCAGATATTTATTGAAATGGTCGGTGATGCCTAAAGTAGCTGCTTGAACGTCACGGCCGGCAAATGGTGTAGGGTCAAATGGCACCCATGCATGCTCGGCTGGAAAATAAACTTCCACCCAAGAATGGGCGTGCCGCTGCCGAACAACATAAACATCCGCTGTTTCATTGTATTCGCCTTGTTGGAAACCGTTAACGATACGTGTGGCAATGCCTTGTGTCCGCAGCATTATCGCCATCGCTGTCGCAAAATATTCGCAGTGCCCTTCCTTGACCCTAAAAAGAAAATCCGCCAGTGGCTCATCCCCGCCAGACTTTTGTTCAAGCGTATAACCAAAACTGGTTTGCAGGTATGATTCGACAGCATGCGCGGCATCATACCGGTTGGATTTCGGGCCAATTACCTGTGTGGCAAGATCGGAAATCCTCGCGTCGAGCTTTTCAGGGATCTGTAAATAATTTTGTTTGTCCGCTGGATACGGAGAATTATCAGCCCGAAGCTCTGTAAGACTCGGAAGTGCTCTATCCGAGAATACTTTGTAACTCACACGCTCACCGCCGCGAGGAAATGTTATGGCCCCATGAATATCCTTGAACAGCACAGGAAAATTGCCTTTAACACCGACCGCCCTCGACAATGCAAACAATACAGGCCTGTCAAGTGGTTCGAGATATACGGTTTGAATCGTCATGCTTTCGCGACCGGTTGCGTAATCGACCTGAATCAAATCACCTTCGTCTTTTTCTTTTGTTTCAATGGACGCAGACTTTGTCCTGCTCCAGGACCTATTGTCAAAAGTATCAAGTGCCACACCACGCCAACGTAGATTGCCCGTTTTTTCATCCGCATTCTCGACACGGACCCGCATGACGACCTCGTCGTTTTGCTGAATACTGCCAATTCCGCCGAGCTTTACAACGTCCGAGAACCCTGACGAAGTAGAAACGCTGCTGTTATTTCCACCCATGCCTGCTCCACCGACCCGTGGAAGCAGGAAAAACATAGGTGTCGCAAACAAGATAATAAAAGCGATCAAAACGATAGCTGTGACCGGCAGCCGCCTTATCGGCATAGCTGCAAGTCTCGTTACAGCCAATAATTTCGATTTTACTGAAAGATTTGCTTGCGTCGCGAGGTCGCTCTTTTTTATCTCAAAAAGAATGATCGTGCAGGCCATGATAAAAATATAAGCAACAAATGAAAACAGGTACAAAGCACTGATGCTCAATCCGGCCGCCAACAGTACTTCAAAAAACGCCATCATGTAAAGAAATATCCAATCACGGTCCGATTTTCGCTGCAAGATCTTTATCGCCGTCAACGTCAGGATAAGTCGGGCGAGCAGCCCTGCGATCATTGCCCCGTTATCGGAACCACCATAAACTTGGAATTTCGATCCCAAATAATAGGCCGGCATCGCCAGAACGATCAAAACCGTTCCGAGCCGTTCGGATATCTGCCACCGCGAACCTTCCAAAAACCACCCCGCGACCATCACCGAAACAAATATTATCGTCCCTACGATCCCAAAGGTCCCCGATACCCAAAGCGAGAAAAAGCCGCAAAATACAGCCGCATAGGAAAGGACCTTAAAGAGTTTCTCGAAGTTCATCTAATGAATGCCCAATTAGATTATAGTTTACAGGCAAAATGTTGTCGAAAAAAATATTTAGAAGTTTAATTAGTAATAATGACTGAACGACAAATAAGAAACTTGGAGGCCAGTATTGATAAAATCCCGCGAGTCGCGATGATAGATGGTGAAAATGCACTCGCCGACGGCAAGATTATCACGGAGAAAGAAGATTAGGCTGATAGACTGTAGAAAGAATGAGTTTTTTTGACCCCGAAATTCTCGATCCTGTTGTCCACTGTTTCGCCCGTTGTTTTGTTTGCAAGGACATGATGCGCTGGCGAATGCGAGACGGGTCAACCCGCGCCTGGGGCGAAACCGTCAGCGCCACAATCACCGGTTAGAAGCGGTCAGTGACGGTCGCCGGTGTCGCAACAGGCTGTGCCGCGTAAGGCTTCGACGCCATCTTAAAAGTCAAAATGTTGTCAAGGGTTTCTACGCATCTCCAGCGTACGAAATGAAGGCTTACCTTTCAGGAGATATTCTAACTATTCGTAAGAGCCGTTAAAGCCTTTCATTTGTTTTTGCGAATTCAGTATGTTAAAAGAATTAATACTCTGTTATTTCTAATGGGCGAGAAATTGCATAATTCGAGATTTACATCAAAGAGTCGCGGACAAAGATCTGCGACGTTTTTGCTGTTTTTATCTCATTGGGAACCTAACCGTTTTAGAATATTTCGGCGGAAACCCCGACCTCGGCATCGTTTCCTATACACAGGTTGCTGCGACGATAAAGACCACCAAAACGATTTTGGTTCAAAATTCAGTTAACAATTCCCGGTCCTCACGACAGGACAACGAGTCTAACCTCCAGCTTGACGGCGACGACTGTTTATCAACCTGCACTCATTGCATTCTAGCCGTCGTTTCCATCGAGAGCCGCTGGCCCATCCTTGCAGAGCAAGTCAGATATCCTTACATACATCATAGGATACCGGATTCCCGCGTATCATCATTATACCGCCCGCCGCGTACTGCGTAATTGTTTCAACTGCGCAGCTAACGCTTTCCGCTATTTATGTGCCGCTACCACCGCGTCTTAAATAGCTGAAGATTTTTCTCATTTAATACGACAAACGAACAAGGACTCTGTGATGTGTGTAAACAGGCGCGAAAAACGGCCCTTACGGGTGTGTTTTTTCATGCTGATTTTCTTAATCAGCAGTTGGCCATTATTAATAACGGCTCAAGATTTGATTTCGTTCAAGGCGCCGAGCCGAATGAATAATTCGGGAACACCTTCCGACAATTCATCTGAAGATCCGGCGGCCGCATCTCTCGTCGTTTCTGTTTTGCCGGGATATTACGATCCACAGACCGGCGTTTCACTAGCAGAACTCGTAAACAAAGCGATGGCTGCAAACGGTGAATTGGTTGCCGCCCGGCTCGAAATCGAGAAAGCACGGACCCGGTTACTGCAAGCCCGTTTGCGGCCGAATCCGACTCTGGATGTGGAACAGACTAGCGGACGGTTTACAGGCTCGCCGGGTGAGGGCGATCTGAGTGTTGGAGCGACGCTTCCACTTGAGGTATTTGGTCAGCGGAGCAGCAGGATTAAGCTTGCTCAAATTGAAATCACTTTACGCGAAGCGGACATCGCGAATCGTGAACGTCAGTTGACCGCCGATGTGTTGACGAATTTTGCCGAAGCTCTCGCCGCGTTGCAGGAACTTAAAGTTACGGAAAGCCTGCTCGATCTCGATTTGCAGACCGCAAGGTTTGTACAGATTCGCGTCAATGAGGGGGAATCGGCGCCGCTCGAATTAAGTCTTTTGCAGGTGGAAGTCGAACGGCTGCGCGCCGGTCAGGCGCTTTCGGAAGGAAAACTCGAAGCGGCTTTGACAAAATTAAAACTTCTTGCCGGATTACCGTTTGAAGAGCCTTTACGATTGCGTGAGCAGATCAGCACTACAGTTTTACCGCAAATTCCGCCGACGGTTGATACAGCAATTGACGTGGCTTTGAGAAATCGTCCAGATATTCGCATGGCGCAGATCGAAGAAGAATTAGCGGCTGCGGGACTAAGGCTTATCCTGGCAACCAGCAAACCGGATGTTGCCGTTA
>JAYUCO010000064.1:0-54155 GCA_043740295.1 Pyrinomonadaceae bacterium | reverse complement strand
CATTTTCACGCATAAGCGGTATGGCGGCAGCAGAACTAAAACCTTGCATGTCCGGCATTGACCCAATTTCCAAATCCATCGCATCTGTGAATTCCACGGAGCCGCTCGAAACAGCTCGCCCCGCAATTCCTATATCTATAGCGACAGATGTATTTGGCGTTAGCTCGACATTTTTCCCATCTGCCTGTGCAATTAAAAGCCTCTCTTTATTTTCGCTGACTAAAAAAAGAATGCTTGCGGCAAACGGGAAAATATCCGCCACACGGCAGGAAACAAGCCGGAACATATCCGGCGGCTTGAGCGACGCCCCAAAAAATTCGTGGGCCTCGTCTAATGAAAGCAGTTTTTCTTCGATGCTTTGTATTTCATTCTGTTTGTCGCTGCGGACGGCAATGTCCGCAGGTGGCCGCTGCAGCCTGTAAGATATGATGCAAAGAACAACGAATACGGCAGCGATCCCTATAACGCCAAGCAGCTTTATCTGTAATTCTAATGCCGAAGACGCAAGCAGGAACGTCACCACCAACCCTGAAAGTCCGAACGCGGCGATGACCGTATGAAGGCCTTTCAGCCTTTTCATTTCCTTTTGCATTGAGTTACTGATTTCCTTGGGTCTCATATCGGATGCGGATAAGTAAGTTGAATGCGGAGGATTGTGAGGGAGAACACAAAAACCAATTTCGAAGATAACTTTTTGCCGATATTCAAGTCAATACAATAAGTATTCCGGCAGCTGAATAATGGGTTTGCAATAAACTGAAGCATCTGCAAGTTTGATCATAAATTTACTTTCATGCTCTTTTATTGGTGCAAATACAGCAAAAAACAGATTAAGATCGTTTTTTTTCACTAAAATTATTAATAAATATTTGCTTAAAAAGCTGTTTTTTATCGTTTTTGGGTTGACTAACGGAATTTAGCTGACTATATTGTCGATTGTTCCAAAAATAAATTTGAGATTGGGACAAAGCTGTGTAACAGCAGTTTCTAGTAAAAATAAGTAAAACATATTCTTTGAAGAAGACAGGAGATCAATTTAAAATGAGAAAAGTTATTGCACTTTCAACCCTTTTAGCATTGGGTGCTTTAGGAATGGCTTGCGGCGGAGAAGCCCCAGCTAACAACGCTGCCAACACAAATAAAACCATCGCTAACGCGATGAACGCTGCTAACAACGCGATGAGCAATGCGATGAATCAAATATCGAATGCTAACGCTCAAATGTCGAATGCCATGGACAAAATGAACGATAAAATGGCTGACAACAAAATGGCCGACAACAAAATGGCTGGCGACAAAATGGCCGGAGACAAAATGGCTGGCGATAAAATGGCCGGCAACAAAATGGCTGATGACAAAATGGCCGGCAACAAAAAACCGTAAGGTTCTTTTATTTGCATAAAAATCAAGCGCGTTGTCTTTGGACAACGCGCTTTTTTATTCACTGGCAATACGGGCTACAAGATATCTGCTCAGCCCAACTGTTCACGTAATTCTTCAACTGTCGTCGTTGGCCGCTGACACACAAAATTTTCACAAACGTATGCGGTCGGCTGCCCGCCGATCATGTGTTTATCTTTCAAAAGTGGTACGAATTCCTCATCGCTTACAGAGCTATTAGATAAGATCAGTACTTTAGCGGGCTGAAATTCACGCCAAACTTCCTTTTCAAGTTCGTTTCCTTTTTCCCCGACAATAACGATCTCTTTAGTTGAAGCAAGGTTGAATTCGATTGCCGAAAGTGCACGTCCGAATCCCTGCGGGTGACGGCTGATCTGTGGAACGACGAGACGCAAAACGGTCGATGCGAACCTCTCGTACTTATCGTCTCCCAAAAGCTTTGCCAGTTTCTGCAAAACATCCGCCGCGACCGAATTTCCCGCCGGTGTGGCATTATCGTAAAAATCCTTATTTCTAACCAGCAATTCTTCGTGATCGTTCGAAGTGAAATAGAAACCGCCATTCTCTTCATCCCAAAATTCCGTTATCATCAGATCGGCCAAACGCTTTGCCTCAACAAGATATTTCACCTCGCCTGAAACCTGATAAAGCTCGATAAGTCCGTCGGAGACATTTGCGTAATCTTCGATGTATGCGTTCAATTTTGCCTTGCCGTCCTTCCATGTCCGCAAAAGCCGTCCGTTTTTCTGCAGATTCCCGATAATGAAATCCGCGTTGTTTTTCGCAATGTCCAGATAATCCACTCTGTCCAAGATCCCGGCAGCTTCAGCGAAAGCCGCCAGCATAAGTCCATTCCAAGCCGTCAGAATTTTCTCATCGCGAAAAGGCTTAACCCTGTTTTCTCTATGTTTGAACAGCAGCTTTCGCGAACGGCCCAGAATTTCCGTCAGCATTTCTTTGGTGATCTTTAGATGCTCAGCCGTTTCGGAATCGGAGTGTTTGATATTGAGAATATTACTTTCTTCGAAATTGCCTTCTTCGGAAACATCGTAATAGAAATTGAAGACCCTGGCGTCATCCTCACCAATGACCGCAGCTATCTCATCCGGCGTCCAGACAAAGAATTTGCCCTCGACACCTTCGCTGTCAGCATCCTGTGTCGAATAGAAACCGCCCGCCGCATCGAGCATTTCGCGCTTTACATATTCTAATGTCTCGACCGCTACTCTTTTATAAAATTCCGCGTCCGGACCAGTGCTGCCAGCTATCTGATATAAATGCAAATAAATACGGATCAATTGAGCGTTGTCATAAAGCATTTTCTCAAAATGCGGTACCAGCCAGATCGAATCGACCGCATATCTGTGAAAACCGCCGCCGATCTGATCGTAAATGCCGCCTTCGGCCATCTTCCAGGCGGTATGCTTCACCATCTCCAACGCATTCTCATTTCCCGTCCTTTTGTAATAACGAAGCAAAAATTCCATAGACATTGCCGGGGGAAATTTGGGTGCACCGCCAAAACCGCCGTTCTTTGCATCAAATGTCCTGACAAAACTTTGAAAAGCGGACTCCAATTGGTCTGTTGACAATGCGGTCTGAGCAAATTCAGCGGCACCGACCCGCCGCATTTCACCAAGAAGATCATTTGCGGAATGTAGAAGATCATCCCGCTTGTTTTTATAAGCATCCGAAACACTCAGCAAGATCTGTTGAAAACTCGGCATGTTGTACCGGCTGACCGGCGGAAAATATGTTCCGCCAAAAAACGGAAGCTTTTCCGGCGTCACAAACACCGTCATCGGCCAGCCGCCGCGACCTGTCGTAAGCTGCACGAACGTCATATAGATTTGATCGACATCCGGACGTTCCTCCATATCGACCTTTATATTGACGAAATGTTCGTTCATTAAAGCGGCCGTCGCTTCGTCCTCGAACGATTCATGCTCCATCACGTGGCACCAATGACACGCCGAATAGCCAATGCTGACCATTACAGCCTTGTCCTCGGCCTTCGCCTTATTAAATGCCTCTTCTCCCCACGGATACCAATCAACCGGGTTATGGGCGTGCTGGAGAAGATAAGGGCTTGATTCGTTAATTAAATGATTCGTATATTTCTTTGGATCTTGCATATATCTATATTTTCACGTGCAAAGCAATCTCGCAAGAGCCTGGTGCGTAAGCATTCCGCGTGCAGATCAGTATAGAACTCTGTTAAATCGGAAACAGGTGCCACTCCAGTTATGATCTTTGAAACAAGTGAAACATTCTGATATATTATTTTCAATTCTTATGACACCGCGTTCCATCGCAAAACTCAGGCCGGCAAAACAACGGGCGAATCTTTTCGCTGGTGACTAACATTTTCTTTTGTTCACAGTGTAAGCAGCAGCTTGCACTGCCTTTCACATTTGACGCGACAAGTCGCTCGCTCTAACCCGAACAGGAGAAATATAATGACACCAACAACAGAACTGCAAAGACCATCAATTAAAACCGAGCTTCCCGGCCCAAGATCGCGCGAGATCATTGCCGAAGATGCAAAATACGTCACGCCAAGCTACCCGCGGCCGGATTACAAACTTGTTGCCGAAAGTGCCAGTGGCGTGTGGATAACCGATCCGGACGGAAACGTCTTTTTAGACTGCAACGCCGGAGTCGCTGTCTGCTCCACCGGCCATTGCCACCCTGAAATTGTTAAAGCGATCAGCGATCAGGCCGCGAAACTCATCCATCTTTGCGGGACCGATTTTTTTTACGAACACATGCCGTCCCTCGGCAAAAAGCTCAATGAGATCGTGCCCATCGATGGCCCGACGAAATCGCACTTCGCCAATTCCGGTGCCGAGGCAATTGAAACCGCATTGAAACTGGCGATGTATCACACGCGACGACAGAAATTCATCTCATTTTTCGGTTCGTTTCACGGAAGAACGCTCGGGGCGCTGAGCCTGACATCATCAAAAAAAGCACAGCGGCTCGGATTTATGCGGCAGGCACTAGATGTCGTCCACGTTCCTTATCCGAACTGTCTGCGTTGCCCGTTCAATCTTGGAAGATGCGATAACGGCGAATGCTGCATGGGCACGATTGACTGGATCGAAAACAAATTGTTCAGTACGACAACGCCTCCTGAAGAGGTCGCCGGCATCGTTCTTGAGGTCGTTCAGGGCGAAGGCGGCTATATTCCCGCTCCGACCGAAGTCGTCAAAGGCCTGCGCCGCATTTGCGACGAGCACGGCATTATGCTGATCGTTGACGAAGTGCAGTCCGGCATGGGACGCACCGGTAAAATGTTCGCTCTCGATCATCACGAAGGCGTCAAAGCCGACATCATATGTATGGCCAAAGGCATTGGCTCCGGTATGCCGATAGGCGTCTGCACCGCGAAAGCGGATATTATGAGTTGGCACAAAGGTGCCCACGCTTCGACCTTCGGCGGCAACCCGGTAGCTCTCGCCTCGGCTCTCAAAACTATCGAATTGCTGCAGGGCGGATTAGTTGAAAATTCAAAAAACGTCGGTGCTTATCTGGAAGAAGGTTTGCGAAGATTGCAGGCCAAATACGAATGCATAGGCGATGTTCGCGGCCTTGGAATGATGCTCGGCGTCGAATTCGTCACCGACAAAGTCTCGATGACCCGCGATGCCGATCTTCGTGACCGTATCGAGATGGCCTGTTTTAACAGCGGCCTTATCATTCTCGGCTGCGGCGATAACTCTATCCGCTTCTCTCCGCCGCTGATACTGTCAAAAGAAAATGTCGATGTTGCATTAGAGATATTCGACCAGGCGATCGCAAGCTCAATTTGACACTTTTTTAATCAGGAAAGCTCACGAAAAAACTGGTGTTTTTTCGTGAGCTTTTTATTCCGCGGTTAAAAAAACCGTATCTATCCTTTGGCTTTCTTCACTTCCTCGATCATTACCGGAACGGCTTCGAAGAGATCACCGACAATGCCATAATCGGCGATGTCGAATATCGGGGCTTCGGCGTCTTTATTGATAGCAATGATCGTATTAGCGTTTTTCATCCCGACAATGTGCTGGATAGCACCGGAAATTCCGAGGGCGATATAAACTTTTGGAGCAACTGTCTGGCCGCTCGAACCAATCTGCCGGTCAATAGGCAGCCATTCGGCGTCGCAGATCGGCCTGGAAGCCGCTAGGTCGGCACCGAGAGCATCCGCAAGCTGCTGCGCGATAGCAATGTTCTCCTGCGATTTGATCCCGCGTCCAACTGCGACAATGATCTCAGATTTTGAAAGATCGACAGTCGCTTTTGCTTCCTGGAACGGATCTTCCGGTGTCATGCGGATATCGCCGACCTGCACATCCATCGTTTCGACAGACGCCGTTCCCTTTGCCGCACTGTCACCGCGAAAAGCCCCCGATTGAAACGTCACAAAATAAGGAGCATCGCCGCCGATGGTTACATCAGCATCCAATTTACCAAGAAATATCCGCCGGGTAAGTACAAGTTTGCCGCCGTCAGCTTTGTATCGGATAACGTCACCCACTACTTCCTTGCCTAAACGGGCCGCCACCTTTGGGGCAAAATCACGCACCTGATAGGTATGCGACATTATGACGTATTGAGGATTGTTGGCATTTATAACCTGTTCCCATGCATCTGCATAGCCATCCGGCGTGTAAGTGCCAAGCTTGTCGTTTTTCACGACAATCACTTTTTCAAGATCATACTGTGCGATCTCCTGGGCCAATGCGCAGTCCTTATCACACGGAATGACCGCCGAAACCTTCAAGCCCAGATCTTTACCAATGCTTTGCGCAGCCGTAATCGCCTCAAGCGAGGTTTTGTTCAAGACACAGTTTTTGTGTTCGATGAAAACTAAAATGCTCATAAAATTAATTAAAGAGTCGCCGTAGTCACTTCACCAGAACCCAAATTGGAAACCGGCAGTGCTCTCAACTCAAAATGGGATAAATCCATACGCTTCGCGGCATCTTCTATCTCAATACCGATAACTTTATTGTCAGCATCGAAATCCAATACAATTCCGTCTGCAACTTCCTCTGATTCGACGCTTTCACCTTCTGCAAGTTTGATATAAAGCATATTTGATTCTTGATGAAATTGAAAAATCATATCTTAAACCTCCGGTCAAAAAATGCATTATGAATTGTTTCGCCGTCCGCTTCTACAACAACTCTCAAATATTTTCCGGCTTCGTCAATCAATGCCCAGTATCGAATTCTCCCATTTGCTTGCTCGTCAGTCTTTAATGGATTGTCAATCACAAATTTTATCCAATCTTCTCTTAAGTACGGACGACGAGACAATACACTGTCTCTAAAATAATTAGTTGTTTTCATTAACTTAGATGATCCGAATCTCAGTTCTTAATCTTTCAACTAATTCAACAGCCCCGGCCTTTGCATCGCCATTCCCAAGCATCTGCGTCTGTTTGGTCTTGAGCGGCATGTAAACTTTTTCGATCTTCTGCGCGGAGGCAAAATCTCCGATCGTTGGCGTGACGTCCCTGACTTCTTTTTTCTTCGCCGCCATGATGCCCTTCAGAGATGCATATCGGATCTGCGAAATGCCCGATTGGATGGTCAGCAACGCAGGCAGTTTATAACTAAACCATTGATACCAACCGCTTTCGAGTTCCCGTTTCAAACGCAGAGTGCCTTCAAGTTTTGAGCGGTCCACTTCTATCACGAGCGTTGCATGCGGAATTCCGAGCAATTCGGCAAGGATCACTCCCGTTTGCCCAAAACTCGAGTCATCGGACTGCAATCCGCTGAAAACAAGATCGGCATTCTCTTCACGGATAGCGTCCGCAATAGCTTTTGCGATCTGATATGGAGAAAGCTTTTTGGAATCTTCAGAAATTATGTGGATCGCGCGGTCGGCACCGCGAGCGAGGGCATCTTTAATAACCGTTTTCGCGCTCTGCGGCCCAAGCGAGCATACGACGACCTCGCCTTCGCCCTTAGCTTCTTTCATCCGCAAGGCTTCTTCCAGGGCATATCCGTCAGATTCATTGGTCTGATGAGCAATGTCCGCTTCGTTGATCCATTTTTTATCGCTGCCGATACGTAACACCGCATCCTTGTTGGCAACCTGTTTCATTAAAACAATGATTTTCATATCTTTGAAAAATAATACCACAGAATGAATGGCTATTCATTCATTCAGGTCAATTATTCTGAGAGCTTCTTAATAAATGCCTTTGCTAAATTCTCTTTATTTCTTTATGCCTTGGAACGGGCTGCGATTGTCTTATCTTTTGGTTAGTGTACCAATCGTGGTTTCCTCCGTGACGTGTCAAGGCACAACCCAATTCTTCCGATCACTTTATCAAATCGCTTCTTTTCACTATGCGACCACCAGTTCCTCAACATGGCGAGCGAAAAGCACCTCACCCGATTCAAGGTCCGCAAGTAAACTCTTAAGATTTTCTATCAATTCATCTTTAGAATACGCCTGAGTCTCGTAATCGGGATAATTATTGAGATGTCCTAGAAAAAACTCCCCGTCCTGCCAAAAGGTGTATTCAAGGGACCGCATAACGATCTATTCCTCAAATCTCTTAAAGATCAAACAAGCATTTGTTCCGCCAAAACCAAAGCTATTCGACAGCACGTAATCGACCTTTGCATCGCGAGCAACGTTCGGGATGTAATCCAGATCGCAGTCGGGATCAGGGAATTCGTAGTTGATCGTCGGCGGCAGTTTGTTTTCGTGCATCGCAAGTACTGAAAAAACAGCTTCGATGCCGCCGGCTGCACCCAAAGCATGGCCGGTCATGGATTTGGTCGAGCTGACCGCTAGCTTTGCGGCGTGTTCACCAAAAACCTTTTTGATCGCCAGAGTCTCGAATTTATCGTTATACGGCGTCGATGTGCCGTGAGCATTGATGTACCCGATCTGTTCCGGCGTAATGCCCGCATCCTTGATCGCCCGCTGCATGACCCGTATCGCTCCCGAACCGGTCTCATCAGGCATCGTCACATGAAACGCATCGCCGCTCATTCCGTAACCCGCTATTTCGGCGTAAATACGGGCACCGCGGGCCTTAGCGAATTCAAGTTCTTCAAGGATCATAATTCCCGAGCCTTCGCCAATGACAAAACCGTCACGTTCTGCATCAAAAGGCCTCGAGGCGTGTTTCGGGTCATCATTTCTAGTGGACAAAGCCCGCATCGAAGCAAAGCCGGCGACCGACATTGGTGTGATGGCGCTTTCCGCCCCGCCGCAGATCATCGCGTCGGCATCACCACGTTCTATCAATCGAAAGCTGTCACCGATCGCGTGGGCACCGGCCGAACATGCTGTCGCAGTTGCCGAATTCGGCCCTTTCGCACCATGACGGATCGAGACATTTCCCGAAGCCAGATTCACAATGGCCGAAACGATAAAAAACGGCGAAACGCGGTCGGGCCCCGAATTAAGCAGCTTTTCATGCTCACGTTCGATCGCCCAAAAATCGCCAATGCCCGAGCTGATATAGGTCCCGACCATTTCATCATTTGATGAATCGATGACCAGACCGCTGTCTCGCACAGCTTCATCCGCAGCCGCCATCGCAAAATGCGTAAAAGCGCCCATTCGCCTGGCCTCTTTTTTATCTAAAAAGCTGAGCGGGTCGAAATCTTTTACTTCGCAGGCGAATTGGACCGAAAACTTTTCGGGATCGAATTTTTTGATGTAGTCGGCACCATTAGCGCCGCTCATCATCGCAGCCCAAGTGGTCGGCACATCATTTCCACATGCCGTCACTAACCCGAGCCCGGTTACTACTACTCGACGTTTCATATTCGTGAATCGAAAATAGTAAATCGTGAATCGGATTCGCCTAAGATTGACGATTTACGACTCACGATTCACAAACTAAGCCGCCTTATGCTGTTCGACGTATGCGTATGCGTCTCTGACAGCCTGTATCTTTTCAGCGTCTTCATCAGGAATTTCTATATCGAATTCCTCTTCAAAACGCATCACAAGCTCGACCAGATCAAGCGAGTCCGCACCCAAATCTTCGATAAAACGAGCATTTTCCGTGACTTCTGCTTCATCAACACCTAATTCATCTACAATGATCTGTTTAATTTTATCTTGAACTTCTGACATATTCTCTCCTATTTATAACGTACCTAATATAGTTCTTAAACTTTCTGTATTTTCGACATTCAAACTCCGAACATCGCGATCAATTTGCCTTACTAAACCTGACAAAACTTTTCCGGGGCCAACCTCGACAAAATCCGTAACACCTTTTCCGATCAGATGCCTGATGGATTGCATCCATAGGACGGGGGAAGAAACCTGTCGTGTCAGTGCATCACAAACTTGCGAAGGATCGTCATTGTTTGCGGCACTAACATTATGTACGATCGGAAATCTAAAATGCCCGTATTCAAGCCTTTTCAGATTTGCGGCCAGTTTTTCCTGGGCCGGCATCATCAAAGCACAGTGAAAAGGTGCGGAAACATTCAATTTTATCGCCCGCTTTGCTCCGCGTTCCTTAAGTAATTCACAGGCCCGGTCAACCGCTTCGGCATTTCCGGCTATTACGACCTGCGACGGCGAATTTATATTCGCGGGGCCGCATATCTGGCCTTGTGCCGATTCAGCACAGCACGTTTCAATAGTTTCGATGTCCAGGCCAAGTATAGCGGCCATCGCACCGATCCCGACGGGAACGGCTTCCTGCATGTACGAGCCGCGTTGTCTAACGGTTCGCACGGCGTCCGCAAAATCTAAAACACCCGCAGCGACCAATGCCGAATATTCACCGAGGCTATGGCCAGCAACGAAAACCGGTTTCGCAAAGCCTTCCGATTCCAATACCCGGAATGCGGCGACCGATGTGGCCAGGATCGCAGGCTGTGTATTCGCCGTCAACTGCAGATCGGCCTCATCACCCGCAAAACACATGTCAGAGAGCGAAAATCCGAGAGCTTCGTCGGCCTCTTCAAAAACCTCACGCGCCGCAGCAAAATTATCAAAGAGGTCTTTTCCCATCCCGACAGATTGGCTGCCCTGTCCGGGAAATATAAATGCAATGTCAGATGCGTGATTTCCGGTTTGCGATAATTCGTTGCTTTCCATTCGTAGAAATACATGCGAACGCGGGTCAAAAAACAATCGCAAATCGCAAATCTAAAATCTAAAATCGTACGACAGTTCCGCCCCACGTTACGCCGCCGCCGAATGCTGTCAGCAAGACCAGGCTTCCCTCTTTAATTTTGCCCGATTGGATGCATTCATCCAAAGCGATAGGTATCGATGCGGACGATGTGTTCCCAAGCCGGGCAATGTTCGAATAAACTTTTTCTTCCGGTACCCCAAGTCTCGAGGCAACGGCATCTGTAATCCGCTGATTTGCCTGGTGCGGAACTACCAGATCGATGTCGTCAACCGTGTAGCCGCTTTTTTCCAACATCTCTGAAGAAATATCGGCCATCGACCGGACAGCGATCTTAAAAAGCTCATTGCCCTTCATTTTGAAAAAATGATCGCCGTTATCGATGGTCTCGTGCGTTGTTCCCAATTTCGTTCCGCCGCCTGGTGAATAAAGCTGTTCGGCATAACGTCCGTCGGATTTGATCTTTGTTGCAAGAATGCCTTTTCCGCCATTAACAGGCCCCAGAACAGCCGCACCGGCACCATCTCCAAAAATTACACATGTTCCGCGATCTGTATAGTCAACATATTTGGTCAATACTTCAGCACCAATGACCAAAGCATATTTGACCTGTCCGGTGCGGATCATTGATTCGACCATCGTCAATCCGTACAAAAACCCGGAACAGGCCGCAAATATATCCATTCCGGCCGCATTTACCGCACCGATCTGTGCCTGTATCAAAGCTCCGGTCGATGGCATTATCTGATCAGGCGTGGTCGTGGCACAAATTACCAGCTCGATATCCGCAACATTGACACCGGAGCGTTCGATCGCTTGTTTTGCCGCAAGCGATCCGAATTGAGAGGTATATTCGTCCACCCTTGCTTTGTGGCGTTGTTTGATACCGGTGCGCGTAGTTATCCACTCATCCGAAGTTTCCACGATCTTTTCCAGATCGGCATTCGTAAGTATGCCTTCCGGATAAGCGTGTCCCATCCCGATGATGCCCGCATTTTGATTAGTCATTAATTAGAATTAGAACTTAAAATTTAGATAATTTCAAAAATCTATTCGGATTCTTTGACGTCGATTATCTGACGGCCCTTGTACATACCGGTTTTGGGGTCGATACGATGTGGAACTTTTGCTTCGCCCGTATCTTTGTCCAAATAATACTGCGGTACGACCAGGGCATCATGGGCACGCCGCTGGCGTGTACGTGAATGCGAATGTCTTCGTTTTGGATTTGGCATAATTACTCCGTATTTCAGATCCCAAATTTCAATTCACAGATCATTTCTTACTATGATCTGGTGTGGAATCTGGATCTTAATTCAAATTCTTTAGAGCCGCCCATCTCGGGTCGGTCTCTTTTTCTTCACAATTACAATCTATCAAATTTTGGTTCGCACCGCACTTTTGGCACAAACCCTTACAATCTTCTTTACAAAATATCTGTTCCGGCTGGTTCAGTAATATCTGTTCACGGACCAATTCCTTTAGGTCCAGGCTGTCGCCGGTTAAAACATCTGTATCCAGGTCACCCGCTTCGATTTCCAAACTATGCCCTTCTGGAAGTTGTTCCTGCGTCACATAACTGACCGAAAAAAAGACCTCCAGCTTCTTCTCGATAACAGAAAGGCAGCGGGTGCATTGCATTTCTGTCTCGGCCGTTATCGTGCCATTGACATCGGCCTGGCCGGGATGTCTGGTTATCTCGCCGGCGGCTTTTGCGTCCCCTTTCAAACTAAGGTCCCCGCTTCCCGGTTCAAGTTCATCGTTCGTTATCGAAAATTCAAAAGGTAACGTGCCTTCAAGATTGCCTAAGTCGATATTCATCGTCATATAGAATAAACTGCCGTATCAAACATCTCAAAAGGCAAAACGTTTAATTATATGCTTTGATTTCACCGTGTCAACTTGATGGGCATATCGAAACCGGCCGGCGTTCGTTATGGGCGGCATCCGGAACCGACGGCGGCATCCAGATCTTCAAAACCTTTGTCCTTTAATAAAGCCGCCAAACCTCTATTTAGATCGCGTGCAAAAGACGGCCCGCCATAAATAAAACCTGTATAGGCCTGCAATAAGCACGCCCCGGCGGCGATCTTTTCGAACGCATCCTGTGCGGTAAAGATACCGCCGACGCCGATCACTGGCAGTTTTCCGTTCGATGATCTGAATATCTTTGAAATTACTCGATCTGACATCGATTTTAAAGGTTTGCCGCTCAGGCCGCCATCGCCTATATTGCCAAGTGCAGCTTTCGATGTTTCGAGGCCTTGGCGTTTGACGGTCGTATTGGTCGCAATTATTCCTGCAACTTCATATCGCATGCAAATATCAGTGATCTGTTCGATCTCCTCATCCGAAAGGTCTGGTGCGATCTTCACCAGAAGCGGCTTCTTCGTAATGCCATTATCAGCATTCAATTTCAACCTATTACGCTTTTGCAATGCACCTAATAACTCTTCCAAATTCCCGGCCCTCTGCATTTCCCGCAGATCAGGCGTATTCGGCGACGAAATATTTACCGCAATATAATCGGCAACTTCATATGCCATCTCAAAACTTTTGAGATAATTTTCGGTCGCTTCGTCGATCGGCACATCTTTATTCTTGCCGATATTTAAACCGAGAACGCATTGAGCATCGATTTTCTTAAGTCTTTCGACGACCTTCGCCACGCCATCGTTATTAAATCCGAGCCGGTTGATAAGGGCATTATCGTCCGGCAACCTAAACAAACGCGGCCTGTCATTTCCTTTTTGCGGTTCGAATGTCACCGTACCGACCTCGACAAATCCAAACCCGAGAGCAGCAAGCTGGTCAACAACCACTCCGTTCTTATCAAACCCAGCAGCAACACCGAGCGGATTCTTAAATGTCAGCCCGAACCTTTCTATATGGCCAAATGCTTCAGTATTGAAGCATTCAGATGCAATTTTTTTTGCAATTTTAGTCGAAAGCCCAAACTGTAGAGCGTCAATGCCTAGTTCATGCACCTTTTCCGCATCCATGGCGAACAGCATCGGGCGGATTATCGATTTATAAAGAGACATCGTTGGGAAACTCGACCAGATCATAAAGATCAGCTAATGCGACTTTGCATTCAACCGAAGCCAGTTTCAAAACCGCATCGAAACCTTCAATTACTGTTTTCTGCCAACCGAAATTGTCCTGTTTTGAATAATTTTCGATAAAAGGCTTGTCTTGTGATATTAAAATATAATTTTCCAAAGTATCGATGTAATTCGTGTAACGCAAAAACTTTTCACCGCGATCATAACTTTCTGTTGAAGGCGAAAGGACCTCAAAGATTATGGTTGGATTCGTCAAAACATCACTTTTTTCATCATGAAAAACTGGCTTTCCGCAAATAATTATCAAATCAGGGTACGAAAATAAACCTTCTTCATTAGTAGCCACTTTCATATTCGGGGAGAATCCACGACATAGGTTTCCGCGAAGTTGATTATGAATTAGTCCATGTAAATTAAAACAAATTGTGCTGTGAGCCAAGCTTTCACCCGCCATCGCATATACACTTCCGTCCAGGAATTCATGTCTTTCCTGAGCAAAACGCTCAAATTCGAGATATTCTTTATCGGAAAAAACAGGATGTGTTTGTACTCGGGCCAAGTTTTTTGTCATTGTTTTGTACCTTTCTAAATCTATTTTAATCGAAAATGCGAAAAGTTTGAATATCAAACTTTGAACTTTGAACTTAGCTTTGTTACGATTTGCTTGCAAATGGCATCTGAAATCACCTTAATCGAAAAATCCCGCATCATGGACAGCGCCCGTATGAAGCGTGCAATATCGCGTCTCTCATCGGAGATCGTCGAGGAAAATCACGGAGCGCAGGATCTTTATATAGTTGGCATCCGCCGACGCGGTGTGCCGCTTGCCGAGCGGATCGTTGATAAAATTGAGGGGCTCGAAGGCATCCGACCGCTTTATGGGATCATTGACATTACACTTTATCGCGACGATCTTTCGACCGTGGGTGCAAATCCGATCGTCAACCGCACCGAATTAGATGCCGATATCGAGGGCAAAATTATTGTATTGGTCGATGACGTTCTATATACCGGCCGGACGATCCGTGCCGCACTTGATCAATTGATGGATTTCGGAAGGCCTAAAAAGGTACAACTCGCTGTTTTAATCGACCGTGGTCGCGAACATCGTGAGCTTCCGATTCAGGCCGATTTCATTGGCAAAGTTGTCCCGACAAAGCAAACCGAAATAATAAAAGTAATGCTCAAAGAATATGACGATATAGAAGCCGTCGGGATTTTCGAACGGCCATGAAATTCGAGATTGCAAGTCAGGTCGAACAAATCGAAACAATCGCGACTGGAAGTTCTATCAGAGTTCTGTCATTGCTGAATAAAAAATATGGAAAAGGCCGCTGGCGGAAGAAAAAAGGCGTCGCAACTGTTAAACTAACAGACGGAAGTTTTCACCTTGCCGAAATTCATTGGTATGAAGCACATGGCATAGGTAAAAAAGATCTGAAGATAAAATTTCCTTTTCTCGATTGAATATGAAGGCACCGGAATTTGTAGTTTGCTTGAATAACGAAGGCTTTAAAGCTTCTTTGGAGGTTGGCAAGCTTTATCAGATTGTACCCGATAAACAAGCCGAGAAACTTGGTGGCCTTCGCGTGATCGATGAAGACGGAGAAGATTATTTTTACGATGCGGAAATGTTTTGTCCGCTTCAGGTTCCGCCGATTGTGGCTCAAACATTGATATCGGCATCAAAGCAAGGTTAAACGCCTTGCTTTTTTTGGAGAAAAAATGAAACCAAACAAAATTTTTCGTTGGATTTGGCGGATAAATGCAATCACTTTTCTCCTTTGCAGCTTGATATTTGTTACTGTAATGTCCGTTGCTCTTTACCCATCAGTTAAAGATTACATTCGCCGTAAGCCAGTCCATCACGCTTCGGAAATGGTAAATGTCGAAGAAAACATTAGAATCGACGCCGACTGGGTTCTCGGCGAATTCGGGCAAATCGGAAGTAGCGGCATCATGGTCTCGCCCGTCTACTCCAAACAAGAATACACTGTCGGTATGGGCAGTGAAAAAGAAGCGTCTGCTATTCGAAATTATCTTTTTCTCGATACCGCCGATAAAACAACTCACTGGCTTTCGCCGACAAATAAAAATTTATTTATCAACCGACGGGAAATTAAAGAAAGTCCAGACAACGATGCAAAAGTCATATCAATTACTTATGAACTTGTAGCAGATGATACGAACAGTGGCGGACGATTGGCCCGAGACGATAAAGTCACCCTTGCGATCTCATCAGTCGATGGTTCAAATTTTACCGAATTGATTGGTGGGATTGACGAGTTTCTCGGTGACGAACAACCGGACACAAAAACCCTCTTGATTTTTTACCGATCAGATGGCAAGAGTTTTCTGGCTGAGTTAAATTTACTTGAAAAGAGAATTATTCAAACGAGAGAATTGCCAAAGATAAATGGATAAACCTTTTCGTCGCAGAGATCTACTTGGGATTCGGAACCTCTCAGCCGATGAAATTACCGGCATTCTGGATACCGCCGAGAATTTCCGTGAGGTCTCGAACCGCGAGATTAAGAAAGTTCCGACCTTACGCGGCAAGACGGTCATCAATCTATTTTTTGAATCTTCCACCAGGACAAGAACATCGTTCGAACTAGCCGCCAAACGCCTTTCCGCCGACACGGTAAATATAAGCGTTTCCTCGTCAAGCGTAAGCAAGGGTGAGACTTTACTTGATACCGCATTAAATCTCGACGCCATGCAGCCGGACTGCATAGTCGTCCGTCACGGGTCGGCCGGGGTGCCGCACCAGCTTGCAAAAGTCAGCAAAGCCGCTATCGTCAACGCCGGCGACGGAGCGAACGAACATCCGACGCAGGCATTGCTCGATGCAATGACGATCCGCGAACGCAAAGGCCGGATTGACGGTCTGGAGGTTGCGATAGTGGGCGACATCCTGCACAGCCGCGTCGCCCGTTCGAACATTCATTTGCTGACAAAACTAGGTGCAAAGGTCCGCGTAGCCGGCCCCGGAACTCTTGTGCCGAAGGATTTTGAATATCTCATCGACAAAGACGGAAACCCGAGCAGTAGCGAGGGTGTATCAGCGTCAGGATTTGCAGACGTTAACACACTTCCTACCGGTCGTGTTTCCGCCTCCGATATCCACGCTTCTCAGCTAACTGTTTGTCCTCACATCGAAGACGCAATTGACGGCGCCGATGTCGTCATGATCCTCCGCATACAGCGCGAGCGTCAGGATTCGGCCTTTTTCCCGACACTGCGGGAGTACGCGATCCATTACGGCCTGACAAACGAACGCCTCGACCTCGCCAAAAAAGATGCTATCGTGCTCCATCCCGGCCCAATGAACCGAGGCATAGAAATTTCATCCGAAGTCGCCGACAGCTCGCGTTCACTAATTTTGGATCAAGTAAAATACGGCGTCGCCGTGCGAATGGCGGTGTTATACCTTGCAACCGGAGGAAATCTTGGAAGTCATTAAAATGGAGGCTATAAAATGAAAATTACGACATTCGCCTGTTTCCTATTTCTCGTCACATTTTTATTTGTGCGTAAGGCTGACGCCTGTATCTGCAATCTTCCGCCGCCACCATGTTATGAATTCTGGCGTACCGACGCGGTGTTTGCGGGAAAAGTCAAAAAAGTTGATGAGGGAACTTCGGCCAATGACAGTAGGGTTATTGTCGATGTTGTTGAGAATTTTCGAGGTATGGATCAGACGAGAGCCGTCACTGGTAACTATCCAACCTCTTGCTCACACCATTTTGCAGAAGGTGAAAGCTACCTCTTTTACGCAGCCCTCGGTAAATTTTATTCGGCCCTGGGTGAGAATGACGGGGGTAGTTTCGGCACTAGTTTATGCACCCGAACCACTCGTCTTTCAGATGACCTCGTCGATCTTGAGTTTTTGCGTGCGGTTCAAGGCGGTAAGTCAAATTACTGGATCTGGGGCACTATTTCCAAAGGTTATGAATATGACACGCCCCTGAAAGGAATTCGAGCCGAAGTATTAGGGAAAAATTCGCGACTAGCTGGCGTAAGTGACGACGCGGGAAACCTAAAGATTGTTGTGCCTACGGCCGGCAAATACAAAGTGAGGGTTTATCTGCCTAAGGGCGCGCTCGATGTTAACGGTTTAATGCGAAACGAGACATCGCTCTCCGAAATGCAAAGAAAGCAAATTGTGGGCGGAAAATTGAGCGGTCGAAGCCCCTTTCTCGAATACGAACTTGAAGTTCAAGAGAATAAATGCGGTTGGTTTGACGTCTCGATTCCCCGTTAGAATTAGCGTAACGTAATGAAACTTTTTATCGCAAACGGCCATCTTATCGACCCGTCCGCACCTGAAAATACAGGGATGAACCTCCTCATCGAAGACGGGCGTGTTGCCGCATGGCTAAAACAAGGTGAGCCTCTGCCCGAAGACGCAGAGGTTTTTGACGCCACCGGTTTGCTTGTCGCTCCCGGATTTATTGATATGCACGTGCATTTGCGCGAGCCGGGGCAGGAGCATAAGGAGACCATAGCGAGCGGCTGCGCGGCGGCGGTGGCGGGCGGATGGACGAGTGTTTGTCCGATGCCGAATACGCAGCCGATCAATGATAATGCCGCGATCACTCGTTACATGATCGAACAGGCCGAGCGTGCCGGGCTTGCGAATGTTTTTCCTATCGGTGCGATCACAAAATCATCTGACGGTGCGGAATTGGCTGAAATGGGCGAGATGAAGGCCGCCGGTGCGGTCGCCGTTTCAGACGACGGGCGTCCGGTGCCCACGTCAGGAATTATGCGGAGGGCGATGGAATATGCCAAGGATTTCGACCTTCCCGTGATAGATCACTGCGAGGACAAATCGCTTTCCCACGGCGGCGTCATGCACGAAGGGCGCATATCTCTGCTGCTTGGGCTAAAGGGAATGCCTGCTCTTGCCGAGGATATTGATGTCGTGCGGGATATTTTGCTTGCGAAGGAAACCGGGGCTCATATACATATCGCTCACGTTTCCACAAAAGGAGCCGTCGAAGCGATCCGACGTGCCAAGAAAGAAGGCATCAACGTCACCTCCGAGGTCACACCACATCATTTCACTTTGACCGACAAAGCGGTTGAGGGCTACGACACCAACACCAAAATGTCGCCGCCTCTAAGGAGCGAAGATCATCTCGAAGCGATTCTCGAAGGCTTAAAGGACGGCACGATTGATGCTATCGCCACCGATCACGCACCGCATCACGCCGACGAAAAGGCCCTCGAATACGACCGCGCACCATTCGGAATAACCGGCCTCGAAACCGCTATCGGCTTGGCTTTCAATGAATTGATTCAAAAAGGAATTATTGATCTCGTCCGCCTGGTCGAGCTTTGTTCGTCCAATCCGGCAAGGATATTTAAACTCAAAGATCGCGGAACTTTAGTTCCCGGTTCTATTGCAGATGTAACGATCATCGATCCCAACTTGTCTTGGACTTACCTGCATTCTGATTCGCGCTCAAAATCGAAAAATTCACCGTTCGACGGCTGGCAGTTCACCGGTGCGGCGGCCGCAACAATTGTCGGCGGCAAAATAGCATACAAAAGGTAGATCACAGCAAAAGCTGCCCAGATATATTTGGAGCAGCTTTTGCTCATGTGGAATTGTGCCATGTATGCAGCTTGGGGGGATCATTAAGCACGACGGCACTATCCGGGAAATCTATCTCTGGTGAATCGAAGTCTGGAGGTTCATACACATATTCATTGCCGTGCAGCCTCCCCCAAATATACTGAGTTGTTGTCCCAATACCGTCGGGTCACCAAGAACGGCCGGACCGTGGCTTCGCAAAACGATATGTATCTCCGCACTCCCCGGATCCACTAATCCGTTTCCTGTTCCGACACCCGGACGGGCACCCGTTACGTCTCCGACCGCTCGAAACGCTCCATATGTCGCGGTGCCGTCAAGCCCTATAATCTGTCCGCCGGTATTTAAAAGCGTGCCATTTACATCGGGATTAGCAAAATCTGCCGGAGTGCATGGCCTGGTAGCACAATTCTCCGGGTTATTAAATACAGCCAACCATGCTGTTACGGCGTGTCCAGGAGGAAGTCCCGATGAATGCAGTGTAAAAAATATACCGTCATTATTACGGGAAAGGCTCGATCCGGCAGGCGAAACTGTAGTTCCGGCCCCTATAACCCTCACAGGCCGCAGACTGGTCTTAACATTGCCGCTTCTGCTATCTTGCCCGTTAGAATACGCAGCAAGCGTGAATATGATCAACGCGGCATAACCGCCGATAATAGTTGAACGATTAAAGATTGTTTTTCTCATTTGATTTATTTATGTCCTCCTGGGGGTAAAGGTTTGACGGTAAAAAATTTCACAAAGCTTTTTGTTTATCAAGCTCTTTTCCTATCTGACGAAAAAATATTGTTACCTGATTAAAAGTCGTGCTAGACTGTCAGGCATCACATAAGATCCGAATTCAGAATTGGTTTCGTAAAACCATTGTGACGTTGATGTATCAAGAAGTCTTTCTGTTTTTCTGAAATTTTTCTTCCGTTTTTCTTCTTTCTTTATTTGAGGCGGCAATGTCTGAGGATAGTAAAGAGTTATACGAATTCGGCCCTTTCCGGCTTGACGTCGATGAACATACACTCGTGCGTTCTGATGGTATTAAAAACGGGCATCTTCCCGAAAAAGCTTTCAAAACCCTTTCCATTCTCGTTCGTCACAGCGGACATCTTTTAAGTAAGGAAGAATTGCTTGATCAGATCTGGCCGGATTCGTTCGTCGAAGAAAACAATCTTGATAAATGTATTCATACGATCAGACATGCACTTGGCGAAAAACCGGGCGAATTGCAATACATCGAAACCGTCAGGAAGCACGGCTACCGGTTTGTTGCCCCGGTAATCTCATTGGCTGACACGACTGTCTCAAGTAACATTTCCCTGGATAAAACTTATTCCTCGAAAGCCGTGCTTTACCCGGTTTCCAACAATTCATTACAGGAAAATGCATATTTTACTTCTAATGCGATAAACAATGGGCGGGTCGCTGATCATAATTCACTGGCTGTTCTCCCTCTTGTCAACTTTACCGGCGATGCTGAAAATGACTACTTCTGTGATGGCCTAGCCGAGCAGCTTGCAAATGCCCTTTCGAGGATCGCAAACTTAAAAGTAGCTGCCCGCACGTCCGCATTTGCGTTTCGGCATTCCAAAGCCACCATCGGCGAGATCGGACGCTTGTTAAGTGTCAGTTTAGTTTTGGAAGGCAGTCTGAGAAAATCGGAGGATTCATTCAGGATCGCGGTCCAACTCGTCGATTCGATAACGGGTTATCAAATATGGTCGGATTCTTATGACTGGGAAATGAAGGATATTTTTGACGTACAAGATGAGATAACAATGGCCGTGATCAATGCATTGAAGTTGAAATTGCTGACCTCAAATACCACGTCCGTTCTAAAACGTCATACGCTCAGCAGCGATGCTTATCATCAGTATTTGAAAGGGCGTTTTTTTTGGAACACGCGGACACCTGACGGTTTTCAAAAAAGTATAGATTATTTTCATCAAGCGACAAAGTCAGATAGCCATTACGCCCTTGCTTATTCCGGGCTTGCAGATTGCTACAGTGTGCTCGGTTTCTATGAAATATTGTCTCCGAACGATGCAAAGCAAAAAGCAAACCAAGCGGTTTCGGAAGCCCTGAGGACCGACCCCGATCTAGGCGAAGCGTACGCATCTCTCGGCTTATACAATTCTTTATTCGAATGGGACTGGGCTGGAAGCGAACAGGCGTTTAGCCGTGCATTTGAAATTATTCCAAACTATGCGGCGGCACATTTGTGGCATGGTGTAACGATAACATCAATGCAGCGATTTGATGATGCGTTGGCTGAGGTCGGGATCGCTCAGGAGCTTGACCCGCTGTCTCCGGTGGTCAATGCTTATGCAGCCTTAACTCTGTACTTTGCAAGGCGTTACGATGAAGCTATAACACAATCACAGAAGGCGATCGAGATCGCTCCGGATAATTTTCTCGGTCATTGGACGCTCGGCGTTGTCTATGGGCAAAAACAGATGTATCAGGAGGCGATTTCAGAACTGGGGGCCGCAGGGAATATTCAATCGGAGCTGGCCAGAACTTATGCCCGCTCCGGCCGGACCGCAGAGGCTAAGACCATACTCGAAGAACTGAATAAATTGTCAAAAGAACGTTATGTTTCACCAGTGGCATTGGCGATAATTTATGTCGGACTAAGGGAAAAAGAAACGGTGTTTTCGCTGCTCGAAGAAGCATTTAATGAGCGTTCCGCCCGCCTTCAGTGGTTTCTCACAGATCCCGCGAATATCGATTACCTTGAAGGTGATGCAAGGTTCGGCAGCTTGCTGCAAAGGATGCAATTACCGTCCACCGTATATTCACCCTCTCCTGAATGACAGGGCCTTTATTGAAAGCAAATAATGATCGTGGTTCAGGTAAATGAGATAGGCGAACGGAACTCCAACATTTCTTGGCTGGACGGATGGTGCAGCTTTAACTTCCAGGCGTGAAGGCACAACCTTTCGAATTCCCTGCCGCCACGCTGTGTATCGCCGACTATCGGATGTCCGAAATGCTTGCAATGAATACGAAGTTGATTTGTCCGTCCCGTCACAGGTTCGAGTTCGAGCAAGGTCGTGTCTGCAAAACGCTCCCGAACCCAAAATCTGGTTTTAGCATCTTTCCCTTCCGGATTGATATCCCAAATTTTTAGATCGGCGTAACGTCCTATGGTTCCCTCAATAGTTCCAGTGTCCGCTTCGACAATACCTTCGACCAATGCCAGATACCTTTTCTCAACAAGTTTTCTATGAAAATGGTCAGACACGGTCCGGTGGGCCCTCGCAGTTTTAGCGACCACCATCAGGCCGGAAGTTTGCTTATCGAGCCGATGTATCAAACCTGGACGTATGAAAGTTTTAGTTGCGGAATGCGGGTCACGGATTGTGGAATTGCATTGTTCTGAAGACTCAAGCGGCCCTGACAAATCTGTATTTCGCATTCCGAATTCCGCATTTAAATAATAGGCCAAAGCATTCAGAAGCGTATCGTTCTGTTCGCGGTGCGACGGGTGGGCGAGCATCCCGCATGGTTTGTTCACCACTATCAACTGATCGTCTTCGAACACTATATCGAGCGGAATTTCCTTTGGCCTCATCGCGGTCTGTTTTAATAAATTCAACTCGATCTCAATAAAGTCATTCGCCCTGATTAGATAACCTCGATTCTCAAATCTACCATTGACCTGGCATTTTTCAGTTTTTACGATCTCACGCAGATACATCTTGCTCAAGCCGTTAAAACGGTCGCATAGAAAATCCTCAAGCCGCCTTCTGTGGTCATGCGGTGTAATTTCAATTTCGAATCTATCGCTCACACAAATAGTGTAACCCGTCGGACCGGATTTACTGAAAGCACAGCACTTCTGGATTCTATTAATTAAATTTTCAGAAAAGATGTATGTTCAATACTTTTTATAAAAGTATAAATAGCAGATAAAAAGAATTCTTACATTATTGTCACAACATATTATCAATAAGACATATTTGTTGTAATTCCCGATTTATTCTTTTATAAGTTTCATTCATCTGATAATATTTCGCATTAATATAAAAATCACAATGACTGCGAATCCACTGGATCTTATTTCAGATATCAACATAGCACTGACACGTTCAAAGGATGTGCGTGCCAATATTCGCTCCGTATTAGAGATCGTTAAACCAAGAGTTGGAATTGTTTCGGCGATGGTGTTGTTAGAGCAGCCGGACACTGAAAAACTGACTATTGCTGCCGCTGCCGGATTAGATCCGGGAGATTTTCGACGTTTTGAATCAAGAGCCGACCGCGGTTTTTTCAGAAATGTCTTTGAAAGCGGCACAGCAAGGTCTATTGCAGATATAAGTATCGACCCGACATTCAGCTTTCTTGCCGGTAATACCAGATCAAAGCTTTACGGTGTTCCGCTAATATTGGGAGATCACTCATTAGGCGTACTTTGTGTGGTCGAAGACACTGCAAATAAGTCGAAAGAGCTTGAAAAGCTTTTGTCGCTCATTGCATCGATGATCGCACAGACACTTCGTATCGAGCATTCTGTTCGCGGCGAACGCCAAAAGCTAATCGAGGAAAATTCACATCTTAAACAGGAACTTAAGGAAAAGTATGAGTTTACGCATATCATCGGAAATTCAAATCCGATGCGAAGCGTTTACGACCAGGTGACGCAAGTCGCCAGATCGAGTGCGACGGTATTGCTGCGCGGCGAGAGCGGGACCGGAAAGGAGATGATCGCCAACGCCATCCATTACAACAGCCTCCGCAGCAAGCGGCCTCTAATCAAAATAAATTGTGCCGCATTGCCAGACACATTGATCGAATCAGAACTTTTCGGGCATGAAAAAGGTGCGTTCACCGGTGCCGACAGATTTAAGAAAGGGCGGTTCGAGATGGCTGACGGTGGAACGCTTTTTCTTGATGAGATCGGTGATCTTCCGCTGCAAACACAGATAAAATTGCTTCGCGTATTGCAGGAACGCGAATTCGAACGGCTCGGCAGCGGCGAAACTATACGGACGAATATCCGGCTGATCACCGCGACGAATAAAAATCTCGAAGAAGCAATTTCCAAAGGTAATTTTCGTGAAGACCTATATTATCGGCTGAATGTGTTCACGATCCATCTTCCGCCGCTGCGCAAGCGAAGGTCAGATATTTTACTGCTTGCAGAACACTTTCTCGAAAAATATGAGATAGAACACGGCAAACGTATCCGGCGCATTTCCACACCAGCCATTGACATGCTGATGAGCTATCACTTTCCGGGCAACGTCCGCGAGCTCGAAAACGCCATAGAACGGGCCGTGCTCGTTTGCGATTCCAATGTCATACACGGCCACCATTTCCCGCCGACGCTGCAAACCGCTGAGCTTTCAGACACGGTGACCAATGTCACGCTAGCTTCAGCCGTCGAGGCCTTCGAACGCGATATGATCCAGGACACGTTGAAATCGACCCATGGAAATGTCGCAAAAGCGGCCAAAACGCTTGATTCAACGGAAAGAATATTAGGTTACAAGATAAAAAAATACGGAATTGATACACTACGCTTTCGAAGGCAGAAGCCCGACCGTTAGGGAGGGTCTTATAGTGAACCTAAGAAGCCTCCCTGATGGTCAGGCTTCAGTCAAAAGATACAGATGACCAAAGCCGATTTCTTAATTAACGATCTGCCTGATACTGTATCCGCCCAACGGTTTCTCACTTCGCTTGCAGAAAAGCACCGCGCAATCTCGGACCGTCTGCTCAAAAATACCGCCCTTCTCTCCGACGTTTTAACACTTACGTCCTTCAGCCCGCTGCTTTCCGCAACACTTTTACAAAATCCAGAATATCTCTGGTGGCTGGAGCGGAAGCGCTCCGAATCGGGCGTTCGCAACAAGGACGAATTGACTGAATCGCTGGCCCGTTTCTCGCTCACGAATTCTCAGATCGAGCCGCATATACTGCTCGCCCGTTTTCGCCGTCGCGAACTTTTGCGTATATTTCTGATCGACATTCGGGGCCTTTCGACAATTGCCGAGACAACCGAGGAAATATCTAATTTGGCCGACGCGATCCTGGAAAATGCACTCCGGCTGGCGCGGCAGGAACTAGATAACCGTTATGGTTCACCTCTCGAGATCGACAGCAAGGGGCGTGAGAAACAAGCGGAGTTTTGTATCGTTTCGCTCGGAAAGCTTGGCTCGCGTGAGCTGAATTATGCATCGGACATTGATCTGCTATTTATCTACTCAGAGGAAGGTTCGACTTCCGGCAGCGGTTCACGCGGACAGAAAACAAACCGGGAATATTTCGTTAAGCTTGCCGAAATTATCTCAAAGCTCATTGGACAGCAAAGCGGCGAAGGTGCGGCTTATAGGGTCGATATGCGGCTTCGCCCGCATGGCCGCGTCGGCTCGCTTGCCCTTTCTCTTGGTGATACTGTCCGTTACTACAACACTGAAGCGGCCGCGTGGGAACGTCAGGTCTTGATACGTTCTCGGTCCAGTGCGGGCGACGCAAATGTTTACAAAAAGTTTTTTAGGGCAGTCGAGAATTCAGTCTTTTCAAAAGATCAAACCGTCGAAAATGCCTTGAGCAGCGTTCGTTTTTCAAAAGAAAAAATAGATCTTAAGAACAGATCTAATCATGGTTTTAATGTAAAACTCGGCAAAGGCGGCATCCGCGAGATCGAATTCATCGCCCAGGCGTTACAGCTTGCCTATGGCGGGAATGATAAATGGCTCCGCGTGCCGCATACGCTGAAAAGTCTTTCGCGGCTTGCCGATAGAAAGCTTTTAACTGAAAGCGAGCTCACGCAGCTTTTTGACGCCTATGAATTTCTCCGGCAGCTTGAACATATACTGCAAATGGAAAATGGTTTGCAAACACATACTGTCCCTGACGATCCGGAAAGGCGGGACCTGGTGGCAAAACGTATGAATTTTGCAGGAAATATGGATTTCGAGTCTTCTTTGACAATACATACCAAAAACGTAAGCCATATATTTATCAGAATTTTCGGAACTGCCGGCCATGAACCTTCATATTCCGAAACGATCCATGCAGCCGGACCATTGAATTTTCCTGATGCTAACCAGACCTTTGAAACCGGACATAAAATTCTTCCCCCGCAGCTCTTTTATTCGCTGCAAAAATCGGGCACAGAAGCTGGAAATTATCTGAAGATAGCCAAACAGCTCGGCAAATTGCTGGAAACATCTCCGCGTCTGGTTGAAATGGTATCCGCGAATCCGGGACTTATCGATTCCCTTCCCGATATTTACAAGGAATTTATTGGGCATGATTATAAACAGATCTTACACGAAGCAGTTGTTTCCCAAAAAGATTTGCGTGGCCGGATCAAGGCTTTGCGTCATGAATGGTCGAGGCTTTTATTGGAAATCATTGCGTTCGATGTCCATCAAAAACTTTCGCTCGTAGAAACAAAACAGCACCAGACCGCTTTGGCTGAAGCAAGCATCGAAACAGCAATTCTGATTGCTCGAAACGAACTGGAAAAACGTTATAACAAGGCAGAAATTTCCGATTTGGATCTGGCAGTCATTGGTCTTGGAAAGCTTGGCAGTGCCGGGATCGACTACGATTCGGACCTCGATCTTGTTTTTGTTTACGATGAAACAGAACCCCTTCCCATCGCCGGCGTAACACACGCCGAATTTCACAGCCGGGCCGTTGAGATAATTATTACGGCCCTTTCGAGCATGACTCGCGACGGCAGTTTGTATCGCATCGATCTGCGTTTACGGCCACACGGCAAAAATGGGGCTGCGGCGATCTCCCGAACTGCTTTCCGCGATTATATGCAAAATGAGGCCGCGATCTGGGAACTCCTGGCTTATGTAAAGATTCGCGCGGTCTGCGGCGGCATTGATCTGGCAAAGACGGTCGAACACGAAATAAAGGAAGCGATCCACAAACGCGCTTTAAATATTGAGACAGCCAAACTTGCCGAAGAATCCGTCCGCATCCGTTCACAGCTTGAAATGGAACGATCGACATCCCGGCACGGAAAAGGGACCGACATTAAATTCGGCCCCGGCGGGATGCTCGACATCTATTTCGCCATCCGGTTTCTTCAGCTCCGCGACGGTATTCCTGATGACGACGCAAGCCGCTCGACCGGCCAAACTCTCACGAAACTGCTCGCGAATAATTCCCTGAGCGAAACGGACCACGCAGCGCTCAAAGCAGGCTACGAATTTCTTTCCGAACTTGACCACAACATCCGCCTGACGGTCGGCCGCACCACCCGCCTTCCGCTCGCCAATCAAAAAGCCCTTCGCATCATCTCCAACCGTATGAACGATGGCTCGCCTGATCGATTGATCGAAGAATTAACTTTTCACCGCCTCAATATAAGGTCTTCATTCGAAAATATTCTTGATTATTAAAGTTACAAAAGAATTTACGCAACGGTGACGGGATAACTGGGCGAGAAATTTCCATATTCCGCATTCTTTTTGATGAATACGGCGCGAATAACTCCGGTTTCGGGCTGATCAGGGTTGGCCGGGGTAATTGAAAAGCCGCCTGGTGTGTTGGTCAGAAAAGCAACCGTTGTAAAATTGCCGCCTTTCGGTGCATATTCTACCCGCAGGGCGTCCATTCCCTGCATACTTCCGATAATGTTTACAAAATTTCCCATCGAGACCCTTGTTTTCAGGTTCGGCGTGACATTATTGGGTGATGGCGGTGTGATTTCGGCCCCGACCAGCCCCAAATCTTCACCAATTGCCGGAGTGTAACCGGCAGCGGAAAGTATCCGGTCGCGGGTCGCAAAAAATTGTGTCACAACTCCCCGTGAAGCTCCCGGAATTCCACTCACCGGAAACACGGGCGGGGTCGGGATCGCGCTTCCCGTCGGTCCGCCGTAGCAAACTATCTCCCGCCATTGCGTCGCGGCCAGCATGGTCATCCGACAGCCTTCCGTAAAAATATAAGCATCAATACAGGCACTGCAAAGTTCCTGCGCCGCTGTAATTTCCGCCGGAGTGAATCCGAGAACGCCAGCGTAGCCGCCGATCTTCGCGGAGAAATTCTGAAGTAAAGTTGATTGGTCAGCCAAAGTCGTTGGCCACCACGGTCTTTTCGCCATGTGATTGGTCTCCTTTCTAAGTTTTTATTTAATTAGAATCGCGGGAAGCGGGCCAAGGACCGGCCAAAAGAATAGATCTGCTCAAAACAACGCGGGAGCCTCCGACAGATTCCATTAAAACTATACGAAATTTCTGATAAAAATTTCAAGAGTTTTTTTTCAATAGGCGATGCTCTAATAGACAAAAATGCAGTAAGAAACACCTTAACGGCACGGATTTTCGTCAATTTATGCACGAATATTTTGTTCTTTCTTGTCCGTCCCGGTCAGTTATATCGCCATTTTAAGCACTAAATTAAAAAGACAAAGCAAAATCACACAAACATGAAGAATAAAAATTCAAATTTACCAAAACATCTTCATAACATGGCAATTATTTGTGATCGGGCCTGATTTTTTCGATCAGAACTTTCCCTCCGCAATCCAAAACTCTCCCAAATTCAGACAAATCTCCCCCGGATTTGTGCGAATCTCTCACAGATCAGGACGAATCTCCCGCAGATTAGGACGAATCTCCCGCAGATTCGTATGAATTTCTTTTAGATTTATCCCGTTGGTTGATTTATTTGTCCTAAGAAATAAAAAAGCGTTCACAAAAAAGAACATTTTTGCCCGCCGGAAACATTCCGGCACCCAAAAAGCTGCCTTTTTTATCAAAAGAAAATCAAAAAAATAAATAAAATAGAAAAAGCTTGACAAGGATTTTTGATAGAAAGCGATACAAACGCCAGGCCTTTACGGCCCCATGCTTGTATCGTTTTTTTTTCGCAATTCAATTATTTTTGTAAATCGGAAATTTAGCAACCCAAACCTCGCATATAAATAAAATTATGACTCTCAAAAACGCTGCCGCCCCAAAAGTTCGAAAGTATCGACGCGCCAAATCACACATCACAGCTGCCCGCATCTATTTGTGGCAAAAGGCCGTCACTTTTATTTTGTTGATCTGTTTATCATCAACAACTTTATTCGCTGCTCCGGAAACAACCAAAACAATCGTCACGTCCGCGAGCGAACTTGGCCAGGATATCCGCTTCGATTATATGTCGGCAATTTTGGCACGGCAATTGGCGGATTGGCGAATAATTTTCTTTTGTTATTTAAGGGGAAGCAGGAGGGTCCGCAGCTAAGCAGGATCGAGATCGTTCCAGGCGGCGGTCTTACGGTCCGGCAGGGGGAACCGGTTAATTTTACGGCAATCGGTTATACCGCGGACGGAATTCCGGTGGGCGGTTTGAAGTTCGATTGGACAATTGAGGATACGGAAAGAAACCGCACCGCACATAATCTGCCAAATGGCACGTTTCCGGCGAACAGGAAAGGCAATTTCACGGTCACGGCAAAAGCCGGGGGATTTCAGGCTCAGATCGGCGTAACTGTCGAAGAAAACCTGCCATTGATGACGATGAAACGGATCAAGGACGATGAATCCAAAGGCAAACTAGATGTCGTAAACACGCTGAAACAGAACAATCGATACACCAGCGGGAAAATTTCCTCGAAAAAAGATTACAAAGACAAGTTGAATTCGAATGAAACAATACCGCAGAACCCGCCGGAACCGGGAGCCGGGGCATTGGCAAAAATACATGGCCCGAACGCTAATGCGGAAATGGAATCTGAAAAGCCGTCCGGGAATCCCAGATCAAGAATGCTGGTGCGGCCGGCGGACGAAGACGGCTGGGGCAATAATAACTGGTGGATGATCGACGATCCGGGCAACCAGACAGGTGACGCACCTGGAACGTCGCCGGATGCCGGGGCCGGAAACGGCAATTTTCAACTTTCAGCCCCAGTGGCTGCCCTACCCGGCCGCGGAATTGATCTTGGCCTTTCGCTAAATTACAATTCGCGTGTTTGGAGCAAAGCGGGAAATGTTATGAGCTTCGATGCCGAAAAAGGCTTTCCGGCACCGGGCTGGAATCTGGGATTTGGTAAGATGATGTTTCTGGGTACAAGCGGCGGCTGTATATTGATAGATGCAGACGGAACGAATCGGGGTTATACCGGAACAATTTCCAATTACAATTATACCAATTACAGTTCAACATCCTTTACCGGACATACAACCGACGGCAGTTTTATTGATTACAGCTGTAGTGTATCCACATATAACGGCGTAACATCGATGTCCGGCTCGTCTTCGCTCCCGAGCGGAACCAAAGTGGACTATTACGCTAATTCGACAAACGGAAAACAAGCCTTTCCGACGCGGATCGCCGATGCGCAAGGTAATTTTATAAGCGTTGCTTACAGAAACAACCGCGGCCCCGAAATCCAAACCGTTATCGATACGATGGGACGGGCAGTCACCTTTAACTACGATTCCATTAACCGCTTGATCTCCGTCGATGTGCCGAAGATGGACAATGCCGGAACGAGAACTGCCGTGCGTCTGCATTACAAACAAATAACCCTTAATCCGGGATTTGCGTACCCGCTAACGACCGATACTAATAATTCTTATCCGTATGTGGTCGATGCCATCTATTATCCGGGCACCGGAACCGGATATTGGTTCAATGACACCGATTCGTATTCGTCATACGGAATGATCGCCAAGGTCATCGAACAACGTGGGATGAATTGGTCGGGTACGGCAGGCGACCAGGGAACCGTGACCGCCGGGACAATGTCCAAACAGGCGATTTACAATTACACATTGTCGCCAAATTATACATTGACCGACGCCCCGACATATTCGGCCCTTGCCGAGAGTTGGGACGGCATGGATACCGCTCCGGCCGTCACGAGCTACAGTATAAATATGAATAGCTCCCCTCGGACAATCACGGTCACACAGCCGAACGGCGTAAAAAGCAAGCAGTATATCTATAACGCTCCCGGATTATGGAATGACGGACTGATCTATCAGGACGAAACGCTCGATACGGCGAATACGCAATTAAGTAAATCTGTTTCCACATGGGCGCAAGGCTCATACGATTCACCTCGTCCGAATCAAACCCAGATTACCGACGAAAAAGGGCAGGTACTTACAACAACTTATACTTTCGGCACGAATTACAATCAGCTTATATCACAAAAAGAATATGGCTACGACGGCACAACCCTTTTGAAAGAAGCCCGCAACACATATGAAAACAATGCGGCTTATACCGGGCGTCACATTTTCAGTCTGGTAAAAACCGCTGAGATATATGACGGCTCCGGCAATCGCGTATCGAAGACGGATTACGAATATGACGACAATGCGGTAGCTGGCGGCACCGGTAATCTAAAGGCGACGCCCGATGTGACGATGCATTACAGCTCTTACGATCCCTACACGACGGAAACCCAAAACGGCTCGTGTGCGACGTGGAATTATTCGTCGTGCACCTATGAAGGAGAATCGATCTATATCGACCCACCAAATCCGGATCTCGAAAGGTATTTTGCCAGCTGCAACTGTCAGGAATACAACATAGTCAGTGCCTACGATCCGAGCACTATCTTTCGCGGCAATCTGACAAAGACGACCGTTTACTCCGACGCCGCCACGCCGTCCGGCGCGATCGCCCAGACAAAGCAGTACGACGACACCGGAAATCTGGTCGCCGAATCCGCCTCGTGCTGCGAACTAAAAACTTATGACTACACATTAGCCACCCAATACGCTTATCCGACCACCCAAACACGCGGATCGTCCGACCCGAATTCCCCGCTCAGAAATACCGCGACCGCCGTTTATGATTTCAATACCGGATTGATCAAACAGACGACCGATCCGAACGGAAGAACCGCTTACACAAGTTATAATCCCGATACGCTGCGCCCGACGGTATCAACTTCTTCGACCGGAGCTTACTCGCAGACTACATATGACGAATCGGCGATGACCATTACCGAAGAGGTAAAAGAGGCAAATGGAACTCTTGCGGGCAAAAATATCAGTTACCTAAACGGACTCGGGCTTGTAAAGCGGCAAGATTCAATCGGCCCGAATAATGTTGTGGATATTGTCGAGACAAAATACAATAATTTAGCCGAAGTCTGGAAAGAATCGAGACCGTACCGCACCGGCGACACGGTGCAGTGGTCGGAGAAATTTTATGATCTTCAAGGCAGATTGTTCAAAATCGTCGGGGCAGACGGAAGCGAAACAAAAGCATTCTATAATGAAACGCAGCGGCCGGATTCGGCATCGACGCAACCCGGCGCTACAATTCGCGTAATGGATGCGTGGGGACGCGAGCGGTGGGGGCGATATGACGCACAGGAGCGGCTGGCTGAGATTATCGAGCCGAATCCGAACGGAAACGGGCTGGTTTTGGCGACGGACAGTCTGGTTACAAATTATACCTTCGATACGCTTGGGCGACTCGTACAAACGAATCAGAGCGGACAGCTTCGCAATTTCAAATACGATTCGCTTGGACGACTGACAAGGCAAAAACTCGCCGAGCAGACTGCGACCCTTAATGATGCCGGAACATTTATCGGTGCCGGACAGACTGGAGCAAATTGGGGCGAGGCTTTTTGGTACGACGACCGCTCGAACGTGACCCAGAGGACCGATCCGCGAGGCGTAAAAACATTCTTCTCTTATTCATTGAGCGGAGGTGCACCTGACCCGTTGAACCGTATACAGTCACGGACATACGACACATCCGGGCCGCTACAGCCTGAACTTCCAATCGAGAATATTTGGGGAATAACGGTTTCATATGAGTACATGACAACAGGCGACAAGGGCCGGATCAAAAAGATCACAACGTCAAATGTCCTGACAGAAGAATACGGCTACGATTCGGAAAGCCGCGTAAACGAATACAAACAAACCGTGAGCGGGCGTGAGAGCTATCCGATGACAACGAGCTACCTTTATGACACGCTCGACCGGGTGAAGGAAGTTACCTACCCAGCACAGTACGGTTTGGTGGGAAATCCGCGAAAGATCTTTGCCCAAACCTTTGATACCGCCAACCGTCTTACCAGCTTAACCTACAACGGCGTCCAGCAGGTGGGCGGTATTGTTTACAATGCTTCGGATCAGACGACTTCGATAAATATCGGGACAGCGGGAACGAATCAGGTCAATGAGCAATATAGTTTCGATCCGCAGACGGGATTGCTGACGAATCAGAAGACAATCAGGGGAGCAAATACTCTTCTCGATCTTTCTTACGAATACAACCGAAACAACTCGGTCGGCACTATAAACGGAAAGACAGGGCACCTCACAAAGATTATTGACAATCTGAACACGAACAAGAACCGCGAGTATGAGTTCGACGCTCTTGGGCGGCTGACAAAAGCGAAAGGCGGACAGAACGGGACTCTTTGGAACCAGACTTACTCGTATGATCATTATGGAAACAGGACAAACGTCGCGAAATCTGGCGTTGCGGCGGATGGCTCGCCGATACCTCTGGACGGTATTCCGAATCTTTCATACGACAACACGAGTAACAGGATCGCTACTGCGGGCTTCGAGTACGACGTTGCGGGAAACCAGATTAGGGCTCTCGCTGAGGACGGTGTGACATGGCTGAAATATGAGTACGACGCGGCGAGCCGCCTACGGGTCGTAAAAAAGGACGACACCAATCAGTCGTTGGTGCAGGCGTTCATCTACGGTTCGACGAACACAAGACTGATTGACTACAACGGCTTGACATATCAGAACACCTTCTTCTGCTCGGTCCGCGGAACAGTTTTGGCAGAATATGTCGAATACACTTCGTTCGTATCAACGTGGACGAAATCATACACCTATCTCGGCGGACGACTACTATCAACGATTACGCTTGGCGGGACTGGAAGCGAGAATACGGAATTCGATCATCCAGATAGATTGGGCACGAGCGTAATTACAAATCAGTCTGTCGGGAGCAGCTACGAACAGTCACATCTCCCATTTGGACGGTCGCTTGGTGCAGAATCAACTGGATTTACAAGTAAACGATTCACTTCCTATGAGCGTAGCAATGCTACACAACTCGATTATGCTGTTAACAGGACGTACGATTCTAAGCAAGGCAGATTCACACAGGTCGATCCGATTGGGATGCAAGCAGCGAATCTAGCCACACCACAGACGCTCAACCTTTACAGTTATTGTGCTAATGATCCGATAAATCATATTGATCCGGATGGGTTATTTTTTGGTAAGCTCTTCAAAGCAATCGGTAACTTCCTGAAAAAAGCCTGGAAGTGGATTGTCATTGCGGTCGTTGTAGCCGTAGTGGTATTCGCGGTTATTGCAAGCCACGGGGCAGCCACAGGATTTCTAGTTAAATTAGGAGGATGGATTGCTAAATTAGGATTTGCCCACTTAGTAGAAAGTGGAGGATTCGTTCTCGGAACATCATCGAAAGTTTTGCTAGCAACGGCGAGTCTCGGAGCGATAAGTGACAGGTTTAGACAGAAAGAAAAGAGAACGGTACTTTCCACCGGAACTCCATTGCAGACATTTTTGCGCCACGCGGTTGCAAGTATTAGACTCGCCAGCAAATTTACTGATGACGCTGACGACGCTATCGATGATGCCCTTCTCGTAGCCGAATGCGTTGGGTTGATTATCTCGTATATTGGAGTGTGGGTTGCAATCGCCGCTTGTGGTCCCACGTTAGGTGTTGGTTGTGTTATTGCCCTTGTTTCTCATACCCCAGTGGCTATCGTAACGATTGCCAAATGCGCCCAATTAATCAGAAGAATCCAGAATGGACGGAAGAAAACATGAATGAGCGCAATACTATCATTGTAGAAATTTTCTTACAAATGACCGTTTTGGTTAGTTTGTTTCTCTCGACAAGTTTTACGCATGCAAGAGCGAAACGCTTTGTCTTCGCTCTTGAACTGTTTTTAATATTCGGGATCGCATTGCTTTCCTATTTGTATATTTCAGCCTACGGGAAAAGTATTGGGTGGCTGGAAGTATCCAGTTTTTTACTAATGTCTCTGATTAACGTAATTTTGGGATTGAGAAAATACTTAATCAGAGCGAAAAGAATGTGATGTGGCTTCAAACTCGACCCAATTACCCAATTGTCACAAGTTATGTTTATGACACTCTAAATAGAGTGAAAGAAAGTCTCAAACCATCTCAATATGGTCTTGCTGGAAGTCCAAGGAAATTGATTCAAAACAACTATGATACTTCAAGCCGCTTGACAAGTTTGGTAGTAAACGGACAGCAACAGGCTGGCGACATTTCTTACATTGCATCAGATCAAACTACGTAAATAAATATAGGATCGGTCGGAACAAATCAGGTAAATGAGCAATACACTTACGATCAGCAAACAGGATTGCTGACAAATCAGAAGACACTTCAAAACGGTTCGGCACTGCTCGATCTGAGCTGCGATTACAACCGTAATAACAGTGTCGGGACTCTAAACGGCAAGACCGGGAATCTGACAAAGATTCTGAACAACCTCGACCATGCCCGGGACCGCGAATATCAGTTCGATGCAGTCGGGCGCCTCACTATTGCAAAAAACGGAAATACTGACAGGTTTTTGCAGCAGCAATATACGTATGACCGATTCGGCAACCGGACAAATGTCACGACGACAGGCACGGCCCCACGCGGTGTGCCTATACAAACGGACGGCATTCCTGTTCTCGCTTTCAATACGGCAAACAACCGGATCACGACCGCCGGGTTTGAATACGACGCGGCGGGAAACCAGACCCGGGCCTTGGACAAGGACGGTGTAAGCTGGCTGAGGTTTGAATATGACGCGGCCAACCGGATGGTCAACATAAAGCAGGACAACGGAACATTGGTGCAAAGCCAATTGTTTGGCGTCGGGAACGAGCGGATCGCTTTGACCGATTATGTTTCAAATCAGACGACATACTTCTGCGGTTCAATTGAATACACGGAATTCGGCGGTAACGGTGTTTTAAATTGGACGAAAAGCTACACATATCTGGGCGACAGCGTTCTTTCGACAATCACTCCAAACGGACAAGGCGGGGAATATACCGAGTATAATCATCCCGACCGTCTGGGAACAAGGCTTGTGACCAATCAGGCGGCGGGGACAAGCTACGAGCAGAACACACTGCCGTTCGGGACCGCTCTGAACGCGGAATCGACCGGGAGCAGTTCTAAAAGGTTTACAAGCTACGAGAGAAGCTCAAGAACTGATCTGGATTATGCGCAGAACCGGACATATGATTCAAAGCAGGGACGCTTTACTCAGATCGATCCGATAGGGATGGGCGGATCAAGCCTGGCCGCTCCGCAGACATTAAATCTTTACACTTACTGCGGAAACGACCCAATTAATCATACCGATCCGAGCGGGCTGTTCTGGGGTTTCCTCAAGAAGCTGTTCAAATGGATACTGGTTGCAATTGCAGTAATCGTTGCTGTGCTGACCATAATTGCCGCCCCGGCTACCATAGCGGGAATTCTTGGAGCAATAAGCGCAAGTGCAGCAGCTGGGTCATCGGTTGCAAGCGTCCTCGGCTATACGACGGCGGCAAAAATTCTCGGATGGATAGCCATTGCGACGGGCATTGGAGCTGGACTTGCTGGAGCACATGCTAACAGCTCACTAATTATTAAAAACTTTATCTCAACAGCGGAGAAAACCATACCTCTTTGGCAAAAAATACTTAGTGGAATTAGCTCGGTCGGGGCTCTTGCCAATAGTTTTGCTCAAACGGGAGATAAAAGGAGAAGACAGAAGAAACCATTTATAAAAGGTGGTGAATTCACATTAGCGTTATTGAATATCATCAATAGCATCAAAGCAAGGGTAGATGACTTAATAAAAGATCCTAATTGTGCTCAAGCTTTAGGCGGGACTAAAAAAGCTCAGGCACTTGCCAAAAGAGCTAATGTACTTAGTGCGGATAGCATAAACCCAAAATTTAAAGGTTCCGTTGGATCGAGCGGAACGACCGCAAGTGCCGCGCGAGCAGCCGCAAATAATCCGCGATCAAACAATATAGCGATTTCGGAGATTAACGGAACGAATATATATATAAACCACAGAATTGCCGATCTTGATAGTGCTCAACAGGAAACACTTTATATCCATGAATTAAATCGTTTAGGTGGGCTAAAGGGTAATGATAGTGCCACAATTGAGGGGGATTATGAAAAAATCACTAAAGCTTGCGGGACAAAAAATCCGCTTCCGTAACAACCTACTTCTTCATATATCGATAACGTGGGCCTGTTTGCTTGCAGCATTCGGGTTGTTGAATGTCGAATCATTTGCTTCAACTTCTTATTTGTTTTGCGTTAAGACTAACGATATCAGTTTGATCCTCAAATCGGAAAAAACGCATTACCGTGTAGGTGAATCTATTACCTTAACCTCTTATCTGATAAATTCCTCCGAGATGAAGTTTTATTATGTCGGAAGCTCTTTTTCAGGTTTTACTGGATATTCAGGGCTTCACGACTTTGAATTGAAGGTATATGACGCAAGAGGAAAAGAAGTAGAACTTGGGCGTGATGCCGGAGATTGGATATGGAAGCCAAACACTTCAATAAATGAAAAATTAAACCGAGCTTATGTATTTCTGGGACCGGGCGACCTTCACGGATTAAATGAAAAATTGCCATTAAATCTTAACCCCGGTCAATATAAATTTCAGGTATTTTACAAGGAGCTAGAAGCCTTAAGATGGACGCCGGAAGAAATGAAAAATTTAGATGGTCCCGTTTGGATAAAGCCATTAGTTTCTAATGAAATCACAATATCGATCAGTAATACAAAACTTCGCAAATCTAACTCTTTGAAAAAAGTAAGGAGGTTGTAAAGAGTTTATTCAAGAAGGAATTAAAGATATGGATCCAGCGGGAATATTAATTGTAGTATCTAAACTCGGTTTGTTACAACCCAACAATTTGTCGGGCAGTCCGATCGCCTAGTCTCCTCCAGCCGGCAACGGTTCTGTTGGTGTCACGCATTTAGGCAATGAATGGTTTGATGGTCCAACAGTAGGTGGATGGACATCGGAGCTGGGTATGAATCAAAGAAATTTGCGCACGCTTATTCTTTTACATGAGATTAAACACCGTGTTGGAGCAACTCACGACGATGTGCTCCCAGATGGGACTAAAAAGGATGATGAGTATTTTAATAAAGGTATAGCAAAGCACTGTTTCGGGGTCGGCAAATGAGGAAAAATTCAAAGACAAAATCGTTGTTTTTGACGTCGTTGACGGTTTTTATGTTGTTGTATATGACCGTCAACTGTACGTCTTCGAAATTTAATAGCGACCAGAATTCTGATCGATCAGGGGAAGAAAAAATAATACTACAAGTATGGACCGACGTGAGTTCGACAAGCTATCCATATGGAAAATATTTAAGTATAAGGCTTTATCAAAATGGAACCGCCGAATTTGATTTTTTTGCTCCTAAAAAGCCTGATGAAATTATTACCCGTCTAAAACTGGAACGAAAAGAGGCAAAACTTCCGCAAGAAGATTTTGATAAATTAATATCGCTTTTAAGCAAGTCAGATTTACTCAGTGCTAAAGAAAGTTACGAACCTCGACGCCTTAGTCCAATGAGTATTGATTCGAGCGTGAAAAAGAGTATTACATTTAAAATTGAGGGTGGAAATAAAACAATTCTTTTAAAAGAGGATGACGACCACTTATATTTAGATGATCCGCCTTCTTACATTACCGCTAAACAAAATCCATATCCTCCATCATTGATCGAATTACTAAAATCGGTGGAAAGAATCAACAAGAAATTAAGGGAGCAGATCGACCCGAAAAGCCAGTAGACAAAATGTGGTTTGTAATTGGTTTAACCTGATTTGTGAACGACCGCCGGGTTCGTATACGACACAGCCGGGAATCAAACCCGTGTTTTAGAGAAGGACGGGGTAAGCTAGCTGAGGTTTAAATATGACGCTTTATCTACTTTTTTTTAATTAGAACTTAGCAATCCGTTTGCTAAATTATTTAATAAAGAGTTAAATAGTTGTGTTAACCGATGCTTGTGAATCCATTTCCAGCATCCCACTTAAAAACATTTAATTAAATAGAAGGAGTATTTATGAAAACTGTAACACTTGTATCGGTGTTTTTTATGATTGTCTTCACGGCGTCTCTGGCGTCTGCACAAACAGCGTCTATCGTGAAGCCTTATGATACCGTCGAAATCGAAAAGTTCACTGTGGGCAACGGTGTGGAATTTCCAGCGAAGGACCTGGAAGAACTCATGGGTTATCTTGTCCTCAATTTCAACAAATCAAAGCGTTTTAATCAGGTTTTCCTTTCGACCGATGCCGCCTCATCTTCGGCTCCGGTAAGACGTGTGAAGATCTCGGGAGAAGTTACTCAATACTCCAAAGGAAACCGTGCAGCCAGATATTTGATAGGACTCGGGGCAGGCAGAACAAAACTGGTTGCAGGTATAAAGGTTAAAGATGCAGAAACCGGCGAAGTTCTAATGGAACAGAAAGTTGACGGCCATGTCTATGGCGGCCTGTTCGGTGGCGAAACCGATCAAGCTAAAGGCGGTCTATCCAGCGAAATAATTAAAACTATGACGAAAAAAGGCCTGGCAAGCAAAACCCGTAAAGCTAAATAGACACATTTAGATCTTATTAAAAGGTCTTTTATTCAAACCGGCACCGCTTATATAGGCGGTGCTTTTTCTTTTCCGAAATAGGGGAACGCTGTATAATTCAGACTGCTCATGAAAAACCTTCTGTTAATCATTCTGATATCTGGTTCGATTAACGCTCAGTCCGGTCGTGCTGCCCGGTACTCCGAAAGCGAATCCAGGATACAGGTCATTGAAAAACAGACGCCGGATAAACCCGAAACAAAACCGGACGCGGAAACCGATTTTATTCGTGTCGAGACCGATCTCGTAACGATACCGGTGCGTATAACCCAGCAAAATGGCAAACCGGTGCCTGACGTTAGAAAGGAAGAATTCCGTATCTTCGAGAACGGCATTGAACAAGAGATCGCATATTTCTCCAACGAAGAGCAGCCTTTTACTGTTGCTCTGGTTCTGGACATGAGCTATTCAAGCGTTTTTAAATTAAGTGATATTCAGGCGGCTGCGTTAAGTTTCGTAAACCAGCTACGTAATAACGACCGAGTTATGGTCGTCTCATTTGATGAAAAGGTACACGTGCTTTGCGGGCCGACGAACGACCGCAAAGTTCTCAAACTAGCTATCGAAGGCTCGGAAATAGCATCCGGGACGAGTATTTATGCTGCCCTCGATCTCGTACTTGAGCAAAAGCTGAAAAGCATTGCCGGACGCAAAGCCGTCGTCATCCTCAGCGACGGCGTTGACACGAGCAGCCAAAAGATCACAGCTTCCAATATCAGCAACAGCATTGCAGAAACCGGCGTACTGGTGTACCCGGTCCAATACAACACGTTCGACGACGTGCAAAAAAGCCGCCGGGAAAATGCGGAGGTCGGTTATGACGACAACGACCGGCCATATGCGGTCGATGCTCCGAGGATCAAAGGCGAACGGGCTGAAGATTATGAGAAAGCACGGGAATTCTTTAAGGATATAGCCGATCTTTCAGGCGGAAGGGTTTATCGAGTTTCCTCAAAAACAAATCTGGCCAAGTCGTTTGCGGATATCGCAAATGAACTTCGTAAAATATACAGTTTAGGGTATTATCCTAGCGGAGAAAGAAAATCAGGGGTCGAATATGATATCAGGGTCCGTGTTTACAGGCCTGGCCTTGTAATTCGCACAAATGATACTTACCCGGGAAGCAACCGGCCCAAGCGTTCATAATCTCGTATAAGTAACTGAGCAATTATCAAATAATATATAGAAAAGGAGATCGTATCATGAGAAAATCGAGGATCATTATTCTCTTTTTATTGGCTTTTTCAGTCTGTATCGGCATTAGCAACACCACGTTCGCTCAAGATGAGATAATGACCAATGATGAGGTCATTTCCTTGACCAAAGCAGGTTTAAGCGGTCCTATAATCGCCAACAAGATCCGCACATCAAAGACGAATTTTGACATGTCCACCGACGCATTGATCAAATTGAAACAGGCCGGTGTCTCCGATGAAACTGTTACGGCAATGCTCGAAGCCAAAAGCGGCAAGTCCATGCCTGCGTCCGCTACGGCAAATGCTGCCGCACCTGGCGACCCGAATGATCCATTGACAAAACACGGCTATGGTGTCTATTTATTTGAAGAAAAGAACGGCGTCAAAAAAATGACGCAGATCTCTCCCAGCGTTTCAGCCCAGAACCGGACCGGCGGATTGTTTACTAATTCCCTGACCTATGGAATCGGCAAGATCAAAGTTAAGGCAAATTTGCCCGGGAAGACAGCAAAAACACAGATAGATCAAACCCAGCCCGTGTTTTATTTTTATTTGGATTCGAATACCGGCGGCCTGAACACTTCGAGTGGCATCCCGTCGACACCAAATGAATTTGCTCTGGTCAGATTTAATGTGCGTAGTGATAACCGCGAGGTAACGATCGGAAAGACAAACGCATTCGGGTCAAAAGGCGGACTTTCGGATGAGTATGTGGTAGATTTTGTCGCCGAAGATCTCGGTAACGGCGTGTTCAGGATCGCACCAAAAATCACGTTAAAAAACGGAGAATATGCCTTTTATTTAATAAACTCCGGAAATTCGAATGCAAGTACGGCAGTTGGCTCGAAATTTTTCGATTTTGGTGTCAGGCTTACCCCTTAGACAATTTCCGTCTCGGGATCTAATTCTTCATACCAGCATCGCTCGCAAAAGCGGTGCTTTTTTCTTTCAATGGTCGTGTGATCTGCTGAAGCAGGAAGACGTTCAGCCAGCATTTGCTGTTCGGCGGTCAGATCATCCCAACTTTTCATTTTCCTGAAGTGACAATTCGGACATTGATTTTCTTGAAAACTTTTCATCTCGTTTTTACGTTTAAGCATTTTAAGTTTAATATTTTAGCAGTAATGTCAGAATCTGGGATTCTAACCTCCCTCCTTAACCAATTAGGAGCTTTAAAACTAAGGTCTGACAAGAAAATGACCTAAAAGGGCCAATTATAAATGAAAACCAAAACCTTGTTGCTTACCGCAATCTGTTGCCTGACGTTTGTCTCTTTTATCTCCGGCCAAACTGATGAAAAATTTGATTTTTATGCTCGTGGTGAATATCGAGCGAATGTTCCCCGACCGCAGACGAGTTTGCGCTTTGACGTTGGCGATCATCACACGACATACGCTCAGATGGAAAAGGTAGTTGATGACATTGCTAAAACCGCTCCTGACCGCGTGAAGGTTTACGACATTGGCGAGACTAACGAGCACCGGATGCAGCATCTGGTTGCGATCTCATCGCCCGAAAATATAGCCCGTATCGACGATATTCGTGCAAATATTGCCCGCCTGGTAGATCCGAGAAAAACATCCGCCGCCGAAGCAGCATCTATTGCACAGAATAATCCGGCGATCGCTTGGATGGCATACACTATTCACGGCAATGAATCCTCGTCATTCGAAACGATGATGCAGGTCATATACCAACTTGCAGCGTCGAACGAACCGGCAACGCTCGACATTCTCAAAAATACTATCGTTTTGGTGCTCACGGGCGAAAATCCGGACGGACACGAACGTTTTGTGACGTGGTACAATTCGGTCGCCATCGGCAGCCCGGACCGAAACGCCATCGAACACCGTGAACCGTGGTCAATATATGGCCGTCTTAGTCATTACCGCTTCAATCTCAATCGCGACACGCTGGCGATGACGCAAAAGGAAACGCGGAACATGGCGACCGCTTTTAATGAGTGGCATCCGCAGCTCGCGGTCGATCACCACGGCCAGCCGCAGCAATATTTTTTCCCTCCGACATCGCTTCCGACCAATCCAAACTTGCCACAGCCCGTTTTTTCGAAATGGGAAAGCATATATGGACGTGCGAATGCAAAGGCGTTTGACGCTAATCATTGGGACTATTTTGTCCGCGATGTTTTCGACGCATTTTACCCTGGTTATTGGGATATGTATCCGTCGCTTAACGGAGCGATTGGCATGACATACGAAACGGACGGCGGCGGCTTTAAGGGACTCAATTGGACACGTGATGACGGCACTATCGTGACATTCCGCTCGTCTATCGCTAAGCATTATGTCGCCTCGATGACCACGCTCGAAACCAACGCAAAAAATAAGGTCGAACGGCTCAAGGATTTTTACGAATTTCGAGCGGGCGGCATGAAAGACGATCCGCGGTCGAAAATGAAACGTGTCGTCATCATGCCCGGCAGCGACCGTGTGAAATCGGCACAAATGATGGAGCTTCTTCGCCGTTCAAATATCGAGATACGGGTTGCCGGACAGTCGTTCACGTCCGCTTCGGCCCACTCTTACATGGAGAAAGATTCACGGGCAGTATCCAAAACATTTCCCGCCGGCTCATATATTATCGACCTCAACCAGCCGCAGCGTATATTTATCAAGTCGATCCTGGAGCAGGACACCCCGCAGGACAAGGCATTTGTCGATGACAACATGGGCCGCTTTCGGCGTAACCAGCTTCGCGGCAAGGGACAGGCTAAGGAAGATTACGGCTTTTACGACATCACGGCATGGTCGCTGCCGCTTGCTTACGGAGTCGAGGCTTTCTGGACGGAAGATGCCGGGAACGTCGCCGGAATACCAGCAACCAACGAATATATTGCAAATGCAAAACTCGGAAGCATCACCGGCAGGGCTCAGATATCCTATATAATCCCATACGAGACCGATTCGACCAGTGCGATGGTCATGCGGCTGTTACAGCAGGGATTTAAGGTCGCAGTCACAACGCGGCAATTGAATGCGGGCGGGCGAAACTGGAATCGCGGCACATTCGTCGTCCGCGTGTCGCGCAATCCCGAAACAGTCCATGACGCCATCTCCAAACTTTCCCGCGAAATGGGCGTAAACGTCACTGCCGTCAACTCTGGATATTCTGAGGAAGGCGACACGCCGGTTGGTGGTGAAGCAGTCATTTCGCTGCAAGCACCGAAGATCGCAATCGCTGCGGATGAAGGCGTCGATCAGGAATCTTACGGCTCAATTTGGTGGACGTTCGATCAAAATGGTATTGCGTTTACGCCGATGACGGTCAATTCGATCAAGAATGGCGGGTTGAAAAATTATAACGTCTTGATCCTGCCGGATGGTTCGCCTGGCCGCTACTCCAGCTCATTCGGTTCCGGCGGCGTCTCAGCCTTGAAGGAGTTTGCAACGAACGGCGGCACCATCGTCACTGTTCGCGGAGCGTCTGTGTTTGCGGCACTTAAAGATGTAGCATTGACCTCCGCAAAACTCGTCGGAAGCGACGATGATGATGAAAAAGGCAAGAAAACCGATGATGACAAAAAATCGGCGGAACCATCACCAACGCCAAAAAAAGGCGATAAAAACCAGCCCGTCGAACCCGAACCGGCTCAGACCCTCGAATTAAAATCGGACAAGTCCGATGGCGTCGCACCAAACCTACCGCCGATAGCTTCGCCTTCCGCAAACGCGAACAAGGTTCCCGAGGCACTGCCGGGTTCGATCATGCGTGCAACCGTTGACCGTACCACGTATCTAACCTACGGTGTAGATCAAAATGAATTACCGGTAATTTTAGGCAGCGGTTATTTTTTCCGGTATTCCAAGGAAGGCTCGAACGCATTGGTTTTTGAAGCCAAGCCTAAGAAACCCCTGACGATATCCGGTTTCGTTTGGGAAGGAAATACCGAAGAGCTTTTAAAAGGCACCGCTTATCTGATCGACGAGCCAATGGGCAGCGGTCATATTATTTTATTCGCCGAAGACCCGTTCTTCCGCGGCCTCTTCAGATCGACCACGCGCCCGTTTTTTAATTCGGTGCTTTTTAATGGAGTGTTCTAGAAAAGTGCGAAGTCGAGGAAGTCTGAGAAGTCTGGCAAGTTTTCGGAATGGTATTCCTTCTCAAACTTACAAGACCGTTTGACTTTCTGGACTGTTGAATATTATGTTCACTATCAAAGCAGGTTACAGCGACCAGATAGAATTTAACTCAAGCATCGAAAAAGTGCGCGAATTTTTCTGTGATATCAGGAACTTCGCCGATCTTATGCCGGGCATTTCCGGCATTCATACAGACGCCAAAGGCATTGCCCACTGGAAGATCGAGGCGGCATTACCTGTCGTCGGCTCGATGACCCAGAAATTTGCCGTCGAGCTTGCCGAAGATTCGGAGGAACGTGTGGAATGGTTCCCCATCGCCCTCGAAACACAAAATTTTCTAAGATATTCGGCCGATTTTCTGGAAAAAGCGAAAAATATTACCATCGTCCATTTCTCGCAAATGGTCGAACTTCGCCGAAAATCAGCCCGCGACCTTCATTTGCTTGCTGGCCTCGCCGGCGAAAGCCTGATCAGCAGCGAAATGAGCAAAAGGATCACAGAGATGATCAAAACCTTTATAAATAGAGCCAAGGAGAAATTGGAACAATGAAAAGAATAGCTTTAATATTGGCAATTACCGCCATTTATAGCATTAGTGTTTTCGCTCAGCTTACACTTCCACGCGAAAGCCAAAGACAAGAACTTACACAAACTATCGGTGATACAAAAGTATCGATCGTTTACCACCGTCCGAACGTCAAAGGCCGAAAGGTCTTCGGCGGACTCGAGCCCTACGGCGAAGTTTGGCGTACCGGTGCGAACGAAGCAACCGTATTCGAAATTTCGAATGATATTACGATCAATGGCCAAAAACTGCCGAAAGGTAAATACAGCCTTCACACGATCCCGACCGAATCGGCATGGACGATCATTTTCAATAAAACATGGGATCAATGGGGCAGTTTTGATTACGACGTCAAGCAGGACGCCCTTCGCGTTTCGGTCAAACCCGAGACGGCTGAATTCCGCGAAACGATGGCCTTCGAAATAGATAAAGTGACCGGTAATTCAGCTGAGGTTATGATCCGCTGGGATAAACTCGCGGTTCCCTTCACCGTCGATGTCGGCGATGTGTCCGCAAGGCTCATTAACGACACACGGAGAAAAATGGTGAATGAACCGGTTCAAATGGCAAACTATGTTCTGACGCAAAAACTCACAGCAAATTATCAGGAGGCTATCGGTTGGCTTGATGGTTCGATCAAGACCAGAGAAACCTTCGGCAATCTGCAAACCAAAGCACGCCTTTTGGCAGAAATGGGCCGCACTGCCGATGCCATAGCAACCGGCGAAAAGGCCGTACAGGTAGGCAAAGCCGCAACGCCGGCCGTTAATACAGCAAATTTTGAAAAGACAGTGGCAGATTGGAAAACCAAGAAATAGGAATATTTCGACAAAGAAAAATCCGTTTTAATTTTATGATCATAAAATTAAAACGGATTTTTTGTATGAACCTGCGAGCGTCTAGGACACGGTCTGACCTTAAGTGACCGCTCCGCCATCAACAATAACAACCTCGCCGTTCATAAAGCTGTTGCGGTCACTGACCATAAAAGCGGCGTATTCGGCGAGTTCCGACGGCTGTCCGGACCTTCCCTTCGAAACCCAGAAATCATGCATCTGACGTAAACGTTCCGGCAAAGTATTGCCAAGATCGGTCTCGAAGATCCCGGCGGCTATCGCGTTGACCGCTATGCCAAAATTAGCCGCCTCACGAGATAGACATTTGGTAAAGCCGATCATTGCGGCTTTGGATGTAGCGTAATGAACCGATGTCGGGAGGCTTCGAATTGCACCAACAGACGTAATATTGAGGATAGCACCGACTTTTGCCCGGATCATCTGTTTGTAAAACGGTTTTGTTACCGCAAACAGGCTGCCAACATTAGTATCGACCACATAATCCCAAGATTTATCAGTTGTCGTCGCAAAATTATCGCCTTTATTGACGGCGGCATTGTTGACCAAAACATTTATCGGTCCCCACGCATCGAATATCTCGCGGGCGATGTGCTTCATGCCGAAACGATCTGTGACAGAGACCTTATAGGCCAGGGCTTTGCGTCCGTGTGATTCGATCTTTGCCTTTACATCCTCGGCAAGATCTTCGCGTGAATGATAATTGAACGCCACGTCGGCGCCTTCGCGGGCGAACACTTCACAGATAGCGGCACCGATGCCGCGCGTCCCGCCCGAAACAAACGCACGTTTTCCTTCAAGTAAAAGACTCAATTTGAATTCTCCAGATTAATAACGAGTTTTAACTAATAGAAAAGGTTAAGCAAATAGATGAAAACTGACAAGTGCGGAAAATAAAAATCACACCCGTGCCGGCAGTGCCCGAGGCTGTAAGGCTTTTGTATTAACCGGCAGAAGCGCCGTGATCTCACGAATGATATGCTCGGTCGAATTCGGTAGTGCCATTCCAGCCGTTGCTGCTTTCATATCTTTATATCGCCGCGAATTTCCCGTTAGTGACCTGATCGTCGAAACTATATCTGTTGATTTGGTCAATAAAATGCCCGCTCCGCGATCCGCTATAAGCTGAACGGTGCCTGCTTCCTGCGGCATCGGGGCAGTTGTCGCATCCGCGATGATCGGCAGGCGACAGGCCAATGCTTCAAAGGTCGTCAAACCTCCAAGTTTAGATATCATAACATTGGCCGATTGCATCAGCTTCTCGATCTCATCAGAATAACCTATAACCTTGACCGGAAATTTAGCATGTTTGGCTATCTCTTCCGCCTCTAAACGCAGAACTTCGTTTTTACCGGCCAGAAATATGGCCTGAACGTCGAGTTCACCACGCACAAGTTCCTTAAATATTTTTGGTATGTTGCCGCCGCCTATCCAACCTGCATTGACGAACACAGTAAATTTATCGGGATCGAGGCCAAAAGCCCGTCGTGCGTCCTGAGCCGCTTTTTCGTCAACTTCACAAAATTTAGGATGCAGCGGCAGTCCCGATATCTTTATCTTTTCAGCGGAAACACCGTAATCTATAAGCTGCTGTCGAGCTTCGACATTCGCTACCAAATAAAGCGAAACATCATCGCACGCCCAACCCTTCCAAAATCCGTAACAAGGATCCGTAACGATCGTGACGAGCGGTATCTGTGAAGTTAGGTTTAATTCGCGCAGGACACGGGCAAAAATATGCTGAGTCAGCGGGTGAACACTGACGACAATATGCGGGCACCATTTCTCGAACTGTGCCTTTAGATATTCGATGCACCGTTTCTGGAAAAACTCGCTCTTCTCCGGGCGGAATTTATTTACCGCCCAGTATAAATATTTCATCCAACCCTGCTTGTGACGAAGTATCCAATTGTAAACATTTACCAGTTTATCCGTGATCCGGTGCGATTCCTCGACTGCCTTGACGATCCGGACGACGGGAGAACCGCCATGCCAAAATTTCTCCAACCCTTCCGACAAAGCCTGCGCCGCCGAACGGTGTCCGCCGCCGGTGTCGGATGAGATTATGAGAATTTTTGGGGTGTTGGACATTTCCTTAAAAGATCGACTTGTATCTTAGGCTTTAAGAGCTATTTCCCTGGCAGCGGCAAAGCCCATTTCCTTCGAAGCTTTTTTCATCTGTTTTTCAAGCTTTTTGATCTTGATCAAATGTCCCGCGTTAAACGGCAACGACGGGTAATAGCAGTTGGATTCATGTGTGCAGTAGCATCCCGCACCGGCTTCCTTGCGGCGGGCACCCATTTCCTTGGTTTTCCAGGCGCTCTGAAAATCCCAGTCGAAATCTCGTAAATTCAATACGTCCGGCTTATTCTCGCATGACGAAAGAGCACCATTATCATATATCACGGCTCCGGCACTTCCGGCGTAGCATTTTAATTGGGCCTTTTCTTCCTCAGCGGTTTTCGTGATCAGATCGTGCATGTAAAGATCGACCGCGGCCTTAAAAAAGCCGGATTTGCCGCCGTAGCTGTTCTTCAAAACGGCATTTTTCGTGTCGTCGAGTATCATCTGTGATAGTTCAGCGTAGCGTTTATGGTCAAAATCGAGTTCTGTCGGATCGGCAGACGGTGGACGAATGTAGTTAATATTCACCTTGTCCGGCTTTAGGTCGTGCTTCAAAAAGTCGTACCAATCGAATATCGTGTCCTCATTCGAACGCATGACGCAGGTACATGTTTGAATATCAAGCTGTGGAAATTGTTCGGCCTTCATCTGCTGCAGTGTGCGGGCCGTGTGAATGGCCTTGTCCCAGCTTCCTTCTTTTCGCCTGATCTTCTCATGCGCCGCTGGCATTCCGTCAATGCCGAGTGCGACCGTGACGTTCAAATTCGGACATTCTTCCATTATCCGCGTTACATCCGGAAATATCCGCTGATGTATCTGCCCATTAGACATCAGATAAACCGAATCGAGCTTGTTGTTCTCGTAAAAGGCACGAACGATCTCCGGCAGGTCTTTTCGCGTAAACGGCTCGCCGCCCGCAAGCACCAGAACTCCAAGGTTACCGCCTAGAGTTTCCGAAATTTTTGCGATCTCATCGGTTTTCATTTGCAGTTTCTTACGCGGTCTGTCGTCAAGCTCTTCCGTAAAAAAACAGTGGGTGCAGCGCATATCGCAAACGCTTGTTACCAATATATTCAAAAAAACCGGCGAGATCGGTTTCCCTACCAAAATACTGGCGTATCGTTTAAATATTTCTTTAGTTGTAAAATCCATTTTGTTATTCCTTTCGAAATTGTCGGCTGGAACTTTGATGCAAATCATCCACCGAACTTAACACTTTATATTATTTAACGGTTTTTCGGCAAGATAGGTTCTGAAATCACTTTTAATTTCAGTCATTTATCATGCAGAAAAGATATTTTATAACCTCACTAAACAAATAAAAAAAGCCATAGCGGGAAAGCATTAAATATAAAAGCAGGAGAGGAAAACTGATTACAGATCTCTTTCCTGTTTTTTAGTTTGCCCAGGACGTATTTTTAGAACATAAAGGGAGCGGTTCATTAATAATTTCAATGTTACAATACCGCTTATACGAATTTTCTCCTTAACCACCGTAATGCCGGAAACACTTTCGATCTTACAAACCGATTCCCATGATATTACGGCACGTGAAACGGGCCTTACGGGTGAACGCCTTGCCGCTGAATTTGTTGTCGAGAGCGGCGGACGTCTTGTGCTGGCGAATTTCAAAACCCCGATCGGGCGAAACAGCAAAGGTGTGCAGGTTTCGGGCGAGATCGATCTGGTCGTATTTGATCGTGATATTTTATGCTTTGTCGAAGTTAAGACGCGGCGCTCAAAAAATTTCGGCGGCCCGCTTTCGGCGGTAGATCTTCGCAAACAGCGGCAGATAACACGAACGGCGCGTATTTACCGCAAGATCTTTCACCTCAATGACATTGATTACCGATTCGATGTCGTCACCGTGCTTTTGGAAAATAACCGCGAGCCTGTGCTGGAATGGATAAAAGGTTTCTGGAACGAGCAGAAATTCCGCAAGAAGGCCTGGACGGGCGAGATCTGGTAACCTACCACAAAAAAATGCACGAAGAAGATACGCTTTCAAATATCATCTTCGTGCAAATTGCAAATCATCTCTGAAAGCTACGGCAATGCGGTAAAGTCCACATCGCTTAGTGCATCATTTAGCGTGACGACGCGGCTCGGCACAGCAAAAGTGTAACGCTTTGAACGAACACTCAGCACGTATGATTCACCGGATTCCACATCGCTAAAGTTGTAATAACCAAACTGCCCGGTCACAACAACCCTCTTTTCCGGGCCATTGCCGCCGGTAAGAGTGACCGAAACGCCTCGAATTCCCCTGCCGTTCGCTGTGGTAATACGTCCGCTTAGCGACACATTGGCAGCAGTTGGCGAGAGCCGCTCGTAGGCACCAATGTCTGTATTATCGCCGCCCACCGCAGGTGCGATATTTGGGTCGTCGAACGTCCGGCCAAATCCGCGTTGTTCGGTCGTTTCACCAAACGCAAAGCCTTTATCCAACGCCGGACTGTCCAGTTGTAAAGCGAAAATTAGCGTCGGCCCGCCGTAATTATCGAGCGGTGCCAGCCTCGCATCTACCGGGGCTGCCGCCGTTCCGACGATATTGCTATTTACACCATTGACAAAACCTGTTGACCCATCCGAAATGCCGATCAGATTAAACGAGGGACTGGCGAAGGCCCCAAAGACATCTTCTCCATTCGGGGCCGTTCCGGTTGCGTCATTTCCGGCGATTATCGAGCTTCGCACATTTGCCGTGGAACCGATGTCGTTAAAGATGCCCGCTCCCAGCACTGCAAAGTTACCGCCTGCAATGGTCGAATTGCTAAGATTTAATATCCCTCCGCTATTAAAGATCCCGCCGCCGTTGCCGGCAAATGCCGAGTTGAAACCAACAGAGCTGTTGGTTAAATTAACTGTCCCGCCAAGACTGAAAACACCTCCGCCATTGCCAGAAGTAATGTTGGCTCGGACCAAGCTGCGGTTAACTGTTAACTGACCATCATTTGAAATACCGCCGCCGCCAATAGCACTCGCCGCATCGTTATCGTTAAAAGAAACGGTCGTGTCCGTAATTGTCAGCGTACCTGCCGGGCCATTGAATATTCCCGCTCCTCGAACATCACCCGAATTGAACGACACAGTGCTGAGTGTTATAGTCATCGTCCCGTCATTACGAATGCCGCCGCCTGAGATTGAGGCAGCATTGCCGGAAAAATCGCAGTTGGTCATGCTGACGGTGCCGCCGGTTTGATTAAATAATCCGCCGCCGATAGTCGATCTGCCGTTCTGAACCGACAAATTATCGAGCGTCAGATTTCCGGCACTCAAAATGTTAAACACGCGATTTACATTGTCGCCAAAAACAGTAACCCGGAATGCGGATTGAATCGCCAACGTTGTCGTAATATCCGGCAGGCTTCCTGTGATGTTGATCGTGTTAAATCCCGGAGCGAAAATTATGTTGTCGGAGCTAGGCGATGTATTCGCTTCTTGGATCGCCGCCCGCAATGTGCAGAAACCTCCCGCATCACAAATGCCGTCTCCCGGCGTGCTGTCGCTGCCCTCGCCGCCATCATTGACTGTGAATGTTGCCGCATCGTCATTGTTGATCGTGCCCAAGCCCTGATTATCGGTGATGCTTGCGTTTACCGGAGTAGATAAATTCACAAAGAAAGTTTCGTTGCCCTCCGGCACCAGATCACCATTGACAATTACGTCGATGGTCTTCGATGTTTCGTTAGCGGCGAAATTCAGCGTACCGGAAGTTCCGGCATAATCGACGCCCGCCGTCGCGGTCCCATCGGCGGTAATAAAGTCAACGGACGAAACTACTTCCGTCGCTCCGCTTTTTGTCACAGTAAAAGTGTAATTGCTCGTTCCGGCATTGCCTTCGGATTGAGATACGTCGGAGATGGCAAAGCTCGGCACAGCATCGTCATTTGTGATCGTCCCGATTCCCTGAGCGTCGCTGATCGTGGCATTGACCGCGTTTGTGAGGTTCACAAAGAATGTATCGTCCGGTTCGAAGGTTGTGTCACCGTTGACATTGATAGTAATGGTTTGTGTGGTCGCGGCAGCTCCAAATGTCAAAGTGCCGCTTTGGGCCGCCAGATCGGTCGAATCAGTCGTTCCGTTCGCCGTCGCCCAATCAACGGTCGTTCCCGCACTCGCCGCACTCTTTGTCACGGTAAACACGATCTGTGCCGTCCCCGCGTTCCCTTCCACAACCGAAACATCATTGATCGAAAACGTCGGTAATGCCCGAGGCGTAACGATCAGATCGTCTATTCCAATACCGTGATCAGATCCGGCATTGTCTATATCGGCCCAGCGAAGCATGATCTCTTGACCGGCTGGAATAGTTACAGGGATACTCGCTGTTCGCACGGTGCGGTTTGCAGAATTGTTGCCATCAAGAGCGGCCGCAACCGCAGTATTTACCAAAGTCGTAAAATCCAATGACGTAAATGCAGTGTAAGTACCGGTAGTAAGGTCGGTGACCGTCGCTGCCTGTCTGTAATTGAACGCAAGGACTTGTGCCGCAACGTTTCCGCCATTTCTCCACTGCTCGCCTGTGTACTGCACATCCAGGGTTACCGGAACACCTGTATTGTTTTGATAACGAACTCCGTAAAACAAAGTGCCTGGAGTACCCGAACTAACGGAACCCAGCGCTCGGTCAAGGGCTAGAGAAGTTCCAAAATTATAGAACTGTCCGGTAGCACTTGACCCCACTCCCGCTGTAATAACATTCGGAGTGGCGTTGCCTAGCGTTCGGAAAGCATAAACTCCCGTTATTGAAGTATTGTCGGTAAGGTTAAAAGTTGCTGTACTAAGACCGTCGAAGTTTTGAGTGGCAGATACATTAACGGTCGATAGCTGTACTTGACCGAACGATACGGAGGCAAACACGAAAATGAGGCATAAGGCAATGAAGCCGAAACGTTTCATAAATACTCCAGACAATTAAATTTTTAGAAAATGAGGAACTGGATGGAACTGGTATTACTATAAACGCATTAGGCGGAAAGTTCAAATTCAGTTGGTAAGCGGGGTAACATTGCCGTAATCCTGCCAAATTTATCCGCCTGTCATTTGCCGTCAGCGATCTTTATTAAACCCGAAGACGCACTAGGAGTTTTATATCTTGTTTTACTTTGCGTCCTTTGCGTCTTTGCGTGAGACAGTTTTTTCGAGCAACCCGCGAAGAGCGCAAAGGAAGAAAAGTAAACCCGAGACTTCTAATTTTGCATTTAAGAAATGTTCACGGCCATCGGCGGTTGTGGAGTATTAAAACGTCCCGGCAAACTGTATTCGCGATTCTAAAATATGTTAATACGCTGCATTAGTCTTGCCAAGTCGAAACACATAATGCTAGATTCGTCTTGAATTAAACATACGTTTTCAAATCATCCCATGAATAAACTCTATTACGGTGACAATCTTGATGTGATGCAGAAGTTTATCCGCGACTTGGGCGGTCTGATCTTTGTTACATCGATCCGCCGTTCAATTCGCGGGCGCACGCCT
>JAYUCO010000063.1:0-21184 GCA_043740295.1 Pyrinomonadaceae bacterium | reverse complement strand
GTCAGGCTTCTGCCAAAAAAGTGCAGCGGTACAATTGCAAATAATACGGGCTGCTTTTTTTTCAGTCGCGTTTCTTGTATTCTATATCATTGATATTTCAGTTTTCAGCATGTTAAATGACGGAGATCTTATGAGCGTAGAAGTCGTAATGCCGCAAATGGGCGAATCAATCACCGAAGGAACTGTTTCCAAATGGCTAAAAGCGGTCGGCGAAAGGATCGAAAAGGATGAAGCGATCCTTGAAATATCGACGGATAAGGTTGATGCCGAAGTTCCAAGCCCCGGTGCCGGCGTGCTGCTTGAGATCAGGCATAATGAAGGAGAGACCGTCGAGGTCGGGACCGTAGTAGCTATTGTCGGTGAAGAAGGGTCCGTTAGCAGTCAGCCGTCAGCAGTCAGCGGAAAGGCGGAAGAATCGCATGGGGTTGAAGCCTCAGCCCCGAAAACGGTGCCGGAAACTGTCGAAAATAAACAGGTCGCTGCCGTCTCTGCAAATGTTTCCGACGCCCAAAATGCTGCAAACACTCCAAATTCATCTGATTCGACCGAGATCGTCATGCCGCAAATGGGTGAATCGATCACGGAGGGAACCGTTTCTAAATGGCTCAAATCGGTCGGCGATAAGATAGAAAAGGATGAGCCGCTGCTGGAAATTTCCACAGACAAGGTCGATGCGGAAGTTCCATCACCGGCGGGCGGAACACTTTTGGAAATCAGGGTGCAAGAGGGCGAAACGGTTGAGGTCGGTGCGGTCGTGGCTTTGGTCGGTGCGGAGGGATCTGTTAGCAGTAAACCGGCCGGGAATAAAGCCGTTATGGAAACGGCCGCTCCTTCGGTTGCGCCCTTAAAAGTGGAAGACACAGCCCAGGCTACAGTTGCAACCTCTTCGACTTTGCCGACGAATGGTCAAATGACGGTGGAAGATCTTCGACGAACCAAGAGCAGCCCACTTGTAAGAAATATAGCTAAGGAACACGGCATTGATGTTTCCCGGATCGACGGTTCGGGTATGAGCGGAAGGGTGACGAAAAATGACATCATGTCATTTATCGACAGCGGAGCGGCTCTTCGCCCGCAAGATCTGCTGCGCGGAGCTGCACCGGCATTCAGATCACCATCTCAAACACCATCGCCAACTTTTGTACCGCAGCAACCCGCGATCGGTGACCGGATCGAAAAAATGTCCGTCATGCGGAAAAAGATCGCTGAACACATGACATTTTCGAAACAAACTTCCGCTCATGTAACAAGCGTTTACGAATTCGACATGTCTAACGTTGCCAAATTTCGCGATGCTAACAAGGCGGAATTTCAGTCCCGCTACGGCACGAAATTATCGTACATGCCATTCATATTCCAGGCTGTGACCAACGCCATCCGCAAATTCCCAATTGTCAATGCACAGGTGTCGGGCGAAAACATTGTATTTAAAGGTGATATAAACCTTGGAATGGCTGTTGCACTTGATTGGGGTTTGATCGTTCCGGTCATCAAAAAAGCTGATTCGCTTTCATTATCGGGCCTTGCAATGGCCGCGAATGACCTTGCGGATCGGGCGCGAACCAAAAAATTGAATCCGGATGAAGCAACTGGCGGAACTTTTACGATAACCAATCCCGGAGTCTTCGGCGGATTGTTTGGCACCCCGATCATAAATCAGCCGCAGGTCGCGATCTTATGTGTCGGAACGATCGAGAAACGCCCCAAGGTTATCACCTCCCCCGAGGGCGATGATTACATAGCGATACGGCATATGGCATATTTCGCACTGACCTATGACCACCGGATCGTTGACGGTGCCGATGCCGAAAGATTTCTTGCATTTATGAAGAATTTTCTGGAAACATCACAATTCAGTTTCTAAAAAAAGGTTGGAAAAATCAACATTTTTGTGTATTCTTACCGACAAGACGTTGTTTCGTGTTGTTTAATCGTTTTTTCACACTATTTTGTTTAAGGTCGTACTCAAACCGAACACTTTTCCGTATCTGTAACGGAAAGTGTATTCAAAAAAGACACTTTCCCTAAAAATTCTTTTCGTTTATATCAAAATATTTTTCATATTAACTTAATAAAGACTGGCTTTTAGTAAATAATCTTCCTTTTGGCATAAAAATTGATTATGTGATGGAGGGTAAGAATCTAACATTAAGGAGTTGTGCAAGGGAAAAATATTGTGAGTAGGTTTTGAAAAGCCGGAAAGATAGTTTTGTACATAGAAATAAAGCATTTATTTGATCTTCCGGTAAGTTAATTTGAACAAAGAACCAGCAATAATTATAATTTCCAGCATTTCTAGACTTTATATAGGAGTTCAAATATATGATCAAGAAAATATCAGTTATGTTTTTGGCGGTGATGATCGGTGCGGTCAGCGTTTTCGCCCAGCAATCTCAGGTTCGCAGTTTGACCAGTGGACAAAAATACAAGATTAAGGGCGTTGTCGTCGCAAAGGATGATGACAGCACTTTCATTATTCGAGATTCGACGGGTGTTGACACGAAAATAGTTGTCGGCCAAAACGCGAGCATAAAAAGCAATGCCTTTTTTGGTGGTGATAAATATCCCTCAACGTCAATCGTACGCGGATTGAATCTCGAAGTTGAAGGCATTGGGGACGGTTCGGGCAGTTTGGCGGCAAATAAGGTTCGTTTTAACAAAAGCAATCTTGAAGTTGCACAGTCGATCGATGCTCGTGTTTCTCCGGCCGAGGCCCGTTTAACACAGGCTGAAGAGAATGCACAGCGCGTCTCCGGACAGATCGATGAATTGATGGCTATCTCAAACGCTGCTAAAGGCGGTGCAAAGGCTGCTCAAGATACGGCGGATGCAGCCGTTGCCGGTGTAAATGCCACAAATCAGAGAATATCCGCTTTGGATGACTATGTCGTTCAATCGACGGCTTCTGTTAATTTTAAGGTAAACAGTGCGATTCTATCGCCGGAAGCCAAGACCGCTCTTGACCAGGTTGCGACTGCGGCGATGACAATGAAAGGATATGTAATTGAAGTAACGGGTTTCGCTTCAGCGGACGGTAGCTCAGCTAAAAATAAGGAATTAAGCAAACGTCGTGCACAGGCTGTTATCGATTACATGGTCGAAACGCACAATGTTCCGCTTCGCCGAATAGGACAGTCGTACGGCTTTGGTGAACTTCAGGCGATCGCTGATAATTCGACCCTCGAAGGCCGTCAGCAGAACCGTCGTGTGGAAGTCAAGCTACTTGTCAGCCGCGGCGTGAACCAGAATGTCGAGGTCAAGTCGATTGCTCAGGACCCGGCAACAGATAATGAATAATTAACTCCGGTTTTAGTGACCGAGGGCAAAAAAGCGAGATCGGTGAAAACCTTTTTCGCTATTTTGCCCTCTAAGTTTTTGGGTTGATTTTTTTTTGACAGCCAATACGCCACATTATGAAAGTTTCCACGATCAGCCAATTTGTCATTGCCATCGGAATATTTATTATCGGAACTTCGTTGGCTACTGCCCAGACCACGAAACCTACTCCGCCACCGAATGATGATGGCGAAGTCATAAAGGTTGATTCCAGACTCGTGGTTGTGCCGGTCTCTGTTACTAATGCAGTTGGTGAACCCGTTTTAGGGTTAAAAGTATCGGACTTTTTGATTTCCGAGGAGAATCGCCCGCAGCATATTGAAAGCTTAGGTAACGCTGAAAACGTTCCGCTCGAGATCGCTTTGCTTTTCGATGTTTCAGCAAGCACGGACGCGATGTTTAAGTTTCAACAGGAGACAGCCGCAAAATTTCTACGCGAAGTTCTTCGGCCCGAGGATCGTGCAACTATCTTTACGGTCGGTCAAAAACCGATCTTGATCCAGCCCCGTGATACTGCGGAAAAATCGATCACCAGCACTATGTCTATTAGACCGACCAAAGGAGCGACTGCTTTTTTTGACAGCATTAGAACTGCGGCGGAATACTTAAAAACTAATTCTCCACAAGGCCGCCGTCGCGTTGTCGTTGTAATATCCGATGGCGAGGATAATTTTAGCGAAGGTGTGCAGAGGGCGCAGAGAACTGCCGAACGTAAGGCTGTCGATAATAGTCCTGATCCCGAATTAAAAAGGCTAGGTAGTTTTGTTGTTAAGGCACAGCAAACAGCCAAGCTCTCCGAACGGGTCAAGGTGTTAAAAGCTTTGCAGGATGCAGATATCGTGCATTACTCAATCAATCCGGGAGGCAGCTCATACTTACTTAATAAAATGAGTTTATTCGGGCAGGAAAATATGCAGGTCTTTGCCGAAGCGACCGGCGGAACAGCGTTTTTGCCGAAATTTCAACCGATAGACACAAAAGATGAATTGCAGAATTCGTCAAATATTAAACGAAACACCGCTACTCTTGAACTAATATTTCGACAGCTTACTAATGAACTTCGAGCCCAATATCTCGTGCAGTATTATTCCGAAGCGGATTTTCCGCAAAATAAATACGTGAAGTTGGAAGTCGGGCTGCAAAATCCGTCCAATTTGCGTATCCATGCCAGACAAGGATATTACGTCAAGAACTAAACCATTCTGTCAATTAACTATTCTTGCTTTTCCTATTAGTGCCATGCCTTTTTCTTCCAAATGATCAGGGCTGATATCACCCATGACCTGAACACGTCCGTCCGGAAGATCTTCCGCGGGCGAAACTGCAACACTTCCCATCAACGGCTGTGTTAAAGGCTTAGAGAACATCGAAACAAAAAATAGCCCAGTCATAATACTTATCATCAGTGAAAAAACAGCTGATACGTAAATGGACAGTTGCTTTTTAACTTTCGCCCAGCCGACCGGACAATCCGCTGTCAAGATGGTGCCGTCACTGCGTCTGAAATATCGCACGCACATACGACCTTCGGAATTGCGTAAAAGGTTTTCCGCATCATAGCTGGTCATCCCCGAAAGGTTATAAACATTTAGCTTACAATCGCCGCAAAAACGTTTACGGTCATTTCCGTACATCTCATTCCAATTAGCCGAACAAGGGCTGGCGATCTTAATATTATTTAAAGGGCTATCATATTTCGACATAAAAACTCCGTTCAAGAAAATGCAGCAAATGCTGATGTCAGTAGAACGGATTTGGGAGAAGGACTTGCAAAAAACTTATTAGTTATTGGTGGACATAAGATTGGAACTCCACGATCGATAGCAATCGCAATCTTCGATAGGACATTCCATCCAGCCTTCTAGTGGAGGATCACCGTATCCTTTAACTAGGTGATTGTCAAAATCATGTCCGCACACTCCACAGATATTTGACTGAGTATTTTCTTGATGTTCTGTTATTTTGTCCCTTCGATACTTATGCGTTATTGGCCTTCTTCGGCCAATACCTATGGCATTTTTGGAAATTATCAGTGTTGGGGGTAATTGCTTTCTTTTAAATTCGTTGGCGGGATGCTCGACTTTATTTAGCAGCGAGTAAACGAGATCAGGATCGTTTCCGGCAGCGATGATCTCGGAAGGTGAGGCTTTTTGCTCGAAATACATCTTCAGGATAGGGTCCATAAGTTCATATGGCGGCAGACTGTCCTGATCGAATTGGTTTGGGGCGAGTTCGGCTGACGGTTTTTTGTCGATGATCTGTTCTGGAATGATCGTGTTCCTTTTATTGATCTGGCGGGCGATCTGCCAAACTTCGGTCTTTAACACGTCACCGAGAACAGCAAGGCCGCCATTTGTGTCCCCGTAAAGAGTACAGTAGCCGACGGCCAACTCGCTCTTATTACCGGTCGAGAGAAGCAGCCGGCCTTCGGAATTTGAGATGGCCATCAGGATCACTCCGCGCAGACGTGACTGCATATTTTCAGCGGCCAGGCTTTCGCCTCCTTTGGTCGGCTTGTGTAAGTTCATCTGTTCCAACAGCAGCTTAAACGTATTGGATATTGGTTCGATGCGGCTTTCACAGCCGAGATTTTTCACTAATTCCTCAGAATCCCTGATACTTCCTTCGGACGAGAACGGCGAAGGCATCATAACGCAAAGCAAATTTTCCGGTCCAATTGCCTCGGCAGCCAAAGCGGCAGTGAGTGCCGAATCTATTCCGCCCGAAAGTCCTAAAACGCATTTGTTAAAACCGTTCTTGTTTGCATAATCACGTATTCCAAGAACAAGTGCTTTATGGATCAATGCGGTCTCATCATCCGTGATCACACGCACGTCAGGTTTTCGGATATCCAATTCGACTGTTTCGATAAATTCTTCAAACGCCGCCGCCTGCAAAATAATGTCGCCTTCGCCATCGGCAATAACGCTGGCTCCGTCAAAAATAATGCCGTCATTTCCACCGACCAGGTTCACAAAAACCACAGGTTTTTTCTGTCGCTGGGCGCGATGAGCGACCATATCGCAGCGGAGTTTTATTTTACCTTTATTATATGGCGAGGCGTTTATCGAAACGATCAGATCGGCCCCGAGGGCGATAACCTCATCTGTTGGGTCGGATTCGTACAATCTTTCCTTCCAGAATGTCTTGTCATTCCAAAAATCTTCGCAGACGACGACACCAAATTTGACGCCGTTTATTTCGAATATACGCCGATCATCCGAAGGCTCGAAATAACGCGGATCGTCAAAAACGTCGTATTCCGGTAAAAGCGTTTTGTCAGCAAAACCTAGTAGTTGGCCATCGTTAATGACGGCGGCGCAATTGTACAAACGCCGCCCGTCCTTATCCATATTTGGGCGGATAGTACCAATGATGGCGGTAATTCCTTTCGTCGCGGGAATGATCTTTTCGAACGGATAAAGCGAATTTTCAATAATATCGGGGTCCTGAAACCAATCCTGCGAAGTATAGCCATGCGTCGCGACTTCCGGAAAAACGATCAGATCTGAGCCATCTGACCTGGCTTTTTCTATGGCATTTATGATCTTCGTGACGTTGCCTTCGAGATCCCCGTTCGTTGTATTGATCTGCCCGATTGTTACCTTCATATATCCATTATAAACTCAAAATCTTATTGATACAGACTAGAGAGCGGGAATTATTGGGGGATAAAGTGCAATATTCCAGTTAAAGGAAATTAAATATGAGATCAGAAAATACAAATCTTAGCTGGGCGTTACTTTTTGCACGGCTTGTCCTGGGGCTTATTTTTTTCATGGCAGGAGTGTGGAAGGTTTTTCAGCTTGGGCCGACCGAGCATGTCCGGCAGCTTTTCCTGCCGTTCAGCGATACATTTTTACCTGTGTGGTCGCTATGGGCCATGGGTTTTGTAATACCATTCGTCGAGTTAATTGCCGGCGGCCTGGTGATTTTGGGCTTGCGTACACGCGAAGCACTAATTGCGCTTGGATCTGTTTTGGTCGTTGTTACATTCGGACATCTTTTGAAGGAACCGCTCTACGAGTTTCACACGCACGTAATACCACGTCTCGCTTTGCTGCTGTTTATCTTGGCAATGCCGAGCGAAACGGATCGATTTTCAATCGATTATTTGATCCGCAAAAAGAAACTTTTGAAGAGCTGAGGCGTGAATCTCATACGCAAGTCAAAATTAACCCTTTGGAGAATATCAATGAGAAATAGATTTTTCGCCCATAGCATTTACGCGTTGTTAGTTTTCGCTTTAATTGTCACTCTTACGCAATTGGTTTTTGCCCAATCAATCATCGAAATCAAAACACGGGTTGAAACTGATGCTCAATTTTTTATTCGAGAAGCATCGACTTTCACACCTTCTGTGGTTGTTGAAAAAGCGGCTTTGCGTATTCGGAAAGAGCCTCGCTATCAATCGAAAAATCCGATTTACAGCAAAATTGTTATCGGAAACTCCCCCGCGAAACAGGATATTGCGGTCGTTATTGATGAAATTGACGGCCAGCCGCCGCGCCTTTATGTCGATGGCAATAATAACCGCAACATGACCGATGATGGAACCCCGGAGTGGGTCAAGAGTAACACCGGCGGCCTTAGCAAAGAGGTGGTGGTAAGGGCGACCTTTCTTAGCGGGGGGAAATCGACCGAGGTAAATCTGCCTTTTTCGATCTCTCGTTTTCTGATCGGGGACGAGAAACAAAGCCGTATCGTTTTTGAGCACAAATATTCGCGTTCGGGCGATTTAAGAATCGGAAACAGCGTTTATAAAATTTCGGCACAGACTTTTAACGGGAAAGGGCTGTTTTCAGATCCTAACCAAATAACGCTTGGAATAGACACGAACCAGGACGGAGAGATCAGCAAATCGGTGTTGTCCGCAGAGATTTTTTGGGGCGGAAACGGCGGCGGCAAACCCTTTAACATCGCAGACGAATCGTATCGCATTGCCCGTGCGTCCGAATCGGGAGACAGAATATTTTTGGAAGTATCTCCCATAAAAGTCGCGTCAAAAAATTATATTTTGATCAATTCGCCCGCGCCTGATTTCAATATTCAAACGACCGACGAGAAAACCGTCAAACTGTCCGACTTAAAAGGCAAAGTATTGCTACTTGATTTTTGGGCGATCTGGTGCGGTCCGTGCATTGCCAATCTGCCCGGCATCAGGAAGATTTACAGCCAGCACCAACGCACGGAGTTTGAGATTATCGGTATCAGTCTGGATGGCGGCGAAACCTCAAAATCGACCGTTGACGACGTGCGAAATTTCGTCGCAAAACAGCAAATGCCATGGCTGATAGCATTTGATAACCGCGGTTGGGACAACGCTGTCGCGCAAATATATAACATTACGAACATCCCGATTCATGTCGTAATCGACAAAAAAGGATCGGTTCGTTTGATCGAGAGAAGCGGTGGTACGGATCGGATGAATAAAATCGAAGCATTGATCGCTGATCTAATAAAAGAATAGTTTCAATTCTGTGTTTTAATAGTTAAGGCGCTAGAATCTGCATGTAACTTAGAATGGTTGGTAGAAAAGTTTTATGAAACAAAAAATACTAATTTTGCTGGTAAGTATTCTTTTTGTAGCCTGCAGCCTTGAGGCTCAGAACAATACAAAGCCTGAGAAAAATGACAAGCTGAGCACAGCAATTAGTAATACAGAACCTCTAAAGATTGGCGACACCGCACCCGATTTTTCACTAAATGACCGCACCGGCAAAACCGTACAGCTTTCAAAGGCTAATTTGCCGGTCGTTGTGGTATTTTACCGCGGCTATTGGTGACCGTTCTGCGTTCGGCAGTTAGCCGAATTACGCAGTCTATTAAATCCCGGTGAAAAAGTTTTGCTTTATGCCATAACTATCGATCCGGCCGAAAAAAGTAACGTAATGGCCGGAAAGGTCGCAAAAGACGGCAAAGGCGAAGTAAATTTTCCCTTGCTTTCCGACCCGGATCATAAAATTATTGATACCTACGGACTTTACGATCCGGCATATTCCGGCCAGGAGTTCGACGGCATCCCGCATCCGGCGGTTTATATTTTAAATAAAAATCGGAAGATCGTTTGGGCAAAGATCGAATCAGACTATCGTTTTCGCCCGAAAAACGAAGAAATTCGCTCGGAACTCAATAAATTAAAATAGAAGACACAAATCCGACCGTTAGGTTTCTGCCCCAGCATCACGACATTAGCCGGCAATAGGTTCGTCCGATCTTTTAACCATCGTCAGGCGATTTCCGCGGTCGTTATATTTAACTTCATCCATGATGTTGTAAATGAAAAGAACTCCGCGGCCTGATGCTTTGAATAAATTTTGCGGGTCGAGTGGATCGGGGATCGAATTTACATCGAAGCCTTCGCCTTCGTCTTCGATAACAAAACGGGCTTCGCGTTTGGAAACTTCGGCGGAGATGCGGATAAGCTTTGCCGCATCAAATTTGTTGCCATGTTTTACAGCGTTCACAAAAGCCTCGTCAAGTGCGACAAAAAGATTTGATTGTTCGGATTTGATAACGCCCAATTTCTCGACACGCTTCATCAGATAATCCAGGACCGTATGCATCAGTGCAATGGAACTTGGGAGTTCGAATTCTATTTTTTCGAGCAGGTCCTGGACATATTCGATCTTATCGACGAACTTGGTCTTGTAATTAAGAACTGTCTCGACCAGATTTTTTAGTTCGTGTTCATCGAATTCGTCCAGTCGGAAATTGGTCGCGCATACTTTGAAAGCTTTCAAATGTTTCGCCGTCGAATCATCGGATATTTCCGGTAGGCATTCCAGATCATGCCCATTAAAAGAGGCTTCGGGTAAATTGTTTTCTATATCAAGGTCGGAGATGACCAGATCGAAATCATCGATATTTTTTAACTGAAGAGCTTCATGGCGGTTTTCGAGGATGGATACCTCATGGCCGATTTGTGAAAAAACCTCATTGAGGGCACTCGCGAGGTCGTCGTGGTCGTCAATGATTAGAATTCGTCTGTGCATCTTCCCTGTTTTCGCCAAAAATGTTTACGATAGAGTGATTACTCTTGTTGCAAATAATACCTTAAATCGCTACACCATTTCTATTCGTGCTGAAAGAAATCGAAAAAGTTTATAAGTTAACGCCGCTCTCAAATTATTCGTTGAGGCATCGACTTATGATTCGGTGCGTGGATTTGATGATTTTTGCGGTAATCAGGATCGTCGGTAAAACCATGCGTTATGAAGTTGAAGGCTGGGAGAACTTCAAAGATATCGAATTATCTGGCAAATTGCCAATATATGCTTTCTGGCACGACCGCATATTCGCAGGCACCTATTTTTTTCGCGATCGCGGCATTGTAGTGATGAGCTCACAAAGCCTAGACGGGGAGTATATAGCAAGGTTTATCAAACGGCTAGGTTATGGCACGGTTCGCGGGTCAAGTACACGCGGAGGAGTGGGTGCATTGGTTGAAATGATAAGGCTGATGCGGATCGGGGTGCCAATGGCTTTCGCGATTGACGGTCCGAAAGGCCCACGCTATACGGCGAAGACAGGAGCCGTTTTACTGGCAAAAAAAACCGGAAATCCAATCATGCCTTTTGTGGTTGAAGCTAGAAATTATTGGACGGTCAAGAGCTGGGACTACCTTCAGGTTCCAGTACCATTTACCAAAACAAAAGTAATAATAGCCACACCCATCTACGTTCCTCCTGATGCGGACGATATAGTGATAGAGGTTAAACTCGCTGAACTTCAACGATCTCTTGATGAACTAGTCGTCATAGGCGAAACCTGGAGGATTTCCACTAAATTTTGAACTGTTTGTTTCTGATAAAAAATTCGCTGACATAAGCACGAATGATATCCACACCGCATCTGCCAGAAATAAGTGTCCCAACTGCATAACTATCGGGGCCAAAGTCAGAAGCGTCGCTGCGCCGAAGGCGATCTGAACTAAAACTAGTATAGATATGATGTTTGACCACCGCCAGACAGATGCTGTGTTTCCAGAACGTGTTTTCAGCCAACCTGCCAAAAAGATCAAATATACGCCTGTGAGAATTGATACGACCGGATGACTTACACGAAGGCGAAGCAGCAGGCTTGATGTTTCCGCGAAGTCTTTCCTAAAGCCCTCGATCAAGGTTTCCGAGGGGAAAAGCATACTATCCAAGGCTGAGATCGAACCACTCATCCCGACAAATAGAATTCCCAATAGCGCAATACCCAGAAGGGCCATAACCTTTGGTTCAGCATTAAAGTTAAGAAGTCTTCCATCTTTGGCAAGCCAAGCAGTTAATGTGAGAAATGCCAACAGGATAAATGTATTGATCAAATGTCCGACTGCCCAAAAAGGACGCGTGGCCGTCAATGTCTCGGCCGTATTTCCAGTAAGAACAAGCCCGGCCCCAATGAGTGCTTCGATAATAATAAAAATAAACGCCACAGCGGCGGTCTTTCGGATAAGGTTGCCTTTTGAAAATTTGCGAAACGCCCATACCAACATCGCAAGCACCGCTATAAATGCGAGACCGCTCGTCAGCCTGTGTGAGAATTCTATTATTGTTTTTAGTTCAGGCGCGGACGGTATTATTTCGCCATGGCATGTAAGCCAATGTTGCCCGCAGCCGTCCCCGGATTTGGAAGCCCGCAGAAAAACGCCCCAAAGGACAACGACAATATTATAAGCAAGGACGAACCAGGCAAATTTGGCGAACGCCGACATTTTTGTTTCTGTTTTCATTTTGCTAAATTCGATTCAAGAATAGCATCCGCAAATGCGATTCCGAAAGAGTGCCGGTATTAGATTTGCTTAATGGAAACTGAACATTTTTTTACGTGTCCGTATTGCTGGCAGCAAATTTCGTTTGTTCTGGACCTGTCCATTGATGAACAAAGTTATATCGAAGACTGTGAGGTTTGTTGTCAACCTGTCCAAATACATTACACCGCTGAAAATTTTGAATTAACAAGTTTTCAGGCTGACGGAATTGAACAATAGATAAATGAAAAAAGAACGAATCGACAAACTATTGCACGAACAAGGATTTGCCGATTCTCTCATTAAAGCAAAGGCTTTGGTGATGTCGGGAGTAGTACTCGCAGATGAGAAACGGATAGAAAAAGCTTCGGAACTTTTTACTCCGGAAGTGCAGATTCGCATAAAAGGCGAGAGCGACGAATCAAGATACGTCAGCCGCGGCGGATTAAAACTTGAAAAGGCATTGTCGGAATTTAATATATGTATAGACACATATGTATGCCTAGATATTGGTTCATCGACCGGAGGCTTTACTGATTGTCTGCTGCGAAGCGGTGCGAAAAAGGTCACGGCAATTGATGCCGGAACAAATCAGATAGTTTGGCGGCTGCGAAATGATCCGCGCGTTGAAGTACGCGAAAACACCAATGCCCGTCATCTTACTGCCAATGATTTTGATGAAAACTTTGATCTCGCAGTTATTGATGTTTCATTTATTTCTTTGAAAAAGATCATCCCTGTGATCATTTCGCTTTTAAAAGAAAGTGGCCGGATGATCGCGCTCATTAAACCACAATTCGAAGTTGGTAAAGGAGAGGTCGGTAAAGGCGGCATTGTCCGCGAAACCGAAAAACACGAGCGTATAATTTCCGAGATAAATGAATGTGCAATCAAATGTGGGCTGCGGGTTTCGGGTGTCATCGAATCACCAATACTTGGGGCTGGAGGCAATAAGGAATTCCTGGCTTTGTATGAACGATAGAGAAACAGAAAAGGACGAAAAACTTGTAGAGGGAATCGATTATTATTTCGATGACGGGTTGATGGTGCTGACCGAACATTTCCTTCAAAAACGCGGATATTGTTGCGGAAATCGATGCCGGCATTGTCCATACGACTATGTGAATGTCCCCGATTAAAGCAGGAATGTTTCAATTTCATCGCTCTGATAATAAACATGAGGCTCGTTGCTAACTATTTGTTTTTGTGAAGCTGCTGATGGTTTAGGCGATCGCGGTCTGCTTAACAAAATAAGGTTATCGTGATCTCGTTGCATTGAATGCAGAGATGCAAGCCTGGCAAGTGTAACGGACAAAATTTGGTTGGCGGAAGATATTGTCGAATAATTAATACTGTAATATATCCATTTTCCGTCGCGCCGGGTCGAAACAATCCCGGTATTCCGTAAATATGCCAGGTGCCGTGAGATCTTTGGTTGACTAAGCATTAGAGCTTCGGAAAAAAGATTCACACAAACCTCGTTTTCCCGCATTAGATTTAATATGCGAAGCCGTGTTTTATCGGCTAAGGCGAGAAAAAGATTTTCAAATTGTGATAATTCGTCTTTATTTTCCATTGTCGATAAGCTGGTAGAAACTCAAAGGCCTTTCACATATTAGCTCAGACATATATAAATAGTAAAGATTATGTGATCGTTAACTATTTAAAATGCGAATGTTGCTGTTTGCTCTCAAACTGGGTAGGATTAGCTGATAAATTAAAGGATCATAAGAAATATGGCGGAAGAATCAATTTACACATTGGCTGTTCATGCGGGCGACGATAGGTCGGAGCATCACGGAGCATTTTCAATTCCAGTTTACAACTCCTCAGTGTTTGCATTTCCCGATGCCGACGAGGCAGCATTGATCCATAACGAACTAAAGCCAGGTTATTTTTATAGCCGATACGGTAACCCGACGACAGAGGCTTTGGAGCGGTCTATCGCCCAGCTTGAAAATGGCGAGGCATGTCTCGCTTTAGCTTCAGGAATGGCTGCCGTTTCCGCCGTCATAATGACATTGGTCGATTCGGGCGATCATATAGTTGCTCCTAGCTCGATGTATTCGACGGCGACTAATTTCCTCCTTCATCTGGCGGAAAAATTCAAAATAGAAATTACATTTATCGACGCAGTGGATGCGGAAAACTATCGCTCTGCCGTAAGGTCAAATACAAAGATATTCTGGGTTGAAACACCGTCCAATCCGCTCCTTCAGATAACGGATATAAAAGCCATCACTTCTATAGCAAAAGAGCACGGAATCAGAACGATCGTTGATAATACCTTCGCGACGCCATACAACCAACAGCCAATTAGTCAAGGTGCCGATGCTGTCGTTCACAGCGCAACAAAATATCTTGGAGGCCACAGCGACCTAACTGCGGGAGTTCTGGTTGGAAGTAACGATATTATTGAAAAGACGAGAAATAACGCCGGGAAATTTTACGGAGGCAATATTGCTCCGCAGGTTTCCTGGCTTCTAATGCGCGGGATAAAGACACTCGCACTACGAATGGAACGACATAATCAAAATGCATTCGCTTTAGCGAATATGTTATCAGATCATTCGAAGGTTGTATCGGTTTTTTATCCCGGGCTTGAATCGCACGAGACGCATATGACGGCAAAACGGCAGATGAAAGGGTTTGGCGGTATGATCGGGTTCGATGTCGGGTCGGTGGATGCCGGAAAAGCGGTGGTCAATAATGTGAAATTATGCACACTCGCAACTTCACTTGGCGGTGTCGAAACCGTTATTCAACATTCAGCAACGATGACACACGGTGGAATTCCACGCGATCAAAGGCTAGCAGCCGGAATATCTGACGGGCTACTCCGTCTTTCCGTTGGGATAGAGGATATCAACGATCTAATTCGCGACCTTCAGCAGGCTTTAGAAAAGCTGTAATACATAAAATGAGCTATATTCTCGCCTTCGATCAAGGCACGACGAGCAGCCGGTCAATTATCTTTAATAATGAAAGCCAAATAGCTGCGGTGGGGCAAAGCGAGTTTACGCAGTTTTATCCGCAAAGCGGTTGTGTGGAACATGACCCACAGGAAATATGGCAAACGCAGATCGATACTGCCATTGAGGCTTTGCATAAAGCAAACCTATCAGCAAAAGATATTGACGCGATCGGCATAACTAATCAGCGCGAAACCACTGTAATTTGGAATAAACGGACAGGTAAGCCGATCCACAATGCGATCGTTTGGCAAGACAGGAGAACCTCCGCTTTTTGCAATCAGATTCGTGACGAACACGCGGAAATGATTCGCCACAAAACCGGTCTTGAAGTCGATGCTTATTTTAGTGCTAGTAAAATAAAATGGCTTTTAGACAATATCGATGGTGCCAGAGAAAGCTCGAAACGCTGCGAGCTTGCATTTGGTACCGTCGATAGCTGGCTGATATGGAATCTTACAGCCGGCAGGCATCACGTCACCGACGTCTCAAATGCCTCCCGCACCATGTTATTTAATATCAACACCCTTGATTGGGACGATGAATTGCTCCAGGTATTCGATGTTCCCCGTACCATATTGCCTGATGTGCTTTCCTCATCGGAAATTATTGGAGAAGTTAGTACACCGTCCGAGTTAAAAGGTGTCATGATCGCCGGAATAGCAGGCGACCAGCAAGCGGCACTTTTTGGGCAGTTATGCTTTGATAAAGGAGCGACCAAAAGTACTTATGGCACCGGCTGTTTTATGCTTCAGAATACTGGAGATAAGCCTTCGGAATCCAGGAATCGGCTTCTTACCACAATTGCATGGAAGATCGGAGACCGGACCGATTACGCGCTCGAAGGCAGCGTTTTTATCGGCGGGGCTGTCGTTCAATGGCTGAGGGATTCACTTGGAATTATCAAAACTTCTGCAGAAGTTGAAGAACTTTCGAATTCGGTCCAGAACAACGGCGGAGTTTATTTTGTCCCGGCATTTGTCGGTCTCGGCACTCCGCATTGGAATCAGGAAGCTCGCGGTTTGATCATCGGATTAACACGCGGTACGGGAAAGGAACATATTGCCCGGGCAGCTCTCGAATCGATAGTTTACCAAACCGCTGACCTATTGAATGCGATGAAAGCCGATTCCGGCATGGAACTTTCTGAGCTTCGCGTCGATGGCGGAGCCGTAAATAACAACTCGCTGATGCAGTTTCAAGCCGATATATTACGGATTCCGGTCGTGCGTTCGAAAACATCAGAAACGACCGCTCTCGGAGCTGCTTATTTGGCCGGTCTAGCGGTTGGATACTGGAAATCTCGTGATGAATTGATAGAACATTGGGAAGAAGACAAAAGATTTGAACCGCAAATGCCAAGCGAAAAAGCGTCGGCTCTGGTTCAAAAATGGAATGAAGCCGTTAGAAGATCGATGGACTGGGAAATATAGAGTTAATTATGGAAAAACAATCTGAAGCTTGAACTCAGAAAAGAAAAGGAACGGGCGAAGCCGTTCCTAAGAGTAAGATGAATTAGAGAAAAAATTAGACGTCAGTATTTTCGCCTTTCGACTTGCTCATGCCGGAAGCGGCCTGACTCTGTGGCAAGGGTGCTCCGACCGCGTCGGATTTAGTAAGAGGCTCTTCGTCGGTAGATTCTTCCGTGAGATCGCTGATTATCATTTTGCCGGATTGTTTGGTGAAATTAAGCACGCCCATTTCCTTATCAAAATCAACCAGGACGAAATCTCCAGTTTCCACTTGCTGCGTCGCAACAAGATTTGAAAGTGAATACACGAGAAATCTTTCGATCGAACGTTTTAGATGACGCGCTCCATATTTTAGGTCTATGCCTTCGCTAAGCAAGAATTCTTTGGCTTCGTCCGTACATTCGAAGACAAATTTCGTCCCGGCAGATTCGGTGATCCTATCCTGTACAGAGGCTAATTCGATCTCCAAAATTCTGCGAAGATGATGTTCCTTCAAGCTGCGGAAGACAACGACTTTATCTATACGATTCATAAATTCCGGGGAGAATTTACGTTTCGCTGCTTCTAGGGCGGTACGGTAGATCTTGGTATCGATCTCATCGTCATCGGCTGGGGTACCTGTTTTAGTTGGGGCAAAACCGATTCCGCCCGATATCATGTCAGACATCTCCCGTGCGCCGAGATTCGAGGTCATGATGACGACCGTTTTTGAAAAATCGACACGGCGATTATCGCCAAGGGTCAATGTCCCTTTATCCAGAATGCCGAGCAGCAATTGCCAAAGCGAATCGGATGCCTTTTCGATCTCGTCGAAAAGCACAAAAGTAAGTTTTGTGTCGTCGGTATGAGCTTTGTCCAGATTTTCCTGCGTCAGCATCGGCGAGGTTTCGCGATGGCCGAGGTATCCCGGAGGCGACCCGATTAGTTTTGCGATCTCGTGCGAATGTTGAAACTCAGCGCAGTCGATCTTAACGACAGTATGCGGCTCACCAAATAAAACTTCAGAGGCTGCCTCGACCACACGGGTCTTTCCCGAGCCGGTCGGGCCGAGAAAAAGCATTGTCCCGATCGGCCGGGAAGGATTATTCATTCCCGCAAGATAGATCTGGAACAGGCCGCTCAAACGGCGGACGCCGCGTTCCTGCCCGACGATCAGAGCCGAAAGCTTATCTTCAAATTCTTTGGCGCGTGGGCTCTTTCTCTCCGGATCGAGTAAGACCCCTTTTTCCGGGGTGTCTCTTTTTCTTGCCGTTTCGTTTCTCATCGCTTATCTCCTCACCCGAACGTTTGCCAATGCATGACGTTCTTGCTGCAGAATGACGTTTTTTCAAAACTAGATTTGCCGAAATAAACCACGACCGATCTATCGTCTTATTGATGATTTCAATATATTTTTCGTTGGCTGGACTTTATGAACTAGGATGGACACATCCAAAGGCTACGGAAAATCACACTCTAATTAGCATGATTCTAAAATAGAAATAACACAAATAAACCAATGTTTGCAAACAAAAATCGGTTTATTTGTGAAAAAATATGGATTTTACGGGTTAATCGTAATATTCGAGGCCAAGATGGGTTATCAGATCTTCTCCCATAAGGTGTCGCAGAGTATTTTTAAGCTTCATCAATTGGATAAACAGGTCATGCTCGGGATACAATCCCGGAGCTGTTTGCGGAGCTTTGAAATAGAACGAAAGCCATTCCTGTACACCCCTCATATTCGCCCGCTGCGCGAGATCGAGAAACAACGCCAGATCGAGTGCCAATGGGGCGGCAAGGATCGAATCGCGGCACAGAAAATCAATTTTTATCTGCATTTTGTAGCCGAGCCAACCGAAAATGTCGATGCTGTCCCAGCCTTCTTTGTTGTCACCCCGCGGCGGATAGTAATTGATGCGGACGACATGTGAAAAATCTTTATAAAGATCGGGATATACTTCCGGCTGAAGTATATGTTCCAGCACCGAAAGCTTCGATTCTTCCTTGGTTTTGAAATTTTCCGGATCATCGAGGACTTCGCCGTCGCGGTTGCCGAGAATATTTGTCGAATACCAGCCTTCCAGCCCGAGCATGCGCGATTTTAGACCCGGAGCAAGGATCGTTTTCATCAACGTCTGGCCAGTTTTAAAATCTTTTCCGCATATAGGTACTTTGTTATCTTCGGCAAGGGTTGTTAAGGCCGGAATGTCAACGGACAAATTCGGCGCTCCGTTGGCAAATGGGACACCTGATCTTATAGCCGCATAACCATATATCATTGACGGAGCGATCCGCGGATCGTTGTCGTACATTCCTTTTTCAAATGCTTCAATGGTCTGATGGACGTCTGACTGTTCAAGGAATATTTCGGTCGATGCAGCCCAGACCATAACAAGCCTTTCGCAATTATTCTCGGCTTTGAACCGGGCAATGTCTTCGATAAGCTGTTCCGCAAGCTCCATCTTATTTTTGCCGGTCTTTACATTTTCGCCGTGGAGCCGTTTGACATAATTCTGCTCGAAAACGGCAGGCATTGGTTTAAGCGAAGTGAGCTGTTCCGACACTTGATTTAACAGGTCTTTTTCCAGTACACCGGCATTCATTGCAGCCTCAAACGCCGTATCGTTAAAAATATCCCAAGCCCCAAAAACTATATCGTTGAGATCCGCTAACGGAACGAAATCCTTTATCTTTGGTGATCTGTTCTCGGTTCTTTTCCCCAGACGGACCGTACCCATTTGGGTGAGGCTTCCGACCGGTTGTTCCAGTCCGAGCTTTATCGCCTCGACACCCGCGACAAATGTTGTGCTTACGGCACCGAGTCCGACAAGCAAGATGCCTAATTTTCCATTAGCAGGAGCTATTTCCACGCCTTTAGTTGCCATTAAATTCTCCAAATAAAAGGTGGCCGTCGAAATACGGCCTCAAGAACATGTTTCTTTTACGTTAATAAAAGTAAATAGAAATAATAGCCGTGCAGCAATTTTAAGGCAACTGTCGAAACCTTAAACCTAGTCATCGTAAGCTGCCCAGCACGATGTGGGAAAATTGACGATAAATTTTTGAAAAGATATTGTGCGCTCAAGTTGATTTATTAGAATTTGGATTTGAGATGTATCAAGCAGGGTTTGGTTCATTCCCGACTTAAAAGCTACCTTAAACTAGCTATTCGGCATGCTTTAAGGGCGATAAAAATCTTGACTTTACAGTTAATAAAAGATAAATTCGACCTACCATTCTGGTTTTTTTGTGGCATTGAAATTTTTAAGAGCATCTTATTTACTTTCACAAACGCCATTGAACTTTAACAAGTTTTGTAATTGGAGAATATTATGTTTTGGATTAAAAATTTTAGTGCAGGTATAAAGCTTCATACAAAAGTAGCTAACATTTCCTTAGCTATTTTTGTTTTTTTGTTTTTTGCAGGAGTTAGTGAGGCAAGTGCCCAGGAACTCATTTATGGAATGACGACAGCCAGCAGCTCAAGTACGGCTCCTGGGCTCAACCTTGTCAGCTTTAACAGCAATACGCCCGGTACAATAACCAATATCGGACCTTTTACAGGCATTGTTGCGGGCCATAGCTTGCGAAGCATCGATTTTCGTCCGGCAACCCGGCAGTTGTGGGCGATCAGTACAAATGGTTCAGCCGCCCAGCTCTATACAGTAAATTTAGCTACCGCTGCCCTGACACCAGTCGGGCCGGGATTTACGCTCGGCACTAACACCAGCAGCCGAGTGGAAATGGATTTCAACCCGGTCGTTGATAGAATTCGCATAGTTACGGGAGCAACCGGAACCAGCGCCCAGAACAATAATTTCCGTGCTAATCCAAATGATGGAACACTGGTCTCGACAGATACTAATCTTGCTTTTGATCCCGGAGATTCAGGGGCCGGGTTTACTGACTTTACCATCGTTGGAGCAGCATACTCTAATAATGTAGCAGGTGCTGTGTCAACCACGCTCTATGCCTGGGATTTCAGTGACGACTCTTTGCTTACTATCGGAGGCCTGAATGGAGCGCCGAGTCCGAACGGGGGTCTTTTGTTTACGGTACAGATACCTACTGTCCTGACGTTCAATGCAGGTCTCGGCATGGACATAAGTGGTGTCAGTGGTACCCTCTATGTCACTCATGACAATCCGGCGGATGGAACGAGTATGGCTTTTTATACACGAAATCTGTCCACTGGAGCCGAGACTTTTATTGGCAACTATCCCGCTGGGACATTTGTATCGGATATTTCGGTCTTTATTCCTACTCCGGCTCCGACACCGACTCCAACACCGACACCGACTCCAACACCGACACCGACTCCAACACCGACACCGACACCGACGCCAACTCCGACACCGAGTACGGCGAATGACACGTTCGTTGATTTTAATGCTGACGGGCGGACGGATTTTTCGGTTCTCAGGAACACCGGCGGAGGGCTTAACGGGCAGAACACATGGTACAACCTGTTCAATGACGGGTCGGGCAATGCCAACACCATTAACTGGGGACTGACGAGCGACTTTTTTGTGGCAGCCGATTTTGACGGCGACCGGCGTGACGATCTGATCGTCTGGCGTCCGGGTGCCCAGGCCAGCTTTTATGTTTTATACAGCGGGACAAATACCGTCCGTGTCCAGGATTTCGGAGTGACGGGTGATGATGCGACGGTCGTGGCCGAT
>JAYUCO010000062.1:0-21191 GCA_043740295.1 Pyrinomonadaceae bacterium | reverse complement strand
TTCGCACTTCCTGTGCATATTTGATGAGGGCCCCGTTCGCCGCGAAAAAGGTTAATGCAATAGAAACCGTAAAAAGTTTCAGCTTCAGTTCCTTGCAGATCATCAAAAACGGAACTATTGCGAGGACCGAAAAAAGCATGGGCAAAAGCCGCAGCCAATAGATCTCTTCACTGCCGATAGCGATCCATATTTTTAGCAGAATGTAGAAAAGCGGAGGGTGAATAATGTCTCTGGCGACGAATGTGAACAATTCGTTCCATTGATGTTCGGCGGCATGTACGCTGAAAATTTCGTCGAACCAAAGACAGTTCGATGTAAGGCTCCAAAAACGAAGCAAAATGTAGGCGAGGCAAAGGGTTGAAATTATCAGTGTCTTTTTTGTTTCTGATATTTTCATCAAGCACCTACCGGGATTAGATATAACTAAACAACCGGATTAGAGTTTTATACCATCGCACAAAACACCGTCAATGCTCGTATAAAAAAGAGGAACTTCCTTGAATGTGTCTGTATCGCGGCAATAACAAAGACATTTGTCGTACGGTTTTGAATAGATGTGAATGCTGACAGCTCGGGCGTCGAATTCAGGCAGGTTTAGAATTTGATGAATTGGCTCTTCAAGTTCGACCTTTGCGGCGATACAGTCCGAAAAATCAAAGCTGTCCGTTTCCAGCAATTTGCAGTAGCCTTTAGCTTCATCGATCTCCTCGATCGCGAAATTTTGTCCCAAAAGCCTGCCGACCGGAACCGTCATCCAACATCGCTGTTCTGCATGATTGTGCACACGGGAAACCTGTCCTTTCTCCCAGCAAATCGCCATCATTTCAAAACGTTCGTCCTTAAAGATCAGGTTTCTTGTGTAGAAATTCTTGCTCCAATACAAAAAACGCGCTATCGAATCAGCCTCGACCGGATTCTCGCTCAAATATCTATAAACATTATCGCAAACGAATTCTTCATCGGGCATCGCCCGCAAACCGTTCGTCAAAGCTGAGATCGAAACTCTTTGCATAAGTAGTTTTTCACGGGAGAAAAACTAATTCTGTTGCGCCTGCTTCAGAAAGTCAACAAAGTCGTTGACATTTCGCGTCAATCCCGGAAATGTTGCCACATTCTTCCCGTTTCCATCGACAGCGGCATAGAATGGCAGTGCAACCGTTCCGTAATTGTCCTGCTCCATTTGCTGCTGCTTTTCATAAATTTCACCGTCGCCGTCCGTATAAAGCCGCACCAGGATCATTTTTGCAAGCTCGGCTTCAACTTCTTTTTTTGGAAAAACATTGGCTTCCATCCAGCGGCAGTTGGTACAGGTGTAGCCTGTAAAATCAATGAACAGGACTTTGTTTTCAGCCTTCGCTTTGGCCAGTGCGGCGGGATAATCATTGACTATCCAATCCAGTTGCTCCGATTTCCCCTTCGAAAATGCGTTCGACGCGGTTTCAAGTTCGGGCGGAAGAAACGCCTCCAGCTCACCAAGCTTTGCACCAAATAGCCCGGTAATTAAATAAAAACTTATCGCCAGGCTGACGATGGCCGAGACTAGTCTCGCGGCGCCTATTCTGTCCGGTTTCGAATCATGCGAAAGTTGAAATTTGCCCAAAAGATAAAGCGATAAAATTATTCCAATAGCTATCCAGATCGCCAAAACGATCGGACGTGTGAAAATTCCCCATTTCCAAACGAGATCGACGTTTGAAATAAACTTCATCGCCGCCGCCACTTCCAAAAACCCCATGGCAACCTTAACGGAATTCATCCAGCCTCCCGCCCGAGGAAGCTGTGTCGCGAGTTGCGGCAACAAAGCGATCAGAAAGAACGGAAGAGCAAAAATGGTCGAAAACGCCAACATACCTAAAAGCGGCCGCTGCCAATCACCCTGCGAGGCCGATACCAGGATCGTTCCAACAAAAGGGGACGTGCATGTAAATGATGTCAGCGAAAAAGTAAGTCCCATCAGCAAAGCACCGATAATGCCGCTGCCTTCGCCTTCCTGGCTTCGCGTCAAACTATCCAATTTTGTAAGTATCCCGGCAGGTATGGCTATTTCGTATGCTCCAAAAAGATTGAATGCGAAAAATAGAAATATCGCGGTTATGAGCAGGTTTATCCACGGGTTGGCTGCGAAAAGATTTATTCCGGCGGCACCGACAAATACAGCCAAAAGCATTCCGATGAGCGTAAATGTGCCGATTATTCCCAGCGAATAAACACTTGCCAACTTAACCGCCTTTCCGCGGTTTCCCGATGAATGATTGGTAAAATACGACACCGTGATCGGTATCATCGGAAAAACACATGGCGTCAGCAAAGACAAAGCTCCAAGTCCGGCCGCAAGCCATAAAAACGCCCAAAGATCGGTCGGCAATTGTTGTTTCGAATCATTTAGGCCCGAACCTGCTTTTTCAGTATTAGTTTCTTTTACGGAGTTGACGGTCGAAGATTGTTGGCCGGTCAGAGATGACTTCTTCAAGTCTTCCGAACCCGAAAAAGATACGCGAACGGTTTTTGGCGGCAGACAGACCTTGTCGTTGCACAATTGAAATCTCACATCGACAGCCGGATCAGCGTCAGAACTAGCTTCATTGGCCTTCAGCATCAACCCGAAAGACACTTGCTTTTCATAGAACTCTGTGTCTAAAGGCTTGTCGCTGATTGTAAAATTCGGGTCCGGCTTGATCGTCGGTTTTGGCGAATCAATGTCACCTGTGATCTCAAAAGCTTTGCCGTCAGCGATCTTTATAGTGGTGGCGACCGGGCCGCCCTTTGGCTGGTCGAGCGAGTATAAGTGCCATCCATCTTCGATTTCGGCTTTTAGAACCGCTTTAAAAATCTCGTCTTTTTTGACCGCCTGTCCCTTGACCTCTGATTCCAGGGTCCATTTTGTCGGATTTTGGGCAAGTGATGCTATCGGCAGCAAAAAAAGCAGGAAAAATAGTTTTATATGTATAGTTCGCATTGTTCAATTCAATATTATTATCAATTTATATATTTCCACAACAAGGCTTGATAAAGACTAAAACCGTGTTTTGCACAAACATTCGTCTGTCGATTATAATTATGCCAATACAGCACCTTAATATTTCCATTTAAGTGCATTAGCGGAGGAATAGATTTTGCCAAGAACAGCAACAAGCCGAAAACCCGAACAAAAATCGGTGACGGCTACGGAAAACGGTATCAATAAAACAACCAATAAAAACGGCAGCGGTGATTTTGTCGATGTCGAGCTTGCGAAGGCCGAATATACCAAGCGAAGAGCATCGCAATTAGAGTCGATCAGGAAGACAGACAAAAAACTTCTTTGCGAAATGCTTTATCAAATGGTGCTCGGCCGTCATTTTGAAGAAAAATGCGCCGAAGTTTACCGCATGGGCATGATCGGCGGATTCTGTCATCTATACATCGGCCAGGAAGCGATAGCTGTCGGCTCGATGATGGCCCTCAAACCGGACGATATGGTAATTACCGCCTACCGCGACCACGTGCAGGCGATGGTCAAAGGTTTGACGCCGGAATCGGTGATGGCGGAGCTCTATGGCAAGGAAGGCGGCTGTGTAAAGGGCAAGGGTGGCTCGATGCATATGTTCTCAAAAGAACATCAATTCTACGGCGGCCACGGCATCGTCGGCGGCCAGATCGGCGTCGGAACGGGAATGGCATATTCCGCAAAATACAAGGGGACCGGCCAGGTGACGCTTTGCTTCTTCGGCGAGGCCGCGGCGAATCAGGGCATGTTCCACGAATCGCTCAATATGGCCCAGCTTTGGAAACTGCCGTGCATTTTTATTTGTGAAAACAATCAATACGGAATGGGAACATCGCAGGCACGCGCGATGAGCATCAGCAGCGTCGCTGACAAAGGCGATGCATACGGTGTTGCTAATGAATTTGTCGATGGGATGGACGTGATGGCCGTCCGCGAAGCAACTTTGAGGGCGATTGAGCGGGCACGAAAAGACGGGTCGCCAACATTGCTTGAGATCCGGGCATACCGCTTTATGGGACATTCAATGTCCGATCCGGGAAATTACCGCACCCGCGACGAGATCAAAAAATATCAGGAACGCGATCCAATCGTGCTTTTCAAAGACAGTTTGAAGGAATCAAAAGTGCTCGGTGACAAGGATTTTGAAAAGATCGAACAGGAAGCAATTGAGGCGGTCGATAAAGCTGTGAAGTTTGCCGAGGAAAGCCCGTTTCCGGCAGAGAGCGAATTGTACACAGACGTTTACGCAGATTAGTGAAATCGCACAAGATTTAGTTGGTTAGATAAAACTATGGCTGTTCTTACTATTCGCGATGCGTTGAATCAGGCATTGCGTGAAGAAATTATTAGAGACGAAAACGTTTTCATAATGGGCGAAGAGGTCGCCGAATATGACGGGGCGTATAAAGTCACCCGTGGGCTTTGGAAAGAATTCGGCGATAAACGAGTTGTCGATACGCCGATCACCGAGCTTGGCTTTGCCGCCGTTGGCGTAGGTGCGGCAATGGCCGGGCTGCGTCCGGTGATCGAGTTTATGACGTGGAACTTTTCTATTCTCGCCGCCGACCAGATCATCAATCACGCCGCGAAAATGCTTTATATGTCCGGCGGGCAGTTCAATGTCCCGATTGTTTTTCGGGGCCCGAATGGTTCGGCCTATCAGGTTTCTTCGCAGCATTCACAGGCCCTCGAGGCGTTTTATGCAAATTTTCCCGGCTTGAAGGTAGTGATGCCTTCAACCGCCGCTGATGCTAAGGGTTTATTGAAATCCGCCATACGCGATAACAATCCGGTGCTGTTTCTGGAGCAGGAAAGAATGTACGGAAACAAGGGCGAAGTTCCCGATGATGAAGATTTCATCATCCCGCTCGGCGTTGCCGATGTTAAACGCGAAGGCACGGACTGCACTATCGTCGCCCGTTCGATGACCGTACCGCTCGCACTTCAGGCGGCGGAACAGATGCAGAAGGAGTTCGATATTTCGGTCGAGGTCGTCGATCCGCGGACCATCAAACCGTTGGACATTGACACTATCGTAAAGTCTGTCAAGAAGACCAATCGTCTTGTTATTGCCGAAGAATCACACTATTTTGCCAGTGTCGGGGCGGAGATTTCGCATCAGGTAATGGAACATGCGTTCGATTTTCTCGACGCGCCGATAAAACGCCTTTCGACCGCCGAAGCTCCAAACCCATACGCGAAAAACCTCGAAGCACTGGCTTTGCCGGATGTCGCTAAGATCGTCGCGGCGGTGAAGGAAGTTTGTTATTTATAAATGGCCTCAACTTATTTGACAATTCCGGGAGTTACGAATTCGAGTGAAGATCACTGGCAAAGTATTTGGGAACGCCAATTTCCGGATAAGTTTCGCCGGATCGAACAGGATGAATGGGATACTCCGGTTTGCGATGATTGGATCGAAAGGATCGAATTGGAAGTAGAAAAGCACGGCCCCGAAAATGTTATTCTCGTGGCTCACAGTTTAGGATGTTCGGCGGTCGCCCATTGGGCAGCGAAATTTGGCACAAAAATAAAAGGTGCATTTCTCGTTGCTCCTAGTGATTGCGAAGCTGAAACTTATACATTTGATAGCAAAGGCTTTGCACCAATGTCGATCGAGAAATTGCCATTTTCCAGTTTGGTCATTGCAAGCACGAACGACCAATATATTACTCTGGAACGATCTGAATATTTTGCCGCTGCATGGGGCAGCGAATTCATCAACGTTGGCGAAAAGGGACACATCAATGCCATCTCCGGATTTGGTGAATGGGACGAAGGTTTGGAATTATTAAAACGATTGGGTTAGTTAAATTTTATGGCGGAAAAATTCTTAATGCCGAAGCTTTCACCCACGATGGAAGAGGGCCAGATATCACGTTGGGTGAAGAATGAAGGCGATACTTTCGAAGCAAACGAAACGCTGGCCGAAGTCGATACCGATAAAGCCACGATGGAAATGACCGCTCTCAAGGGCGGCACGCTTTTGAAAATACTCAAGGGTGCCGGCGACACTGCCGCACTTGGAGAAGCGATCGCCATTACCGGTGACGTAGGTGAAGATATTTCCGCGATCCTAAAGGAAGCATCATCAAACGGCTCAAAGGCAGCAGATGCAAAGCCAGAACCGTCAACGGATGCAAAGGCGGAACCGCCAGCGTCAGTGGGTGGCACGGCTCCTAAAAGTGAAGACGCAGGGGAAACGAATAAACTCACGGCCGACAAGCCTGATCCGCAGAAGGCCACCGGACGCTTGATAGTTTCACCTATCGCGGCACGAATGGCGGCCGACAATGGCGTCGATCTAAAGTCAATCAGCGGCTCCGGCCCAAGCGGACGCATCATCAAACGCGATATTGAAGCTGCGATGAGCACTCAACAGTCACCCACTAGCGGTCAGCGGTCAGCTTTTGTTCCTTCAACAGTTGTCGGAGCATCGCCCTTCCGTGATGAGAATACGTCGAAGATGCGGCAGATCATCGCGAGCCGCCTGGCGGAATCGATCGGGCCGATCACGACCTTATATCTGACGGTCGAGATCGAGATGGACAATGTATTGGCCCTCAGAAAACAGATCAATACTGATCTCGGAGACGATGAGAAGATCAGCGTCAACGACATTATCGTCAAGGTCGCTGCCACCTCGCTGATCAAACACCCGTTCGTTAATGCTTCATATCAGGACAAAACGCTGCGTTTTTATGAACAGGCCGATATCGGTGTTGCCGTCGCGATTGATGAAGGCTTGATCACCCCGGTCATTCGTGGGGCCAACCTGAAAGGCTTTGCCGAAATCTCCGCTGAGATAAAAGAACTCGCAGCAAAAGCAAAGGCGAAGAAACTGCAGCCGGAAGAATATACCGGAGCAACTTTCTCCATCAGCAATCTCGGCATGATGGGCATTAAAGAATTTACGGCTATCATCAATCCTCCCGAGGCCGGTATCCTGGCAATAGGCGGAGCCATTCCAACGCCAGTCGTACGAGATGGCCAAATAACGGTTAGAAACATCATGAACGTCACAATGTCATGCGACCACCGCGTGATCGACGGTGCAACAGGGGCAAAATTCCTGCAGACCTTTAAGCGGATGCTCGAAAATCCTGTCTTAATGTTCATGTAAAAGATCCAAAGTCTGCGACAGATTTCAGATTGCTATAATAATTAGTTTCCGCGAGGTCATATTTGACGCACGGGGTGCTGAATTTATGACCGAAACCTCTGACGAAAAATCTAAATATCCTCACTTAGCCCTCATTCTGGTCCAGTTTTTTTTTGGCTCGTTTGCGGTTATCGGCAAGATCGTACTTACTGTCATTCCAAGTATCGCGCTCGTAAGCTTTCGCGTCGGCATAACTGCCCTTATTTTGGTTGTCGTGCAGCTTTATCGCAAACGTTTTTGGCTCAATGAAAAAGGCGATTATTGGCGGCTGGCCATTTTAAGTCTATTCGGTGTGACATTTAATCAACTGCTTTTTGTGACCGGCCTGTCACTGACAAAAGCTTCTAATGCATCACTGCTGGCTGTTACCATCCCGGTTTTCGCTCTTACTGTAAGTTCAATAACTGGCTCTGAAAAGCTGCGCGGCATCAAAATTATCGGCATAATTTTAGCCGCTATCGGAGTTATCTTACTGATCGATCCGCGAAATGCGTCTTTTTCGTCATTGACCACACTCGGCGATATCCTTATTGTCACCAATTCCTTGTCGTTCGGCATTTATGTTGCCACATCGAAAAGCGTGGTCACACGCAACGGTGCCTTTCGTTCGATGATGTGGATATTTCTATTTGCCGCGATCATTTGCGTCCCGCTTGGGATCGTTTCGATGTCGAAGGTAGATATTCCCTCGGTGACGCCGAGGATATGGTTGCTGGTCCTTCATATCGCGATATTTGCGACCGCCGTTCCATATTTGCTGAATGCGTGGGCACTTGCACGTGTGAATCCTTCCGTCGTGGCGGTTTACATATATCTTCAGCCAATGATCGGCTTTCTGCTTGCTGTGATCTTTTTGGGCGAAAGGGTTGGCTATAATTTCATTGCAGCGGCCGCCCTCATCTTCTCAGGCCTTTTTTTGGTAACGAGAAAATTTCGCACTGTCTGAAACAAAAAGTTGCATTTACCGTAATTCTAGTATCTAATTTGCGGAAAATATGGCAACTCACATCACCCAAATAGATGATCCGGAAAGCGGAACGACGATTCTTCGTATAGATGGCGTGATGTTGCTCGCGGACGCCCTGCTCATCGAACGCATCGCTTCCGGCGTACATTCCGAGCTTGAAACAATGATCACACTGGACCTTGCCGGCCTCGATTTTATGGATAGCGACGCTGCGTCGGTCCTTAAACGGCTTGAAGATGAAAAAGGCTACAAACTGGACGGGATGGATACTTTTCTTCAAACCGCAGTTAACGACGTTGAAAAGCGCAATGCCCGCAATACCTACTGACTTTTCCCGAAAAAAGATTTACATTGTTAGTGATGAAAACAAAGGAAATATCAATATTTCTTGCCGGCGAACTGCACGGCAATGATAATGTCGAGATCACTAACGCGGCAAGTCTTGAAAAAGCTTCCACAGGTGAAATAGCCTTTTGCGAAAAAGCCGGTGACCTAACCGCCACAAGTGCATCCTGCATCATTGTTCCAACTGACCTCGTTAGTTTATTACCGGAAAATATGGCGGTTATCACCGTTGCTCATCCAAAACTCGCCTTCGCCCGCATTGCTCATGTCCTTCATCCATCAAAAAAATATGTACCGGGAATTCATAAAAGCTCGGTCGTTGCTGAAAATGCAATGCTCGGCGGAAATATTCTGATCGAGGCTTTCTGCATCATTGGCGATGGCACATCGGTCGGTGAAGGTACGCAGGTCCGCTCTGGTTCAAAGATCGGTGACAATGTAAAAATTGGCAAAAACTGCATTTTACACCCAAATGTCTGCATCGAAGACGGCTGCACGGTCGGCAACAACGTAATTCTTCACGCCGGAGTGGTCATCGGGGCTGATGGCTTCGGCTATGTCAGAGATTCAGAAGAATATGTAAAATTCCCTCAGATCGGCACGGTTGTAATAGAAGATAATGTCGAGGTCGGCGCTAATACCTGCATTGACCGCGGCGCCCTGGGTGAAACTCGGATCGGCGAAGGAACTAAAATAGACAATCTGGTGCAGATCGCCCATAACGTGACCATCGGCAAACGTGTCGTCATCGCCGCACAAACCGGCATTTCAGGCAGCGTAGTGATCGAAGACGACTGCGTTATCGGCGGACAGGTCGGGATCGGTGATCATGTGCGTATTTTGAGCGGTGCGATCATCGGATCACAGGCAGGCGTTTTACCAGGCAAAATAGTCCGTCCCGGCGTCTGGTGGGGCACACCGATCCAGCCGCTCGACGAATACAAACGCCAAAACGCGCACGTAAAAGGCATCGAGAGCCTAAAGGCGGAGGTTAAAGATCTAAAGCGGCGGATAGATCAGTCGTCCACCGATAATGATGTATCTTAATTCGACAACTCATCAGGAGGAGCTAATGAAAATTACATACGGCATTGCAATTCTGGTACTGACGTCGGTAGCTGCGATGGGGCAGGCGAATGCTAAACCAACAACGCCTTCGACCCCGGCCGCGTCTCAGCCGACATTCGACTACAAACCAAGTCCGGAAGAAAGCGTACTGCTAAAACTTTCGCAAGAATGGATGGATACAGCCCTCCTCAAGAAAGACGAGAAGCGGCTGCGCGAGCTGATGGCTCCAGAGTTCACACTCCAAATCTGGGACGCCTCTCGAGCGCCGCAGCCGTTGGAAGCATGGCTCACTACGTTAAAAAAGCGCCTCGAGGCGGTCGAGTTCGAATATTCCGGGCTCAACGCCAGGGTCTTTGGCGACGTAGCAGTTGTTTATTCGCGCTTCTTGTGGAAAGGAACCTTCGAAGGCAAACCCTTTTCCGACTCCGGGTTCCTGGCTGACGTCTGGGTAAGAAAGGGCGGGAAATGGCTGGTAGTTGCCCGCCGCAGCGCTCCTCAGCAACAGATCCAGATGATTCCCGGCATTGCAAACAAATAAGTGTTTACGACATGATAAGCGGAGCCAAAAAAGTAAAACCATTTTATTTCTGCAACTCCTTAAAAATAGCTTCCGCTGCCCGTTTCGATGCCCCGCCGTGTCCCAATGTGTCTGTCACATAAGCCAATGCCGCTCTTACCCTTTTATTTTCGTCAGCTTGTAACAATCGAAACAATTCATCCGCCAATGTTTGTGGCGTAAGGTCATCCTGTATCAACTCTTTGGCGACGCGCTCGCCGGCAATAAGATTTATCAATCCAAAATGCTCGACCGAGATCAGCGGCCGCAGTAATTTGTAGTTAAACGTCGACGTTTTGTAAACGATCGCCATTGGCGTTCCTATTATTCCTGTTTCCAGCGTTGCCGTTCCGCTTGTTACGGCCGCAGCGTCGGAGGCATTCAAAGCGTTGTATGTATCGTTATTTACGACAATTATTTTTTTCGGCAAAGATCGTGCAAGTTCCCCGCAATCAGAGAGAAATTTCACGGCATCAACTGCATTTGCGGGCGATGCCGAAGCAATGATGAACTGAATTTCCTCGTCGCGTTTTGACATCAAAGCCGCTGATTTTAGGAGCACTGGCAAAATTCTAACGATCTCTTTATGCCGGCTGCCGGGCAGGAGTGAAATGACCGGTTTGTCAGGGTCCAGATCGTATTTCTCGCAAAACTCAAGCTTTGACCGTTCCGCGTGGACCTCCATTGCCAACGGATTGCCGACATATTCGACATGGCCGATGCCGTGTTTTGAGTACCAGTCTTTTTCGAACGGCAAAATGGTTATCAGCAGATCGACATGATCGCGGATGGTCCGCAAACGGTATTTTCTCCATGCCCAAAGCTGCGGCGAGATGTAATAGATCACCTTGAAACCCATTTTCTTTAAGGTTTTGGCGAGCTTCAGATTAAAATCCGGAAAATCAACCAGCACTATCGCGTCAGCCTTTCGCTCAACGGCGGCCATTTTCAGATCGCGAAAAGCCTTCAAAAACATTGGGAGTGCCTTCGCGATCTCCGGCAGGCCAACGATCGAAAGCTCGTCCGCTTTTACGACCGCCTCAACACCAACACTGCGCATCTTGCTGCCTGCCGCTCCGAAAAAGGTGAATTCAGTTTCAGGCGAAACTTCCGATATAGCTTTGACAAGTTTCGCGGCGTGGCCATCGCCTGATGCCTCTCCCGCCACGATCAATATGTTGTGTTTCTTATTTTCCATTAACGCGTAGCGAAGTCTCAAACTGTCTGGACAGCTAATGTTAAACGATTGGCGGTAAATGTAAAATGACAACCCTTACCAGCCATCTGTGCATCATAGGTGATGTTTTTCATAGTCAGGAATTAACTTTATCTTTTAGTTGGTTGCAGAACATGCTTTTTATCTTTAAAATGCAATGTTTTGTGCTCAAGTTAATTTTTATCATTTAACACTGCGGCCAAGGGCTGTTTTTTAGTTATCACTGGAGGAGTTTGTGACGCTTCGTTTTTTTGTTATTACATTATTTGTTTTGATGTTTTCATCGTTTTCTCCTGTCTCTGCACAGGTGGATTCCGTACTTGCCCAGATCACCGATTCCAACATCGAATCTTTCGCAGGCGGCATTAGCGGCAATGGCAGGTTCGCGGTTTTTGAATCGCGAGCGAATATCGCGACGGAAAATCCGCGGAACGCTGACGGCAATGTCGAGATATTTCTTTTTGATTACGCCCAGCGCCGTATTTTTCAAATAACCGATACCAGAAGCGTCCTCTTTGACACAAGACGCGCAGCGACACTCGATAACATCAGGATAGAGATCACAAACAGGCGGCCGGTTATCAGCAACGACGGAAAATGGATTGCATTTAGTTCGAACGCAACGTCTTCCACACCCACGGTTCCCGATTCGACAAACCCGAGTAGTTTTGATGGAAACGTATTAACGGCACCGACGCCGCTCCCGACGCCGACACCGGCCCCGACGCCTACTCCGTCACCGTCACCTTCACCATCACCTTCGCCCAGCCCTTCACCAACGCCAACGCCTCCTGCTAACCCTTTAACTGGCGATGCAAATCTTGAAATATGGCTTTATCAGATCCCGGAATACGCGAACGCGGACTTGTCCTCGGGTGATGAACTTGCTTTTACAGATCTGAGCGGCGGAACATTCAGAGCCGTTACAAACAGTATTACCAGCAGATTTCCACAGCCAGGCACTACCAGCACGCAAGCTCTCGTGGCCGATGACAATCATGATCCAAGTATAAGTGATGACGGAAGTGTGATCGCTTTTGGCTCGACCCGTGAATATATTACCGGCGGTAACACGTTCCCAAACAACGACAATGATGAAATTTATGTATATGTGCGAAGTTCAGGGACTATTGGCCAGATAACCAGCACATCGCGGGGAGCGATCTCAAACCCAATATACAACAAGAATCCAACGATCTCCGGCAACGGATCACGTGTCGTTTTCGCCAGCACCGGGGATAATCCGATAATCGGGATGACCGGCGGCACAAATCCGGCGACGAGCAGGAATGAGGAGATCTTTTATACCGATGTCAGTAGTTTGGGCAACCCGACCGGGACACCCAGGCAAGTGACCACTACTACGCCTACCAATCCCGGCGATCCTGTAAACATTTTGGATATCGGACGCCGAATGAGCCGTGACGGACGATTTATCGCTTTTGATTCATACGCTGACTTGGCTAATGAAAACAGCGGTACAAATCAAACCTCATTTGCACTGTATCTTTACGATACGGCACAGCCGGCTGTGACCCTTCCCAGACGGATCGGTCCGCGAAGTAATGCGGATACCGGTGCAGGCGGCGGCGATATCTCGCATTATCCAGGATTTACGGACAATGATCTGAACGGCACACCGCGCACAATGCTTTTGGAATCACGTTTGAATATAAAGGCCGACGGCACTGTTCCGGCGACTGCATCGGATGGGCTCAACCCCGGCGTGACCCGGCCCGCACAAATTTATTCATATCCGATCGATGTGCCGGCTGCTTCGGCTGTTTTCACCCGAAGGGCCAACGCACCAGCCCTCACCACAAATTTTGTCCCGTTGACCCAGCCGATAACAAGCGATTCGTCGAGCAGGTTTATTTTTAATTTGGCCCTCACCGAATTTGGAACGGGAAATACCGATCTACAATCGGAAGTGTTCTATCTTTTCACTCCCCAAGTAATTACAAACACTGTATCAACACTAACTTTCTCAACCGGCGCCAGCAATCAGATCGTATTACCGACCGCCGCACCTACACCAACACCGACTCCCGGATCAAGTCCGACGCCGACGCCGACCCCAACGCCGACTCCGACACCGACGCCAACACCGGCCCCAACGCCGACTCCGGGTACGACACCGACGCCGACCCCAACACCGAGTCCGACGCCGGTCACACCTGCGGCCGTGCTTGGTATTTCACCCGGAATGTTGACAATTCTCAATTATTCCGTCGGCCTTGATTTTCCGGTCGTTGCCCGCACAGCGGTCGGCTCCATAAACCGGACCTTCAATTTACCGATCGAACTAAGCGGTATCTCGGTAACGATAAATGGTTTGGCTTGCGGCCTAAAATCCGTCAACGGACGCCAGATAATATTTGTTTCGCCGAGGTTTTTGTCCAGCTCAAATAACGGCACGGTCTATCCTATCGTTCTTAACAGCAACGGCACGGCTTTTCGCGGCTTTGTAACTATTGTTCCAACGCGGCCCGATATTTTCACCGATCTGGTATCGCCCGGACCGGGTGGTCGGGCACAGGCTCTCAATGTCACAAACCGCGTTCAAACCGCCGAACCTTTTACCGTTTCAACTGTTCGGGTCCGCGGAGGCGTCCGTGTGCCGACAGTTCTCAGACTACGTGTTACCGGCGTCGCTAATACCGTGCCGAGTGTATTTACTATCCGTATCGGAGGCACGACCATTACAGGCACACAGGTATTGAACGGCGGCATTATAGTTGAGCCCGGCGTTTACACGATTGATTTTCAGCTGCCTGCGGGACTGAACGGTGCCGGCGACCAGCCGATCATTTTAAGCGTTAATGCTGGCGGTGTTATTTACAATTCGCGTCTGGATGACACTGCTCCGCGTTTGTTTTTCATATAAAATACTGGTCTTTCGGAAGAACGGGCGAAATGCCCGTTCTTTTTTATTTGCGTTACAGTTTGTTATCAATGCATAACAACTATTGATTCTTGCGGAAGGTGTTTCAATATATTATGCTTTTGGGAGCATATTTTTAGAAAATAAATTTTCAGCAGACAGCTTTGATCTACTTTTTTAATTTCGCAGCCTAAAATAATTACATTTAATATACGAGCAGGAGTTTTAATAAATTATGGCAGAGAAAAATGTAAACAGCATGAAGATTTCGCCAAAGGTTTGGAAAAACGGCAAATTCATTGACTGGGACGATGCCCGTATTCACGTAATGTCGCACGTCGTTCATTACGGATCGAGTGTTTTCGAAGGCATCCGGTGTTATAAGACCACCCAGGGTTCTGCGGTCTTTCGTTTGACGGAACATCTTCAGCGGCTGGTAAACTCAGCCAAAATATATCGAATGGATTCGGACTTTACGCGGGATCAATTTGCCGACGCAGCGGTCGAACTTATCCGTCAAAGCGGCCTTGAAGAATGTTATCTGCGTCCCGTTATTTTTCGGGGATTGGATGAAGAAAGTCCGGCTTTCGGTGTAAATCCTCTGAAAAACCCGATAGATTCGTACATTGCAGCTTGGGAATGGGGCAAGTATTTAGGCGAAGAAGCTCTGGAAAGCGGCATTGACGTGTGCGTTTCCAGCTGGACGCGGATCACTTCAAATTCACTTCCGACAATGGCCAAAGCCGGTGCGAATTACATGAATTCGCAGCTTATCAAGATGGAAGCTCTTCTTGGAGGATTCACGGAAGGCATTGCCCTTGATGACCGTGGTTATGTTTCAGAAGGTTCGGGTGAAAACATCTTCCTCGTCAATAACGGGAAACTCATCACACCGCCGCTAGGCGCCGCAATTTTACCGGGAATTACACGCGATTCTGTCATTCAGATCGCCCGCGAACTAGGCATTGAAGTGCAGGAAACGACCATCCAGCGTGCGGCTCTTTACCTCGCAGACGAACTTTTCTTCACCGGAACGGCAGCCGAGATCACCCCGATCAGATCGGTTGATAGAATAACGGTCGGCGCCGGAAAACGCGGCGAAGTGACGAAACGCTTGCAGGACGAATTCTTCAAGATAATCTTTGCCGAGCGTCCCGCCCCATTTGGAGCGGACTGGCTGACATTTGTAGGCGAAAAAAAAACGGCGGCGGCTTAGATAACAGCCCTTCCTGACCTGCAAATCTGGTCAACTTGATTTGTGTTTTTGAACTTGAAGACACGTTCAAGCTGTATCATTAGGAATAAAGCTAATTTTGATCGCAGGTCAGGAAGGGCTGCTCCGCACCCGCTCTTGCAGACACGACCTGACTTATCTTTTGATTTTCAAGACAGTATCTAATTTTTTTGTTTAATACTCATATAAAATATACAGGACCAAGGAATCTCACAGTCCAAACCAAAATCACACGGCCAGATATGACTGTTCCATTCCTGAACGCTGGAACAGGACTCATGATCCCAAAAACCCTCTGTCCGCCCTGCCAAACTAAGCCCAACCACGCTCACCTCATACCAAATTCATAATCTAAATATTTTTCTATTTTTTTGAAAGATTTCGCGCATTTTTGTCAATAAATAGCGAACACGATTTTTTACGCGATAAATATGGGAGACCAATCTCCGCGAAGTTCAAAAAACTTGTAATATTTGGCCCTGCGAATAACCGAACGTCGATTCACGAATTAACCAAACGGCAACGGTACCAGTCAAACCAAAAAGTTTTTAACCTTCCCTAAACAGGTCTCCCGCGTTCAAGCAGTAACTTTCGCATTTTAGGTGGTCAAGGAGATCTCGTATTTCTCCACGACCTTTAGGGCACTTAACTTTTTCAGCTTGAAACTGAGAAAATCCCAGGCTAACAACCTCCGATTCCCACAGTTTCCAAAGCTCATATATCATGGGGCGTTTTCTAATTTTAACTAAGGATGTTCTGCGCGTATGCGTGTTTTAGAGATTCGTTTTAGGAGGATATAATTATGCCAAACTCAAAAGATTTTCTTGCCCATCTGGATATTAATCAGGAATTCAGGATACCCCTGACCGATTTAGCCGAAAGATGGAAATTCAAGACTTACGTCGATATTCTTATAGTCGTCGACACCGAGATAGCGACGGAACCCGGCGTGGGCTTTGGTATCGGCTCGGTCATCGAGTTGATCCGGGCAACCGCTGTCGGGTGTATGCGCTTTCGCGTAGACATAGCATTGCGTAACGGCGAAAATCCTAATGTGGTCGCCGCTCCCGCCTCTTTCGCTCCTAAATATCGCGGTTTCCGGTTCGATATGCAGGACGGCGCCGTTAATGTGATTGACAAGTACGAGCAGATTTGGTGCTTTGGATTCAAACCGAGCAATTCAGGCAGCACCAGCGATGCCGAAATCACCCAGGCCACATCTTTTCCAGCCAGCAATGCCGAGCTTGCCAAACTCGCTCTTTGGATGGACGAGCGACAGGGCGGGCTGTTTGGAACCGGCGACCACCATTTTCTGGGCTCCTCGATGTGCCGCCTCATCCCACGACTTGGCACCATGCGACGCTGGACGAACGCCGGCGGCGTACCGCCAATCGGCTCTCCAAACCGGATCGACACATTGCGTCCGCCTTCGCCGGCTTTTGAACCCGGTGCCCCGGGCGGCCCGCTCGACATGGCCAACGATCCTCAGCAGGGCGACATGACCCCGCAGCCGATCCAGTGGGTGACATGGCAACGATCGCTCTGGCCCGTTTTCTGGAAGAAGCGGCCGCATCCGGTGCTGTGCCATCCGACGCTCGGGCCGATAAACATCATGCCGGATCACGCCCATGAGGGACTGTGCATCGAAACCGCCGATATTGCCGGAGGCGCAACTTACGATTTCGACGCCACCGGCGCCAAACCCGAATATCCCGACGGGATCGGCGGCGGGCCAAAACCGCTGCCGTCAATCATCGCTTATGGCAGCACACTTGGCGACCCGCCGTATAATTTCCTAAAGGGGCCGCAGCCCGCACGAGCAAGCTTCCCGATGATCTCTGTCTATGATGGACACCTAGCCGGTGTCGGCCGGGTGGCGACCGATTCCACCTGGCATCATTGGTTCGACGTGAATATTGGAAACTTTAAGGCCGCTAACAATGATGACTGGAAAAAGATCAGCCGTTATTACATCAACCTCGCGGTCTGGCTCAATCCTCCGGGATACTCGACCCATTGCCTTTGGTATTCGACCGTGCTCAGCCATTTCCAGTATCCCGGCTTCGAAGAATACTGGGCTGATCGCCCCGCTATGGAACTAGGAGAAGCCCTTAGACTGCATCTATGCAGGATCTACGGTCCCTGCTGGGTCAGCGAACGTATCTGGTGGGACCTCATCTGGGAGCGCCGTTTGTTTCCGTGGGAAATTCTGAAGGAAAGAGATCCGCGCTTCGGGTTCGGCGGGATCGATCCGCAGGTCTTCGAAAACGCCTATCTTGGCAGCCTCGTCCAGGCGACCTTCGATCCGGCCAGCCGCGTTAAGGCATCTGCGCAGAGTGGCAAAAACAAATTGGAATTCGATCTGGAAGCACCCGAAAAGCTTTTTGCCCGAGCCACCAAGTCAGCACTAGGCAACCTCTCTAAAGAAATCACTGAACACTACACGGAAACCCTGAAGTTTCTTGAATACCTCGGCTGATGGGCAGTGACGCTAGTGGACGGCGCAATAAATTGTACGGAGGGAAAACTTAACATGGCGGACGAACCAGTACTAAAACTTAATTTGGTTGACGTTTACGGAAATCCTTTGGATGAAACCGTCCGCCTACGGACCACGACCACGCCGGCAGCTATAAGACCAAAGACCGCTATGGCAACTTACAGCTTACATTTTTTGCCGGCTCGGAAAACTGGAAAGCCGACATCGACATCGACGATGCCGCCGGTATCGAAAACATTTTTCAGGTTGTTCACAATTCATTACCGTATCAGTCAACCAACCCATACAACATCCACGAAATCCTCGTCGGCTACCAAAACATCGACCCGGGATATTCGTTTGAGGTGTGAAACATTGACGGGGACAAGATTAGGTTTCTGCTCGAATACAAGAAGGTTGGTTAAACAATGGAGAAGATTATGAATAAAAAGCTGATTATAATTTTGCTGGTAATTAACGCACTACTGTTAACAGGGTGCCCTAAAAACGAGCCTAAATTGGGCGAAAATACGAAAGAGAGAAATGGACTATTACTTAACGTGCTCAAACGTGAGTTTTTCCCCAAAGAATGGCTTGTGTACCAATGCGCGGCGTTTGGAACACAGACTGACAGAATAGATCAGGCCGGCCCGGCACCGGTTGTATTAACATGCACGGCTCTGATCAAGAATGATCCTGAACTGGCAAAATCTATGCGCAACCAAGTTCTAGACAACAGTGTCGGAATAATTGATAGCGCTTATGGCTCATACATAAGAAGTCTGAGACAAAAACGCTCAATCGGTGAATTTATGGCTGATCTTTTGTTTCTGGGTGGCAGCACTGCAGTAGGAATTGTCAACGGTGAACGAGCCCTCCAAGTCTTAGGAACTGCTTTAACCGGAGCAAGCGGCGCCCGAAAATCAGCTAATGTCAACTTGTTTGACGAAAAAACTACAAATGTACTCATTAAACAGATGAACGCATCTAGAAGTGCGGTTTTGAGCGAGGTGAATCAGCAAAAAGACAAATCTGCCAAAAGCTATTCCTTTGATCAGGCATTGACCGATATGATCCATTATTTTGAGGCCGGAACTCTTAATCAGGCGTTTGTTGACCTTGATACGCAAGCAACACTCTCTGCGGAAATTGCCCGTCTAGGCGTTCTTAAGCTAAAGGATGTTAAGGATGTTAAAGACATTGTGTCTCCCGAAACCAAGGCTTCTGTAGAAAAAGTATCTGACAAACTTGTTGAATTACGCGAGAACGTCAATCTCAATGGAGCAGTTGCCGCTAATGCAACAAGGATCAACGATTCGACGGAATTTCTAAAATCGGTGTGGGATAAGATTGTTGCTGATTCGGATTTTAACGTAACCGTCGGCACGTTAATGGCCTATCCCGCCGTGGCTGGAGGTGCTGCTGCTGCCGGTAATCTTACCGTCGCACGGCAAAACCGCCTTGCCGCAGCGACTTCCAAGATCACGGCCGGGCAGCCTCTCATCGGAATCGATTATTACGCGCTCGTCAGCGAGGCCCATTTTGAAGCTTTTGGTAATGGCCCGCTATATGTCAAAGTGCTTAAATTTTTCAACGAAGCTAACAAGGAGAAAAAATAATGGCGTTCAATATACCATTTCCGGGGAAAGCAACCCTGAAGGAAACCGAAACAACCATCGAGGCATATCAATTGGGTAAATGTTCAAATTTAACCGGCATTCAAGGCCGTAATGCTGCATTTGATGACAATTCGGCAATGAACGTCAACGTTGCTGAATTCGAACCGGTAGATCATCTGGCGCTAGTTCATAGACGCTTGATCTTTGTCGAAACGAGTCAGGTGGATTTTGGGGCAATGGCGGCTGCCGGAATGACCCAACTTGGCGGTGATGGCCATGAGTTCACAATTTTTGTTTCAGATAAACCCAAATCTATTTTCATCTTTTATCGGATGTGACTTTTTTGGGCGTGTCTGCTCTTAGCCTGAGGCGTTCGGCGGGAAGGCTGGGAGCCGCTACTTGAAGGTATGGAAGCAATGCTTGAAAGCGGGCGGGTTCTGCTTGAAAGGTGAGGAGTTCAGCGTAAAGGCTGGGAGGTTCTTCGTAAAAGGTGAGGAATTCTGCTTTAAGGCTGAGACGTTTTCCCTTAGGGCTGGGAGGTTCTCTCTTAAAGAATGACAGCTGCGATTCAGTGGGGTTTTGTTAAAACAGGAGTTCTGGACGGCTTTGCCGCTCGATGTGCGGAAAAGCTATGCTTTTCCGGGAAATGCTCCTAGACCAATGCGGCTATGCCGCCGGCTTCGGCGAACATGGGGCGATTTTGACCGGCAAAAGCGGCGGCGTAGCCGCAAAAACAGGACCCTCTGAACGGAAAAGCATAGCTTTTCCGCACATCGACGGGCACAGCCCGAAGAACCGAAGGTTTTTGACTGGTTTTGAGAGGATTTAGACAGGCGGGATGGAGCATTTCGCCAGCGTGATGGAGCAAGTCGCAAGCGTAATGGAGCACATCGCCAGCGTAATGAAGCTCGTCACAAGCGTGATAAAGCATTTCGCCAGCGTGATGGAGCACGTCACAGGCGTGATGCAGTATGTCGCAAGCGTAAAGGAGCAAGTCACGGGCGTGATGGGGCATATCGCCAGCGTAATGGAGCATATCGCCAGCGGGATGGTTCTTGAGACAGGCGAGACACGGCCCAGGTGTTGTTTTACCAAGCAGGTGCCCTCGTTTTAGTCGCCAACGGCGATAGACATTAAAGCCCAGGGTGGAGCTAAGCGGAACCCTGGGATGGGAACGCAGGTAATTTGCGTCGCTGAAAGTGACGAACAAATCCGCAGGCGTTGCTCCCCTTCAGGGAGCCGTCGTCCACCGGCATCTGTCCTATGGTTCCGGCATTGCCTACACCATAGGCTTTAATATTCGTCGCCGTTGGCGACAAAAGATGAGTGTCATGAAATTAGGGATGAATTTAAAGTAAAAGGAGAGATTTATGGCAGGAAGAGTTTTACCAACAAGGGATAATGATCGGATTGCGTGGTCGATGAATTTTGAGGCTGAGTTTCCGGCGGTTTCGGGGACGCTTGGGTTTACTAATCCGGAGCAGACGGCGTTGTTGCAGGATTCGGCGGCGATGCGGCACGCGATAATGTTTGCGCAGGCGGGAGCGGCATTTTCAAAAGCTTCGACGGCGTTTAAGAACGGTATGCTCGGCGGCGTCGGCGAAAATCAGAATACACCGGATCAGCCGGTATTCACGCCGCCGCCAGTCCCGCCAGCGCAGGTTGACGCCGGTAT
>JAYUCO010000061.1:0-54492 GCA_043740295.1 Pyrinomonadaceae bacterium | reverse complement strand
GTGGCCAATGTTTGTCTTTCAACTCAACTTCACACAAACATTCTTCTCTTCCGTAAAAAACTTCAACGCCTCAAATCCGCCTTCGCGGCCGACGCCGCTGTCCTTCATACCGCCAAAGGGCGTGCGTAAGTCTCTCAAAAGCCAGCAGTTGACCCAGACGATCCCGGATTCGAGTTTTGCCGCAACGCGATGTGCACGCGAGAGATTTTCGGTCCAGACGGTCGCCGAAAGACCATAGCGAACGCCATTCGCATAGCTCAAAACCTCTTCTTCCGTGTCGAACGGCATGATGGTCACGACCGGGCCGAATATTTCTTCCTGATTTGTGCGGCAATCATGCGGCAGGCCTTCGATGACTGTCGGCTCGATGAACCAACCGTTCAATTGCGGGTTGCGTCTCTGCGTCTCGGCGGTGAGGTCAACTGAGTTGCCGCCTGTCAGGACCGTGCCGCCTTCCTGTTGTGCAAGGGCGATGTAAGACAATATCTTGTCAAAATGCTGTTTTGAGACGATTGCACCGATATCAGTATCAGCTTCGAGCGGGTCGCCTACTTTTAGGGCCGAAACCCGCGAAACAAGATCATCCCGAAATTTGGTATAAAGCGGCCGTTCAACGAATATTCGCGAACCGCAGAGACAAATTTCGCCTTGATTGGAGAAGGACGAACGAACGGTCGTTTCCAGCATTTCTTCGTAATTACAGTCGGCAAAGATAATATTCGGGTTCTTGCCGCCGAGTTCGAGCGATAGCTTTTTGAACATCGGTGCCGCCACGCGGGCGATCTCCTCGCCTGTCTTTGTGCCGCCAGTGAATGAGATCGCCTTGATATCAGGATGGGCGACCAATGCCGCTCCCACCTTTGGCCCGAGGCCGTGAACGATATTTAGCACACCTGGCGGCAGACCGGCTTCGATACAAAGATTCGACAGCAAATACGCCGACATCGGCGTGATCTCGCTCGGTTTCGCAGCAACCGTGCAGCCGGCGGCGATGGCTGGTGCGATCTTCCAGGTAAAGAGGTACAGCGGCAGGTTCCAGGGCGAAATGCAGCCGACGACGCCGAGCGGCTGACGCAAAGTGTAATTTATTGCTTGGCCGCCATTTCCTAAAGCAGTATCGTGCGATTCGTTTGACGAATGCATCGCGGCGGTGGCGTAAAACCGGAAATTCGCAGCCGCACGCGGAATGTCCACAGCTTTTGCCAGCGTATATGGTTTGCCGTTATCGATAGATTCGGCTTCGGCCAAGATGTCCAGATCGCGTTCGATCAACGTGACGAGCCGCATCAATATCTCGAACCGCTCTTCCGGCGGTGTTTGCGACCACTTCGGAAATGCCGATTTTGCGGCTTCTACTGCATGTTCAACATCGGTTTTATCCGAATCTGGAATTTGTGAATAGATGTCACCCGTTGCCGGTTCAAAGTTGTCAAGATATTGCCCGGACAAAGGGTCAATCAATTTACCGTCAATGTAGTTTTTAATCTTTAGCATTTAAAAGATTTAGTCTGCGAAATACACGAAAGATAAATAATAGTGGTATGAAAACCATATCTTGAAACGTAGAAGCTTTGTTTTTGTTTGCAGATCTTTCTTCTGTTTCGCGTTTTTCGCTTATTTCGTGAACACATTTAATTAGACCTTTGCAAATGTCAGACCCGTCTGGCCTTGATATTTGCCGCCCCGGTCCGAATAGGAAACGCTGCAATCTTCGTCTGATTCAAAAAACAATATCTGCCCGATGCCTTCGTTGACATAAACCCGTAACGGCAGATTGGCCAGATTACCGATCTCGACGACCAGCCTGCCGGTCCAGCCAGCTTCGAGCGGCGTCGTATTTACAAGCAGTCCGGCCCGTGCGTACGTCGATTTACCGAGAGCGACGCCGGTCACATTGCGCGGCATTTTGAAGGTCTCGACGGTGACGCCGAGGCCATAATGATGCGGCGGGAGCAGATAATATTTCGCTCCGTCATCGGCAGTTCTAAGCGGCGGTTCGATCAGTGACGTGCCTTCGTCAAATCTTTTCGGATCTATTTCGTCTCCGTAAACCGACGAAAAAATACGAAATCCGTCATCCGCCAGGCGCATATCGTAGCCGTAGCTCGAGCAACCGGCTGAAATGATCCGTTTGCCGTCAACCTCACGCATAAGATTAGGCAAAAAAGGGTCGATCATTTTATGCTCATCAGCCATTTTGCGCAGCCATATATCAGATTTTATAGTCATAAAGTAATTACAGAAAAGGCGATAAGAAAAAATTAACTTATCACCTTCGAAATGCAAAATTCAAGCTGTGGTATATATTACGGTTTTTCTAACGGAAAAATGTTGAGACTTCCGTCACCGACGGTGAATTTTAATGGTATGCCCCCAACGCCCGCTTTCGCGGCGATCAATTTTTCCGTAAAAATTTGTTTCCGGGTTTTTGGTTTAAGTTCCGTGTAGGTATTTACGATCTTGCCGGTCCGCAGGATCGCGGCATCTACCTCGGCATTTAGTCCGGCCGGGAGGCTGACATTCATGTTGCCGATCGCCATTTGAATATCGGCAAATCGTCCGCGCCAGCTACGCACCGGCACGTTCACGTTCACCGTTCCGCCGCCAAAGGTCGCATCTATACCGCCGCCGACCAAATTCAGCGTCGCGTTTGAATCAAGAAAATTGACCTTCATCGAGCCTTCGATGCCTGAGATATAAAGATCGCCCTTTCCGCCGTCGATCTGCAAGTCGCAATATTGCGGTACTTTTATTACATAGTCGATCTTGAACGGCAGCCCGATAAGATCTTTCGGGAATTTTTTCGCCACACCTTTAAGATATTTTTTGTCGTGCGTCCCGATGGAAATTATTCCCGTGCGTCCGGTGCTTTCCTCAAGCGTATAGCCCGTGACCTTGGCGATCTCGTTCAGATCGGCTTCGGTTGCGGCCTGCATTTCGATCTCCGCCGATATTTCGATCTCGTTTTTTTTCCAGCCTTCAACGCGAATAGAACCATTTGGCGGACCAACCACGGCTAGTGTCCCGCCGACATTGAAATCTATCGTTTCGGTCTTATAAGTTGTCCGTTTGATCAGCGTCTGAGCAAAACCTGAAATTGAAATAAGCGATAAGAAGACAAAAAAAAGCAACGAATGAGCTAAAGGTAGTTTGTTCATTTGGTTAAGATTCAGTCGGGAAGCGGCCAGAACGATATTAGGCTTTTCAGAGACAGAAGGTCAACTTCTTTATTAAATAAGAAGACCGAAGAGCTTCAATCTTTATCGCCTTATAAACGCTATGCTACCGCGTTGATTCGTCACCGTGAGCGTTGCGTTGCCGTCGCCGAATTGTCCTATGACGCGTCTGCCATCGCCGACGAAACGCATATTTCCGCCGGAGAAAGAGCCTAAATTTATGCTGCGGGTCGATGGAGCGGTCGCGATCAAACTAAAAGACGAATTAAATGGCACACGCAAATTTATATCGCCACGCATAGACGTGAAGCGATAACTCCCGCCGGATTGTATCTCGCCGTCGAAAAATATATTGCCGATGCCGTTTTGGGCCGAAACAGCAGCTGAAATAATATTTGTCAGCGTAATATCGCCATCGCTTGAGATATGCGCCCGGACAAATCCGCCGCGGACATTGCTGACGTTCAAATTTCCTACTTTAGTTTCAATATCGACGGTGGAATCGTACGGCACGCGGATCGTAAAATTGACGCTGCCGACGTCGCTTCGGCCCTGATTATCCTTGATGAGATTGATATATATTGTGCCGCTCAGGCTTTGCGGTACGATGTTCGCGGCGGGAGCATCGAGAAATGCTGAAATGCTGACTTCCTGACGGTTCCAGCCTTCGACCGTCACGGTGCCTGACCGGTTCAGCAATTGCAGCCGGACATTCTGTCCTGCAGGATAGGCTTTCGAAAACTTTTTTTGCGCTGGAGCATTAACTGCCGAAATAGCAAAGAAAAAAACTACGCTTACCCAAAGAAGAATCGTAGTTTTCTTTTCCACAAAGAATTTCGGCCTGTTTTTTAACTTAAAGATCATTACCAAAAACCAACATTTTATAACTCGGAAAAATCGCGGAGCAAGTTCATTTTGTCATTTAGGGCCGAATCCAACATTTCGCCCGAAAAATCGTCGTCAGGATTTTCCTGAAGTATCATCGTGTATTCATTGACCGTTTGATTGACCTCATTCAAATTTCGGTCGAATGCGTCACGGATCTTATTGTCCCATTTTGCACGCTGCGCCTGGATGCGTTTGTCCCAATATTCGATCGCTGCCTGCTGTTCGTTAAGCCTTCGCATCCTGGCCTGTTGCGGGGTATCAATAAGGCCGACCCTGCTCAAAATTTTTTCAAAGGTCGTTTGAGTTGCTGCGGAACGCGATGTGAAATCCTGGCCCGAAGGCTGAAAATAATTACGTATTCCGACGACAGTTAACAGCGAGCTTATCAAAGCAACACAAAGAATTGCCGATCCGATCTGTGAGAATGAAAATCGCCAGCCCCGGCGGCCCTGCTCTTCGGGCGGCGGCGGAGCTGGCTTGACCTCACCCTCGATCGTATTACTTATGCGGCACCACAATGCCTGTGAATTCGGCGGTATGATGTCCGAGGGAACCTCTGTCTGGCACGAATCAAGAATTACCGCAAAATCCTCGCACAGCTTTGCACACTCCAAACAAAGCGTGAGGTGCGTACGGACAGACATCGACAAAGCTTCGCCGAGCTCGCCGTCCAGATACACACTTAGATTTTCCTGACATTCCGTGCAATTCATTTTTCTGAGTCGATAGTCATGAGTCTTTAGTCGAGAGGATAGGATCCAGCTTTTGGGTCCCCCAACTCTCGCCTCACGACTAAATTCCCTTGTCCGCTTTCAACCTGTATAGATTGCGATCGAAATTAAAGGGTTGCCTTTTTAGGCTGAAGTTTTTTGTTCTTTTTGTTTTATCAGGAGTCCGCGGAGTTTTAAACGTGCTTTGTGAAGTTGCGATTTCGATGTTCCAACAGAAATTTTCAATAATTTCGCTACCTCTTCATGTTCATAGCCCTCGACATCGTGGAGCACAAATACATTGCGGTACCCATTGGGAAGCTGGGCAATGGCATTTTTGAGGGCGATGCGGTCAATGACCTGCATTTTTCGCGGGTTAGCTGTGCCATGAACGGTCTGTTCGGGCATTTCACCATCATCCGAGGTTTTTTCGTTCTTCACGCTGCGGCGGCGGAAATGCATCAGCACCTGATTTACCGTCAAGCGGTGCAGCCATGTCGAAAACGCCGAATCGCCGCGGAAACTGCCGATCTTTCTAAAAAGCTGAATGAAAACTTCCTGAGTCAGGTCCTCGGCTTCTGTCTGACTGCTCGTCATCCGCAATGTCAGGCTGTATGTCCGGCGGTGATACCGCTGGTAGATCATTTCAAAAGCCGCAATATTGCCGCCCGCCGCCATTTGGCAAAGTTCAAGATCGGGTGCGGCCGCATCCAGAAGTTCTGGTTCTGCAAACGCGGTTGGCTGGATAAGAGGTAGCTCAAAACTTGCCTCAAACCCAAAAGCGATATCCTGTTCGATAGCCGCCGAGGATGAATCCATAGATACTCCCAAAAGATTGCTGCCGGATTTTAAAAACTTGTCCCGCACTGTGATGGCCTACCTCCGACATTTAGTTGCTTTGACTAAAAAAACTTATCAAACCGGGTGGTTCTCACTTAAATCAAAATTCTATGACGAAAATAAAAAAAGGTAAAGCCTTTTGTTACAAGTAAATTTTTAATGTCGTGCTATGGATCCATTCTTTTTGCCTCAATTTTTCTTTTTTCGTATTTTTGATATACACTTCAAAAATCTCGAACCGTCCTCATGCTTTACCTGAAAATTTATGCTTTTTCTTACGCAGTCGGCCGCTGTTTACGGCATTGACGCTCTCATCGTTGACATTGAGGTCAATCTTCAGCCAATTGCCCGCGAGGCCGATACGACGCCGACCGTAACGATAGTTGGGCTTCCCGACACTGCGATCCGCGAATCAAAGGAACGCATCCGGGCCGCGATCACGAACAGCAGCTATTTTTTCCCGTTTCACAAAACCACCATCAACCTTGCGCCCGCCGATGTCCGGAAAGAAGGAGCAAGTTTTGATCTGCCGATCGCCCTCGCGATCCTCGGTGCCAACGGCGACCTGGGAAATATTGAAACGCTCGAAAATACATTGAGCATCGGCGAATTATCGCTCGACGGACGCGTGCGTCCGGTCCGTGGAGCACTCTCCATAACTTTGACCGCGCGTGATAGCGGCATCGTAAATCTCATCGTACCCGAGGAAAACGGCCCGGAAGCCGCCGTCGTACAGGGAATCAACGTTTTTCCTGTCAGGGATCTACGGGAGGCCGCCCTCCTCATTCAGGACATCCACAATGGGAACGGAACGCGGATACCGCCGCTAAAACTTGATATTACGGAATTTAAAAATATAGACAGTAATAAATACCGTGTAGATTTCGCCGAGGTCCGCGGTCAGCAAACGGCCAAACGGGCGCTTGAGGTGGCGAGTGCGGGCGGGCACAACATTCTGTTCATCGGCCCTCCGGGATCGGGCAAAACAATGTTGGCAAAGCGGCTTCCGACCGTTCTGCCGCCGCTCGAATTCGAAGAGGCACTAGAGATCACCAAGATCCATTCCGTCGCCGGGCTGACGGGAAAATCTGGGCTGATCAATGACCGGCCGTTCAAATCTCCTCATCATACCGTGTCGCAGGCCGGGCTTATCGGCGGCGGTTCGATCCCGCGTCCGGGCGAAGTTTCTCTCGCTCATTTAGGCGTGCTTTTTCTGGATGAATTGCCCGAATTCGACCGCAGCGTCCTCGAGGTCCTTCGCCAGCCGATGGAAGACAAACAGGTGACGATTTCTCGGGCGGCGAGTTCGCTGACGTTTCCGGCCAATTTCACGCTTGTTGCCTCGATGAACCCGTGTCCGTGCGGCTATTTCGGCAGTACACGGGAATGCAAATGCTCGCCGATACAGATACAGCGGTATGTCGGCAAAATATCGGGGCCGCTGATGGACCGCATCGACATCCATATTGATGTTCCGGCGGTGAAATTTAACGAGCTTCGCGGCAAGGGAACGCACGATGCCGAAAGCTCCGCCGTCATCCGCGAACGTGTGATAAAGGCGCGTGAGATACAGCTTAGGCGGCTTAATGGTGATGGTGTTTTCTCCAATTCCGCTATGTCCTCCGGTGAGATAAGAAAGCACTGTGCCCTCGATACAGAAAGCGAGGCTTTACTGGAAAAGGCAATGGCGCGGCAAGGGCTGTCCGCCCGAGCACACGACCGTATACTAAAAGTTTCCCGAACCATTGCCGATCTAGATTCGAGCGAAAATATCCGTTCCAACCACATCAGCGAAGCCATCAACTACCGCTCCTTAGACCGCAATTACTGGGCTTAGTTCAGCGGGAAGCTCTTTTTAAATCCGAAAAGAGCGGGTGCAGAGCAACCCTTCCTGACCTGCGATCATTATTCGATTTATTCTTGCTGACCAGCTTGAATACGTACACAGATCAAATATAAGAGTCAACTTGACCATATTTACAGGTCAGGAAGGGCGGCTTGCCCCCGCTCTTTGATGCTTTTTCTCACGCAAAGACGCTAAGGCCGCAAAGAGATCGCGAAGAAGCAAACCCAGATACTTTCCTAACAATAAAATTTCTTTCTCGGTGCCTCAGCGTCTCGGCGGTTCAACTTCCTTGCCAAAAAAATCAATGTTGTAAATTATTGTTATATGTTATACATTATTAAACATTATCCGGATTCTCCCGGAATACTGCCCGCCTTTAACAGAAAAAACCAGAGCCATGAGGAATGTCGACAGCATAAATATTGGTTGGTTCGAGCGCCGGATGCTGGCGTATCGCGGACGTTCGTTTATTAGCATTTTGGCAAGTAATTTGCTTGCGGCGAGCTTAGCGGTGGTAATGTTTTATTTTTCACTGGTGGCCACTTCGGCACCGGTAAGCAAGAACGATATGGCCGTTATTGATCACTCGATAGCCATATTGGAGGCAAAAGGCTTTGACCGCGAAGCGTTCCTGCTTCGCCACACGACAACATTTCGCAGCACCGATCACTGGTTGAACAGGCTGATATTTAAGGAAAGTGCGTATGCTGCGACAAATTTCCCGCTTCAGATAGTGACGGTCTATCCTGATTTTTACACTAAGGCCGAGGACGATACCGAACGGGCGATGATACTCCTGCACGAGGCACAACATCTGCAAAATGCCGATGAGAAAGGGGCATATTCATACGTCTGGCAGAACCGTTGGCGGCTTGGCTGGACGCAGCTGCCGTATGGCACGACCGAAACCTACATTACCATCGAACTTCAAACCCGCGAAAATGCGCCGGAGCTATTTAATTGCAGCGGCAATCTCTGGAACGACTGCACTCTCAAAGCCGGAGCATGAGCGTCGCGAACGGACAATCTAAAATCTGACAATGGACAATGTCGAATATTATTTCTTCATTGTCCATTTTCCATTATCAGTTGTTTAACGCATTTCGTGTTTATCAAGCAGATGCCGGTATGCGTGGACAGGTATTTTTAATAATTCCGCTGCTTTTGTCTGGTTGCCCCCGGAGCGGCGCAGGGCTTCTTCGACAAATTCTTTTTCAATATCGTTGATGTGCGTCGGCAGATGCAGCCCGTCAGGCGGCAGGTCGATCCGGCGGGCATCGGTAATTGAGACGCTTTCAGCGAAATGTTGGGCATCGATCTCATCACCGCCGTTCGTAAATGCAACGGCGCGCTCTATTGTATGTTCAAGTTCGCGGACGTTGCCGGGCCATGAGCGGGCGGTGAGCACATCGCGGGCCTTTTTGGAGATCGCCAGATTTTTACCAGAGCGGGCGGAAAACTTTTTAATAAAATGGTCGGCCAATTCGGGAATGTCCTCACGCCGGGAACGAAGCGGTGGAACGTGCAGCGGAATGACCGAAACGCGATAAAAAAGGTCCTGCCGGAAACTGCCGTCCGCGACCATCGGGCTGAGATCGCGGTTGGTGGCGGCGATGACGCGGGTGTTCACCGCAATTTCCGCCGGAGCCCCGATCCGACGGACACGGTTTTCCTGAAGTACACGCAATATCTTGACCTGCATCGACGGCGGCATATCGCCGATCTCATCCAAAAATAAGCTGCCTTTATCCGCCGATTCGAACACGCCGGGACGGCTTTGCACGGCGCCCGTGAACGCACCTTTCATAAAGCCGAAAAGTTCCGATTCTAGCAATGTTTCAGTCAACGAACCGCAATTTATCGGTATGAACGGTTTTTCTGCCCGGTCGGAAAGATCGTGGATGGCCCGCGCGACGAGCTCTTTTCCGGTGCCGGATTCGCCGGTAATGAGGATGGTCGATTCCTCGTTCGCCACGGCTTCGATCATCCGGTGCAGTTCCTGCATTTTCGGCGACGATCCAATTATATTTGATGAGCTGCCGAGTTTGCGCTGGGCGGTGCGAAATGCCCTGTTTTCGCTTAGGATCGCTTGTTTTTCCAGGGTGCGTTTGACGATCAATTTTAGCTCTTCATTATTGAACGGCTTTTGGATAAAATCGTCTGCGCCGAGCTTAAATGCTTCGCGGGCGGTGTCGATGGTCCCGAATGCGGTCATCAGCACAACAGCTATTTCCGGATAAAGCTCCCGAGCCGCACCGAGTAGTTCGACGCCGTCCATATCCGGCATCCGCACGTCTGAGATGATTAAGTCGCACGGTTCTTTTTCAATATGGGCAAGGGCGGATCTCCCGTCATTGGCTGTCCGCACGGTATAGCCTTCGGCCGCGAAGATAACCTTCAACACCTGCCGGTATCCTTCCTCGTCATCGACTATTAGCAAATTTGGCATGATTGATCTCTAGTCAGCGGTCAGTAAGAAAAGAAAGGGCATTTTAGCCGCTGACAGCCGATTGCCGATCGCTGATCGCTCGTTTTGGCAGCTCCAGCGTTATACTTGTTCCTTCACCTGCTTCGCTTTGGACGTCGATGCGGCCGCCGTTTCCGGTGATGATGCGGTGGACGATCGACAGCCCGAGACCCGTGCCGCGAGCTCCTTCGGCAAAGGGTTCGAACAGATTTTCGCGTGTCTCAACGCTCATTCCGCTGCCGGTGTCTGAAAAAACGATATTCACAAAATTTGCCGGAGAATCGTCTAATTCGACAGTTAATTTACCGCCGTTCGGCATTGCCTGCAAGGAATTTTGCAGCAAATTCCAGAACACCTGCTTTATCTGTGTTTCGTCAGCCTGGATTTTTACCGGCATTTTCGGCATTTCGAATTGGATAATGTGGTCGTCGCCGGCCTCCGGGCTGTGCCGCAAAAGCACCACGCAATCGTCTATCGCCACGCCGACATCCATCACGGCCTGCGTTTTACGGGCAAATCCATCCGACGGCGGTCGGGCATAAGCCAGAAAGTTGGTGATGATGCTGTTCAGCCGGTCCGATTCGCGCAGAATGACCTGCATCAGCGCTGATTCATCGGTCGATGGCGGAACTTTTTCCTGCAAAAACTGCAAGGCCGAACTCATTGAGCCAAGCGGATTTCGTATCTCATGGGCCAGGCCGGCAGCCATGCGTCCGACCGCCGCTATCCGGTCGGTGCGGCGAAGAGTTTGTTCGAGCAGACGTATTTGCGTCAGGTCCTGAAATGTCAGGATCAGCCCGGTCGTTGCACCTGATCTGCTGACCAGCGGCGAAACGGAACACGAAACCTGCCGCGGCTGGCCGCCATTACCGTTGACAGGTATGATGCTGGCCTCAAAATGTTCCGTCAATATCTCGTTTCCCTTAACGGCCGCCAGGCAGCGTGCGACCGGGGCCTCGATCTCTGGACTGAAAAACGAAAAAACATCATGGCCGATCACGTCGCTTGAGCCAAGGCCCGAAATTTCCTCAGCCGCGCGGTTAAAAGCGTATACCTTTTTTTCAAGATCGGTGGTGATGAGGCCGGAACCGATCGATTGCACGATCCTTTCATGCAAGACATTGAGGTCGGCAAAACTTTCGGTGCTTTCCTTTAATTCGTCGTTGACTTTCGTCCGTTCCGAAAGCCGTGCGGCCAGCAGCCCGACGATAAGGATCGCGATCACGTTGACACCGACAAGCTGCACGATCCTCGATACCGGCATTAGGTCCGAATCCTGGCTATTAAATATGTGTGCGGACAGAACAGCGATCACCGTAAAGGACGCGGCGCACGCAGCGGCGATGAACAGCGTATCCTTTTTCCTGAGAAAAATGCCGGTCACACTTATCAAAATAATGTAAAGAGCAATATATGGCGAGCCGGCACTTCCAGTTTCCATAACGAGCCATGTTATCAGCAACACGTCCAGCAAAAACTGCGCACGTATCTGGCTGATAAGGTTTGCGCTGAAATGCATCAGCAGCTGATATACCGCCGTCAACAATGCCGAACACATGAAAAACAGGAATAAACCCTGTGGAAAAGCCTGTATCGATTGAGCAAGATATCCGTTCGTCCACCACCAGCTCGCCAAAAGCAGCAAAAAAATAAATGCCATCCGTCCATATATCAGACCTTGCATTTTAGAGCGAAGATCGTCTCTGTTCGTAAACGGAGCTTTTGCTGAATTTTGCATAAGATTCAAAAAAAGAACGAACATCGCACAATTTCTTTTTTTTTGAAGCGTCGTTAATGGTCCGATCCAGTGCGATACATCGAAAAGAGTGTAGCTGATTTTTATGCCGCCGCATAAAAATTTTATAAATTGAGTTTTAGTTTAATGAAAGATTTTATCAGTTTTAATCAATAAGAATAACGTTAAATAGCGACATTTTTTTATTTCGGTAAGGGTTTGTAATGCCTTTATGAAAAAAAAATCTTGACATAAATGACAAATGCGGTGAAACTACCAAAAAATAAAACAGAAATTTGTATTTTTTAATACATCAAGATGAACCGCCGACCGCGAAATTTGTACGGGAAGTGGTATTCGGTTTCGGAGTTTGAAAAATTCAAGGGTTTTACAGGTTGTAATAAGTTTTAACTGTTTCACAATTGATATATGAGCATTACCGGCCCCCCCCAAGCCACCCTTGCCGAACTTCTTAACAAATTGGTTGAGATGGGCGGTTCTGATTTGCATTTGAGAGTTGACAGTCCCCCGCAGATTCGTCTCCATGGACACATGCAGCCGCTGGATGGCTATTCCGCCCTCACACCGGACGATGCCAGGCAGCTTGCCCTTGCCTATCTTTCGGAAAAACAAAAGAAGCTGTTCGAGGAAAGGCTTGAGCTTGATTTTTCAATCGGGCTTGAGGGGATGTCCCGCTTTCGCGTCAATATATTTAACCAGAAAGAAACGATCGGCGGAGTTTTCCGGGCGATCCCGTATGAGATCCGTTCGTTTGACGATCTCGGCCTTCCGCTCGTCGCGGCCGACCTGTGCCGAAAGCCGCGCGGCCTTGTTTTGGTCACCGGGCCGACGGGTTCTGGTAAATCGACGACACTTGCCTCGATGATCGACCGTATAAACATCACCCGGCACGAACATATTTTAACCATCGAGGACCCGATAGAGTTCCTGCATACACACAAACAATGCGTCGTCAGCCAGCGTGAGCTCGGAGCCGATACCTTTTCGTTTGCCGAGGCCCTGCGTTCCGGTCTGCGGCAGGACCCGGACATTGTGCTGGTCGGCGAAATGCGTGACCTCGAAACAATAGAAATGGCCCTGCGTGTGGCGGAAACCGGTCATTTGACCTTTGCGACGCTGCATACGAATACCGCGGCTTCGACAATAAACCGTATCATCGACGTTTTTCCGGCCGTCCAGCAGCCGCAGATCAGGACACAGCTTTCCATCGTTCTGGAGGGCATCATGTGCCAGGCCCTTTTGCCGAATGCCGCCGGCAACGGCCGCGCCATGGCGCTTGAAGTGCTGATCCCGAATTCGGCCGTCCGCAATCTGATCCGCGAAGACAAGATACACCAGATATATTCGATGATGCAGACCGGTTCGGATAAATACGGCATGCAGACGCTCAATCAATCATTGGCCGCTCTTTATCAAAAACGCTCGATCACGCTCGAGGCGGCATTGGCTATCTCGCAAAACGCCGATGAGCTGAAAGACCTTTGCGGGCGGCAGCGGACGCCTGGCAACAATCATGCAGGAGCTGCGCGTTTTCAAAATCAGGCAATGGAGCCTGGATCGCGAAGAAATTGAAGTTTTAGTTCAAATAGAAAGTTGTTATGAGAAATAATTTTGGCGCGAGACAACAGAATATTAATGTGCCGGGCTTCGACGGGGAGCAAACATTGGAGCAGGCATCTTCGCCGGACCAAATATCGATGGTCTGGAACGTCGATGGCGAAGTGGTCACGGCGCTTCCGATGGCGGACAGCGGCAGCGGTGCGTTCAATCTTGACGTGGCCCGTTTTCCGTCCGAGCTCAATTTGATCCCGGCGCTCAACGTCAGGCGCAGAAATCAATTGGCCGTCGCGCCGATATCCGCCCAAACGCATTTTCTGACCTCGGTCTCGGATTTTTCGGAACGCACCAGGATCCTTGCCCTCGACGGCAACCAGCTTGCGCTCGATGATGTCTCGCTGACCGAATGGCTGATAAATGCCGAGCGGCAGGTCCGCCTCGGTACGGATAACCATCCAGTATTCGAAACGTCCCTCGAAGATACGGCGTGTACGATCAGGCGTCTGCCGAATGGACAGGTGGCGATGACCGAGGTCCCGCGTTCACAGATCATGGCGGTGCGGGACAAGATACACAGACTGCTCGCTGACGGTTCGCCGATAAAGCTGAGAGTGGAAACGCCGCTGCGGTGTGCGGCGCGATATTTTTTAACCGCTTTAAAGGAAGGCCAGGCAGTCCTAAGGGCAGGCAAGGAAGCGGAAGTTACGGCATTTTTGCTGATCACTAAAACTGGTTTTAGTTACGGTTTGTGGAGTCCGGCGACGGGACTTTTCAGCGAATACGCTTTTTTGGCACCGACGGAGATCAGCCAAGCGGGCAACGCCATTGGTGGTAAGGCCGACGTCCGGGTTGCCGCGTATGTCAAACGGGCGCTCGATCAGCTTTTCCTGCAGCTTTCGCCCGAAAAGCTCGAGCAATTACTGCTTTCCAACTATGCACAGGTCGTTTGGGCGTCGGACTCCAGCCTTTTACAGGCGGCCGCCCCGATCGTCACGGAATATTCGGGGCAGCACGGTATGGAGTTCTTCCAGATACCGGTGCCGGTTGACGAAGCCGTTGCGGGCGGGCTGCTTTTCGGTTCGTTCACATTTGGTGACAGGGTCGTTGCCGGAGCGGAGATCATGCCGCCGGTCGATATGGCCCGCGACATTCTGGTATTTGCCGACAGCGAAGAGATCGAACGTCGCCGTCTGGAAGATCTGCGGATGCTCAAACGACGTAATCAGACGATATTTGCCCTGCTCGCCGCTCCGGTTGCCGTTGCCGCCATTCTTTTGGCGGTATTCGCCGATCTCGTCCGTGCAAATATCATGACCGCGTGGAGCGATTCACGTGCCGATGCGAGAACCATGGAGTTGAAACCTGCCCTCGACCGCAGAAAATCCTACGAGGCAAATCTGAAATGGTACAAGGAATTTATAACGCAGGTAACAACTCTGCGCCGCCAGCAGCCGGTAGGCATTGGGCTTCTCTACCAGCTTAATTCGAACTATCCGTTCGATATCGATCCTTCATTTTTTGTATCGGATATGAAGGTGCTGGCGTCCGGTGAAATAGAAATGAAGGGTTATGCACGCAATAAGGACTCGGTTGCCTCATTTTTGAAGTCGCTCGAATTTGCGGGTGGAACGGCCAGCGGATCGAGGCTTTTCAGCAATCTGGCCTACGAAGTGCAGGAAAGTATGCCGCAGACAGCGGCAGTGCCGGGACAGGCCGGGATTCCAGTATTGTCGGGTTCGACGCTGACGACAGCTACGTCGGCCCCGGGCGTGATCCGGTGGAGCCTAAAGGGCAATTATATTCCGATGGTCGAATTCGCGCCGCCAGATCCGAAAGCAAAACCGGCTGCAGCACCAGTGCTGGCGGCGACACCGAAACCGGCAGCCTGATTTTGAGCTCACGCTTCAGCGTATAACGAGTGAGAAATTATGAATAGAAATAAAAAATCAGGTTCGCTGCAAAGCATTACTGATCCGATCCTGAGGGAGACGGTCAAATACGGCCCGTTTGCGACTTTTCTCGTGATGACCGTTATCTCATTGGGCCTGGGATATTTGATCTACAGCTTTTTATTGTCCGGTTGGTCCGAGTCAAATCACACATACGCCCAACAGGTCATAAAAAAAGAAGTTGAGAATAAAAAGACCGAAAACATGCTGGCCGGCGAACCGCAGTTCAAGGCTGAATTCAAGAAAATAGTCGATCTTTTTCAGGAAGCGAAACCGCTTTTGCCAGAGGAAACGGAAATTTCCGACGTGCTCAGTCAGGTCGAATCGGCCGCTAAACGAAATGGCGTTACATTGACCGGCCTGCAGGCGGTCAAGGAATCGGTAAAATCGCCCAAGGCGGAAAAGCTTTACGAACGTGAGATACCGGCTATCGTCAGCGGCTCTTATCCGCAAGTGGTGCGGTTTTTTACCGATATTTCGCGGATGCCGCGCATCTTGATCGTTCGTGATTATTCGATAGTTTCGCTGCAAAATACCGTTTCCGCCGGCTTTACGCTGTTTGCTTATCATGCTCCGCCGCCGGCCGAAGTGCCCGTGCTGCCGACGGACCTGGCGCTCAACGAAGTAACGAAATAAGGAAGTGAACATGGTGACCAGAGATACACATTTTTCTTCATTGCCGCTGACCGACCGCTTGTGGTTCAGGATGGCACTGCTTTTCGGCGCCGCCTTTTTCGCGGCCTTTGTGGTCAGTTGGGCCTACGGAGCGATCTCATCATACCGGGAAAGCCGTGAAGCCGAGCTGATCTTGTCAAATCAGCCCGCCCCGATCGTGATCGACCCGAAATTACAGACCGATCTGGCAAAAGTGATCGCTTTTGATTCTATACCGGACGATGCCAATTTTAGGGACCCGTTCGTCGATCGCGGCGGGATCAGCAGCAACGTCAAGCTGAATGCTGCTGTCCAGCAGACGTCGGCCACATCAGGCGGCACGACCGGAAGAGCAACTTCGGCCGGAACCGTTTTTAACGGCTCGCGGCAGGTGATCGCGGGCAATGCGGTCCCCATTCAGGACCCGGCTTCCGTTGAAGCAACCAGGGCGAGATTGGCCGACCGCGATGAAAGGATCAGGGCCGGGCTCGATGTCGGGCCGGAATCGGCTGCTTTCGCGATCGAAGACCTGCTTCCGGTCGGCGTCGTCAGCGGCGGCTCGGCCCAGGAAGAGGTTATGTTCTATTCACAGTCAGCGGACCGGACGGTCAGTTTTCCGGTAGGTACGCGGTTTTTTAATGGCTGGCTGGCTGCTTTACGGCCGGAAGGTGTCGTTTTTAATTTTGACGATCAGTTCCGCACATCGCGGCTGAAGTCTTGGGGAAGATCGATCAAATCGATTACGGGTGATCGTCTTTCCGCAATTATAAGGCCGGAATCGGCTTGGACAGGAGTAAATGATTGATGTTTTGAAATTGCTGGCATTTTACTTCGTGTTTTTGAGCACAAAGAAAAATCGGCTTTCTTCGATCCCCGGACGTCAATTGTAAAAAAAACATGAAAAGAAATATTGTTCTGATCGTTTCACTCATCTTGATCTACAGTTTCTTGATCCAATATTCCGTGACAGCTTCGGCGCCATCCGTTTTGCTCGGCTTGGGCACGACGAAGATTGAGGACGTAAAGCAACGGCCGCTTGAGAACGGCAATCTGGTCAGGGCCAATCAATATCAGATGTCCCCGGCGTACAGACAGCTTTATGCTCCATCTCAGCTCGAACCTGCGATACCGGCAATTACATCCGTGCTGGCCGCTCCCGCGAAGTTCATTGATGCTCTGAGTACTGTTTCGGAAGACACAGGTTTATTGTCCCCGCATTTGCTTGCACTTGAGCCGAAACCGCTGGTCAGCGAAACGGGCACGATTTCTTTTTCGTCTTTAGCGGAACAAAATTCCGTAGTGCCCCAGGACGGCAGCTATTGCGATGCAAATTTCATCGGCAGCCCGATCAGTTTTACCCAGACCGCCGAATTGACGCTTGACGACCTGCTTAATCAGATCCATAACCGCTTCGGCATCAATTTTCTGATGGGCCCGAAACTTCGTGACTTGCCGATCAATATCAAAACGGGAAGCATTCCCTGGAATGTTCTTCTGCGTTCGCAGTTGTTCGTTTCCGGCGTAAGGGCACGATGCATCGCACCCAACACGCTAGAACTTGTCGAAAATACCGATCTGCCCAAATTGCAGGACGGCGCCGAGGTGACGACCAGGTTTGTTAAGTTGAAATTCCTGCAGCGGACGAGCGGCGGTTCGGTCGATCTGGCAAATAGGAGCCAGGGCGGCGGACAAGGCGGCCAGGGCGGCTGCGGCGGCAGTTCCGGCCAATCCGGCGGCGGATCGGGCGGCGGATCAGGTAGCAGCGGCGGCGGGGGACAAAATGGTGAGACCGCGGCCCAGCAAGGAAGCAGTAAATTTGACAAATTAATTGTCGAGATCGAAAAGATACTTGGATTAAGGTCTTTTACACAAAGCAGCGGTGGTGGTGGCGGAAACTCCGGCACACAGACCGAGGAAATAAGGACCAACCGTTTCGTCACACAAATTCCCGGACGCAACATACTAGCGATCAGGGCGACGGAAGAAGAGCACGCGCTGATCGATCAGATCGTTTCGCGGGCGGACCGGCCTCCGTTCCAGGTCATCATCAAGGCATTGGTTTACACTGCCAACCAGAATAAGCTTCGTGATATCGGCGTCCAGACCACAATTACCGGAGGCACCGCCGACAATTCGACAAATGGCGGTATTTTCGGCAACACGCTCGGCACGGGCACACTTTTTGATTTTTCGACGATAATCGGCACTTTCGATTTTAACGTTCAGGCAACGGCCTTTCAGCAAAATGGCGTGATCTCCATAAAATCGCGGCCGTTCGCAACCGTGCTTGACGGTCTGTGCACTACCCTCGATGTCGGAAGGCAGCTTCCGATCGTTATCAACAGCACATTGGGCGGGCAGGGAAACGTTATTTTTGTAAATGCATCGAACAATTTGGCGGTCACGCCCTATGTTATCGACGACGACAACGGAAATCCGATGGCCGTTACGCTTGAACTAAGGCTGGGAGCAAATGACGTTGATACCACGGTTATCTCGAATGGCGTCCCGGCGATCAGTATCAGGTCGATCCAGACACAGCTTTTATTAGGCGAGGATAAGACGGCGATCTTAGGCGGATTCACCGTTGATTCCGATAACAAGACGGTATCAAAGACCCCTGGGCTTGGAGATATTCCGATCATCGGGGAGCTTTTCAAAAGACGGGTAAAAACGTCAGCTATCAACCGTCTGTACTTTGCTTTATCAGTTTCAGTTGTTCCGTATGGTGAGGCAATTCGTCCGGTCGATGTTCCTGGAGCTACGACCGATCCGCCGTCAATTACGCCGCAAATGCATAAGCGGGCCCAGGATGCGGAGCCGAAACAGGTAACGGAACCGGCTAAGATCGGGCCGTGAGAAAAAAGTTCTTAAAAAGCCTGAAAGATTTATTGTAATTTAGGCAATAAAGGGCAGAGGAACACGTCATTAACGAAAGAGAAGAATCGCGTTTTATGTCGACCGAAGATTTCACAGATAACGACTACTCGCCGCATGTCGATGAGAATGTTAGCGAAAACCACGGATCGCATCTGCACGTGGACGGGGAACAATACGCCAGATCGACGGCGGTTGAAATGCCTTTGCCTGAAAGCAAGCACAGCGTTGAGGTATTACAGCAGTTTTCGCAGTATTTGAACAAGGAATCGTCCAGCCGCTACCGTGCGATCGTCCTTAATGCCTGGACTGGTAAATACGACGCGCCTAATTATGAGATCGGGTTGGTCCAGATAGGCAATGGCGACCATCGCAACGGCGTTGTCCACGCCCTGCGCGTCAGCCCTTTTCACGTTAATTTCTCGGTTTTGGACGAAGCATATTTCGAATATCTGCATTCGCATATTTACAGCGAATTGGCCCAGTCCCGCGTTCTCGAACACAAACAAAAACGGCAGTCGCAGAAGACCAAAAAATGGGGCGAGGGGCAAAAGTCGCTGACCGTCGAGCAAAGCTACGCCGTCCAGGCCGCCTCTGAAGCCGATTTTGAGAACGAAGCCGAGGAATGGATCGATCTTACGGACCGTGATGAATATGAGATAAATATCAAGCGCAGCGAAGCCGAGCTGACAACGCAGGAATTTGTCCGGTTGATCCTCATGGAATTTCTGCGTTCTGGTTCAAGCGACATGCATATCGAGGCGGGCCAGCCGATGGGTCGCATCCGTTTCCGTTACGACAGCGAAATGTTCACCCGCTGGGACAACATTCCTTTTATCAAGATCAAGCAGCTTTGCATGGGCCTTGCCGAAACCTCCGGCAAGGATGCGACGCAGATGAAGTTCAAGGACATCGATTCGACCATCAAGGTCCGCGCCCTACGCGATGGCAGAACAGCCGATGTCGAACTAAGATTTGCATCACAGCCGACACTTTACGCGCCGTCGATCGTACTTCGTTCGCAGCTGAAGCCGATCCGCGATATTGATGCCGTCGGCTTTCTCCCGCGGCAGATCGCCGACCTCAAGGCTGCTTACAATCAAAAACGTGGCATCCTGGTCATCACCGGTGCGACCGGATCGGGCAAAACCAACACGCTCGAGGCAATTTATGCCGCGCTTGAGGAACCTGATACTCACAAGATAATCGAGATCGGCGAACCGATCGAAATACGGTCTCCGCACAGGACGCAGATGAGCCTCCGCCCGAACACGCCGTTCAGTTGGTGGGACGCATTTTACTCGTGTCTTAGGGCGGACCCGGACATCATTGGTATCGGCGAGCTGCGGTCAGCCGAACATACGTCGGTCGCGATCAATGCCGCGCTCACCGGCCACCTTGTGTTATCGACCTATCACGCGGCGAGCGTCGAAGACACGCTTTCGCGCATGTTCCAGATGGGGCTGCCGCGCGAAAACCTTTCGACCGGCCTGAATTTGATATGTGCACAGGCCCTTGTAAAAAAATTGTGCGAAAAGTGCAAAACGATCGATGCTTTTCCGTCCGATAGATATGAGACGGCGGTCTATAAAAGCGTCGGCTGTTCGGATTGTTTTAATAAAGGCACCCGCGGACGGACAGCGATGGCCGAATTGCTCTATTTTAATGACGAGGTCAAGGAATGGGTGCAAAACCGCAGCTTGTCGTCGCGCGACGTCGTTCATAAGGCAATTGACGCCGGCTATCTGATACCGATGAAAACAGTCGCCCGGGAAAAGGTGCTCGCCGGGATCACCTCGGAAATGGAGGTCGCCGCTGTTCTTGGGCTTGTCGAAAGCAAGCGTCAGTATGCGAACCGCTCGTACGAAGAGGCCGCAACCGCCGCTGCCGCAACCGCCGCGACGCTCCGCGAAGCACTGAACCGTCACGAAGATATGAGCGAAGGCGAAATTGTCGGCTGAATCAGCCATGATGTTTTGATTTTCAGGAGTAGTAGTAATAATGAAGGAATTTGACATCGATGAAACCGCAGCCGGGCCCGTCCGTCCATTCAGTTTTTCGGGCGGCAGCGGTGAAACTAAAGCCAGCGAACCATTTATCCCGTCCCGCATTTATGCCGATTTCGGCACTTTTGATTCGACGACATCCGAAGGCGGTTATAATTTTACCGGGATCGATTCACTTGGCGAACCGGTAAAAGGGTTTGTCCAGACGACCGAGCAGCTATTGGCGTCAAAAGAGCTCGAACGGGCCGGTGTCAGCGTCCTGTCGATCAGCGAGCGCCGCGGGAAACGGCAAAAAACGCGCCGTCCGACGAGTGTCGAATTTGCGACGCTTGCCGAACAATTCGGCGACCTGATGGAGATAGGCGAAAGCCCGACGCAAGTCTGCCGCCTACTGGCATTTGCGCAAACGAATCAGGTATTGACCGAAGCACTATACAATGCCGGCGAGCTCGTCATCAACGGCTGGAGCTTGTCCGAAGCCTTTGCTGTGCAAAAAGATAATAACGACCAGCCTTTGTTCCCGATCACGTTCATCTGCGCTTTGCGCATCGGCGAAGAAGTTGGAACTGCCGCAGATTCTGAAACGGGAACCAATAAGAGCGCGTTCCTGTTGACACTGCACCGTTTTGCCGAGGCCGAGAAAAAGGCCGAGGCGATCCGTTCCAGCATCAGGGCGGCAATGATGTATCCCGTTGCGGTCATTGCGTTTTGCGTCATCGCGGTCGGCATCGTGCTGTATTTTGTGATGCCCAGAATGGTGGAGCTGTATTCGTCGCTTTTATCCGGCGACAACGTCAAATTACCGCTTATTACCAGGATAATGATCGGCGGTTCGGACTTTTTAACAAGCTGGTGGGGGATCGCGTTTATGATTCTCCTCCTCGTCGGCACAATTCTGTTTGCCCGCTGGTCAAGGACCAAGGAAGGCAGCGACCGCATCAAGGTCGCATCGCTTAGGCTGCCGGTATTCGGTTCGTTTTTTCGGCATTATTACGCCGCCCAGACGCTGCGGACAATGGCGATGCTCTCGTCTGGCATTCCGTCGATGACCGAACGCTTTCTCGTCGCCGCCGAGACATCCAGCAACCCGGAATATGCCCAAATGCTGATGCACGTCCGTCACCGATTCATGACCGAATCGACCGACCTGCACAAACTTTTCGTGCCGTACCCGTTTTTGATGGGCAAGGAATTTGCCGGTGTGCTGATGACATTTGAAAAGACGGCCGATATGCAGAACACGTTTCACAATTACGCCAAGGTCGTCGAAACCCGTGCCGAACGTGAACTTGCCGCCGTGCTTTTCTGGCTGCAGAATTTCGCCATCGTGCCGGTCGGTATCTTTGTCGGTTTTATTGTTGCGGCGCTCTACAGCCCAATGTTCGAGCTGGCCGGACGCCTCGGACACGGCTAACATTTGGAACGCAGGCAAGTATGTAACGCAGGCAGCCTGCCTGCAAACGCCGCAAGGCGGTGTCCATAGCGAACTGTAAAGGACTGGTGGCTGTCACATCGCGGCGGCTCATATCTCAAGGCTCATTTTCCATACACGAAAAAAAAGCTTTGAATAAAAAAAGAACGGGTGTAGAATTTTACCAAACTTAAAGTCAGGTATAAAGTTATGACGACTCGCAGACGTTACAACTTAAAGGCTCAGGACGGGGTGTCCTATGTCGAACTCCTCGTCGTTATCGTCATCATCTCGATAGTCGCCTCTATCGCATTCATGCAGCGCGGCAGCGCCAACGCTCAATTCCAACGCCAAAACGTCGCCCGCGAACTAAAAGTAGCTCTCGAACGCGCCCGCTTCGATTCCGTAAAACGCCGCGCAGATACTGCCGCAACACAGGCAACGGTGACAATTAATGCAAATAATTCGTTTACTTTACGGGTGGACAAGGATCAAAACGGAACTCTCAATACAGCTGATGATGTAACGACCGCTTCACCTGCAAATATAGTGATAGCTGGAAGTGGCGGCATAACATTGCCGGTTACAGTTATATATAATCAACGCGGCGAGGCAAGTATAGTTGGCGGAGGCACTCCTCTGTTTCTCGTTTGTAATGGAACTTGTCCGACGTTTCCAGGCAACTCCGGCAATGCGAACATTGTCCTGGTAACGCCGACAGGTACGGTCAATCTTTTGCCCGGCGGTTCATCGTTACCGAGCTTTACAGCTCCGGGGGTGACTGCCTTGGATGGCACTTTGGGAATAAATCCGTTAGTAAAGGTTCCCTGACGTTAATCAAATTATGCAATCTAATTAAAGTGATGGGAAAAAGAACAAAATCTTTAACAGAAAGCGAGGCGGGATTCACTCTTGTCGAGGTTATTTTAGCCGGATCATTAATGATCGTTATGGCTGTTGGTATCCTGTCTGTTTTTAGTTATGTCGTTAAAATTAACCGCGGCAATAACCTTCGGGCACAGGCTTTGACTGTGCTTCAGCAGGATGTTGAATATTATCGCAGTCTTAAATTTATCCCCGTGGCTTCTGACACGGCCATGAATGGCGGAACTTACACGAACGTCAGGACGCGAAATAGTGCCGATGGAAGGGCTTTTTACATATCAGTAACTATTGATAACGACCTTGCTACCGCAGGTATTCAAAATACAAATGAATCGACTTGTAAGTTTAAGGAAATAAAGATAACCGCCGTTCCAGTTATTGCGGAAACCGGATGGCTTGCAAATCTTAAAACGGACGTTACCATTCAGCGGGTTCGCTCTAATTAGGGATGTTAAGAAAAGCAAAAGGCTGTAAAACAAGATGAATGGCAATAGTAAAATTTATTATGAAAAGTGTCATTGGAGGTAAAAATTCCGCAAATGATGACATGGCTGGATTTTCTCTCATCGAGCTGATGATGTCGTTAGTTCTTACGCTCATAATTTTGGGCGTGGCGGTAGCGGCATTTTCCGGTGCCCTTAGCTCACGCGAAAGGGAAACCAGCAAGACGGATGCTCTGAATTCGGCTCAGGCGGCGATCAATATTATGTCACGCGAGATCGGCAACGCCGGTTATGGGCTGAACACCAACGGTCTTGGATGGCTGGATATAAATGGTGTTTTTCAAACTGATTCAACGAATAAGAGATTACATTTTAGGGCCAACACAGACAATTCCAATCTTTCGACCACTGGGCCGGGTGAAGATGTAACATTCTATTATGATGCAGCTTCACAATCGGTAGTCAGATATGACAAGAATTTGAACGTTACTTCGGGGATCATAAATCGCGTCAGCGATGTGGATTTTCTTTATTACAATTACACGACAGGTGCTGCAACCACCACCACCACAACTCCGGCCCAGAATACCGGAAAGGTAAATATTACGTTAACTGTTAATCTGGCAAATGTTCAGGGACAGCCGACCGGCCAGACTGTCAAATTCAGTTCGGACGTTACATTGCGTAATTCGACTTACATGCTGGGCCAATATTGAAACGGATTTTTTAGATTGAAAATAATTTGACCCTTGACTGGTTGTAATTATTGATGACGAACTTGGGAACATACTGACAAAATTGCGGTTAGAAAGAGAATTATTAGCAGATCTTCCGCTGCCGACATTTAAATCTTTTTAACTATTCTTCTTTAATTTAATAGCGGCAGAACTCAACGCAGGAGGTGAGTAATGAATAGCGAAAAAAAAATATACAGAAAAAACAACAAAAATGAACGCGGAGCGGCACTTATTACAGTCATTATGATCTCGCTTTTCCTGCTTACCGCCTCGGTTGCGATGCTCTCCGCAGTTGGGGCCAATTCGAGGAATAATACTGATGTTCTTTCAGAAACAAAGGCATACTATGCCGCAGAAAGTGGCCTCCAGGCAACAGTAAATTTTCTACGCAACGACACTACTGTTACTCCAAACTCAACAATTTACAGTTATTCAAACGCCAATCCGACACTTTCGGCTAAACTCCCTTATAACTGGCCGATCGGGTCTCCAACTCGAGTTGTTGTTGGAGACACTGCGGCTGCTTACACTTCCAATGCCGGGACTGCATACAGCATAAATGTTACCGATCCGGATAGCAGCGAAATACGGACTACTTTTTCAACAAATGGAGCATTTCTTTCAACTTCGCTTGGCATTCTGTCAGGGGATGCTCGAACCATATACGTTCCAAACAGTACGGCGACCAATCGGACGGAGATCACGCTGACGAATAGTTCTGCTGCGACAGTAACATTTGCAGGCAATCCCGCTAATCCGCCATTGAGTACCTTTCAAATAACTAATATAGGATCGGGGGCTCAATTGGCTCTTGGTGTAAAGGTAGAATTTCAAGTTGATTTCAACATGACGATACCGCGTTCTGGGACTCGCTCGATCCGTGGTTGGTTCGAGCCAGCGGCAGCTAACGGCCCGCCGGTTGTACTCAAATTCATTTCACAAAATTATACTTTACTGGGCAGTACTATTGAACTGTGCACAACGACTATACGTCCGGGAGTTAGTCCGGGATGTGCAACCGTTCAACAAACGCTTATTTCAGGAGCCGCTGCCACTCCGGTCTATTTGTTCTTGTCGCCGGTTCCGCCGTACCGACTGCTTGTACGGTCGACGGGATACGGGCCGAACGGGGCATTAAAAAATCTCGAAGGTATTGTTCAAAGAAATGTATTTAACGGATTCGCGTCAGGAGCGGCAACTTCATTGATCGGTGCGCCATGTGTTTCAACCGGACCACAGGACCACTGTTTTGAGCCCGGAAGCTCAGCCGGAATTACTTACTCAGGCGGGAATGCCGAAACAGGAGTGCCGGCATTTGGATTTACTAATACAGCCTACTTAACGACTGCAAATACATACATCGCCGCCAATTTCAATCCTGGGCAGGTTAGCCCGCCGCCGGCTTTACTCTCCAGTGATATTCCTGATTGGCAGCAAACTCCTCAGGGCCTGGATGCTTTGGTAGACCTGCTCCGGGAAAAGGCTGGAACGGCTGGGCGTTATTTTGTTAGTCCTTCACAAACTCTGAGAAATCCGGGTGATTACACTACTGGAACAGGAATAACATTCTGTGAAGGCAGTTGCACAGTAGGAAATCAGGGTAACGGAGCCGGTGCAGGAGGCGGCGGGATTTTGGTGGTAACCGGTAAGCTCACAAGTCTCGGCGGCTTCAATTTTAAAGGGTTGATCATTGTGACCGGTGAAGAAGGATGGGAGCGCGGCGGCGGCGGCGGCGGCGATATTCGGGGCAACGTCGTAATAGCTCCGTACAACCGAAAAACTTATGTCCCGGAAAATCTTTCCTCCACTTTTCTGCCTCCTCGATATTGGATCACCGGCGGCGGAGCATCTGACGTTATATACACAGATGTTAGCGCTGCGTTTGATAACCTTTCTTCGATCAGCGATTTTATGCTTGGGGTCGCCGAGAAATAGGGGTTGTTAATTGTAGATTTGACGGCGGGTGTTTGCCCGCCTTTTTTTGTTTTTGGGATGGCCGGGCGGGGCGGGGCTTTGGTGCATTTTCCTAAAGATGAAAAAGCGGCCGGGCGAAGGGATTGGTAAAGCAAAATTTATGTCTGAAACCTTTTACTAATGCGGGCAAAACACTTTATCAATCAAAGGGAAACACTCTACCAATCTCAGCTCTGACTTTTACCAATGCCCCTAAAAATCGGCCTGGCAGCAAATTGTGGCACGTGCTACACATGAAACATCGTGCAAATAATAAAACACATTTCGCGCAGTTTTCAAATGGAGAACGGACACGCAGGTATTAGTCTTATTGGACATGCCGCGGCCATTTTGCAAAAATGAATGATCGCTTTTTTATTCGAATTTCATAATAATTTATGGCGGCACCGGGCTGATGATGCTTAAAATGATACGCAACTCAATGAAAAAATTAATCCTTGCCGGACTTGCCTGTGCTCTGCTTTTCATCTCAGCGATTGCTGCGAGGGAGCTGCAAAGCAAAAACCCGAAACTCACCGCCCAAAAACTTTATCAGGCGTGGCATTTTAAAGCTCGAAGATCGGCGCTCAAGATCGCTGAAAAAAAAGCGGTCGATAAGCTTTTCAGCGTTCGCTGGCGGGTGATGAAATTCGAAGGCTGCAACCGCCGCGATGAGGGCGGTTTTGAGTGCATTTACAGGGACGCGAAAAACGATCTGTCGCTGGCAATGATTATCGATGGCGGTGTGAGCGTTGGCGGTTACAATGTCACGTCGCTGAGTTTTTCCAGCGAGGAATGAAAGGGCAGAAAAATTTTAATGATGGCAAATAATTTAATAGGTTTCGAAAATATCCCGCAGACGATCCCGCATTACTGTATCGAATCGTTTCGGCGAAACAATAAAAAGGACGCCCTTGCCTACAAGATCGGCGATGTCTGGACGTATCTTTCGGGGACCGAGGTCATCGAACGAATTAAACGCATTGCCCTTGGGCTTTATAATATGGGCGTACGGGAAGGTGACCGCATCGCCATTATCTCCGAAAACCGTCCAGAATGGTCGCTGACCGACCTCGCGATACTGTCGCTGCGTGCCGTCAACGTCCCGATCTATACCACACAGGCCGTCGAACAGATACGCTATATTCTGGAAGATTCGGGTGCGAAAATGCTTTTCGTGAGCGGCAAAAAACTACTCAAACATGCCGAGGCCGCCATTCAAAGCGTCGAACGTATCGAAAAGCTGATCTTTTTCGACGCCGACGCGAAACCCGAAGGCGACAATCGGGCAATGACCCTCGCCGATGTCGAATCGCAGGGCGAAAATTCGGACGACATAGAAACATTCGACGGGCTGTTGGCTAAGGTCGGTACTCACGATCTGGCGACCATAATTTACACGTCAGGCACGACCGGCGAGCCAAAAGGCGTGATGCTGACCCACGAAAACTTTACCGCCAATGTTTCCGCCATTTCAAAAGGCCTGCCGATCCGCACCACCGACCGCTCATTGGCCGTGCTGCCGCTTTCACATATTTTTGAACGGACCGTTTTTTACGTCCTATGCGCAAATGGCGTTTCGATCCATTACTGTGCCTCGTTCGATCAGATCGCCTCGCATTTGTCAGAGGTCAAGCCGACGATCATGACCGCCGTTCCGCGCCTATTCGAGCAGGTCTATCACAAGATCGTCAAAAAAGGTAAAGCCGCCGGAGGATGGAAAACATCACTCTTCGAATGGGCCTTGACCGTTGGGCAGGATTACTGGGAAACAAAAGACAAACATCGGAGCGTTTCGCCGGTACTCGCTGCAAAACACGCGTTGGCGAGTAAATTGGTCTTCTCAAAATGGCGTGAAGGCGTCGGCGGGCATCTGCGATTTTTTGTTTCGGGCGGTGCACCGCTGTCAAAAAAACTTTCTTATGCTTTCTGGGCCGCCGGAATCCCGATCCTGCAAGGTTATGGCATGACCGAAGCCTGCGTTACTTGTGCCAATCGCCCGGACGACAGCAAGGTCGGCTCCATCGGTTCGCCTTTCGAAGGCATCGAGATGAAGATAGCCGAAAAGGATGGCGAAATTATAGTTCGCGGAAAAAATGTGATGCTCGGCTACTACAATAAGCCTGAGGAAACTGCAAAAGTGATCGACGCTGAAGGCTTTTATCACACCGGCGATGTAGGTTACGAAGACTCTGACGGACATTTTTTCATTACCGACCGCATAAAAGACCTGTTTAAATTATCAAACGGAAAATACGTCGCTCCGCTGCAAGTCGAAAGCCTTTTGAAGCAAAGCCCATTGGTTTCGCAGCCGGTTGTCGTCGGTTCGGGCCGTAAACAGGTCGGGGCGTTGATCGTACCCGATTGGGATGCTCTAAAAGAAGTTTTGGCTGACGATGGCATCGAAGCAACCGGAACGCGCGAGGAATTGTGCGAAAATCCGTATGTTATCAAAAGAGTGCAGCGTGATGCCGTCGAATTGACACGCGAACTAAGCGATTACGAAAGGGTAAAACGCGTTTACCTGTTGCCACGTGAATTCTCCATCGACAAAGGAGAAATGACGCCTACGTTAAAAATTAAACGCGGCGTCATTGACGAAAAATACGGCGAAGCTATTGATGAAATTTGCGGGAATTCTTGAGTTAAAAATTAAAATAGCAAAAATGAAAATTTATTATTTTTAGTTTTCGCTATTCAATTCTAACCTTTTCCCATTTATCTTCTTCCATTAATCTCTCAAAAAAAGCATCATCCTTTTTCTTGCTCAGTAATGCTTCGGCAAGCTCAAATAGCGGTTTTGGCATTTTACTAGGTTCGACACTTTCCTCGGCCGGCGGAAAATGTGAATAAAAATCTACTTCGGCGGCGCAGAATTCACAAACCCGGATATGTTGGCGGATTTCACGCCCCTCGTTCAGCGGCATATCGCCTATCTGAAAAGCAAGCAGATCTTCCGATGCCGGACAGTCTTCATTTTTGCAAAATTTTTCCATCGTAAAAAATATATTAGCAGACTTATCCCATCTACTGTCTTAATGACACAGTTCATGCTGACCGGAGGAAATGTCCAACTATACCAATGTAAATCCGTAATGAAGCAATCCTTCCATAACTTAGGCGATAATTTTTTAAGCACATCGTGTATCTTGAAAATAAAGTAAGCCAAAATACTCTTTAAGCTAAGTCATTACAGTAATTACAAGAGCATGTTTAAAATACGCTGTTAATGCAAAAACTTGTTGCTCTATTTGAAAATAATTGCTAATATTTAAATTGTAGGCAGTGAGCGGTATTCGGCTCATGGCCCGCCAGCCAGAAATAGCCGCAGTGCTCGGCGTATATTTTCGCATAGCATTTCTACCAAACTCAAATTTTAAGACGAAGAATGTTCTGAAAATTCCATTAATCCGGCTTACATAACGGCTGGGATGAAAGCGAATTTTACCGGAGCAAGAATTCAGCCGAGCGAAAATCACGAACAAGTCAAAGGGTAAATATGAACCAACTTGAACAGCAGGAAACCCTGCCAAAAACCGCCCCTGTAAGACATCACAAGGTCGGCAAATGGAATGAAAGCCTCCAGGCATCTGATGTGAATCAGATCTGGATCGAGCTTCACAGGATAGTTTCGTCACACCCGCTGGTCCGGGCATCCAAGCGTGCCGGATTTCTGGTTGAAGAAGGGAAGTATAACGCCTATACGGACCTGACGCAGGAACTTTTCGTGGCTTTACTCAGCAAGGAACGTTTTCAGCATTATATCGACACGGCAATGTCGGATGCCGAGGTCGAAGCAGAGATCAGCCAGATCGAACTGACAAATATGCTGACGGCTGAGCTCCGGAAAAGGTACCCAGAATCTTACCGTCTGGCCCGTCGTATTTCGACGTTGATACAGTCGGGAAAAACTTTCAAGCGCTTTGATAACGTCGATAATCCTGACGCCCACCGTCGATTAGCCGACCGTCTTTATGGCCTCAGCGATTGGAAAATACATAAAATGCGCCGCGATGTGCAGGAAATGCAGGAACGTGTAAAAGTCGTTTCATTTCAAGGTAGAGATACGCGAATGGTAGGGTGCACCGGTGACTCACAGATCGTGATCAGCAACCCGGAACTCGAAAAACTTATTATCCGTGTTTTCAAGGCGATAGATTCTCCTGTCGATGTAAGGTCTTTGCGGTCGTTTGTTATGTCACGTTTGCCGATAATGGATATCCATCTCGTGCCGGTTGGCGGTTCGGGCGACAGCGATGACGACGAAAGAGGCCATTTTGAGATCGCAGACACCCGCGAAACACCGGAAGAAGATCTATTCCGCCATGAGGCCGAAGGTGAAGCGGCAGGTTTTGTCGATGGTTTCCTGAGGAATTTGCATAAATCAGTTCGCGGCAAAGTAAAGCAGTATGATCGAATGATAAGTGTTTTATGGCATTGTTATCTGATCTCGGACAGTGGAACGCAGCTTGAAGTTGCGGAAATGCTCGGTGTGTCCGATTCGCTCGTATCCGACTACCGGAAGCGAATCGAAGCCAATCTTCAGCAGCTCTCCTTTGATGGGGTTAACGAAGCAAGACAATTCGAGAAAGCTCTAAAGAAAAAAGTGCGTGAAATGATCGCCGTGGAAAAGGAAGAAGTGGCTGCGTAACGATAAGGGGCCTAAAAAGCGTTATGTTTGCTATATAGAAGTCAATCTGCAGTTCCGATCTTGCCCATCAGTTCAGTAAAACGGGGATCATCGCGAAGTGAGTCCAGGTTTCGATCGCGTTCGTAGTGCGGTTTGTTTTCATTGCCGAGTCTTACGGCGCGATTTAGCCATTTAAACGCCAGATCTTTATCGCCAAGCAGGGCATAAGTTTGCCCGACCCAGTAAGCCATATCGTGATCTGCCCGTGAAAGGCTGAGAGCATCGACTGTAAGCTGTGCTTTAGCGTCGTCAGCCCGGCCAGCACCCGCGAGAAAAACCGCATAGAGAGGCCTGATGCCATCCATCTCCGGATTTTCTTCAAGTACGCTGCTCAGCAAGTCAATTGCCATCTGGGTATCCCCGCGAAAATAGTACACACCCGAACGAAATATCGCCAGCATCGGATGATTAGGTTCAGCTTTTTCTCCACGCTCGATCTCTTTGATCGCTTGCACGTAATCCTGTTTATAGATATATATACGGGCACGGTTGTAAGCCGAAACGGCGCGTGCTGCTGGATCTAGCCGCGATAGTTTTTCGAAGGCCTTCAACGATTCTTCATATGCGCCGTCCAGGCGGTGCATCACGCCTTTCACAAAATATAGAGGGGCTTCGTTAGGGAATTGCTTTTCAAGGATCTCGATCTCGGAACGGGCCTTTTTCTTTTCGCCGCGGGCCATGTATATCATTACCATCAGCACACGTGCCTCAACGACATTCGGGTCGTAGAAAAAAGCTTTGCTGAACGCCGTTTCTGCATGTGAGTAGTCTTCAGGTTCGCCCAGGCCTTTAAAGAAACGGTTTGCGTAACAGGCACCCAACCCACTGTATGCAAGAGCAAAATGCGAATCCAGATCAACAGCGTTCTTAAAATTACGGATCGCGGCGTTGCAGTCATCGACGGACAAAGTGCGGAATATAAAACGTCCAAAATTGTCCCTGCCGCGCAGGTATTCTTCCCAAGCTCCGGCATGGTCAGTAGCTCGGCGGCCTAATTTTTCCTGTTCGACATCAGAAAGTTCCAAACGCAAGCCTTCGAGGATACGCTGGGCGATACTGTCCTGTATTGCGAGAATATCAGAACCTTCGGCGTCGATGCGGTCGCTCCAAAGTATATCCCCGGTCACGACATCGAGCAGTTGGGCCGTTACCCGCAATTTATCGCCGCCGCGAAGGAAGCCGGCGGAAAGTACAGCATGGACACGTAGTTCGCGGCCAGCTTCGCGTGGATCGACCTCGGTGCCGTGGTATTTCGCAATAACGGAACTGGGCCGGACGATGATCGACCTGATCTGGGCAAGCTCTGTTATAACAGCGTCTGCGAGTGCAAATTCATAAAAATTAGCACTTTCCTCATGTCCTAGATTTTTGAAAGGTAAGATTGCGACACTTTTCTTTTCCTGCCCGGTGGCAGTCAGATTAATATCGGGTACAAAAGACGGTGAATTTGAAATTGAATTTGTTCGCCCGGAAGATACTTCTGGAACGGATTTGCCGGTAAACCAGCTCAAAGCTTTTTTGAATACGCCGCTATCAACATGACTAGGAACGAATGTGTCTCCCGCCATCAGCTGTGTTCCGGCTATCTGTTCAAGGACAGATCTGAGATCGTCACGCATGGCTGATATTTTCTGATACCTGTCCTTCGGGTCTTTGGCAAGGGCTTTATCGACGATCTGTTGAAGCTGCGGCGGAAGGGTTTCCTGCCGCTGTTGTTCAAGCGGTTTTGGGGTGCCGTACAAAACCTGATGCCGGACATCGATCACTGTTTTGCCCTGAAATGCCCAAATGCCAGTTAGCATTTCATAAAGCAGAACACCTGTCGAAAAAATATCCGAGCGGGCATCTGCCCGTTCGCCCTTTGCCTGCTCGGGAGCGGCATAGGTAGCCGTTCCGTAAGGTATCCCAAGTTCCGTTATGTCGTGCTTATTCTGGCCCTGATTTTGTGATTCGTGTTCGTCTTCGAGCAGTTTGGCAAGTCCGAAATCGAGTATCTTTGCTTGTCCGCTGCTGGAAACCATTATATTTCCCGCCTTTATGTCGCGGTGGATGATGTTTTTTGAGTGTGCATATGCGAGTGCATCTGTAACCTGTATTGTGATCGATACCGCACTCTTTAATTCGAGCGGCCTTCCAGCTACGAGCTGCCGGACATTCTTGCCTTCGACGAACTGCATTGCAATATAAAAAACGCCGTTCTCATTGTGAAAGTCATAAACAGTACAGATATTTGGGTGATCGAGTTGAGAGCAAAGCTGGGCTTCGCGTTCGAATCGTTTGAAGTTTGCGGATTTTAAGGTCAGTTCCGGCGGCAGGACTTTTATGACAACGGTCCGGTTTAGCTTCGTGTCGAGAGCTTTGTAAACCGTTCCTTGTCCGCCTGAGCCGATCTTTTCCTGAATTTTATACTGGTTAATTTGCGAACCAACCATAGCGATTTTGGATCTTGGATTGCGGATTTGGGATCGAAGATATCCGAAAGGCGCAAATACAGTCTATGCGCAGAAATCCAAAATCCAAAATCCAAAATCGTGTGCTTCCGGCAAACTGCCGGTTATTCGGGTACGATCGTTCAGCCGCGCGGCGGATCGCCCCAACCTGATCCAATATAAGCACCGTTTTCTACGATGCAAGGCACCACCAAGTTTCCTCCCGAATATTCCAACATCTCCCGCTGACTTTGCTTGTCGTTTTGTGCATCATGTTCGCTGAAGACGATGCTGTTTTCGTTGTAATAATTTCGGGCCTGGGCGCAGTAAGGACATCCCGGTTTGGTGTATATAACTAATGCCATTGTTTAAAATTACTCCTTTCTGTAAAATATCTTAGCGGAGTTCGTTCAAAGTTCAAAGTAAAGACCGAAGCGCAAGTTATATGTCCATAATGAGCTTAGTGCAACCGAACAAGCTCCAGAGACAATCTGCTTCCATTGAGTAGTCTATGATCGAAAACGAAATGTTTGAACCATACGAGCGGCTTATCGAGATCGAAATTTGCGGCAAACTACATCTTGTGCCGGAGAATAATTCGATATTGCGAGGGCTGCAATTTTTGGACATGGAAGCCATTTCTTATGGTGATTTCTGCTGGAACGGTGAGTGCCTGAATTGCCAGGTCCGGATAAAGAACGGCGATAAGGAAAAAGCTGTCATGGCCTGTCGCACAGATGTTTACGAAGGAATGAAAATTATCACCATGAGTGACGATATAAGCTCAGAATTCATGCTTTAAGCTGAGCGTTTTTAATTAAACTATCGCAGTTAATGAACGGCAGGCCAACGAGCGAACTCAGAGCCTTTAATATTTTGGAACCTTCGGATCGACCTCATTGGACCAGGCCGTGATCCCGCCTTTAAGGTTTTTCATTGCACCTGTGAAACCGGCCTGTTTTAATAATTCCATTGCTTTGGCACTTCGTGCCCCCATTTTGCAATGGATCACTGTTTCGCGGGCCGGGTCAATTTCATCCATTCGTCTCAAAACATCGCCGAGCGGAATAAGTTTAGCGCCTTCGATCTTTGCGAAGCCGTATTCGTCAGGCTGACGCACGTCGATCAATTGAATATCGTCACCCGCGTCCAAGCGCTCTTTTAATTTGGTTGCTGAGATTTCCTCTAACATCAATTCCCCATCCTCTTTATTATTCCGTGTATTTATTGAAAAACTTTTGTACTCCGTATTTGAAAGATAATGTTCGTTGAAATACGCAAAGACCCAACAATCGACCTTTAACTTTATCTTCCAAATCCGGTAAAGATATCTTATAGCAAAGGCCCGGTAAATGCGAAAAATACCATTACTACCTAAGCGGATTTTATATTGTTAGCCGGCATTCGAAAACGCAGTTTACAAAAATTTACATAATCTTGACTATGACAGGTACGCAACTGTTGTAAAATCTATATCTTAACGGAATAATATGCTGAACTTATTTAAAGCGCGTAGAATTTTGGTGATTAAAGTATTAGTTGGTATTTTTGCCGCGATGCTTTGCATTGCTTGCGGGAAGACGCAATCGGCCGGTGAATCCCGCAACAATTCTAATTCGAATTCGGCGTCTGCGACCGCTGCTATCCCGGTTACCGTTGCGAAAACCGAATCCCGCCAGGTTCCGGCGTCAATACTGGCAACTGGCAGCCTGGTTGCTGACGAAACCTCTGACATTGCCCCTAAATCTGCAGGCAAGATCAAAAATGTTTCGGTAAATGTCGGACAGTTTGTTTCGCAGGGCAGTGTTATAGCGGTGATAGACGATAAGGATGCCCGGTTGCAGCTTGCTTCTGCGCAAGCGAGCGTAAAGCAGTCGGTTGCTGCCGTCCGTCAAGCCGAAGCCAGGCTTGGACTATTGCCCGATGGAACCTTCAATACTTCGACAATACCGGAAGTTCGGGCTGCGAATGCCAATTACCAGCAGATGCTTGCCGAACTCCGTCAGGCTGAAGCCAACGAGAAACGGTACCGAGCGTTAGTTGAAACGGGCGATGTGGCATCAATAACTTATGAGACGTTCCGGACGACGCGTGACACCGCGCGCGCAAAAGTAAATAGTGCAAAGGAACAGCTTGATGCCGCCGTAAATATAGCAAAACAAAGCAATCAGGCGATCAAAAGCGCTCAGGCCGCAGTCGAATCCGCGCAAACACAGGTCGGTTCGGCACAACAGGCAATTGCGGACACGATCATCCGGGCACCTTTTTCCGGGTTTATCAGCAATCGTCCCACCGCTGTCGGAGAATATGTTTCCTCAGCATCAATAGTCGCTACTATACTTCGCTCAAACCCGATAAAAATTCTTATCCAGATATCCGAAGCGGATGTTCCCGCCGTGCATCTGGGCCGCGAAGTTTCAGTGCAGGTCGATGCTTTTAAAGGGAGAAATTTTGCCGGTGCGGTGACGGCAGTCAACCCGGCTATTGATGCGGCGTCACGTTCGGCGGTAGTTGAGGCAAAGATAGAAAATAACGAAAACTTGCTGCGGTCAGGTATGTTCGGAACAGTACGGATAACAAAAGAAGGCGGAGCTGCCGGAATCTTCGTTTCAAAATCAGCCGTATATAACGATCAGAGTACGCAATCTTACAGGGCGTTCGTGATCGTTGACGGCGTTGTAAAACTCCGCGTTATACAGCTTGGAACGGAAGAAGGAGATTTCGTGCAGATACTTGACGGCCTAAGCGCTGATGAAACGGTCGCGACCAGCAATTTGGCGCAGTTGTATGAGGGAGCGAAAGTAAGTTCCTAGTTTTAGATATAAGGTTTCAAGCTGATAAGAAAGCCGATTTCTTTGACTTGAGATCTGGAACCTGAAACATGAAACTTGAATGATATGCAATGGCTAGCTGAAATATGTGTGCACCGCCCGGTTTTCGCGACCGTGATCGTCTTGTTTTTGACGGTTGTCGGTGGTTTTAGCTTTTTTACACTCGGGGTTGACCGCTTTCCCAAAATTGATCTTCCGACCATTACGGTGTCCACTAATAATAACGGAGCAGCACCCGAGGAAATGGAGAGCGAGGTCACTGATATCATCGAGGCAGCATTAAATACCGTTCCCGGTGTTGATGAAATGCGGTCCTCGTCGTCGCGTGGAAGTTCGAATATCACCCTTACTTTTAATCTGGAGAAAGATCCTGACCAGGCATACCAGGAAGTTCAGCAAAAGCTGAGTGGCGTCGTTAACCGGCTACCTGACAATGCCGATCCGCCGGTTGCCCGTAAAACCGATCCCGATTCGCAGCCTGTGCTGCAATATGTAATTAGCGGTCCGCGCAATATCGTTGAGCTGACCGATCTGGTCCAGACTTTGATCCGGGACAAGATCGAATCAGCCGATGGTGTCGGCGAAGTAGTCGTTTTCGGAGGCCGCCAAAAGCAGATAAAGCTTTACATTGACCCAGACCGGCTGCGGGCACATAATCTTTCGGTGACGCAGGTGACATCGGCGGTTACTGCGCAGAATCAAGAGCTGCCAGGCGGTACACTTGTTGAGGGAGCCAAAACCGTCGGGCTGCGAACGCTAAGCAGGATAACCGACGTCAAGGGTTTTAACGATATCGTTATTGCCACGATAAACGGATATCCGGTAAAGCTTAAGGATATCGGCAGAGTTGAGGAGGGTGGTGTAGATGCTAGTTCGGCGATCTCGCTGGACGGCACCCAGTCAGTTTCAGTCGGCGTCCGTAAACAATCCGGCTCAAATACGGTTTCGGTTATCAACAATGTTAAGACGAGAATGTCGGAGATAATACCTGGCCTTCCCGCTGACTTAAAAATAGCTATCATCCGCGATCAGTCCGAATTTATTCAAAATTCGCTCAACGCAATAGAAGAACATTTGATCCTTGGCGGGATTTGTGCCGCAATTGTGGTCTTTTTCTTTTTGTGGAATTTCCGCACCACTATAATCGCTGCGCTTGCCATACCTGTTTCGATAATAGCGGCATTTGCATTGATCGCGGCATTTGGCTACACACTAAATCAGATGACGATGCTGGCACTGACGTTAATGGTCGGCATCGTCATAGACGACGCGATCGTCGTGCTCGAAAATATCTACAGGTTTGTTGAAGAAAAAGGAATGGATCCCTTTCAAGCTGCTGTCGAAGGCACGAAAGAGATCGGATTGCCTGTGCTTGCGACGACGCTTTCGCTACTGGCCGTCTTTATTCCTGTTGGGTTTATGACCGGCATCGTTGGACGTTTTATGTCTTCTTTCGGTTTGACCTCAGCCGCGGCCATCGCTGTCTCGCTGGTCGTTTCTTTTACGCTCACCCCGATGCTGGCTGCCCGCTGGATCAAGCAAAAAGAAGTAGAGAATGCCGGTGACGCGAATATGCGGAGACGCGAAGATGCGGAGGTTTCAGATAGTGATTTGCTGTCATATGTAAATGAGACCCACGATGATCCAGCATCAAAAGGCCAACATGACAGTAAGTCCGGCTGGTTCTACAGCAAGGTTGACGGATCATATACCTGGCTACTGCGGTTCGCCATGCGGTTTCGATGGGTTGTTGTTTTGATATGTATTATTACAGTCGTATCTATTGTGCCGCTTTATAAATTTGTCGGTATGGCTTTTTTGCCGGACGAAGACGAATCGCTATTTCAGGTTAATTTGCGCGGCCCGCAGGGAACTTCGCTTTCGGCGTCGCAATCCATTCTCGACCGCATAGCCCGCGATGTCCGAGAACAATTGCCGGGCGTAAAGAATACCGTGGTTCTGGCTGGGCTCGGATCTTCAAATGGCGGCACGATAAATATCAGCCTGGTTCCGGTTGGGGAACGAAAGGATTCGCAAGCCGATTTGATCAACAAAACACGGGGATTGGTTAAAAAGTATTCGTCTAAAGACTATCGGGTAACCGTTTCGGCATCATCGTCGATCGCCGGAAGTATAGGGTTGGGGCGTGGCGGCTCTGGTATCGGATATTATATTTCCGGCCCGGATATCGACAAGTTGAACGGCTATGCGAATCAGGTCCTGGAAAAATTGAAACAAGACACGTCATTCCGCGATCCAGATACGTCGATCGATTCCGGGACGCCTGAGGTCCGTTTTATTATCGACCGTGTAAAAGCTGCCGATCTTGGTGTTCAGGCTTCTGACATTTCCAGGGCGCTAAATATTGCAGCCGCCGGACAACGGGTTTCGACTTTTAGCCAGGGCACTGAGCAATATGATGTCGTTGTTCAGGCTGATGAGCCATTTCGCCGGACGCGTCAAAATCTGGCATATTTTACCGTTGCGTCATCAAAAGGCGGGACAGTTGGTCTTGAAAAATTGATAAGGATCGAAGAGGGCCTCAGCCCATCGTCGATCCCGCGTCTGAACCGGCAGCGGGTGGTTACGATCTCGTCCAGCTTGCCGCCGAATGCATCCGAAGCAGACGCACTAGCAAAACTTGAACAACACGTAAAGGACCTGAATCTTCCGGCTGAATATTCGACGGGTGTAACAGGCCAGTCCAAAGAACTTCAACGAGCATATCAGTCGTTTTTGCTGGCATTTTTGCTGTCGTTCGTCTTTATGTATTTGATACTCGCCGCACAGTTCGAATCGTTCATCCACCCTGTCACGATACTTTTAACTCTGCCGCTGTCGGTTCCTTTTGCACTTCTTTCGACGGCGCTCGCCGGGCAAACACTTAATATCTTTTCGGCACTTGGCATTCTGCTCCTGTTCGGAATCGTGAAGAAAAACGCCATTTTACAGATCGATCACACCAATACTTTGCGTTCTAAAGGTATGAATCGGTACGACGCGATCATTCAGGCTAACCGCGACCGCTTGAGGCCGATCCTTATGACCACGATCGCTCTCGTAGCGGGAATGATACCGCTCGTATTGGGAACCGGTGCCGGTGCCGCGACCAATCGTTCGATCGGAATATTGGTCGTTGGCGGCCAATCGATGTGTCTTTTGCTCACGCTGGTTGCTGTGCCGGTTTTTTATTCAATTTTCGACGATGCGGCGGAATCTACCGTTTTTCGTGGAATAGGCAGCAGATACAAAGCCTTTAGGCTTAACACGCTAAGGCCGGCATGCGAACGGGCCACATCATTATTCAGAGCGAAGCCAGTGGAAGCCGAATCGGAACCACCAGCCTAACGCTTGTTCGATAGGAGATTTGTCGGCCTTTATTGCTGCAGAAAACAGACCTTGGAGAATTTGATCGACTAGAGATGCAATAGAGATTTTTTGAATGAAAGTTTTAGTTCTAACAATATTATTGGCCATTTCTGGTGTTACTGCTGTATTTTCACAGGCTCCGCCAAGCGCAAGGCCGACACCAATTGTCGGTGATTCAGGCGTGATACCACACGCTGATCTTCCAGTCGATCCGCCGCCTATTGCACCCAATTTTGAAGCTCCTCTGCGTCCGCTTCCGAGCGCCGAGAGAGTCGGTGTCGATATGGCGAACCAGCTTACTCTGACTTTGGAGCAAGCTATCGAGTTGGCATTAAAAAGCAACAATGATATCGATACTTCCCGTAATGATGTCCGAATAGCGGAGTTCAATTTTCGCGGTTCACGCGGAATTTATGACCCGCTTATCGCTTCGCAAGGATATTACGAAAGCCGTACGACCCCAACGGCATCTACGATCGGTGGTGCGGTGAACGGTTCGGTCACGCAAAACCAGTTTTTCGGAAACGCCGGTGTCAGCGGCTTCACGCCCTTTCAAGGAGGCTCATACACCGCTGGTTTTACAAATTCGCGAACTACGACATCGAACCTCAACGCGACCTTGAACCCGCAGTATCCGACCGATTTTACAGTCAATTATATTCAGCCGCTGCTGCGCGGAAGGCGTTTTGATTTCAATCGCCGTAATATAGAGATCGCCCGCAAAAACCTGAGCCTGACCGATTCGCAGTTCAGGCAAAAAGCCATCGAGGTAATTGCGCTTGTTGAACAGTCGTATTGGAACCTCGCCTTTGCACTTCGTAATTTGCAGGTACAGATCGATGCCGTTAAACAAGCCCGGACACAACTTGAAAGCAATCAGCGACAGGTCAACCAGGGCGTGCTTGCTCCAATAGATGTCGTTGCCGCGACCGCTCAGATCACGACATTCGAGCAAACCGTTTACAGCGCACAGGAAGATGTGACGCGGGCCGAAAATACTTTGAAGACCTTGATGCTTCCTGACCGCACATCAGATACATGGTCACGTCCTATCACGCCAGTTTCGCCGATAACGCTTGAACCGCCGCGGATCGGGCTTGAAATAGCAGTTTCCGAAGCACTCGCCAATCGGCCTGAACTTGCCCAGCTTGAAACCAATAAAGAGATCAACGAAATAGACCAACGTTATTTTCGTGATCAGAAAAAGCCGCAGATCAATCTTGTAGGCTCATATACCGCGGCCGGGCTTGCCGGCACGGCAACACCGCCGAGAACGACGACACCATCGGCACTGACCACTCGTGTCAACGACCTTTCAGTGTTGGCCGGGCTTGCCCCGCTCTCGACTGCCACGACCTCAAACACAGTTCCGCCGAATCTTGTCGGCGGTTACTTTAGCTCGCTGGCAAACTTGCTTCAGCAGGACTATCCGACATATCGCATTGGCGTAACGGTCTCGCTGCCTTGGGGAAACACAGTAGCTAAAGCTAATTTTGGCCGTACGCTTGTAGAGGCTGAACGTATAGGAAACCTGCGGGCGCAGGCTGAACAGGTCATCGAGGCCGAGGTCCGCAACGCGCTTCAGGCGCTGCGATCTTCCGAAGCTCGGCTAACCTCTGCACTCGCCGCCCGCGAATCCGCCGAAAAACTTTCCGAAAGCGAACAACGGCAATTTAAAGCCGGAACGACGACGTTTTATCTCGTGTTGCAGCGGCAAACAGAGCTTCTTGCCGCCCGCAGCCGCGAACTCCAGGCACAGACAGACCTAAACAAGGCCATATCCGAATTCCAGCGTTCAACCGGTACGACGTTGACTGCAAATAATGTGAATGTGAAATAGTCGGGATGTGCAGACTATTTCTGCATCGCGTTTTAGATCTTAAAGCCGCCGCGAGTGAGCATTGTTTCAAAGTTTGTTTTATCAACTGCTTTGATGTATGCATCGAGCGGTTCGACGAGGCCTTTTTGGACGAGATCGAAAAGCGAATCGTTGAGCAGCACCATGCCGTGCGATCGGCCGGTCTGCATCGCCGAAGGTATCTGAAATGTTTTGCCTTCGCGGATCAGATTGCTGATCGCAGGTGTGATAATCAGAACTTCGAGAGCCGCAACCCGCCCGCCGCCTTTCTTCGGCACCAGCGTTTGAGCAATAACCCCTTTTAATGATTCACTTAGCATCACTCGTATCTGTTGCTGCCGGTCCGCGGGAAACTGGTCGATGATGCGGTCAACGGTCGATGGGGCGGTCGTTGTGTGAAGGGTTCCGAAGACAAGATGGCCCGTTTCGGCTGTCTCGATGGCGATGGAAATCGTCTCAAGGTCGCGCATTTCACCAACGAGTACAATGTCCGGGTCTTCGCGAAGGGCCGCCCGCAAGGCGTCCTTGAACGAATCGGTATGATTGTGGACTTCACGTTGGTTTACCAGGCATTTTTGATTGTCGTGGACGAATTCGATCGGGTCCTCGATGGTAATGATGTGGTCTTCGCGGTTCTTGTTGATCGAATCGACCATTGCGCACAATGTGGTCGATTTTCCCGAACCGGTCGGGCCTGTTACCACAACCAAACCTTTTGATAGGTGGCAAAGGTCCATAATTGCCTTTGAAAGCCCAAGCTGTTCGGCGGTCAGTATTTTCGTCGGGATAATACGGAAAACTCCGCCCATACCCTTACGGTCCATAAAAATATTACAGCGAAAACGAGCGAGGCCCGGAATTTCATAGGCGAAGTCCGTATCTTTGCGATCTGCAAATTCTTCCCGGTTTCTCTCCGGCATGATGGATGTCAGCAATTCCCGCATTGTGTCGGGAGTCAGGATCGATTCATCGGATTCAAGCTCTGCCATCTTGCCGTCCTTGCGGACCATCGGGGCCATGCTGACCGACATATGGAGATCAGATGCACCTACCTCATTCATCTTATGAAACAGGGCATCCATACGGGCAGTCATCATAAGGTTTGTCTTTCGGCGGTCGGGACCACGCCTGTCGACGGAGGGCAGTTCGATCGTCGGCTCGTTTACTGCCGGTTCAACCAAAGAACTATTATCGGATGGTACAAATTGTTCACTAACCATAGGGAAGTCGTCCCGCCGTCCTGGCGGTTCATAGGTCGAAGTATCTGAAAAAGTTGTTGTAAATTGTGGATCATATGCAGAGACGACCTCGATAGCCGGACCCTTCGGAAGGGTGATAGACGGCACATATTCTTCGGCCATGTCGAGTTCGGGAATATATCGGGCTGTGGATTGAAAGACCGCATTTTCCTCTTTGGCTGAGGACGAACTTTCAAATTCGAATGTTGATGTTTCAAGATCGTCGGACTGAATCTCATCGCCAAAGTCAGCTTCTGGTGATGCAGTTTCTGATGGTTTGTCAGCCGGCAATGGCTTGATCGAAACGTTGAAACCTGACGGAGATTTTTGAACCACAAAACTAAAGTTGCCCAAATTATGCGGGTGGACGAATGCGACTTCGGACTGGTTTGGCAGTTCCTGTTTAGTCTCAGGCGGTATGAGAGGAAATACCAACAGGCCGATCTGCGTTCCAGCCATCGGGAAACGGGAAACATCAGTTGTTCCTTTTGCGGAGACGAGATATGGGTTTTTATCAGGCTCCAGACGGAGTTCGTTACTCGATGATGAAATGAGGATTTGCAGGTATTCGTTTAAGGTTTCCATAGATACGGATCGATCTGAAGTGAGTGGAGTCGAAAATTTGCAGAAGGATGGTTGGAGGCACAAAGCCTATCGTCAGCAATAATATCACAAATAAACATTGTTTTGCAAGATTGTAGATCTGCAATACATCTATTTTCAGTTCATGTTGAGAGAGATTCTTTGTAAATAAGAAACGTCGTGAAAGGGAACATTAAACAGTTACCGCTTCCAGGTATTCACCCCATACCGAACGAAGACAATTGCTGATCTCTCCGACGGTTACAAAATTTTCGACGCAGTCCAGTATCCGCGGCAGCAAATTCTCGTCGTTTCCTGCGGCTTCCTTTAAATTAACTAAGGCTGATTCGGCTTTTTGCCGGTCACGTTTTGCACGTAAGGCTTGCAGCCTTTTGACCTGATCGCGCTCGATCTGCTCATCGATCCTCATGATAGGGATCGTCTCTGCTTCGTCTGTTTGAAACTTGTTAACGCCGACGACTATTGCATCATGTGTTTCAAGTGCCCTTTGGTAGTCATAGGCCGCTTCCTGAATTTCACGCTGTACATAACCAGTCTCGATCGCCCTCAGCATTCCACCCATTTCGTCGATCTTTGTGATGTAGTCCATTGCCATATTTTCGAGGTTTGTCGTCAGTTCTTCGATGGCAAAGCTGCCGGCCAATGGGTCAACCGTATCCGCAACCCCGGATTCGTGGGCGATAACTTGTTGGGTACGCAAAGCGATACGAGCGGCGTTTTCGGTAGGTAACGAAAGGGCCTCGTCCATAGAATTCGTATGCAGGCTCTGTGTACCGCCAAGCACGGCGGCAAGCGCCTGTATTGTCGTACGGGCGATATTCACTTCGGGCTGCTGTGCCGTCAAAGTTGACCCTGCTGTCTGAGTGTGAAATCGGAGCATCAGCGATCTTGGATTTTGGGCCTTAAAACGCTCTTTCATTATTTTTGCCCACAACCTGCGGGCGGCACGAAATTTGGCGATCTCTTCGAGCAGATTATTGTGCGAATTAAAGAAGAACGAAAGCCGCGGAGCGAAATTATCCACTTCCAACCCGACATCGATCGCGGCCTGAACATAGCAGATAGCGTCCGCGAGCGTGAAAGCGAGCTCTTGTGCGGCTGTCGAACCAGCTTCGCGGATATGGTAACCGGAGATGGATATCGTGTTCCAATTCGGAACTTGGGCGGCACAAAAAGCGAACGTATCGGTGATCAGACGAAGACTTGGTTTGGGCGGATAGATATAAGTTCCGCGAGCTATATATTCCTTTAAAATATCATTCTGAATCGTCCCGTTGACCTTATCGAACGCGACGCCCTGCTTTCTCGCAACCGCCAGATATAGACAGAGAAGAGTTGACGCAGTTGAGTTGATCGTCATTGACGTCGATACGCGGTCGAGCGGTATGCCGTCAAACAGCGTGAGCATATCCTCAATGCTGTCAATGGCTACGCCGACCTTGCCGACCTCGCCCGCCGACAGCGGATCGTCTGAATCAAGCCCGATCTGTGTTGGCAGGTCGAATGCAACGCTCAGGCCGGTCGTGCCTTGTGACAGCAAATATTTATAACGCTCGTTCGATTCCTGGGCGCTGGCGAAACCGGCATATTGGCGCATTGTCCAGAATTGGCCGCGATACATGTTTTTCCTGACGCCGCGTGTATATGGAAAATCGCCCGGGTCACCAAGGGCTTCCGCGTAATCCATTTGTTTTGTGTTAGTTGGATTAAAGTCCGGTGGAAGTTCAATACCTGAAGAAGTCTGAAATTTGTCGCGTCGTTCACTGGCCATAATCCCGATAGATTAACATATTTGATTGTGATTTTTGACTTAATACGTGTCCTTGCGTAGCATTTTCATAGACGAGATGGAACTTGATGACAAAGCAAAAATTGCTGCCAAAGATCTTGGGGACGCGGTGAATTCTGCAATAAATTCGAGCCGCGATGTCACAGAGGCCCTAGAATATCTCCGTGAAATAGGCTGCGAACCGCATCTTACTCTGAGATTGGAGATCGCTTTGGCCAAATCAACGGACGATGGTTCTATTGAAGATTTTGAACTTAATCTTAACGATGAGGACGTGCGTACTCTTCAGCGAATGAAGATCAGATTTGAATAATGGTGAATGATTTGAAGAGACAAAAGATTTCTTTTCTCAATTTACCACTCACCACTCACCATTAATTTTTGAATTATTACAACTATTTTACCGAGATCGAAGAAACGTTCGTCCGCCGTCGCGGCAAGAATCTGCTTCTGAGTCCGATCGATTGGGCGATGATCGAGGTCTGGCAGGAACGCGGGATCCCTCTCCACATTGTGCTTCGCGCAATTGAAACAGTTTTTGACGGATTCGATAAAAAGCCTTCATCACGATCGATCAAAGGCCTTCTATATTGCCGCGAAGAGATCGAGGCCCAATATGACGAATGGCTCAAGATGCAGACCGGTAAAGCAAGCGAGATATCGGTTGCCGAACCTGATGCATTGTTCTCACGCGAAGATGTCACGACGCATATCACCGGCATTACTGAATTTTTGAAAGCTTCAACGAATAAAAAAATGCGGGATGATTTTGACCGGGCAGTGACCAGACTTGCAGAACTGCAAGCAAATCTGAGCGATGATTTTGAACTCATTGATAAGACACTTTCCGATATTGAAAGTTTTCTTGACCGCGCCTTGGTGACAAATGCCGATAAACCGCATCTAAAGAAACTGGAGAAAGAAATTGGTTTGCAGCTAAAGGCATATAAAGATGCGATGGAGCCGTCAGTTTATAAAACGACGTTCGATCTAATGCTTCTCAAGCATCTGCGGGAAGATGAAGGAATTCCGCGCCTTGGCTTGTTTTATTTATGAAAAAGTCCAGCGGCATTTTATTTATTGCTTATTTGTTTGTATTTAACTGTTTTAGCCAGATAAAAAAGCCTCCGACATCTACAGGAGGTGTTACGGCCCCGATCAAAAGCATCCCGCAAAAAGAAACAAGCAAAGAAAAAACAAAAGGCACGAAATTCACAAATGCTGATCTAAAATTCGAGATAACATTTCCGGAAACCTGGAAGATCGCTGATGATGAATTTCTCGATAAAATCGGCAAGCAGGGCTTTGATCTTGGATTAAAAGCTCCTGATGATCTAAGTAATATTAGCAAGGTGCGGCTAAACAAAGCACTTAGTCATGTTTCGCTGCTTGTTACAGCCTATCGGCCAACATTTACCACCGGAGAAAGTGCGATCATACGTATTTCTTCTGAAGATCTTAATTACTTGACTGAAGTGCGTGATGCCGTTGATTATTTCGATCTGATGCGGAGCCAATTTAAGGCCACTAACCTCCCGCCGGACTTTTCTTATTCCGAAACACAGGCCGAAAAATTAGGAAACCGACAATTTGCATTTATCGATACATCGAACAGTGCCGGAAAAAAGCGCCTTTACGCGACGGTTAAGTACCGATATGCGATACTATTTGCGGTCTCATATAAAAATGAAAGCGATCTTCAGACGTTGAGACAGATCCTCACAGAAGGAAATTTTGCTTTAAAATAGGTTGTTCACGAAACAATTATCCTGAACGGTTTGTTCTGCAGCCGATGTGTGATAAAAAATATGCAAATTCACACACCAAATAAGGAGCAGACAAATGAACAGGCTAAAGATCAGAAAACTCGGGATTTTATCGGTCGCAAAGATCTATTGTGTAATGTGTTTGATATTGAGCCTTTTGATAAGTATTCCATACGGGCTATTTATCATTGCTTTTTCTCTGATGGGCGCCAGTGCCGGTCACGGAAATGAAGCACTTGCCCTGGGCGGCGGCGGAATCGTTGTTGGAATTCTTGTCATGATCGGCCTCCCGATCATGTACGCGATCATAGGCTTTATTGCCGGAGCAATCGGGGCTGTGGTCTATAACATTTTCGCCGGCTTCGTCGGCGGCATCGAAATTGAAGTTGAGAGTATTTCTTGAAAACAGATTATAAGATCGGCGACCGGTTAGACATTGATATTCAGAAAATTGTCCCGAAAGGGTTGGGATTGGCATTCGCCGAAAAGCTTACGGTATTTGTTCCGCTTTCCGCGGCGGGCGACAAGGTCCGCATTCATATAAACCAATTAAAAAACAAGACAGCATTTGCTGAGATCGAAGAGATCATTGTGCCTTCGTCCAAACGGATCGAGCCTCCATGTCAATATTTTGGCAAGTGCGGCGGCTGCGATTTTCAGCAGATGAATTATGAGGAACAGCTTGCGGCAAAGCTTGGCATCATTCATGATTCGCTGCAACGGATCGGCAAGATCAATTATGAACACGAGATACCGATGTTCAGCAGCCCGAAGCAGTTCGGATATCGTTCACGGGCACAGTGGCATCTCGATATACGGCAGAAGAAGATCGGGTATTTCAGGCGCAATTCGCATGACGTGATCGACATCGAACACTGCCCTATCCTTACTCCTGAGCTCAATGCTGCCCTGCAAAGTCTTAGGACAAACATCGACTGGGAAACTTTTTCTAATGAACGAGCTTCGATAGAGGCCGCAAACGGCGGTGACGGTGCCGTTACTCTTTTTTCGCCCGAGATCATCGAGCCGACGGAAGATATTTCCTTTTCGGTCAACGGAGAGAAGTATTTATATTCCGCCCTCAGCTTTTTCCAGGGCAATCAATTCCTTATAGAACAGCTGATTGAAACTGCTTTAAATGATGCAGGCGGCGAAACGGCGCTCGATCTATACTGCGGCGTTGGTTTGTTCACATTACCGCTTGCAAGGAAATTTGGCCAGGTCATCGGTGTCGAAGGGAATGACCGGGCGATCGATTTCGCCGAAAAGAATGCCGAAAATGCACAACTTGATAACGTCAGATTTGTTCGCGACGGCGTTGATGATTTTCTTTCCGGCCATAATCTTGAGAATACTGATTTTGTCCTTCTTGACCCGCCGCGTGCGGGCACCGAAAAGCGGACGATTTCCAACATCATCGCGCTCAAACCAAAACACATTTCGTATGTCTCCTGCGAGCCATCGATCTTAGCCCGGGATCTGCGGACGTTTCTTGATAATGGTTACGTTATCGAATCGATCACAGCGTTCGATCTATTTCCGCAGACTCATCACGTGGAAACAGTGGCCCGTCTTTCTTTAATGCAGAAGCCTGACCGTTAGGGACTGCTTCTGGATTAAGAACTTTTTGCGGCCTGCCGTCGTTTGATTCATCAGATCCAGTTGAACAATTTTCAATATCTTCTTAAACTTAAATCATGGCAAAGAAAAAAGCTGATGCGGAAGGTGAATCGACCGCGGTAACAAAAAGTCTTTTCGTTCGGTGTCGTTATTGCGGGCAGAAAAATGCGGTCAAAGCCGATTACAAAAATAATTCGGCAAATTGCGGACGCTGCAAAATGCCGCTTTCGAACGAGCCGCACAAAAAGTTTGCCGATCTCAGCAAGCACGAATACATTCACCCGCTCGACAGCAAGGCGCTAGCCGCTTTGCGGGCCATTCCGGGCATAGACAGCGCCTTAAAAAAGCTTCTAGAAGTTACGGGCGAATCGGCCATTCGCGTTACATTTATGGCGAGCGCTGTAAAAGTTACGCCAAAGCAGTGTCCTGACCTGCATGCCAAACTTCAAATTGCCTGCACAACGCTCGGCGTGGACATGCCGGACATGTTCGTTCAGCAGAATCCCGTGGTCAATGCCTTTACCGGCGGCGTCGAAAAGCCGATCATCGTGCTGCATTCCGGATTGCTCGAACGGCTTAGCGAAGACGAAACGCTGGCCGTTATTGCCCACGAGGTCGGTCACATACACGCCGAACACGTTCTGTATTTAACCGCGGCGAGGCTGATGGAAGCCCTCGCCAACGTTTCGGTCGCCAAATTGATCCCTGGTTCGGAGATCCTCAAATTCATTGTTTCGGCCGGTATCAGCAGTGCACTGCTTGCCTGGTCGCGGCGGGCCGAACTTTCATGTGACCGCGCCGCATTGCTGGTCGTGCAGGACCCGCATGTCATTGGCCGAACGATGATGAAGCTCGCCGGCGGCACATTTGCATCAAAGATAGACTACGAACTGTTTCTCGAACAGGGCCGCGAATTCCAAAAGAATTACGAGGAAAAGGCGCTCGATAAATTTTGGGCGAATATCATAAACGCCGGAATGTCGCATCCGCTGCCGGTGTGGCGCGTCTCGGAAATTCTGGAATGGGTCGAAAGCGGCCAGTATAAGGAATTGATGGATAAGAAATAACAGCAAATATCCGTAAAACCGCACAAAAGACTGGATGAAATAATATCTCCGGCAGACAGTTAATACTCAACCTGGACACATTTTCCCCGTAACATTAACGAATGTCACTGTAACATTAGCAATTGTTCACGTGACATGAGCAATAAGTCGCGTGACATGGGCAATAAGTCGCGTGACATTAGCGATTGTTCGCGTGACATGGGCGATTGTTAGCGTGACATTAGCAATTGTTCGCGTGACATAAGCGATTGTCACCGTGACATTAGCAATTGTTCGCGTGACATTAGCGATTGTTCACGTGACATTAGCAATTGTTCGCGTGACATTGGCGATTGTTCACGTGACATGGGTGATTGTTCGCGTGACATTGGCGATTGTTGAGCTGCAAAAGTGTTGAGGTGTGTGGAATTTATTGTTTGTCCAGCTTTTCGCCGGCACTTGAGGTCCTGATAATGAAATCGACGGCGTCCTGCGACGAATCGGTCAGGTGGATGAGGCCGAGGTCTTCTTCGTTAATATATTTTTCATTGAGCATGGTCGAGGTTATCCATTGCAAAAGCCCGCGCCAGTATTGCGAACCGAAAAGCACGACGGGGAAGTTGCGGATCTTACGAGTCTGTATCAATGTCAGGGCTTCGAAAAGCTCGTCCATTGTGCCAAATCCGCCGGGAAAGATGATGTAGGCGTTGCTGTATTTGATGAACATCGTCTTTCGCACCATGAAATATTTGAATGTCAGCGATTTTGTGAGATATGGATTCGGTTTTTGCTCAAACGGCAGTTCGATATTGCATCCGACCGACACTTTTCCCTCAGCAAATGCACCACGATTTGCCGCTTCCATAATCCCGGGGCCGCCGCCCGTAATGATCTCGAATCCGGCATCGGCCAATAGTGCGGCGGTTTCCTGTGCCGCTGTGTACATCGGATCACTTTCGCTTGTGCGTGCCGAGCCAAAGATGGAAACGCCGCGCGTGATCGTCGCGAGATCGTCGAACCCGCCGACGAATTCACCCATGATGCGAAAGACGCGCCACGAATCCGAAGTTTTATATTCGTCTTCAGGGGCGGGCGAGCGAAGCAATATCTCGTCGTCGGTCAATCGCCAATATTCCGGGACATTTTCCATCTGCTTCGCCTCCGCAACGGTCTTAGGTTCAGGCATCTTTGCTTTGCTGTTTATCTTTTTTGTTTTATTTGTCCTAATGTCAGCCATTTACTTAAATTTGTGATTTACGACCGCATATTTGCGATTCTTCATAATGTAATAGACGTATGTCGCTCTTCCAATCGAAAATTCGCTAGACTCCCATGATATTGTAACCGCAATCGACGTAGATCGTTTCGCCGGTAATGCCTGAGGCGAGATCGCTGACTAGGAATAGTGCGGTGTTGCCGACCTCTGCCGCCTGAACATTGCGTTTCAGCGGCGAACGCTCGGCGACATAGCCAAGTAGGGAGCCCATCCCTTTGACGCCGCGGGCGGAGAGCGTGTTGATCGGCCCGGCACTTATGGCGTTCACACGTATATTCTGTTTGCCGAGATCGGCCGCGAGATAGCGCGTCGAAGCTTCCAGCGCGGCTTTTGCAACACCCATGACGTTATAGTTCATTACAACCTTTTCCGCGCCGTAATAGCTCATAGTAACGATGCTCCCGCCGTCTTTCATCAGCGGTGATGCAGCCAATGCGATCTGCGTCAATGAAAATGCACTGATCTCGAGAGCTGTCGTAAACGCCTCGCGCGTCGTCGTGACGAATTCGCCTTCCAAAGCTTCTTTAGGCGCAAATGCTATCGAATGAATCACAAAATCCAGTTTGCCGTATTTGTCGGCAACTGCCTGAAACGCGGCATCGACGTCGGCCTGATTCGTAACATCACACGGAACAACGATCGAATCAGGTAATGTCGCGGCTAATTCCGACACATTTTCCTTAAGCCGCTCGCCTTGAAAAGTGAACGCCATTTTAGCACCGTGTGCGGCACACGCAGCGGCACACGCCCAAGCGATCGAGCGTTTGTTCGCCACACCAAAGACCATTCCAACCTTATTTTCAAGCATAATTTTTGTCAGTAAAATAGTGGATCGTAATTAGTGCGTAGTAGCATTTACCAATTACGACTGACTATTTCCGTCCGTCACATAAATTCTCTGCAACGCTTCAAAATCAAGCAGGCGAATGTCAATATCGACAGGCGTTGAAGAAAATCTCTTGGTGTTCAGCACAGACCTTAGGTGTGCGTCGTCCTCCGGGGTTAATTGCGTAACTAAAACAAGCATCAACCTGACCTTCATTTCGATACGCAAATTTTCAAAAGCTGTCTTAACCAGTTTGATCTTGCTCAGCATCGCGTCGATCTTTTCCTGCCGGACATCGGGGGCGACCAAAAAGGAAACCTCGATGCAAACCAGCGTATCGTTCTTGACCAAAGCTCCATCGAACGGAACACTGCTCAGCGAAACATGACGCGTCAAAGGAACGTTTTCTTCCTGCTGTATCTGCCGCAAGGCGAGATTCTCGGCAACGATATAAGCCGATTGCAAATCGCTGATCTGGCCGCTTTCGATCTCCAGTATCTTGGAAAGCTCTGCCACCTCAATGTTTAGATTCTGACGCTGGATCTCCGGATTTGCACTTGCCCAGTCTATCCGCCTATCGCCTATTGCTGCGGCAAGATCACGCCCCTGCGCGAAACTCATATAAGTAAAGATGGCAAATCCGGCGAAAGTAAATAGGAATATCGCCAGATTCAACCAATGGCTGCCAATGATCGACGAAATTATGCCAAACAAAAGACCAGCTAAAACGACGGCGCCCAGAACCGTTAAAGAAACCATAGAGGTTTTAGGGCCGAAGGCGATAAGCGAATTGTTGAGCTCTTTTGCCATTTCAAATGCGGAGGCCTGACCGTAAGGAAGAGCAATAGAAAAAAAAGCCCTTCCTTATGGCCAGGCTTCTGCCAAAAAAATCCTAGCTTGCTGATGAAGCTTTTTCAAAAGGAATGTCTTCAAAATGCGTCATTTGTTTGAAATCGCTGAAACGCTTATTAATTTCCGGATGATCCAAAGCATCGACGCGTTCCGTACCAAACTTTTCGACGTTAAAAGAGGCCATCACCGAACCATAAATCATCGCTCGCCGCAGGGTTTCGTCCGTAACGCTTCCCTGGCTCGAAAGATAGCCCATAAATCCGCCGGCAAATGTGTCGCCCGCACCGGTCGGGTCAAAAACGCTTTCGAGCGGATATGCCGGAACCGAGAAATAACTGTCTTTGGTAAAAAGCGTTGCTCCGTATTCGCCGCGTTTTATGACAACGGCCTTCAAACCATATTCCATGATTTTCTTTGCCGCCTTGTGAATATTGGGCTCATCGGTCAATTGGCGTGCCTCGGCATCGTTAATAATAATGCAGTCACAGACCTTGACCGTTTCAATCAGGGCATCCTTCATCGAAGATATCCAGAAATTCATGGTGTCCATGGCGACGAACTCAGCTTTTGTGCACTGTTCACGCACCTGCTTTTGCAGCATCGGCAGAATGTTCGCCAGAAATAAAAATTTCGAACTTTTAGAATTATCGGAAAGCTTCGGGTCGAAGGTTTCGAACACATTTAACTGAGTGTCGAGCGTGTGCGCCGTATTCATGTCGTAATCATAACGGCCACTCCAGAAAAAGGTTTTACCATCCTGCACGACCTCAATGTCGTCAGTATTTATCGAATGACGTTTGAAAACCGCCCATTCTTCATCGCCAAAATCACCGCCGACCACGCCGACAGCATTCACATCCGTAAAAAAACTGGCCGACAAAGCAAAGTGCGTCGCTGCACCGCCAAGAACCTTGTCACGCTTGCCGAAAGGCGATTCCAAAGCGTCAAACGCAACCGAACCAACAACTGTTAAAGACATTTATTAAAATATTCTCCAAAAAAAATAAGAATCGTAAAAATTAGCAAGAAATTGTCGCAGAATCACTGAACTTTTTCTCATTCTACACGCCGCAAAGGTTTTTTGCGATTGAAAAGCCTAAAAAAAGCGGATTTGCTAAGTTCGATGTGTCTGGTTTTAAGGTCAAATACGGAAATGTCCGGATCTATTTTGACGGTTTAAGTTCTTTAATGATCTTTACAGCTTCATCCTTATACTGGCTGTTGGGATTTTTTTCGAGCATTAGCGACAGATATGAAAGGGCATCCTCTTTCAGCTTTGCCGGAGCGAATTTATCCTTTTCCTTATCCAATTTTAGATTCACCTTCTGCTTGCCTTTGTTCTCAGATAGAAAATAGCTGCTGACCCCTGCAAGATAAAGAAAATCTTCGATCTTGGAAAAATCGGGATAAGCGGCATAAGTCTCTTCGAAACGAAGGATCACGCCTTTGTAGGCCTTTTTTAAACGGAAAGCCTGCCATGCAACATCAAGATTATGCTTTGCGTCCTGTTCCAAGATCGGGTCACGGACGATCGCGGGATCAATGTTTCGTTGGGCAGACGCCGCACCGCCGAAAGCAAATAAAAATATAATAGCGATCGATGCAAACAGAATATATGTTTTCATAACTACTAACAGATGATTTACATGACGAAAAAGTTTTCCGTGCAACATTCTGAGTTCACGCATAAGCATAAACTCAAAAGTTTATTTCGGGGCGTATTGTCCGATGATCGCATCCAGTTTTTTTGCCGTCGCCGCCGGCCAGTGTTCAGGTGCGGTAAAGATCGCATTCCTGGCAGCACCCGTAAATTGATTAGGTGTTGTCTTTGATGCGACTCGTTTTACTGCATCTTTTAATATCAATTGAGCGTTTCGTACGTTCTTGTTCAAATATTCGATCACTATATCGACAGTGACGTCGTCGTGGCCTTCGTACCAACAGTCGTAATCGGTGACGAGGGCAAGCGTAGCGTAGGCGATCTCGGCTTCGCGGGCGAGTTTTGCTTCCTGCATGTTGGTCATCCCGATGATATCCATTCCCCATTGACGATATACGTTGGACTCGGCTTTGGTCGAGAACGCGGGCCCTTCCATACAGATATACGTGCCGCCGCGATGTGTTTTGCCACCGACCTGGTTGCA
>JAYUCO010000060.1:0-21599 GCA_043740295.1 Pyrinomonadaceae bacterium | reverse complement strand
TTATTAGTTCACGTATCTCCGGCATTTCAAAAATGTTTTCCGATAAGACCTGAAGCAAAAGCGATTTTGCATCGGAAAGCGTGGAATTTATGTTCGGCGTTTGCGATAAAGACCGGCTTAAAGCAAGTAGATCACGGGCCGTTGCCGTTCCCAGATTCAACCTGCCTACGAGACGCTCAAGGTCGAATACCTCCTTTAACAGAAAACGTATCTTGTCGCGTAGTATCGAATCTGTCAGTTCCGTGACAGCCGCTAGCCGTGTCTGTATCTCACTTCGCTTTATCGACGGGCGCAATATCCAAGAACGCAGCAACCTTGCACCCATGCCGGTTATTGTTTCATCTATAACACTCAACAAAACTCGTTTGGACGTTTCATTTCGCGACTGTACGACCTCAAGATTTCTCAAAGTTATCGAGTCGAGGACCATAAAATCCTGCGCTTCAAAATAATTTATCGAAGAAATATGTTCGGCTGCCGCTTTTTGGGTGTGGTGGGCATAATGCAGACACGCACCGGCTGCACGGACAGCTTCTGTTTTGCCTCCCAAGCCAAATCCGTCAAGCTGTTTTGTATTGAATTGAACGCGAAGCAATTCGTCGCAATCCTGTAAGTTAAAAAACTGATCTTCTAAAGGCGTTAGTGTAATAACCGAGCTTATTGAATGTTTTGGAGTATTGGCGTCGGACACCGGCTGACCGGTCAAAAGATCAGCATGTCGATCCTTTGCAAAACTTTGTTCCAATAATTTATTAAGCGACTGCGGGAAAAGTATCTCGCGCGGAGCGTAACCGTCGATCTGTTCACGAATCTTTGTCCAGGCATCAGCACCACATATTTCGGTCGCTGAAAATTCCCCGGTAGAGAGCTCCAGAAATGCCAAACCAAATATTTCTCCGACACCGCAAACCGCTGCCAAATAAACCGATTCTTTGGATTCAACAAGCTGCGAATCTATCGCCGTGCCTGGTGTAATGACTCGCACGACCTCACGTTTGACGAGTTTCACACCTTTCACGGCGGCTTCGGCCTGCTCGCAGATCGCTACACGGTAGCCCTTTTTTACCAACCGGGCAATGTAATTTGCGGCTGCGTGGTGGGGCACACCACACATCGGGATCGGATTCTTTGAATCTTTCTGACGCGCAGTCAACGTTATCTCAAGCTCGCGTGCTCCAATAATTGCGTCCTCGTTAAATAGCTCGTAAAAATCACCGAGGCGGAACATCAGGAGCGTTCCCGGATATAATTTTTTTATATCAAGATATTGCCGCAGCATTGGCGTGGCGTTTTCCATAGGCTTGTTTGCAAGTTGACCGTTACAAAGTCTAACGAAAATAAGCAAACTTTTAAAATGGAAGGTTTTCAAAGTGGCGTCATTTTGCTAAACTTTATAATACTTCCGAAATGGCAGATTCTTAAGATATTTAACAAACAACTTATCTTTGCAAAGGACAATCCAAAAGCTTAAAATTCCTACAACAGACAGTAATAAAATGGGGTTTAAGATTATGAGAGACATAACAAAGATATCGGCTTCGTGCATTCTGATCTTATTAGCCCTGCTATCGGTCAATGCACAGACCTCCACGCCTCCGGCCAACGATAACACGCAGGCAATTTCAAATAAGGATGATCTTGACCGAACGGCTTTTCCGGGCACTCAAGCTAAGGACGAACGTTACCGGATCGGCTTTCAGGACAAACTCGAGATACAGGTATTTCGCCATCCGGAACTTGGACAAAGCGTAAATGTTAATTCGAACGGCACCATCAACCTTTTTCGGCTTAACACGACCTTAATTGCGGTATGCAAGACTGAAAGGGAATTAGCGGATGACGTAGCTGACGCTTATAGAAAGGATTATTTACGAAACCCCGAAGTTAATGTCGTTGCTACCGAGCAGCGTTCGCAGGCATTTGCGGTGATCGGAGCGGTTGAAAAACCGGGCAGTTATTTTATTAATCGGCGCGTGCGCCTTTTGGAACTTCTTGCTCAGGCTGGTGGGCCGTCAAAAGATGCCGGCACACGCATTCTGGTCGCACGCACTGGCAGCACATCTAACTGTAAGCTGAACGATACCGGCACCGCCGTGAACGATGATATAGCTCTTTTGGATTTCAAGATCAGCGACGTGATGGAAGGAAAACAGAATCTCGTCATGCAGCCGGGTGATATCGTTTCGGTAATGGACGCTGATGTTGTTTATGTTTACGGAAATGTTAATAAGCAGGGACAGGTAACTATCAAGGAACCGATCACGCTGACCCAGGCCCTCGCATCTTCGGAAGGTCTAAAACCCGCAACTAAAAGAGACAGGGTGAGGATAATCCGCCAAAAACCAGGAAGTCTTGAACGTGATGAATTCGTTTACGACCTCAATGAAATAGATAAAAGAAAGGTTGACGACCCTTTTCTGCAGCCAAACGACATCGTCGCAGTTTCCGAAGATAAAACAAAAAGTATTTTAAACGGGATCAAAAATAGCCTGACCCAGGGTGCATCAACTATTTTTTATAGATTTCCTTAGAAATTAGAAACAATGAAAGAAAGTCGTGAAATCGTTCAAAAAACTCTGAACGAACCACTTGATTTTGAACGCCAGTTCGAACCGCAGATCGTTGCCGGTACCGGCCGCTACCCTGCATATAGGGACAATACAGCAGCGGATGGATTCCAGCTTTTGGATTATTGGCGGGCCGTCAGAAAGCGGTTATGGCTGGTGATCGGGGTTTCTGTTCTAGCGACGTCGCTAGCAGCTATCTATATGGCACGAAAGCCGGATATTTACCGGGCAAGCGCCGTTATTCAGGTTGATCTGGAACAAACGAATCCAGATCTTGTAACTAACGACCGCCAACGGCCTTCGGCAAATCCTGATCCGTCTTATTTTAATACCCAATTACAGCTCTTAAAGAGTGATACATTACTTAGGCGAGTGATCAAAGAGCATAACCTTGACACAAATAAGGACTTTCAGACCGCAAAAAACGACAGCTCCGTTTCCGCTATTCGAGCAACGCTCAAGGCCATCGGGCTCGCAAGCGATGATCCTAAAAAAGAGGAAAATGACGTTGCAGGAGTTTCGCCTTCAGCGAGTTCAAATCTTATTTCGGCTGATGAGATAGCTGATGCGGTAAGGCTTTCTCCATATGTAAAATATTTGAATCAGAATCTGGGGATAGAACCAGTTCGCGAACCGCGCGTAACGATCAAGGATACGCGATTGATCGAGATATCTTTTCTGCATACGGATCCGCAGCTAGCAGCATTTGTAATTAATGGCATTGGTGAAACATTTACAAACTTGAATCAGGAAAAACGGTCAGGTACCAGTCGCAAAACCAGTGACTTCCTTCAGCAGCGGATCGCCGATCTTCAGACTGAAATAAGAAATGACGAAATAAAACTGGTAGATCTAAAGCAGGATAAAGGGATATTAAAAACATCCGGCGAACAGACGATAGTTATAGACCGCCTTTCCGGTTTGAACAGGGACCTTCTCGAAGCTGAGAACAAACGGAAAAATGCCGAAGCCGAATATTTTTCCGTCAAGGATTCACCTGACAAGATAAATTCTCTGGCAGAAGCCGCAAGTGCCCGTTTTATAACAGAACGAGAAAATTACGTCCTCACGCTTAGGAACGAGACACAGAAAAAGATCGCCGACCTTCTGGCGAACAAGGCGAAACTACTCGAAGAATATAAGGAGTCGGCACCGGAAGTAAAAGAGATCGATACTCAGATCGCAAGTCTCGAAAGCTCATTAAATAATGCTGTCGAAAAAAATAACCAAGACCTTCAGGGTTATAGGGGCAGGACGCAAAAGGTATTGATCGACAATCTTCAGACCCAGTATTTACGGGCTAAGGACGAAGAAGCAAATATCCGAAAATCCTTCGACGCACAATATAGCGAAGCTCAGGGACAGAACACAGGTGCCGTGCTCTTAAAACTTCTTGAACAAAATATTGAAACCAATAAAGGTTTTTTGGATAATTTACGCAAGCAGCAAAGCTCAAACGACGTTGCTTCAAAAGGATCGGACAACAACATAAGCGTTGCCAGTTTCGCGATCCCGCCTGAAACACCTGTATCCCCGCGACGTTTGACGACCGTGATCGCCACACTATTTCTTTCAACTCTTTTTGGGATGGGATTGGCCCTGTTTTTAGAATATCTTGACGACACTATTCATACGACGGAAGAGATAGAAAGCTTTCTGCAGCTTCCTGCACTTGCGGCGATCCCTACAATGGATTCTATGCCGAAGCGCAAGTTGTTATTGGTTGGCGGCACCACCGCTGAAGAAGAAGACGAACGATCAAAATCGGAACTGCTGATATATGCGGATTCACGGTCGTCGCTTGCAGAAGCCTACCGGCAATTGCGTACGTCCATACTGCTTTCGACTGCCGGACATCCGCCCAAGACGCTTTTGATCACGTCCAGCCTGCCTTCGGAAGGAAAGACGACCACCGCGACCAATACAGCAATAAGTTTGGCCCAAACCGGGGCCAAAGTATTGATAATTGATGCCGATATGCGGCGTCCACGTCTGCACTCTGTTTTTAATATCGAAAACGGCGATGGATTGAGCAGCTTACTTTCGAGCGAATTTACAGAAGCGGATATCTTGAGGGTCGTAAAGACAGATGGCCGCACAAAACTAAACTTATTGACTTCTGGCCCGATACCGCCAAACCCGGCTGAACTTATTGGTTCCGAACAAATGGTGCGGCTTCTGAAAGTACTGCAAAATCATTATACGCATGTCGTTGTCGATTCGCCACCGATCACCTCCTTCACTGATGGTGTGCTGATCGCTTCAATGGTTGATGGAGTGATACTTGTCGTTCATTCAGGCGAAAGTTCAAGACAGGTCGTCAGGCGCACACGGCAGCTTTTGCAGGATGTCGGCGGGAAAATACTCGGCGTAGTGCTAAACCGTGTAAATCTTAATTCTCAGGATAATTATTACTACTATCAGAGCTATTATCACCGCAATAATTACAATCAAAATGATCAGCACGAATGATCGGTCAATATTCTTAAATTTCGGCAAATAACAATCGAATTATTATTCACGCCTCTTTTCCAAGTGGTTAAATTCCTAACCACTCATTGTTTTTGCGGATCGATTTGAGAAGAGCTGATAGCAGATATGCAGCAAAGTCAGGATACATCAACCCATCCTAATCCGCTAAATTGGAAAGACGCGGTTCTATTTATTGCGTCTTTTGTTTACATTTATCTACATCTTTTTCAATTTCCATATACTCCTATTTATTTTGAAGGCGACCATTTACTTGCCTTGTCTAATGCCTTGCGACTGCTAGATGGTGAGGTGATGTACCGGGATTTTTTCCATTTTACACCGCCTGGAACAGAGCTTTACTATGTTGTTCTTTTTTCAATATTTGGAGTAAAGATGTGGGTAGTGGACCTGACCATAGTGGCGCTTGGAATGGCTCAGATATGGCTGATCTGGTTCTTTGCACGGCGGATCTTTTCAGGGCTGTATATCTATCTTCCGGCGGTCGTATTTTTGGCTGTCGGTTTTCATGTACTTGGGCCGGATGGCAGCAATCGTTTATTTAGCGTGGTTTTTGTTTTAGCTGGCGTAGCCGTTTTATTTAATGTGCGGTCGATTCCTAATCTTGCACTTGCAGGTGCCCTATGTGGACTATCCTCTTTTTTTGTACAGCCGCGTGGGCTTTTGGGAATCGTTGGAATAGCAATTTTTTTACTATGGGAAAATTATCAGTATGGGTTTAATTTAAGAGCTTTGGTCAGAGAAATTTTTTGTCTTTCATTTGCATTTGGCCTTGTGATATTTGCAACCCAAATATATTTCGTCTGGCAGACAGGGTTTAGTACTTATTATTTCGATATGGTAACGTTCATCCTGAACAATTACCGCCACGATCCGATGAATAACCTGGCTGCCTATTTTGGTGATCTTCCAAATTTTGGCAAATATCTTGAGGTCCTTTCGCCGCCGGCTGCCGTCTTCCGATTTATAAGGGCTTGGATACCACTTTTCTTCTACTACGTCATAATTCCGTTAGTATATTTTGTTTTTCTCTTCGTCGTTTGGAAACGGAAAAAAGATCAAATATCTTACGAACAAAAAGCAAGATTGATGCTTTTGTGCATGGTTGGATTAGCATTGGCCGCGGGAGTTTCTGCTCCGACAGCTTTCAGGCTGTTTCAGGTCGCAATTCCCGGGATCATAATTTTTGTTTGGCTTGTGCAACAATATAATTTCTCCAGAAAGTTTGTGCCGGCAAGTTTCCTTGCAATGATTTTATTGATCTTTGCATATGCGGCGCAACGTCAGTTGGTCACAAAATATTATATGGACCTTCCGGTTGGCCGATCAGCATTTCTGTCTGCTGAAGTCCTGGCAAAATATGAATGGGTAAAGGAACACACCCATAACGGTGAGGTATTTTACGAAACGCACCATCCAAGCTTTTATTTTCCATTCAATCTTAAAAATCCTACTCCGATCTATTTGGTGCGTGATTCGGAATATACCCCTTATTTCCAGATCGAGTCCATTGTCCATGCCCTGGAGAATGATCCGCCCAATTTGATAGTCTGGGAAGGGTCATACAGCAAGGACGCCGCATCGCGCCTTCCTGGTGATAATGTAGAATTACTGTGGGAGTATATTTCCAAAAACTATGAAATGAAAGCGGAATTTCGCAGCTTTGGCGAATATAATCTCGGCAGCGAGCGCGATGCCCAGATGTGGGAACGCAAAAAATGACCAGTTTTACCAATTCCCACATTTCGAATTCGGGTTAAAATTATTTTATGGAACAGAAAAAGGTTTTGGTAACCGGAGCAGGTGGATTTATCGGAAGTCATTTGGTCACTTTTCTCAAAGAGAAGGATTATTGGGTGAGAGGCGTTGACTTAAAAGAACCTGAATACAGTGCAATTGACGCTGATGATTTCAGGATCATGGACCTGCGCCGATGGGAGAATTGCCTGGAAGCCACAAAGGGCATGGACCATGTTTACGCTCTGGCGGCTGATATGGGCGGTATGGGATTCATTTCTGCTCATCATGCACAGATACTGTACAACAATTCATTAATAAACCTGCATACCCTTGAAGCCGCTCGTGTTAACAATATCAAGCGATACCTTTATACCAGTTCGGCCTGTATCTATCCTGAACACCTTCAGGAAGACGCCAATGTGATACCACTGAAGGAAGATGATGCCTATCCGGCATTTCCGCAGGACGCATACGGATGGGAAAAGCTTATCTCGGAAAGGCTTTGCATGCATTATCGTGAAGATTACGGGATAGAAACGAGAATTGTCCGCTTTCATAATATATTCGGTGAAAATGGTACGTGGGAAGGCGGACGTGAAAAGGTTCCAGCGGCTTTGTGCAGAAAGATCGCGATGGCCAAATTAACAGGTGAAAACGAGATCGAGATTTGGGGTGACGGTGAACAGACCCGCTCTTTTTGCTACATTGATGATTGTGTTGAGGGCATATATCGGCTTATGCTTTCCGACTTTTACGAACCGCTGAATCTGGGACAGGACCGGATGGTGACGATCAACCAATTGGCTGAGATTGTTGCAGAGATCAGCGGCATTGAAGTCGTAAAAAAACATATAGACGGCCCGCAAGGTGTTCGCGGAAGAAATTCGGATAACACAAAATTGCGAGAGGTACTGAACTGGGAGCCGGAAATTTCACTCGAAGACGGATTGAAGATCACATATAATTGGATCGAAAGCCAATTAGCCGGAAGTTTGCGGATGTCGCAGACAGTTACCGGAGCCGATTAAATTTATGAGCGTAAGTTTTGCGGAAGTTCCAATTCAAAAGGTTAAAGATTATTGGAATGCCCGCCCTTGCAACATTAGGCATTCATTCGCCGAGATAGGAACGCGTGAGTATTTCGATCAGGTCGAGATGCGAAAATACTTTGTCGAGCCTCATATACCTGCGTTTGCTGATTTTGGTGCATGGCGAGGAAAAAAGGTACTGGAGATCGGCTGCGGAATCGGTACGGACACGATCAATTTTGCCCGTGCAGGTGCTGAAGTTACTGCGGTCGATCTTTCTGCTGAATCTATAAAACTAGCAAGGAAGAGAAGCGATGTGTTTGGATTGACAGACCAGATAACTTTTTACGAGGCCAATGCCGAAAAGCTTTCCGATTTCATTCCGGCTCAAAAATACGATCTCATTTATTCGTTCGGTGTTATTCATCACTCGCCAAATCCGCAGCAAATAATCGAACAAATCCGGTCGAATTTTACTCACCAGAACAGCACTCTGAAGCTGATGGTATATCATCGCTATTCATGGAAGGTATTTCAGATTCTCCTCGATGAAAGAGGAAAGCTCTGGAAACTTGACGATATGATAGCCAGGTACTCAGAAGCTCAAACCGGTTGCCCGATTACCTATACTTATACAAAAGCTGATGTAAAGCAGTTGCTAGGCGACGGTTTTGAAGCTACGGACGTCTTGGTTGATCATATTTTCCCTTTTTCTATCCCAAAATACGTACGGCACGAATATAAAAAGGTGTGGTATTTCCGGCATATACCTTTGTCCGCCTTCAGGCTTTTAGAGAAGAAGTTTGGATGGCATCTTTGCCTTACAGCAAAGGCAACAAACGACCTATAATTTTTATAATAAATTAATGCATAAACGAATTTCAGTAATAGGCCTTGGCAAATTGGGTGCAAGTATGGCGGCTGCATTTGCAGAACGCGGTTTCCAAGTGATCGGTGTAGATATTAATCAACATTCGGTTGATCTGATAAACGAAGGAAAAGCTCCGGTGCAGGAAACCGGTCTCGACGAAATGATCTTTGCAAACAGAGATCGTATAACGGCTACGGCCAGCCATGAGGAAGCTATTCTGGGATCGGACATTTCGTTTGTGATCGTTCCCACACCAAGCGATGAGCGTGGTTCTTTTTCCTTACAGTATGCGGAATGGGCATTTAAGGAAATGGGTAAGGCCCTTGCCAAAAAAAACGGGTACCACAATATCGTCCTGACCAGCACGGTGCTCCCCGGTTCTACGCGGCAAGCATTGATCCCAATACTTGAAAAATATTCACGGAAAACGGTGGGGAGAGATTTTGGGGTGTGCTATAGTCCAGAATTTATTGCTCTCGGAAGTATAATCAATGACTTTCTAAACCCGGATTTTACACTCGTAGGTGAATTCGATAAAAAAAGTGGTGACGATCTTGAAGAATTGTATTCTCGAATACTTGATAACAATCCTCCTTGTGCACGGATGACACTGGAAAATGCCGAGCTGACAAAAATCTCTGTCAACACATTTGTTACGACAAAGATCACATTTGCCAACATGCTGGCCAGTATTTGTGAAAAACTTCCTGGAGGCGATATAGACGTAGTTACAAATGCACTTGGGATGGACAAAAGGATCGGTAGAAAATATCTAACGGGTTCCATAGGATATGGCGGACCATGTTTTCCACGCGATAATGTTGCTCTATCATTTATTGCGAAAGAACTAGGTGTCGATGCAAAATTGGCCGAGACTACCGATTCAATGAACAGGTCAATTGCTGCAAATATTTCAGAAAGGATCCTGCCGATGATCAGAAAAGGGGCGACAGTAGCTATACTTGGGCTGTCATACAAGCCATTTTCGCATGTCACCGAAGAATCGCAAGGTGTCTCAATTGCGTTGCAGTTATCGCATAGTGGACTGAGAGTCGTTGCTTATGATCCAATGTCCGCACAAATGCCGCTTGAGGAACTGCGGCGTCATATTGTCGTACTCGATTCGATCGAAGAATGTTTACGGCAGGCTGAAGTGGTGTTGATCACGAACCCCGATCCCTCATTTCTTAGTCTGAACGCCGACAGCTTTAAAAACGAATGGGCACAAGTGCTGGTTATAGATTTTTGGCGGATATTACAAAACCAATTGGAATCAAAGCCGCACATTAAATATCTCCCGATCGGTAAAAGTGAGGATGATGCCGTCAATTCGGCACGGCTAAAAGCACTTTGGAGTAGTAACGCCGACGATGTATTCAGAATCGGTAGAAAATGAGTGAAAGTAAAATCAAGGTCGCAATTGTCGCACCTGTTCACAATCGACGGGAGATCACACTGCAATGCCTGCGAAGTATTTCAAAGCTTGAACAAACAAGACTTGATATAAAAACATTTATTGTGAACGATGGTTCGACGGATGGCACAAGCGAAGCGATCAGGGCCAGTTTTCCAACGGTGACAATTATCGAAGGTGATGGGAACCTGTGGTTTACTGAAGGAACTAATGTCGGTGCCCGGGCAGCTCTTAAATATGATCCAGATTATATTTTGCTAATAAATGACGATCAAATATTTGATTCCCGATCAATTAAAGCAATGGTTGATTGTGCAGAAAAGCATCCGCGATCTGTCATCGGGCCTTTGCTATTGCTTTGGGACACTCCTCATAAGTTATTTCAGACAGCCCCGGTTTGGGACACTTGGTCAGGTGGTTGGCGTCATTGGCACAATCAGACAGTTTGGACAATTCCAAAAAAACCATGGAAAGTGGATATAATAGTGGGTAATTGTGTTTTGATACCGGTTGCGGCTATCAATGAAAATGGCTTAATGAATTCTAGCCGTTACCCAAATTATGGAGATGCCGAATACACGCCAAGGCTAAAAAAAGCTGGATGGAATTTGATAATCGAACCAAAGGCAAGAGTATTTTGTCAACCGAACAGTTCGCCAAAAAGTATAAGAAAACTTGGGGTTTTTACGATGTTTTCAGCCCTGTTTGTCGATCTCAAGGATGTTCGAAACATGCGCCGTATGCTTTATGCAAATTTGGACTCGGCGCCGACTAAAATACAGGGATTTACGGCTTTTTGCCTATTCATATTCAAAGCTATTTTTGGTGGCTATAATGAAAAAACAAGCCTCATCAAAACCATAATTGAACCACCATTGGCAGACACTTTCTCTTTGTCTATATTAGATGAATAAAAATTAGCTCATCAGGCCCCATACTTTTGTGATCATTAATCCAACCCTCGTACATTTAACAGATCCAATTTAGAGAGATAGTGAAAAATAAACAATCCGAAACAGCACGAAGCGTTGCCAGGAATATTATATACGGCTTTTCGACCTGGATACTTCCGATTGGATTAAGTTTTTATGCCACTCCAAAAATTGTCAGGGCGCTCGGCAGCCAGGATTACGGGATTTATGTCCTTGTTCTGGGTTTCGCTGGTTATTCGTTTAATATCAGTTTCGGGCGCTCGATCGTAAAATATATTGCAGAATATCGCTCAAAAAGCGAAGAACATAAAATTTCCGGGCTTCTTTCGGCAGCTGCTTTTATCAGCATAACAGCTGGATTGACAAGTGCCGGAATTCTTTGTTTATCATCCAGTTGGCTGGTTAAAACCGTCTTTAATATCGAAGCCGCATCGCAGGATAAAACAATTACGGCCCTATATCTGACCTCATTAATAGTGTTTGTATTGATGCAGAATCAGATCTTTTCATCAGTTTTGCAAGGGATCCATCGTTTCGATATTTATTCAAAAGTTCTTAATCTCAACAATTTAATATTAATAACAGGGAATTTGGTTTTAGCTGCCAACGGATTCGGATTAATTGGTTTATTCACGTGGAACCTATTTGTCAGCTCATTGACCGGGGCGATCTATGCCATATTTGCCAAGAGACATTTACCAGAATTTAGATTTACTTCAAAATTCACTTTAGGAGACCTGAAAATCGTTGGTTTTTATAGTGCGGGAATCATCGGGGCACAAATATTATCGAACATCATAATACTATTCGAGCGCGGCTGGATAACACAGCAAATTGGGGCAGAGAGCCTCACTTATTACATTATTCCATTGACCCTTGCATTATATCTTCACGGATTTGTCGCAAGTTTTATCATTGTAATGTTCCCCTTGGCAAGCGAACTAAAAAATGACAAGGAAAAGCTTCTGAGACTTTACACAAAAGCCACAAAAATCGTTTGTCTGTTCGTATTTTTTTTCGCGGCAACACTAATAACAGAGGGAAATCTATTCCTGACACTTTGGCTGGGAGCGGATTTCGCGGCCAAAAGTTCCAGCCTGCTTGTGATACAAACCATCGCACTAAGTTTTTTGGCAATACAGACGGTTTCATGGCAGATGACCGACGGCCTTGGTTACTCGCGTTATAACTTTTATCTGTTGGTGTTATGTTTAATAACAACAATTTCATTTATGGTTTTGTTGATTAAGGATTTCGGGACCTCTGGAGTTGCTGTTGCCAGAATGATCGGGCTTGCATTGGTATTTCTATCCATTTTTTTTGTCGAAAAATGGTTTTTCGCTCACGTGCAAAAAATATTTTGGTTTAAATTGATATTAATTTTAACCATTTCGAGCATTTTGTCGGCAATTTTGCAGATCATTATTATCAGAAATTTTGCTGTAAATTGGCCAACATTTGTTGTTGCAACAATATCTGGTGCTCTTGTTTATGGTCTGATCGTTTGGTCGCTAAATTTTATCAATGAAGACGAAAAAATATTAATGAGACAAATAATCGGTATCAGCGGGAAAAGTGCGTGATGAATGTATTTGTCGATCTCAAGGTTTTTTGTGTTTCTATAATTATTGTTACGGAGACGATTTATTATACGAGTTTGCACTGCTTATAATATATTCATTAGGACACCGGTAATGAGAGAATTAAATAATTATCAAAAACAGGGAATTAGTATCGCGGGCGATACCGGGAATTTGTTCATGCTCGTGTCTGCACTTGTTTTGATGTCTGCCGTTTTATTCGCTTTACTAATGATATTTGTCGATTTCGAAAACCTGCCTTTTCAAATAACCAGAGTTTATCTAATTCCCTGGGTTTTAGCTGCAGGGTTGGTTATCATCGCACCCTCAATTTATCTAATGTATCGAAACGAATTTAGTTTCACCCATCCATTAGTTTTTGCTACATTTACATACTATTTTCCTGGGGTTTTCATTGGGGGACTTTTATTGGCATCGGGAATCGTAGAGCCTTATTACACAACTTTTATACAAGACGAAAGGTATAATCTGCCGCTTACAATGGCTTATATTACTCTCGGATATGCCGGGTTAAGTATTGGCTGCCTGATGCCTTTGGGACAATATTTAGGAAAAAAGCTTGGGTCGCGGCTTCCGGTCTGGAATTGGAAGCCGGAAAGGGTGCTTCTCCCTGGCATACTGCTCTTTGGAATTGGAATTGTAACTACCGTGGCCGCATTTAGCCAGGGAATAATCGGTAATCAGGAATCCACTGATACTTCCAGTTATTACGGACTGCTTCAAATATCAACTTATTTATTGTTAGAGGCGACTTTTATTTTGTGGTTATGCATATTCAAATTAAAGAATCTTAACATAACCCATTACGCAATAATGTTCATATTGATTATCACCACATTGGCAAGGGCTGCCTTTCAGGGGAACAGAGGGAGTTTGCCAGCCGCAGTTTATGTGGTCGCGATCGCCTTCATTTTTTCCGGCCGTGTCGTCAAAACGAGGCATTGGGTCACGACCGGCTCTTTGATCGCAATAGCCTTGGTCGTGGGAATGATCTACGGAACCACATTTCGCAATCTCATGACTGCTGACAGGCAGCTGGGAGCTGACCGTTACAGCGAGATGATAGGTAATACTGTCCTACAAATTTCCGGACAAGATCTAACTACAACATTAGAAATAAGCTTCCTCACCCTGGCAGAGCGAGTGGAATCAGTGTCTTCGGTGGCTGTTGTCGTGTCCACATATGAACAATTACTTCCCTACGAGGAAAGCTACGGACTCGAGAATAATATCATTAAGGAAAGCTCAACCTTTTTCATCCCTCGTGTGATCTGGCCTAACAAACCGACACCGTCAGATTACAGTAAATATAGCGATCTATATTTCAATTTCTCCGGAAGCTCTTTTGCAATTACACCAATAGGAGACCTTCTGCGGAATTTTGGGCCTTTTGGCATCCCTATTGGAATGCTGCTGATTGGATTGATTATACGGATAGCATACGTAAGCCTGAGAGAAACTCAAGAATTTTCATTTTGGAAATCTACTCTATATTTTATGATATTAGTGACCATTTCATATGAGGGGTTTTTTGCCACGATCATTCCTTTCTTGGTTAAGATGAGCATATTATCGCTTTTAGGTATAATGTTCGTTGGACTTTTTGCCCGCGATCCTCAACCGGCCAATATTTAGCTACATGACCAAAGTTGTATTTACAAATGGATGCTTTGACATCCTTCATCCTGGACATATTGATCTTTTGGATAGGGCAAAGGGAATGGGTACAAAATTGATCGTTGGGATAAACAGCGATGAATCAGTACGTAAAATAAAAGGTCCCGGCCGCCCATTTTTTTCACAGGAAGAAAGATCAGCGATCCTCTCTGGATTGAAGTCGGTCGACGAAGTTCATATATTTCATGAGCTTACACCGGCAAACCTGATACAACAGATCAACCCCGACGTATTGGTCAAAGGCGGAGATTGGAGTGTCAAAGAGATCATCGGTTCTGATCTCGTACTTGCCAATGGTGGCGAAGTGTATTCGTTGCCACTTTTGGAAAGCTATTCCTCAAGCAATATAGTCGCCAAAATAAAAAATATCCAGCCACAAATGGCGGAACCCGCGAAAGGAGCATTTGCGGGTTCATTTGCACAGCATATTGAAGTTTTCGAGGAAATGCTGCGTTCTTCCGGGGAATCTGTCGCCGAATGTGCGGCGATCATCATTGATACTTTTCAAAATGGAAGAAAAGTTTTGCTTTGCGGAAATGGCGGCAGTGCGGCCGATGCACAGCATATAGCGGCAGAATTCGTCGGCAGATACGAAATCGAACGTGTCGCATTACCAGCCATTGCATTAACGACGGACACTTCTGCCTTAACGGCCTTGGCCAACGATTATGATTTTGAGCGAATATTTGCAAGACAGGTTGATGCTCTGGCACTTGAAGGGGATTGTCTGATAGCGATCAGTACCAGCGGGAATTCACCGAACGTGATCGCGGCAATTATGGCCGCCAGAAAACGAGCTTGCCGCGTTATCGGCATGACCGGTGCAAATGGCAAAAAGCTTGCGGGATTGTCAGATGCATGTTTGATGGTGCCGTCCGACCGGACAGCAAGAATTCAAGAGGCCCATATTGTAGCCGCACATGTGTGGTGCGAAATGGTCGATGCGGCAATACTAGCCGACCCCGGCAAATTCAAAGGATGAATATTATTGATAACTTTTCAGGGGTCAAGGTCCTCGTCATCGGCGATGTAATGCTCGACCGCTACTGGTGGGGAACTGTTGACCGTATTTCACCCGAGGCCCCGGTCCCGGTAGTGTCACTAGATAGAACCAGCCTGGTGGCTGGCGGAGCAGCTAATGTTGCGGCTAATGTCGCGGGCCTGGGTGCAACACCTTACCTTATTGGGATTACAGGCGATGACGACGAAGCGAAACTATTTCCGAAAGTCCTGCAGGAATCAAATATTACGAACTTTACATTATTTCCCATCAAGAATCGCAAGACGACCGTGAAAACAAGGATCGTCGCCCATAATCAACAAGTTGTCAGGCTTGACCAGGAAACAAACGAAGATCTGAAATCATCTGATGCAATTGAACTTTTTGATAAGGTCCGGCCTTTTTTTGATGATGTCGATATTGTTTTAGTTTCCGATTATGCAAAGGGTTTTTTGACTGAACATCTGACGCAACGTCTTATCGGTTATGCAAATGAGCAGAACAAAATGATCCTGGTCGATCCCAAAGGCAAAGATTATTCAAAATATGCGTCAGCCACACTTTTGACCCCAAATCAGCGCGAAGCTGCCGATGCGTGCGGCATTGAGCAAAGTAGTCCTGATTTGGTGGAAAGGTCTTCTGAAACACTCTTGGAAAGACTTTCGCTCCAGGCTTTGCTTATCACACAAGGGGAAAAAGGAATGACTGTTCTGCAAAAAGGAAGATCACCGGAATATTTGAAAGCATCTGTCAGGAAAGTATATGACGTCACCGGAGCTGGCGATACTGCAATTGCCACCATGGCGATAGCTTTAGGTCGTGGTTACGGTTTTTTTCAGGCTGCTGAGCTCGCTAATCTTGCAGCTGGCCTGGTCGTAGAGCGTGTCGGAACCTCGCCGATCACAATTGAGATGCTTCGCGCGCATAACGATCTTCAATCTCTGGTCAAAAATGAAAACTAAGGTCCTATACGTTGAAAGAAAGGCTCATGAATTTATAAGCATCGAAAAAGTGTTTAGGCAGATCGCCGGCTGTATTTCCGATAAATTTGAAACTGATTTTCAACAACTTCCATTTGGTAACCGTTTTATCGATACGGTCCGCAATCTTTTATTTTTCAGAAAGAATAAAGCTGATATTTACCACATAACCGGACATGTACATTATATTTCCCTTCTTTTTTCTTCGCGAAATACTGTGCTGTCAATAATGGATGTAAGATTTCTTTATATTAAGAATGGGCTACGCCGGTTTTTATTAAAAAAACTGTATCTGGACCTGCCCGTCAGGAAACTTAAATACATAACCGCGATTTCCGAACAGACCAAACAAGAAATTATTTTCCATACAAAATGTAAAAAGGAAAAGATCAGGGTTTTGGACTTGCCGCTTCTTGAGCATATTTATGTGGAGGAAGACCGGCCTTTCGATCAGGAAAATCCGCGAATTTTACAAATTGGCACAATGCCAAATAAAAACATACCGGTTTTGATAAAAGCCTTGCGGGGCATGACTTGCAAACTTATTATTATCGGGCGTCTTAATGAACTCATATTAACAATGCTGAATGATAATGGGATAGATTTTGAGAATAGATATGATCTCAAAGACGAAGAATTAAGAACAGAATACCAACGGGCAGATATCGTTGCTTTTTGTTCGACATACGAGGGTTTCGGACTGCCGATAATTGAAGCACAAGCAATGCGAAAACCTGTTATTACAAGTAACGTAAGCCCGATGATTGAGACCGCTGGCGGTGGCGCCCTTCTAGTTGATCCGCATGATTTTATGGATATAAGACAAGCGATAAATCATGTGGTCTGTGATCCAAGCCTCCGGGAGAAGCTTGTAAAAGCTGGACTCAGGAATATCGATAGATTTAAGCCTCAAACGGTTGCAGCACGATACGAAAAACTATACGAAGAAATGTTGAAAAATTAAAAAGTTGTAGATTCATCAAGCTTGTATCTATTGCCTAAATATATTTCTTTGCTTATACTTAATACAAATAACCTTGAATTCACCTTAATTGTCTGAACCCGACATTTAATCTAATAGATCAGACTTTTTTTCTATGAAAATCCTAATATTTGGCGGGAACGGAATGCTTGGACATAAACTTCTTCAAGTTCTGAAAGAAAAACATGAAGTTTGGGTCACGGTAAGAGGTTTGTTTTCCGAATATGAGAGTCATGCAATTTTTGATCCGCTTAGAACGATTGAAAACGTAAATGTTGAGGATATAAAATCAGTTCGGCAAGCCATAGAAAAATCCGCACCTCAATTAGTAATAAATGCGATAGGTGTTATCAAACAACTTCCGAGTTCAAATAATATAATTTACACATTAAATGTAAACTCTATATTCCCGCATAAACTTGAAGAATTATCATATCAATACGGTTTTAGGCTGATATGCGTAAGTACGGATTGCGTTTTTAACGGTCAAAAGGGAAATTACAACGAAGACGATTACCCGGATGCCACTGACCTATATGGCAAAAGTAAAAATCTGGGTGAAGTTATATCCGACAATTGTCTGACACTGAGATCATCGATCATCGGCAGGGAACTCGGAACGGCCCACAGTTTGTTAGAGTGGTTTTTGAGTAATCGCGGCAAATCGGTCAAGGGCTACGTAAATGCCTTGTACAGCGGCTTTCCGACAATTGTATTTGCTAATATAATAGCGGATATAATAGAAAATCAGGAAAAACTTTCAGGTCTGTATCATGTGTCCAGTGATCCTATCAATAAATTCGATCTTCTTAATTTGATCAGGTCGAAATTTGATTTGGATATTGATATTGATCCATATGAGGATTTTAAAATCGACCGGAGCCTTGATTCGACACTGTTCAGAGATGCAACCGGCTTTTCGCCTATGCCCTGGGATGAAATGATAAAGGAGATGGCCAACGACCCGACGGTGTACGACAAATAGGAAAGATGAACGAATTAGAAGGAAAACGCATTTTGGTTACAGGTGGAACGGGTTCGCTTGGACAAACACTCGTTAAACGGTTATTGACAGGCGAAATGGGCATGCCGTCAAAGATCACTATTTTTTCCCGTGATGAAGCAAAACAGCATTATATGCGGCTCAGCTTCATGCATAATACTACTGCGACCGACGAAGTTATCTATAAAGTGCAGGATATTTTGCATTTCCGTATCGGGGATGTACGCGATTATTCCGCTCTGACCGCAGCCCTCCGCGATACAGACGTGGTATTTCACGCGGCTGCGCTGAAACAGGTTCCGTCGTGTGAATATTTCCCATACGAAGCGGTGATGACAAATATCTTCGGCGCACAGAATCTGGCCCGTTCGATCACTGAAAATAATTTTCCGGTTGAAAAAGTTATTGGAATTTCCACGGACAAAGCGTGTAAACCTATCAATGTGATGGGCATGACCAAAGCATTGCAGGAAAGGATACTTATCGAAGCAAACCGTGATTGTCTTTCCACAAGTTTTATCTGCGTTCGTTATGGAAATGTCATTGCGTCACGTGGTTCGATAGTTCCGCTGTTTGTCGAGCTGGCCGCCAATAACAAACCATTGACGGTCACGCTGCCCGAAATGACCAGATTTTTGCTAAGCCTTGATCGTGCGGTCGATACGGTCTTTGCAGCACTTTCCGAGGGTAAAAGGGGTGAAACTTTTGTTCCTAAGGTGTCAGCTGCGAACATTACCGACCTCGCAAAAGCCGTTATAGGCGATAAAGGCCTGCCGATCATCTTCACAGGTATTAGGCCGGGCGAGAAGATCCACGAAATAATGGTTTCGGAAGAAGAATGTTTCAGGACAAAAGAACTTGGTGAATACTATGTGATAATGCCGGTTCTGCCTGAGCTTCGAGATTCGGAGGACTTTGTCCAGGCATTAAAACAAGAATATTGTTCGAGCGATGACAATCTTACGATACCGGAGCTTCGCGCATTGCTTGGATCGGCTGATAATGAGATCAAACAATTTCTTTCCGGTAACCAAAAGGCAGAAGCCTTACCATAAGCGGGGGCGACCTTATTACCAGCTATATTTCCGCCAAAACAATTATGAAGGTAATGACCATATTCGGAACGCGTCCGGAGATCATAAGACTAAGTGGAGTGCTAACTATTCTCGATAAACACTGTGAACATATAACTGTCCATACGGGACAAAATTACGACGAAAACCTGAGTGATATTTTTATCCGCGATTTGGAAATTAGAACGCCGAATGTTCATTTTGGTATCAGAGCAAACAGTTTCGGCGATCAGGCCGGACAGATACTTTCACAAACAGACGCTGTCCTGGAAAAATACAGGCCGGATAAGGTCCTTATTCTCGGCGATACAAATAGCGCCCTTTCTGCAATTGTCGCAGCTCGGCGCGGCATACCGGTTTTTCATATGGAAGCCGGAAACCGCTGCTTTGACGACCGCGTTCCGGAAGAGATCAACAGACGGGTAATAGATCATTCGTGCAGTGTGCTGCTGCCATATACCGAAAGAAGCCGTGAAAATCTTATCGCGGAAGGTATTGAACGCGATAGGATCTATGTCACAGGCAATCCGATACGTGAAGTTTTGGATAATTTTTCCGGCAAGATCGACGATAGCAAAGTGCTTGACGAACTCGATGTTAAGCCTTTCAATTATTTCCTCGTAACGCTTCACAGAGCTGAGAATGTCGATATTGAATCACGGCTGAAAAGTATTTTTGACGCGTTTGCCATTATTTCACGTCAATACGATAAAGAGATCCTAGTCAGCGTACACCCGCGAACTGCTGAAAAGATCGACAGCTTCGGGATCACGCCGGATAATGAAAAGATCAAGCTGCTTAAACCGCTCGGCTTTTTCGATTTTGTAAAGCTGGAAAAAAAGGCCTTAGCGGTCTTGAGCGACAGTGGCACTGTACAGGAAGAATGTGCGATCTTTGGTGTTCCGAATATAACCCTGAGGGACGTAACGGAACGGCCCGAAACGATCGAATGCGGCAGCAATGTCCTAAGCGGAGCAGATCCCGACAATATAATCCGTGGGGTTGAAATTGCGCTCTCACAACCGGCAAACTGGTCACCGCCCAAGGATTATATGGAAACAAACGTCTCCCGCACAGTGAGCAAGATCGTCCTTGGATATACAAATCTGCGCCGCCACATTTCGTAAAAGAAAACACTATATCAATGAAAAAGAAGATCATGATTTTCTGTGATTTCTATTTACCGGGCTATAAAAGCGGCGGCGGGATGTGGACGGTCGTGAATATGGTTGACAGATTTTGTGACCGTTATGATTTCACAATAGTCACACGAAATTATGACAGCAAGGGAGATACGACACCATTCACATCGGTGCAGACGAACGAATGGAACCAGTGCGGAAATGCTCAGGTCTTTTATGCATCAAAAGAAAAACTAACAAATTCTAATGCCGCAAAACTTGTCCGGCAAATAAAACCAGACCTGATCTATCTAAACAGTGCCCTGAGCAAACCCGTTCTAAATTTACTGTTTGCCAGAAAAAAAGGTGAAGTTAACGGAATTCCAGTGGTCCTCGCTCCCTGTGGCGAACTTGCAAAAGGTGCTTTGTCCGTAAAACCGTTAAAAAAGCGTTTATTTCTTAAATACGCTAAATTTTTTAATCTTTATCGCGGAGTCATTTGGAAAGCCTCGTCCGATCTTGAAGCGATCGAGATCATTGATGTTATTGGTAAAGATTGCTTTACTATCACGGCGCCTGACCTTGCACCTAAAACCATTCTTCCTGATTTTGCAGATGAACATAAACCCATTAAAGTAAAAGGCTCGGTTAAATTCATCTTTCTTTCACGCATGGTCCCTAAAAAGAACCTCAACTATTTTCTGGAAAGGCTGAACGGTATTGATGAAGGTGCAATAACCTTGAATATTGTCGGACCATTGGAAGATAAAAAGTATTGGAAGGATTGTCTTGATTCGATCTCACATTTATCTAAAAATATAACGGTCAATATTCATGGGCCTGTATCATATCCAAAAGGCCTGGAGATGTTGTTTGATAATCACTTCTTTGTCTTACCGACACTAAATGAAAATTTCGGCTATGTATTTCTCGAAGCCCTGGCGGCCGGTTGCCCACTTTTGATAAGCGACCGGACGGTTTGGAACAATATTGAAGAAGTGAATGCTGGATGGGCAATACCTTTGGAAAATCCGGATATTTGGTTAGATAAATTAAAATATTGTATTGATATGGGTGAAGAAGAGTATCTGATGCTGTCAAAGACCGCTCGTAGTTATGC
>JAYUCO010000059.1:0-21646 GCA_043740295.1 Pyrinomonadaceae bacterium | reverse complement strand
GACGGTGCCGTGCGCCAGCGCAACCAGGCAGCATTCGTCGAATCCGAAGAGATGGTGATGGCGGCGACGGTGGCGTTCGGGATGGGGATCGACAAGCCCGACGTGCGGTTCGTGGCGCATGCCGGGATCCCCAAGTCGATCGAGGCTTATTACCAGGAAACCGGGCGCGCCGGGCGCGACGGCCTGCCGAGCGATGCTCTGCTGTTCTTTAGCTGGGGCGATGTCATTAAGCTAAAAGGCTTTGCCGAGGTCGAGGGCAATGCGGCCCAGACCGAAATAATGCTGAAAAAGCTTGATATAATGGGCAAATTTGGTGATCTGAAAACGTGCCGCCGCAAATTTCTTCTCAATTATTTTTCCGAGGAAGCCGCTGATGATTGTGGAAGCTGCGATAACTGCACGACGGTTTTTGAACGCTTTGACGGAACTATAATAGCCCAAAAAGCTTTGAGTGCGGTCGCGCGTTTGGGCGAAAATTTCGGGCTGACCTATACGATCGATCTTTTGCGCGGCTCGGCGGCGAAAACTATTCGCGACGAGCATAAAAACTTAAAGACCTACGGTGTCGGGGCTGACATTTCGAAGGATGCGTGGTTCGAGTATTTTAAGGACCTGATCGCGCAGGGTTATCTGGCGCAGACCGCCGGACAATACTCCGTACTGGCCCTGACCGAAAAAAGCCGTGAGGTCCTGAACGGCGAAACGAGTGTTGAATTAATAAAATTAAAGATCAGGGGTGAGAAAAAAGCTGCTATCCGCGAAACCGGGCATCCGTATTTCAAAGATCTTTTCGACCATCTAAGAAACGCGCGGACGACTTTTGCCCGCAATGAAAACGTTCCTCCGTATGTCATATTTTCTGACGTGACGCTGGTGGAAATGGCAACTTTTCTGCCGCACAATGGCGACGAGATGCGTCAGATCTCCGGCGTCGGTGATATGAAATTGCAGAAATACGGATCTGATTTTATAGAAAAGATAATATCCTACTGTGAAAAAAATGGGCTGACATCGCTAATCGGTTTAAAATCAGCAAAACGTGAACGCAAAAGCCGCCCAAACCGTAATACTGGCATCAGCGACACTTACAGCATTTCATTCAATATGTTCAAAGAAGGGAAATCGGCCGTCGAGATCGCGCGGCTGCGTTCGCTGGGAATTTCGACCATCGAAAACCATCTCACCCGCTTCGTGGCAAGCGGTGAATTAATGCTTACGGACATCGTTGACGAAAAGAAGATCGAGCCGATCAGGAATGCGATAGCGAGTATGCCGGGAAACCAGGCTTTATCGCCGGTAAAGGAATTGCTTGGCGAAGATTACAGCTATGGTGAGATCAGAGCGGTGATGGCTGCAGGATAATTCCCCGACTAAAAAGAAGAAATCTTTATGAAACAAGTTACCATAGTATGCGACGGCTCAAGTCTTGGGAACGGCAAGGAGAATCCTCGTGCGGCAGCATGCGCCGTTTTGGGTTTTCGCGGGCATTGGCGCGGCTTTGGTGAATATCTCGGCAGGGCGACGAACCAACAGGCTGAGATCGCGGCGGCACGCATCGGCCTTGAAAATTTGACCGAGCCATGCAAAGTGAAACTCCTGAGCGATTCGCGCTATGTCGTCGAAACGATGGGAGGCACATGGCGGCGAAAGACGAACCATGAATGGTGGGAAAAATTGGACCGGGCCGCCGCGAAGCATCAAATAGAATGGAAATGGGTCAAAGGGCATTCCGGGCACGTCGTTCAGGAAGTCGCCGATTCCATGGCCCGAATGATCGCGGAACTCGGACACGTAGATAAATCTATGCTCGATGAAGCGGTTGCGGAGATCGGTGTGATCGAGATCTGATAAGTAGCAGAGACAACGGAGACAAGTTGAAATTAAGAAAATTTTCCTTACAACATTTTTCCCCTACTGCGTCACTGCGTCTTTTGTCCTCTGCGTCAGCTCTCATTCTCTTTGTGGTTTTTTGCGGTTATTCAAGTTCTTGGGCACAACGAAGCGGGCAAGGCTGGATATGGCAAAATCCGTCGCCGCAGGGCAATCCGCTTTTTTCTATCCATTTTGCAAAAGATAAGGAAAACGGCTTTGCTGTCGGTGCTGATAACACGATCCTTCGGACCGAAAATGGCGGTTTTGAATGGCAGCGGCAATATTCGCCGATCGATGTGACACTTTCCGCCGTTTTTGTAAGAGATAAGAAAAATGCCGTTATTGTCGGTGCCAGGGGCAGCGTTTTGACTACAGACAATGCTGGAAATAATTGGAGACAGGTCAGGATCGAATCCAAAGATCATTTATACGGACTTACATTTACCGGCCCCGATCTGCTGACCGGCTGGGCGACGGGTACGTATGGCCGCATCCTGAAAACGCTCGATGGCGGAAATAACTGGGTGGCGCAGGTTTCCGGAGTTAATGAAAATCTTTTTAAGATAGCGGCGGGCGATCAATCGAACGCTGCCGCCGTCGGAGCGAACGGCATTGTCGTAACAACTAAAAATGGCGGTCAAACCTGGAAGACGTCAGATCCGTGCGGCGGCGGTATGGCCGGCATATCGTATCCGTCGGTAAATGAAATATTCGCTATCGGAAATGGCGGGTGTGCCGTGCGCAGCAGCGATGGCGGCGATACGTGGGAAAAGATCAATCTTTACAGCCGGGCCGATTTCCTTTCGGTCTCGTTTTCGGATGGGAAGACCGGTTCGATGACCGATGCCAACGGCATGGTTTGGCTGACCGGGGATGGCGGTTTTACGTGGCTGCCGTTTAATGTGCGCACTAATCCAAGGCTAGTAAGCCTTTATTTTGCAGACAATTTTACAGGCTGGGCGGTCGGCGAAGACGGCTTGATGGTCCGTACCGATGACGGCGGCTATAGCTGGCAGCGGCTTTCCGGCGGCGGCCGCGAAGATGTCAATGATATTACTTTTTTCGACGATAAATTTGGCGTTGCAGCGGGATCGCATGGAAAGGTCTTGATCACCAATGACGGCGGATCGGAGTGGATACCGGTTTTCACCGACACAGATTCGAATTTGAACGGCATGCATTTTTTCGGCGACCAAAAAGGCTGGATAGTTGGTGATAGAGGTGCGATTTTGCGGACCATCAATGGTGGTGCGAGTTGGGGCAAGGGGATATCAGGCGTCACCGAAGACCTGTTGGCGGTTAATTTTATATCTGAAAAGATCGGATTTGCGGTTGGCGCAAACGGTACGATCCTTCGAACTATTTCGGCGGGGGCTTATTGGAACGTTGTCGAATCGAGTACACGAAACTGGCTCGAAGATATTAAGTTTCTCAATACAAAACACGGCGTAGCGGTGGGAGACCGAGGCACCGTTCTGGTTACGCTGGATTCCGGATCAACATGGTCGAAGATAAAAACGAATGTTACGGAAAATATCTATGCCGTAAGCTTTTATGACGAAAAGACAGGTTATGCCGTTGGTTCAAACGGGCTGATATTGCGGACAGCGGATGGCGGACTTAGCTGGAGTGACGAGGAATCGCCGTCGCGTGCAAATCTTTTTGGTGTGACGGCATATGGCCGCGAGCAGGCGGTCGCGGTCGGCGAATTGGGTGCAGTTCTGATCACGGAAGATGCGGGAAAAACATGGGAAATGCAATCTAATATTACCGGAAAAGTATTGCAGGCAATAGTTTATCGCGGCGGCAGCGAGATCTGGATCGCCGGTCACGGAGGTGCGATCTTGAAGCGTTTAGAACCATTTGCACCGCACAAGATCTCTGGTGGCTCAAAGCTTCCACCTGTTCTACGTGCCGCTGCCGGCCGTAGTAGCCGAAAACCACGCACTCCTTTGATAACCATTACGGATGATGGCGATATTCCTGCCGCAACGAAGCGAGACCAGTGAAAATAGTAAAAAAGGGTGAAAAGTAAATAGTGAATGGTGAGTGTAGTGCATCAGTTTGAAATTAAGAAAATCTAAAAAGTCTGTTCAAGCATGTTATAATGGTCGCATGTCACGAACGAAGCGAGTGATCCTTAGTTTTAGCGTGTTACTCGTGGCTGTAACAATCACGCTGGCTTTTCTCCCGCACCACAGTGGGTCGGGTGAGTTCGAGCGGCAAGACGGTTCTATGTTAAGCCATTTTATATGGTGGGTAACACATTAGTTATGGGAAATCCTAAACGACCGCGAGACACAAACCAATTAGCTAAAATGATCGTTGATATTTCAACGGGCGGCATTGATATGGTGAGTAGTGGATAATGAAAATAGAGAATATTTTAATTCACACTTCACAACTTCCACCTAAATTAACAGTTACCGAGATCCATTCACCTTTTCTTTCAATCAAATAATTTTCTGCACTAAGATCGTTCAAAGCGGCAGCGATCATTTCTTTCTGTTCGTGTAAAATGCCGGACAGAATAAGTGTCTTGCGAGTTTTATTGAGTAAAAGCGGCAAAATAGGCAGGATAACGTCGATCGTCAGATTTGCACAGGTGAAATCGAACTGCGGCGTATCTTCATCGATCGGGCCGACATAGAACTCGATCTTATCGCCGACATCGTTGAGTTTGGCATTTTCCCGGGCAATGGCTATCGAACCTCTGTCGGTATCGCATGCAAGAAATTTGAGATTTGAGATTTGAAATGTGGAATTTAACTTTGCGGCGGCAATTGCAAGAATGCCCGTCCCTGTTCCGACATCCAGAAAAGTTTGCCCGTTTTTGTAATTATCCTCAATCGACTTTACGCAAAGCTGCGTCGTTTCATGCGTTCCCGTCCCGAAAGCCATATTCGGCTCGATACGGATGACGATCTTGCCGGTTTCATCGAAGTTTTCCCATGGCGGAGATATCACGAACCGTCCGATCTCCGTCGGTTTCCAATGCTTTTTCCATTCCGCCAGCCAATCTGTTTGCTCGATCTCGTTATTTTCGACTCCGTGAACAGCATTAGAATGCAGGCCGTAAATACGAAGTGCTTCATCGAGATGGGCCTGGAATAACTTGTCGACGGGAAGTTCGTTAAAAAATCCGTTAACCACGACAGTGTCGGCAGCGGACTTTCGCAGGTGATTGATCTCGGTGCCCAAAGCTCCAGCCTCGTTAAAGGCAAACTCTACGGCTTCGGCGGCTTCGGGATCGACGGTTACAGCGATCGCGAACCATTTTTGTTTGTCCATTACGGTCATTCGTAAATTCCGATGTCGTCGAGGTTGCTTTCCTTGTTCCGCCAATCGGCGACGACCTTGACGAAGAGTTTTAGGAACACTTTTTTGCCGAGCAGCTTTTCAATATCGGCCCGTGCGTCGGTGCCGATACGTTTTAGTTTGCTGCCGCCTTTGCCGATGATAATGCCTTTTTGCGAACTGCGTTCGACATAGATCGCGCAGTAAATGTGCGTCGCGGCTGGATCGGATTCGTCAAATTTCTCGGTGACGACGGCTGTTACGTAGGGAATTTCTTCGCCCGTTGTTGCCAGGATCTGTTCGCGTACCATTTCGGCGACTATCATTCGCATCGGCTGGTCGGTCAGTTCGTCTTCCGTAAATATCGGCTCGCCTTCGGGAAGGTGTTTTGTGATCTGCTTGAGTAGATTATCGACCGCTTCGCCCTTCAACGCAGAGATCGGGATGATCTCTTCGAAGTTATATTCATTCGAATAAAATTCGATCAGCGGCAAAAGCTCATGTTTTTCCTTGATCTTGTCGATCTTGTTGAGGACAAGCAGAGCTTTTTTTTCGGACTGTTTTATTAGATCGAGCACGAACCTGTCGCCGTTGCCTGTCGAAACGCTAGCGTCACGCATCAGCACAAGTACATCGACCGAAAGAATTGCATCGTGGACGGCGGCCATCATCCGGCGGTTCAGCAGATAACCGGGCTTGTGGACGCCCGGCGTATCGACAAAAACGATCTGGCCTTCGGGCGATGTGACAATGCCCTGTATCTTATGACGCGTGGTTTGGGGTTTGTTGGAGACGGCGGCGATCTTCTCACCGACCAGACGATTTAAAAGTGTTGATTTTCCTGCGTTAGGACGGCCGATAAAGCCGACATAACCGCTGCGAAAGTTCCCGTTAGACATTGAATAGAACTTAGCAGAAGAGAACGTGAAAAGTGAAAAGTGAAAAGTGAAAAATGGTAAGCGAAGAGCATTCTTTCTTATCAATATTCACTTTCCGCGATGCACTTATAACTTAATAATTACTGATCTTTTATTAAGCGGGCCTTTGCAGCAAGGGCTTCATCATACGCACCGCCGGTCACTTTACCGATCCTGATGGCGGCATCGTAAATGCCTATTGCGTATGTCCGGTCATCATAAAATTCATATATCTTTGCAAGCGCCACATACGAAAGTGAGACCAGGGCCGGATCGATACGGCGCTTCTCAGCGATCCTGAGGACATTTTCATAGGCGACCTTTGCTTCGAGCAGCTTGGCCTTTTGCTGGGCACTATCCGTTACGGATTCGGCTGTGAGACTTGCAACGCGGCCAATGTTGTAATAAATTCGCGGCTCGGTTGGGTTCTGTTCCAAAAGAACTTTTAATTCCGCACTCGCCTGGACGTAATTTTTATCGTCGATCGTCTTTTTAATCTCAAGCAGCCGTTTCGTCACCGGATTTTCGGCGATTATATTTGCCGACGGATTTTTCTTTCGTTCCTCGCGGGCGGCAATGGCCCGTTTACGCTCATCTGCGTATTTGGCGTAGCGGCCAGTTTCTTTTGAGGCGTCGAATGCAAGGAGCATTTCACGCATTGACGATGCAATATCAAAACCGGAATCTTCGACAGTTCCTAATTGATCGGCGAAATAAAAAACAAGGATAGCGCCTTTTTCGTAATCCTCCGAAAGCTGAAGCAGCGTTTCATCCGCCTGTGTCGATTTGTATTTATCAAGGGCGTCGGAAACCGCTTTTTTCTCTTCAACCGTTTTCATCCGTGTGATCTTTTCACGGCTTTGCTCGGTGGCGATGCGGTTCCTGATATTTTCATTCTGTTTGGCGTCTATCGCCGCGACCAGCGAGCGCGAAATTGTCAAATAAACATCGGGAGATGTGGCCGGATCAACCTTTCGCCTTTCGTCCAAAAGAAGTTTGACCTTGTCGCGAATATTGTTGATGTCCTTATTGTTATTTAGCACGATCGGGTCGATAACAAACTGGAGAAAGCCGCGGCGCACTTCAGAAAATGTAAGATCGGTCCCGGGCGGCAGTACGACATAATAGTCGTCCTTGATGTTCAGAAAATTGACATCGCCGGTCGGTGCAAGCATTTCAGGTACAATATAAAACTTTCGCTCGCGCGAGCGTCTTTCTATATTCCTGAGCTTTGTCGTTTTACTCTTGCCTTTCTGAGTTTCGGTTTTGACCGTTTCTGTATAAAAAAGCTGCGGTTTTGTATGCAGGTAACCAAGCAGGTCATTGACCATTTCCCGTGACGAATTCCGCAGGTTCCCGTCCGCGGCCGCCTGGTAGGTTTTGATATAATCATTGATGTTTCCGCTAAAGCTCGACCGGCGGTAGAAATCGCGTACAAGCGGGGCAAAATCCAAAACATCCAGCAAATTGCCGGGCAGGTCGCTCGTCACCACCGGGTCAGCCAATTCCGGGACCGGTGTCAACGCATATGCCATCGAAATAAACGGAGCAACAAGCTGGGCATCGGTTTTATCCGGGTTACGGTTTTTATACGAGACAAGAAATTGCGTGATCTTCGAACGCAGATCGTCATTAAGAGCGGCCAGGTCGCTGTCCAGCTGATCGCGGAACTTCACCCCTTCGGCGGACAACGGCGTACGCAAAACAGGGACTTTTTCGCCTGCTTCATTGACCGTCCTCGCCGCCTCCAGCGTTGCCAGCACGGCCATCACACGCTTATCCGGCTCAATACGCACACCATAATTAGAAAGATCAAAACCCTGCGGAACATCCTGACCGAATGCACCAACTGTCAAAACAAAAATAAAAGCTAAGAAAATTATCTTTTTCATTAAAAACCAACTAAATAATATTTTGAGTATCAACGATCTTGCAGCAGAATCGACCGATGTAAAAGCTATTTGCAAATTTCAAATTTATCTTACTACTAAAGATGAAATTTTCTAAAACATGGATGCTTTCCATAAAAACAGAAAATCGAGCAGAAGCAATAGATCAGCCCCGAACTTTTCTTATCTTCCCTAAATTGTCTCCAAAAATAACAGGCTGCCTGAAACCAAGTTTTCGGGCAGCCTGTTTTAATGTTCGGGTTGTTTTCTTCTATTTTAACCTGTAGGAACCCGAAGTGCTTTTGATCCGCCAAAGCATTGGCTCTTAAACATTATTAAACGCATATTGTCTGTTAATCAAGTTTTTCACCGTAATTTTTTAAATAGGTCAGGCAGCTAAATCGTAAAACTTCACAACTTTTTCCTATAGTAAATTCCTATGCAGGTTGCCGAGTCTTATGGATTTCAGTAATGTTATTTGTTTAGGTTTAAGAGTTTTGTTCAAAGGAGCGGCGCAAGTAATTTGGGATGAATTCAGCAAACGGATTACCGATCGGGATATTTGATTCGGGCGTTGGCGGGCTGACGGTTTACAGGGCTTTGCACAACCGTTTGCCGAACGAGCATTTTGTTTATCTCGGCGATACTGCACGCGTTCCTTACGGCACAAAATCGCTGGCGACGGTCGAACGGTACGCGATCGAGAATTCTCAATTTCTGGCATCATTGGGAATCAAACTTCTTGTCGTAGCGTGCAATACTGCTTCGGCCGTGGCACTGCCGAAGATCAGGGAAAGGATCGGGATCGACGTCGTAGGCGTGATCGGGCCGGGAGCGAGAAAAGCGGTCGAAATTACAAAGGACAAAGCGAAGCCAAAGATAGCCGTGATCGCAACCGAAGCGACCGTCCTAAGTAATGCCTATGCCCAGGCAATTCATCGGGCTTCAGATACGGCAGAGGTCATTCAGGCTCCCTGTCCGCTGTTTGTGCCGCTCGCCGAAGAAAATTGGCTGGCCGAACCGGAAACGTTTTCGATCGCCGCCAAGCACCTGAAAAGCATAATCGAATTTCGATCAGATGCACTTGTATTGGGCTGCACACACTATCCGATATTGTATGACGTGATTCAACAAACAGTCGGTGCAAATGTTAAACTGATTGATTCGGGCGAGGCGGCGGCTGAAGAAGTTGAAAAATTGCTGATCGCAAAAAACCTTTCGAATCCGAATAAAGTGACAGGAAACCGGACGTTGTGTGACGATCTCGATCATTTTTATGTCACGGATGCGGCCGAAAGGTTTGCGCGAGTAGCGGAAAGATTTTTAGGTGCTCCGCCATCGAAACTGGAAGCGATAGAACTTTTAGAAATTGATAAGTTAGACGATCGTAAATCGTGAATCGGGAATGGAGAGAAGAAATCAAAAGCCCGATCAGCGATTTAGGATCCACGATTAAAATGAGTTACGAAAGATTAGATAAAAGAACATACGACCAGATCCGCAACACGAAGATCACGCCGAATATTTCGCCTTACGCCGAAGGTTCGGCATTGATCGAGGTTGGCGGCACGAAGGTTATCTGCACCGCATCGGTCGAGGACAAAGTGCCTTTCTTCATGCGTAACAAAGGCCTCGGCTGGGTGACCGCCGAATATGCTATGCTGCCGCGGGCGACAAATACACGGACACAGCGGGAAACAACACGGCCGGCCGGCCGGACGCAGGAAATACAGCGCCTAATCGGCCGAAGTCTGCGTGCGGTCGTCGATCAGAAGGCGCTCGGAGAACGGCAGATATATCTCGATTGTGATGTGATACAGGCGGACGGCGGAACACGATGTGCCTCGATCACGGGTGCGTATGTTGCTCTGGCCTTAGCTTGCCGCAAATTGGTAAAGCAGGGAACTGTGAAAACATCACCGCTTTTGAGCGAGGTTGCGGCGATCAGCGTCGGGATCGTTGAAGGCACACCAGTTCTTGATCTGGCATATGCTGAGGACTCGAACGCGGATGTCGATATGAATATCGTCTGCACCGGGGCCGGAAAATTTATCGAGCTGCAGGGCACAGCCGAACGCGAACCCTTTTCCCGAGAGCAAATGAACGAGATGCTGGAACTTGCGGAGATCGGCATCAATCATCTTTTTACGATCCAGAGAAATGCTTTGAATGGCTAAAGTTTATGCTAAATTATTGGCTATGGGACTAGCAAAACAAAAACCTAAACTCCATACATCCGAAGAATATTTAGAAATGGAGCGCGATTCTGAAGTTCGGCACGAATATTTGGACGGTGAAATATTCGAAATGGCAGGTACGAATCGACGCCATAATGTAATTTCGATAAATTTGATTCGTCTTATCGGCAACCAAATTCTTGACCGTGAATGTAATGTTTATGGAAGTGACATGCGTGTCAAGATTCTGCAGGCAAATAGCTACACTTATCCAGATGTGGTCGTGATTTGCGGCGAAGAGCTTTTTGAAGACGAAACGGAGGACACGCTTATCAACCCGATGTTGATAATAGAGGTCCTTTCCAAATCGACCGAGGCATATGATCGCGGCACGAAATTCGAATCGTACCAAACGATCGAAAGCTTTCGGGAATATGTTTTGGTAACGCAAGATCCTTTTCGGGTCGAACAATTTGTGCGGAAAGAGGAGAACGTTTGGACATATTTTGAGTTTCGCAAAGCCGATGAGATCGTCAGATTAAACTCGATCGAATGCGAGCTTTCATTGAGCGACATCTATCACAAGCTCCAGCCAAAATTCCCAAGAAAAGTTTAACGACCTTTCTGACTTCGCGCTTCAGAGTGTCTTTTGGTTCACGAAGAAGCAATCTGAAGCGTGAATTTAGAACAAATATTTTCAAGATCAGGATATGAGCGAAAAACAATTTGAAGGAAGATCGGCGATCGTTACCGGGGCGACGCGTGGAATTGGAAAGGCTATCGCGCTGGAATTGGCTGGACAAGGGTGCAATGTTGCTTTTAACTATTCGAAGAGCGCCGAAGAGGCCGCGAAGTTGAAAGCCGGGATCGAAGCACTTGGAGTAAAGTCGTTCGCGGCACAGTGCGATGTGGCAAATACAGAAGCCGCTGCCGAATTCGTAAAGCAGGTCACAGCGGAATTTGGTACGGTCGATTATCTTGTTAACAATGCGGGAATTACTCGCGATCAGCTTATCTTGCGGATGAAGGAAGACGATTGGGACGCGGTGATCGACACGAATTTAAAGGGTGCCTGGAATTTTTCAAAAGCCGTATTGCGGCCAATGATGAAAAACGAATCCGGCGGTTCTATTCTGAATATTTCTTCGATCAGCGGCGTTGTCGGCATGCTCGGACAATCGAATTATTCAGCTTCGAAGGCCGGGATGATCGGCCTCACGAAATCGCTTGCAAAAGAGATCGCCAGCCGAAAGATCACTGTCAACGCTCTCGCATTAGGGCTTATCGAAACCGAAATGGCGGCGGAAATGAACGCCGAATATCGCGATAAGATAGTTGAACAAATACCTCTCAAACGTTTGGGAAATGTAAAAGAAGTTGCGGAAATTGCCTGCTTTCTGCTTTCCGGTTCGGCAGCATATATTACCGGACAGGTTGTTCAGGCAGACGGCGGATTGGCGATGTAGTATGTTTTTTGACGCTTTATGTCATTAAAATATCAAAACGATGCGGACACAATTGCTGAAGCGGCAAATGATACGGCACCTGTCCGGCATGAAATTCCCTACTATACTTACGCTCTTCTCGGATGTGTTGCGGCGGTTATGTCCGCGCAATTATATTCCGGGCTTGACAGGTCCATATCCATCGCGGGCTTCGATAAACCGGAGTTTATTCGTCACCATGAATATTGGCGAATAATAACCGGAGCTGCATTACACGGCAGTCTGCTGCATGTCGGGATGAATGGATATGCACTTTATAGTTTTGGAAAATTGTTTGAAATATTAACGAATCGGGCACATCTTGCGATTGTTTTTTTGCTTTCTGCGGTCGGCGGCGGTTTATTAAGCTTGATATTTCTCCCAAATGGAATATCCGTTGGGGCATCCGGCGGCATTGTTGGCCTGATAGGTTATTTGGCGGTTTATGCATTTCGCCGGAAAAAATTCATCTCCAGGGAATTCCGGAACAGCTTGTTGATAAACATCGGTTTTATTCTGATCGTGGGGATCGCGATTTTACAAAATATTGATAATTTTGGACATATAGGCGGTCTGATGACCGGTGCAATTTACGGCTTTTTTCAAATTCCCGAAGATGAATACATAGACCCAAGAGCGGCAAATTCCACAACGCAGATCTTTGGCCTGACCGCATTTGGGATCTACGCTGCGGCATCTCTCTTCAGTATTGTTCTCTTCTTATATGGCTAGAGTCCGCGTTCATCAACACGTAAATCCGCTTTCGCCGTATTACCGACAGACTCCAGATCCGATCGAATTGGAGAAAGTGTTTTCTGATCCGACGCTGCCGCTTCATTTGGATATTGGCTGTGCTCGCGGGCGGTTTATTTTACGGATGGCAATCAAACAGCCGAAATGGAATTTTTTGGGTGTTGAGATCCGTGAGCCGCTTGTCGATGAAGCAAACCGGATCGCCGCTGAGGAAGAGCTAAGCAATCTCCATTATGCTTTTGCGAACGCTATGTTATGCCTCGGCGAACTGCTCAATAATATCCCAGACGGCTTATTGCGGACAGTAACGATACAATTTCCCGATCCTTGGTTCAAGAAACGTCACGCAAAACGTCGGATGGTAAACGCCGATCTGGTCAAGACGGCTGTAAACAAGCTCGCGGGAGACGGCCGGATCATAATTCAGACGGACATTGAATCGTTGGCGGATGAGATGTTTGAACTGTTTCGCAGTGATATGCGTTTGCTGGAAAATCCGATTGAAGAAAACCCTTTGTCTGTCAGGACCGAGCGTGAAATGGCGGTTGAAGATAAGGAATTACCGGTTTATCGGACAATGTTTGTAAAAAAGGCTGTCTGAAAAGTCATCGCAGTCCGTGAAGCGGACAATATCCAACTTTTCAGACACCCTCTTGTTGGAATACATTAAACACTACCAGCTTATTTCGACCTCATAATTATCAGCCCCGCTCTTTGGATCAAAAATCTGCACGATAGCTGTGTAGTCATTATTCCGAGATGGCTGTTGGAGAATTGATACCGTTCCGCGTCCGTTTTCCCGGCGGACATTTACCGATCCCGGACGATATGCGAGATAACCCGTTAGCTTAAAATTCACATTGGAAAGTCCGGTGCCGGCCGTATCCACGGATTGAACGTCGCCGCCCGAAATAATAATGTTCACAGTTTGATCGACCCGCCCACGCCAGGTAACACGGCCCGGGCTGTAAGGCTCTTCGACATTGGCCTGGGCAGTCCATGTAATATCAATCTTGTAATTATCCGATCCGCTTTTTGAATCGTAGATCTGAACGATAGCGGTAAAATTATTAAAATTACTGGGCTGTTGGAAGACGGCCACGTTGCCGCGTCCGTCCGTTCTCCTGACATTTATCGTGGCCGCCCGTCGCGGCAAGGCACCATTGACATTCTGATATGTGGTTTGCGTCAGATTGCCGCTGACATTCTCTGCATAAATAGTGTTGCCGCGCAAAATGATGTTGGCCCGGTCGTCAACCCGGCCGCTCCACGTCGCCGAACCATTTACGCCGCCGCCCGGATTTGGCGGATATATCGGCGGATAAACAGGCGGATAGGTAGGCGTAACGCCGATAACGGGTACGTCATATTGTCTTGGCCGGTCGCTAAAGCCGTCAGCGTAACCCTGTTGGAAATACTGTCCTATATTCTGATCATATTGGCTGCCATTACTTTCGTTTGATCTATTTTGATTGGAGCGGCGGCGATCATTTTGTCCTATCGTATATCCCGAATCGTAAGCGCTTCGCTGCGAATTTGTCCACCGTGTGCCTGGCCGGAAGCTGTCATAGCCGGCTTGATAACCGTTACGGAAAAAGTCCTCGTAATTTCGATTGTATTTATTTTTATAACGTCGGTAATCGCTGTTGCGGTTATTTCGGGCATCATTTTCACCGTCCTGATAACCCTCGTTGTAATAACTGCATTTGATCGGCGAAGCGGTGTTTGGATTACATTGAGCCGAAACTGAAATGCCGCCAAAGGCAAGAATGCTTAAAATGACTATAAACGGGAAATGCTTTTTCATTGCCGGGCCTCCTTGTGTTTTCAATATGTAAAGCTACATGATTGTTGATGCGGCCACAGCAAGGCCGCGGTTAATTGCGATGAACGGAATATCTGGATGAGCTTTATCTTACAACATATATTAATCCCAACGCTTCTCTTTTTTAAATCTTTTTACGAGCATGTCGCGACGCAGTTTCGGCAAACGGTCGATAAATAATTTGCCGTCACAATGATCGGTCTCGTGCAGAAAGGCCCGGGCAGCGTAGCCTTCAGCATCCTGCTCGAACCACTCACCTTTTTCGTTTTGGGCTTTTAGACGGGCAGTCATCGGGCGTACGACGACCGCCGGGACTTTGCCGAGGGAAAGACAGCCTTCCTGGCTCGATTGCTCGCCGCCGGTCGAAATGATCTCGGGATTTGCGGCGATCAGCTTGATGCCTTCGCAATCCATGACAAAAAGGCGAAGGTTGAGCCCGATCTGCGGAGCGGCCAGGCCGACGCCTTCGGCCTCATACATAGTTTCGAACATGTCCGAGCACAAATTTTTCAGTTCCTGATCGAATTCAGTTACTGGCTGGCCGGCCTCGGCGAGGACCTTTTCGGGGTATTCGGTGATCTTTCTTACTGGCATAAGAATGTTAACCTCTAATTACAAGAAGCTCACTCGTGAGATTCTTGTAATTAGAGGCCGATTTTTTATCGAGGTATGTAGCCAGATCTGGCTCCCCGTCGGAAGTCACGCTTGGCATTAAAGCCTTTTTCGTCTCTCGACTGACATTCCCAGCAAACAATACGCGTTTCATTCGATGCGTTCAGGAAACTGTTGTAGTGTTCCATTTCGCGGTCGCATACGCTGCATCTGGCCGGAGATCTATCTGTTATTTTAGGATCGGTCGATTCAATCATATTTTTGCAACACCACATTCAGCCCGCGTTATGTCTGACAACGATTCTAAACTCAATTTTCGCTAAAAGAAAGAGACGGCCGAAACCGCCCCCAAACATCTCGTATTTTGTAGTGCTATTCCGGCGGGCCTGAGCATCCGGCGCCCATTAGAGCGGGTTGCTTTGTGCTGATGATCGGATATTCCTCGGCGGTCGCGTTGATCTCCAGCCAGTTCAGGTATTCTTCCGGGATCGACATATCCGAGAAAATGGCTTCGACCGGGCATTCCGGCAGACATGCATCGCAGTCTATGCAAGTATCGGGATTGATGAGAAGTTTATCCGGCAATTCGTGAAAAGCCTCTACGGGGCAAACGGCGGCGCAATCCGTATATTTACATTCAATGCATGGCTCGGCAACAATATAAGTCATTTAGTGAAAAATCTCCTCCGTCGGTCTCAAAAAAGCAAACTAAAACCCTAATACCCACAGGATAACTTGTCAAATCGGGATAGACAAGTGGTAGAATGCCATCATAATCAAAACTTAATTGTTCGGTAACTTAAGGATACATAAATGAAAGATATTAAAGCGGAACGCGAATTATCACTGGATTTTCTCCGCGTTACAGAAGCGGCTGCGATAGAATCGGCAAAAACGATGGGACAAGGCGACCGCAAGCATTCGGACCACGTTGCGGTGGAGGCAATGCGTGAGGTTATGGACACTGTGCCGATGCGCGGCCGGATCGTTATCGGCGAAGGTGAACGAGATGAAGCCCCGATGCTTTACATTGGCGAAGAACTCGGAGGCGGTATGTTTTCCGACGAAGCAAGGGCCGAATTCCCTGAGGTCGATATTGCAGTTGATCCGCTCGAAGGTACAAATCTGTGTGCGCTCGGTGCGAACAATGCTATTGCGGTCCTGGCGGCTGCGGAACGCGGCGGCCTGCTTTATGCACCGGATATTTACATGGACAAGATCGTTGTCGGGCCAAGCTGTCGCGGCGCGGTCGATATAGATGCTCCGGTCGCGGACAATCTCAAAAATATTGCGCGGCGATTGGGACGGGATGTGGAGGATCTAACCGTAATGTGCCTCGACCGCGGACGTCACAAGCAGCTTATTGCTGATGTCAGGGCAACCGGTGCAAGGATCAGGCTGATCTCGGACGGTGATCTTTCAGCGGGAATATCTGCTGCGGTCGCCGGCACGAATATCCATGCTCTGATGGGAATCGGTGGTGCCCCGGAGGGTGTGATAACAGCAGCTGCAATGAAATGCCTCAATGGTGAGATACAGGCAAAACTTGTTTTCGATCATTCAAAACTAGGTGTTGATAAATCTAAAGTGCCGCCGCCGGAAGAGGTCATGGAACGTCTTCGGGACATGGGTATCACCGACCCTCACAAGATATACGATACGAATGATCTCGCTCCTGGCAAAAAGATCATATTTGCAGCCACCGGCGTCACTGACGGCTCTCTGCTTCGCGGCGTTCGCTTTTTTGGTGCTGGAAAACGTACTCATTCTGTCGTCATGACCACCGATTCAAAGAACATACGTTTTGTTGATACCGTCCACGTTGAAGGCGGCCCAGACGCTGTAATTCGATTTTAATTAAAATCACATCGATCAAAGGGTTGGGAATAACGCTGATTGTAAATGGGATTAACGAATACCATGACAATATTCAGGAGATCAAATGTTTGTAAACGCAGACCTTAACACAAGTGATTCGGCCCAAGCAGGTGCCGGAGAAACATTGCCGGAAAATGGCGGCAAGCTCATTGTACTAACTGCGCCTTTAACAGAGGCGATCGACCACGCCGGATATTTCATTCAAATGGCGATGGCTTCGCTGCCGATCTGGATGGAAGGCGTAATCAACCGTAAATATCCAAAATGGCGCGATGTAGAACGCTACCCTGACGGCTCGGCCAAATATATGCCTGCCGGCGTCCGCCTGGTCGAAAAATCGCTGTTGCGACAATACAACCAGGACGACATTGTTTCGTGTTTTCCTGAGGACCTCGATAAATTTATAGGCCCGAATACACGTATCGTTGCCGTTTCGACGCATAATCCATTGGGCGTGACTTTTGCCGCCGGTGTTTACACATCGATCTTCGGATCATCAAAAATGCCGATCAACTCGCATTACTCGCGCGAATTGTTTGCCCAGATAAAATCCAGCCCGCATCGCGATAATTTTAAAGTCATAGTTGGCGGCTCAGGGGGTTGGCAGATCATACAAACTGATATGTATGATGAGCTCGGAGTTGATTGCGTGGTCGATGGCCGGAGCGAATCCGACGATACGCTCGAACTCTTTGCCAAAGCTATCCGGCAGGAAAATCTGCCGCGCGAAGTAGTGGTCAAACATCCGGCAACACGCGAAGGCATAATGTTTCCGGACACCAGAACGACATTCGGCGTCGTTGAAATGACGACCGGTTGCGGACGCCGCTGCAAGTTTTGCGTACCCGACCTTAATCCGCAGATCGATCTTCCGAAAGACAAGATAATGGACGCCGTCCGGGCCAATGTGCGCGAAGGAAACAAGCAGATAAGTCTGGCGACCGAGGATATGTTCATTTGGGGACAGGTACATACTGAAACACCGTTTTATTTCCCGAATCGCGAAGCTCTGCTCGATCTTTACGGCGACATCGTCAATACTCCCGGTGTCGAACAGCATGTTCTTAGCCATGCAACTATCGCTCCGGCGGTAGTCGATCCGATACTTATCAAGGAACTTTCAAAATTGCTTTTACCAAAAAGCCCGATCCATTTTCCGTATTTGAGCAGCCATCCTGAGAAAAAAGCACTCGCGCCGTTGATCGGCCTCGAAACAGGCTCGGTCAAAATGGCGAAAAAGATCATGGCAAGTAAAGGCGTGCCGTTTGCCATCGACGAATGGCAAAGCGTCGTGCTGGAAGGGCTGGCGGTTCTAAATGAGAATAATTGGTTTCCCGCGATGACGCTGATCGTCGGCAACCCGGACGAAACTGACGAGGATATCGAAGAAACGCTCGACCTGATCTACGAAATGGAAAGGCGTGGCCTTTTTGCTTTTCTTATTCCGTCGATCTTCACGCCGCTGCACGATACGCGGATGGAGATGGAGAAAGGCGTTACACAAACGCGCGAACTCTCGCCGATGCAATGGCAGTTAATGATGAAATGCTGGAAAATGAATTTGCGCCCCGGACAATACAGTTGGTGGGGGCCGACGGCATGGCGATTGGGTTCGATCGGTATGTGGCTGTATAAACTCCGTAAACTGAACGGACCGAATTTTACATATCCGCTGCTTATGTTCTCAGGAATATTGTCAGAAGAGAGATTGGCTAAGATGGGGAAAATTTATCCTGGCAAGCCGATCATAACAAAGAACCGTAAGGAATTGATCGCGACATTAAAACCAAAGGCGTTGCAGTTTTTACGCCCTGACAATGGCGATCTGCCCGAAGGCTACAGCACGCAAATGCAAAACGGTAATTCAGTTGCTTCGGATGCCTTAGCCGGGATCTAGGATAGAAACCCGGCCATAAGAAAGGGCTTTTATGTCTAGGAAAAGACAGCCCTTCCTCACGGTCGGGCTTCTGCCTTTTAGGTCAATATTAAAATGAATAACTCTACACCATACGTCCTTGATCTAAGCGAAGTCGGCTACGGCGATGTTGCTCTCGTTGGCGGCAAATGTGCCAGTTTGGGGGAACTTTTTCGCGAACTGACAATGCAGGGCGTGCGGGCGGTTGACGGATTTTCAACGACCAGCCACGCTTACAATCTTCTTTTGGAAACCGGCGGGCTGAGAAAAAAACTGCAAAAACTTCTCAAAGGCCTGGATGTAAACAACCTTGACGAACTTGCCCGGGTGGGCAGCGAAGCTCGGTCATTAATGCTCGAAACGGCGTTTCCGAAAGAAGTAGAATCGGCAATTTTCGAAGCGTACAAGAATTTAGGCGAACGTATCGGTAAAAAAAGCTTTGAGGTTGCCGTGCGTTCATCCGCAACTGCCGAAGATCTGCCCGACGCTTCATTTGCCGGCCAGCAGGACACTATCCTGAACGTTCGCGGTGAGACCAGATTAATTGAAGCCTGTCATGAATGCTATGCGTCTTTGTGGACGGACAGGGCGATATCGTACCGGACGGCAAAGGGTTTCGATCATTTCGACCTGGCCCTTTCGATCGGCATCCAGCCGATGGTGAGGTCAGATATAGCGAGCTCCGGTGTAATGTTTACGCTCGATACCGAAAGCGGCTTTCGAGAAGCAGTGGTGATAAATGGTGCGTGGGGACTTGGCGAAGCGGTCGTGCAGGGAATGGCGACGCCTGACGAATGGATCATTTTTAAGCCGACCTTGAAGCTGGGCTTCCGACCGATAATCACACGCAAACTTGGCGTAAAAGAGGTGAAAATGGTATTCGCGGATGACGGAACAGGGACGCAGGTCCGCGACGTTGTCGAAACACAGCGAAACCGGTTTTGTCTGGCTGGGTTTGAGGTTTTACAGCTTGCGACCTGGGCGTGCACCATAGAGGACCATTATTCAAAACTGGCCGGAAAGCATCAGCCGATGGATATTGAATGGGCGAAGGACGGGATCACTGGCGAACTGTTTATTTTGCAGGCACGTCCCGAGACCGTCCATACACAAAAAGATACTAATTTTATCGAAACTTATAATTTGACCGGCAAGCACGGAGCACCGCTTGCCAGCGGCGTTGCTGTCGGCGAAAAGATCGGACAGGGAACTGCTCATGTTTTGCTTGATTCGGCGAAATTAAAAAGTTTTAAGGAAGGTGAAATTCTTGTCACGACGATGACCGATCCGGCATGGGAGCCGATCATGAAACGGGCATCGGCGATCGTTACCGAACGCGGCGGCCGGACATGTCACAGCGCGATCATCAGCCGCGAACTAGGCATCCCATGCATTGTTGGAACCGGAAATGCGACCGAAACAGTTAAAAGCGGCATGGATATCACGGTTTCATGCGCTGAAGGTGACCGGGGCAACATTTATTACGGGAATATCGATTTTAAGGTCGACCGGCGTGAGATCACGGACACCGAACGGCCGGTAACGCAGGTCATGATGAATGTCGGTGACCCTGACCATGCTTTTGCTGTCTCGCGGCTGCCGAATGACGGCGTAGGCCTGGCACGGCTCGAATTTATCATCAATAACCATATTGGAATACATCCGATGGCGTTGGTAAATTATCCGAATTTAAAGAAACCGGTGGATATCGAGCTGATCTCCAGCCGAATTCTTGAAGAAGACCCGAAAGAATTTTTTGTCCGTTCGCTGGCCGAAGGCGTCGGGCGCATAGCGGCGGCTTTTTATCCAAAACCGGTCATTGTCCGCATGTCGGATTTTAAATCGAATGAATACGCCATGCTGATCGGCGGCAAGGAATTTGAGCCGGTCGAAGAAAATCCGATGATCGGTTTTCGCGGGGCATCCCGTTACTATGATGACCGATATAAAGCGGGCTTCAAATTGGAATGTCAGGCACTGTGCCGGGTTCGTGAAGATATGGGGCTGACAAATGTGACGCCGATGATACCATTTTGCCGTACGGTAGAGGAAGGCGAAAAAGTTATCGCCCTAATGGCAGAACACGGACTGGTTCAAGGCGAGAATAGCCTTGAGATATATGCAATGTGCGAGCTGCCGGCAAACGTGGTTTTTGCAGACGAATTTTTGCAGGTGTTCGACGGATATTCCATCGGATCGAACGATTTGACGCAGTTGGCCCTGGGCCTTGACCGCGATTCGGAAATGGTCGCTCATTTGTTCGATGAACGAAACGGAGCGGTGGAGAAAATGGTAGCGATGGCGATCGAGGCGGCGATACGTAATGGTAAAAAGATCGGCATTTGCGGCCAGGCGCCATCGGATTATCCTGAATTTGCCGAATTTCTGGTTGAAAAAGGCATCAATTCAATATCGCTCAACCCTGATACCGTGATCCAAACGACACATCATATTCTTGAGACTGAAAAGTTGTTTAGGTCGAAAGCTTCCGGTTAGAGATGAGCATCACGCCAAAAGCTGTATCCTAAGATGAGCCAACCGCCGGACAAATATATTTCACAAACTATTGCGAAGCATTTTCGTAAACAGGCGATCACGGTCTGGGTAATCGGGCTGACGGTAGTTTTTGTCTGGGTCGCATTGATTCTACTTGCACCTGTTGCGGCGGCTAATAGTATGACTGGGTTTTCACGGCCGATCTATGGCTTTTTTAGTTATATTTGCCATCAGATGTCAGACCGTTCACTGCATGTCGAAGGACAGCAACTCGCGGTTTGTTCACGGTGTTTTGGAGTTTATTTCGGATTATTGGCAGGATTTTTGATCTATCCTGCATGGCGAAAAATTGATGAGATCGAGCCGATTGCGAGGTTTTGGCTTTTTTTATCGCTTATCCCGATCGGGATCGATTGGTCGCTCGGTATATTCGGGGTTTGGGAAAATACTCACCTTTCGCGGTTCATTACCGGATCGATCCTCGGCGTCGCATGTGCGACATTTATGGTTCCGGCACTGGTCGAGATCGTG
>JAYUCO010000058.1:0-8742 GCA_043740295.1 Pyrinomonadaceae bacterium | reverse complement strand
CCGAACATAAATTCCACGCTTTCCGATGCAAAATCGCTTTTGCTTCAGGTCTTATCGGAAAACATTTTTGAAATGCCGGAGATACGTGAACTAATAAGTAGTTCGATCGCCGACGAACCTCCAGTAAATATTAGCGATGGTGGTACGATCCGAACCGGATTTAATACAGAGCTAGACGAGCTTCGCAATGTTTCTCGTTCAGCCAAGCAAACGATTGCTGCATTTGAAGATCAGGAAAAAACCCGCACTGGCATTGGCAATCTCAAGGTCAGGTTTAACAATGTCTTTGGTTATTATATTGAGATATCAAAAGGCGCCGTGTCACGCGTTCCTGACGACTATGAGCGTCGACAAACGTTGACCAACGCCGAGCGTTATACGACACCTGAATTGAAGGAATGGGAAGCAAAGGTCCTTGGTGCGGAAGAAAAGATCATCGATCTCGAAACAAAGCTTTTTTATGGGGTCAGGGACGGTGTCCGGCAGCAAACGCAAAAACTGCAATCGACCGCAAGGGCTTTGGCAACGCTCGATGCTTTGGCATCGTTATCAGAAACCGCGATGCGGAGAAATTACGTCAGCCCGATTCTTCATGACGGCGATGAGGTAGAGATCAAAAACGGGCGGCATCCGGTCGTCGAAGCTTTTTTGAGCGAATCGTTCATACCGAACGATGTTTATCTTAATAATTCTACCGATCGTCTATTGATCCTGACCGGAGCAAATATGGGCGGCAAATCAACTATTTTGCGGCAGATAGCACTCATTCAAATTCTGGCGCAGATCGGTTCATTTGTTCCCGCGACATCGGCCCGACTGCCCATTGTTGACCGTATCTGGACGCGTGTTGGGGCCTCGGACGATCTTGCGTCAGGACGTTCGACTTTTATGGTCGAGATGAGTGAAACAGCGGCAATTTTGCATAATGCCACGCCCCGGAGTCTGATATTGCTCGATGAAATTGGACGCGGAACATCAACTTTCGATGGCCTTTCGATAGCCTGGGCGGTTGCCGAATACCTGTATAATTCACCGGAACATTCAGCAAAGACCTTATTTGCGACACATTATCACGAGATGACCGAACTCGCGGAAAGCCTGCCGGGAGCACAAAACTATCAAATATCCGCAACGGAAAAAGATGGCGAGGTAGTGTTTCTACATAAATTACAGAAAGGAAAAGCTTCGAAATCATACGGCATTGCGGTTGCACGGCTAGCAGGATTGCCGCAGCAAGTTATCGAACGGGCGAAGGATGTATTGACAAAATTAGAGCGATACGAGCTTGCCGTATTTGCCGACGAACGAAAAACAGGTCTCGAAGCCGCGGCGGCTAGGCACTCGGCGTCTCAGGTCTCACTCTTTGCTATCTCGAATGAAAGCGCGGTCAACGATTTAAGGAATATCGACGTCGATCACTTATCGGACGAACAGAGCAAAATACTTCTGCAGGAGATCAAGCGGAAAATCGTATGATCTGGTCATTTGAAAGGCGGAGAGAGCAAAAGAAGTTTCGATAAATACATGAAATACATGACATTAGAAGAAAAGATCGGACAGCTTTTTTTTATCGGGATCCCCGGGCCTGAATTAGATGCCGCTACCAGAAAAATTATTGACGAGATAAAGCCCGGAGGCATTTGTCTTTTTGCAAGAAACATCCGTGAAGCCAAACAAACCCGGGATCTTCTCGATTCGATCACAACGGCATTGACGATTCAGCCGTTCTTAAGTCTCGATCAGGAAGGCGGATTGGTCGATCGACTAAGGCGCATTCTGACGCCGATGCCTGCACCGGACAAAATAAGAACTCCGAAAGATTCCCGGAAGCTTGCCGAGATCATCGCTGAATCGGTCAAGATCCTCGGATTCAACATGAATTTCGCACCCGTCGTTGATGTCATTGATCTTTCGCGGTCGCAGTTCTCAAACGGCCTTCATTCACGAGCATTTGGCCGTTCCGCAGATGAGGTCATTGATCTCGCAGGTGTTTTTCTGAACATTTTGCAGAAAAACGGATGCATCGGCTGTCTAAAACACTTTCCAGGCCTCGGAGCCTCCGAAGTAGATTCTCATGAAGAATTACCAAGCGTGCATATCACAAAAGACGAATTGGCCGGTATTGACCTTATTCCGTATGTGGAACTTTTCAAGACCGGTGAGATTGCCGCCGTCATGGTCGCCCACGCCGCCTATCCAAAGCTCGACTTGCAGGAAGTGGATCAAAGTGGCAAACTTTTACCTTCTTCGCTTAATTTCAATATCGTCACAAAATTATTAAGGCAGCAGCTAGGCTATGACGGCATGGTTTTGACGGACGATTTGGAAATGGGTGCGATCTTAAAAAAATATGGCATCGGAGAAGCCTGTGTTCTAGCTATTCTTGCAGGAGAAGATATGCTGTCGATCTGTGCCGGCGTTGATTCGATCTATGAAGGGCATGCGGCGGTCATGGATGCGATAGCAACCGGACGAATTTCCGAAAAACGCATCGATCAATCAGTCAAACGGATCGAAACAGCAAAATCGAAGTTGTCTCCACCGCTTGCTTTCGATATTTACCGGTTAAATTCGCTCGCTTCAGCTATCACCGAACTCAATGATCGCCTAAATTAAAATTACGGAGGATATATCGTTTTGCGTCAATATTTATCGCTATTTTGTGGTCTCCTGCTTCTTTTTTCAATGTCCTGCAGGAGAACCAGCAAGGAGTACGTGACGGTTGCCCTGCCCGAAAGCTTCACAACACTCGATACATTAACAACGACCGCGTCCGATTCAGCAGCCGAACGGGTGCGCAATTTAATGTTCAATTCCCTGGTTAAAAAAGACGCAAATTTTGATTATGTTGGCGAGCTTGCAAAAGAGATCACAACGTCGGAAGACGGCAAGATAATTACATTCCATCTCCGTGACGGCGTTAAGTTTCATAACGGCAAAGAATTAACATCGGCGGATGTGAAATATACGTTTGACAAACTGTTTGAAAGTAACGGTTACAAGTCAGGTGCATTCTTCGACACTGTCAATAAAAAGCGTGTTGCTCAAATTGTTTCAAGGGAAACACCCGACCCGAAAACAGTGATATTCACAGTTGGAAGTCCCGCTTTGAGAAATCAGCTTTTATCGAACCTCGTTACTATCCCGATAATTCCCGAAGGTACGGCGGATATGCAAAAGACATCGCCTATCGGGTCAGGTCCGTTCAAATTTGTAGGCATTGACGCTTCGCAGAATATTGTTGAACTCCAGGCAAACCCCGATTACTGGGAAGGTGCTCCAAAAGTTCAGAAGGTTCGTCTTAAAACGGTTACCGATGCCACTGCTTTACAGAACGAGATGCTTGCCGGGGGTGTCGATATTGCCCCGAATCCGTCAAACCTGCCGCCGGATGCCTTGAAAACCCTTGGCAACACTTCAAGCTTAAAGGTCGAGCAATTTGATGGTTCAAACCTTCAATACATCGGTTTTAACACCCAGTCACCTCCGCTCGACAATGTAAAAGTAAGACAGGCGATCGGTTATGCTATCGACCGCGAAAAAATCATCGCCGAGCTTCTTTCAGGCCAGGCGAAGATCGCTTATTCGATATTGCCGCCAAGTTCATGGGCGTATTCGGCTGGAACACAGTATTCTTACGATCCGGCTAAGTCCAAGCAATTGTTGCAGGAATCGGGATATAAAGGCGAGCCGATAAAATTCAAATACGCATCCGGCAATGCTGCATATAGTAGCTATGCCCAGGCGATCCAGAACATGCTCGGCGAAGTAGGATTGAACGTTCAGATAGAGACTCTCGATACGAACACGATCCGCGAGAACCTAAAGCTCGGTCAATTTCAAATGAACACCGCGGTTTGGATTGGCGGCAATCAGGATCCAATCTTTTTGCGCGACCTTTTTACTACAGCAAAGATTCCGAGCGAAGGTGTTTATTGCTGCAATCGTGCCAGATACAGTAACCCGGAGGTCGATAAGATCATCGATGAGGCTGTCAATGCGACCGACCGGGAAAAGGCAAAAGAGCTTTACATAAAAGCCTGGGACATTGTGAGCTCCGACCTGCCGCTGCTGCCGCTCTGGTATCCGGCAAACATGATTGTTGCAAACAAGCGTATCGGAAATATCAAGATCGCCCCGAGCGGTGATTGGAGCTTTATCAAAGACATTACGGTAAGTAATTAAAAGCTTTCACTCACTGAAAATGCCAAATAGTGACACTTGACAAATTCGGTGCAGATTGTAAAATCATTGTTTGCGACGCGGGAATAGCTCAGTGGTAGAGCGCGCCCTTGCCAAGGTCGAAGTCGCGAGTTCGAATCTCGTTTCCCGCTCCAGTTTTAATGGAGTAGGCAGTTTGCAGTAAGCAGTTGTCGGTATGTTGATTAAACTGCCACCTGCTGAGTGCAAACTGCCTACTTCGCATTTCGGCGGCGTAGCCAAGTGGTAAGGCAGAGGTCTGCAAAACCTTTATTCATCGGTTCGATTCCGATCGCCGCCTCCAATAACTCCTTTACACACAACATTTCCGAGTAAATAAAAGTTAGACATTATCGTACGAGTTTTCCATTATCGTATGATTATCGTAACCTCTTGCACTTTCCAACTTCCGTTCAATAGAACCGGAGTCGTTTTCGATTGCCCATTTTCAGGTCTGAAGCGGTTTTGGGCTTTGGTAGAAAACTTAACCAATTGGCTCAAAATCCTCAGCCGAAAAAGGTGTAGAGAGCTTCTTTGGGTCAATATTTGCAATCAAATTGTTGGCACGATGATTGCCACCAGTCAGGTTGAGGATTCGTTCTCAAAAGGAGGAAACATGCAGATAACGGAATTAGGAATAGAAAGGCTTGCGTATTCAATCGAGGAGTTGGCGGCCCTATCAACGCTTTCCGCGCCGAAGATTCGCAAGGATATTAGGAACGGAAAGCTCACAAGCAAAAAGAAAGGGTCACGCCGAATTATCCTACGTGATGAGGCAGTGCATTATCTGAACGCCGACGACAACACTGATGATCTGGAAAAATAGCGCGGTTTGCGAACCCACTATAGAGCATAGGTGAAATGAGCGGAAATTGATGATGTTTAGAGTTGAAGATGAGACTGTACAAACAAAAAAACGGCAAGGCTTGGTCGATGCGTTTTGTTTATGATGGCCGACGAATAGACCAAACAACGGGTCATACGAACAGACGAAAAGCTGAGGCCTATGCCGAGGCGTACCTCGCCAAGCTCCGTGATGAAGGTGTGGGAATACTTTCGAGGGCGGATATCCCGAATTCAGGCGAGCAATGGCTGATTTTCTTGAGTGGTCGGCATCTCGGCAAAGGGAAAGTACGACTCGCCGCTATTCGGTCGCTTCCGTAGCCTTGATCCGCTACTTCCGTGACGTCCGTGTTGATCATATAACGAAGCTCGAAATTGAAAAATTCGTCACGAAGCGTAAATCCGAGTACGTAGCTCCAAGAGGCGTAAAGCCGAAAACAGGTAAATCGAAACAGGTCAATCAGAAAAAGATCTCGAATGCGACTGTGAACAGAGAGCTTGCTTGTTTGAAGAAAATGTTTAGCAATCTTGTCTCGGACGGAGTAGTTAAGACAAATCCAGTTAAACTAGTCGAATTCCTCGAAGAAGACAATGAACCAGGGCGAGTCCTCAGCCGCGATGAGGAACGGACTTTATCTAATAGCTACGTCCCAGCCGTTGCAGGATTACGCAACCGTTCTTGTCGAGACGGGGTTGCGTCCCGACGAACTCTGCAGACTCGCCGTACGGGATGTCATTACCAGCGGCGCGAGGCCATACCTTTTGGTCAGAGAGGGTAAGACGAAGGCGGCCAAACGAACGGTGCCATTGTCAAAACGAGCGGCGAATATTCTCACGGAGCGAATAACTGACGCAAGAGGAAAGTACGTCTTCGCCGGCGGGAGAGGAGGAACAGAACCAGATAAGCCCGCGATTAAATTTAACAATGCGCATTATGGAACACTCCGCCGGAGTAAAATCGATCAAGCGAATCGCACAGGGACAGATGGTACTTGCACCTTATATTCCTTCAGGCATATGTTTGCCACTCGATTTCTCGAACGTCGGCCAGGCGATCTTTTGACACTCGCAGCATTGCTAGGACACTCCAGCCTGCGAATGGTAATGCGATATGCTCACCCATCCGACGAACACAAGTTTTACGCGATCAGGTCGATGGACGAAAGCGAGTCAAACGCAATACCGGCCACAGTATAGCTGGCTGGGTTTAGATAAGCTTGTCCAACCCGGCCTGAAAACAATCCAAATTAGTTCTCATTACCCGAATTTGATCTAACCGGCGCAATGCAAGCAAAGTCGATTCGCGATGCACGTAAAATAGACAAATAGTCCACGAAATATTGCAAGATTGCCTTAGCGCACTGACACATATTTGGAAGGTATTGTGTGTGAAAATCTTATCGGTGGAAAGATGTGCTGGTTTTACATCATAGAAACGAGCCGGGTTAAAATTTGTCCGTTTCAGCGTAGGCTGCAACAAGCTTCACGTCGGGTATCAAAATGTCCTTTCCCGCGTGGACGATAAGTCCCTGTTCCTGGAGTCGGATCAGCATGCGGGTTACTACCTCACGAACCGTGCCGATCCTTGCCGCAAGCTGGTTGTGAGTAAGCCGCAGTTTAATTTTAGTGCCGTCCTCAGTTTTCGTGCCATAATTTCGGGCTTCTTCGAGAAGCAGCCACGCAAGTCTTTGACCTACTTCACGGAGTGAAAGTGTTTCAACAAGTTCCGCGCATCGTCGAAGGCGCGAAGCGATGAGTTTAACAGCGGAGAGAGCAAGCTGCGGATGCTCCATCGCGGTGTTAAGAACATCTTGTTTGCTTAGAAAATAGACGATTGACGGCTCGTCAGCCGCTACGGTCGAGGGATAGTTCCCATCATCAAAAACAGCTACCTCGGCGATAGTTGTCACGGCCCGCTCTACATGAATCACCTGCTCCCGTCCGTCGGCGGCCATTCGAAAGGCTCGTACCGAACCGGACGCAATTACATAAAGTCCCTTCGCGGGTTCCCCCGCCACAAACAAGATCTCATCGCGGGTCAGTCGCTTAATAGCCGAATATCTCGCCAACACCGCGACCACCGAATCGTCCAAATCTCGAAACAGTTCTGTTTGTTTAAAAATAACGATCTTGTTATCCGGCATTATTGAAATCGTAGCTTGGCTGGGTGGAAACCGCAAAGCGATGGCGTAAACGGTGACTTTGGTCACATCTATTTATACCGAGACCGGTCAAAATACCATCAAGCGATATGGAGAAGGAGACGAAGATGAAGATTACGCGCGATTCTAAGATAAAAGATGTTCTCGCTCTTAACGAAGAGAAAATGATCACGGCGCTGATGTGGCTCGCGCCGGAATTCGAACGCTTACGTTATCCAAAGCTGCGCCGGGCAATGGCAGGCCGAGTATCGGTTTCACAAGCGGCACGGATCGCGAGCATTCCGCTTGCGGAGATACTGTATGTTCTCAATCTTGCTCTTGGAGAAAACGAGGCTGAACTTGCCGAAGAACTTTCGCTTTTCAGAGGTAATGATCTTCAATACGAGGACACAAATCCGCCCGTCAAACCGGCACAGATCGCAGAGACAAAGGATGATGATCAAAATGTTATTTTTGTCGATCTGATGCGGCAAGCAGACGAGAAACGGGACCCGATGCCGGCGATAGCGAAAGGATTGGTGAGTCTGAAACGGCAGAGTGAAATATTGCTATTGCGGCATCCATTCGACCCTATACCGCTGCGTGACATGTTCGCGCGTAGGGGTTTTGCGAGTTGGGCAGAAGAGCGCAAGCTTGGCGAGTGGTTCATATACTTTTACAGACCGGCATTACGCGCCGAGGCGTCCGCACATCGGCCTGTAAGAAATGATGTTTACGCTCGGGCGTTTGCGGCTGCGGCCTAGGTAGTCGCGAGCCTTTGGACAGTTTCGCAGTCTTCAGGCCTGTTGACATTCAGGAAGAAATTGGCCGACCCGTCCAGATCTGCTATTTCTTCGAACTCAACAAAGCGCGTACTTAAGCGGGAAACAAAACACTGCATTTTCAGATCACCATCATCGATTAACTGCTGGACGATCGGTATAGATCCCTCACACCGATAAAAAGCGCATAGCGGCTGGCACCGGCCATCCGGCTGAACAGGCACAACCGCGTCAAACTCATCGGCGCAATAGCTCGCTAGGCGTGTCATCAGATCTCCGGTCACGAATGGAAGATCGCAGCCGTAACGCCTTCGTCCTCGGACCAGGTCGTGCCCGGCAAAACAACATCGGCGTATCGCGACGATTCGCTCATAAAAAAAATCGATGTTTACATTGAATTCAAGGCCTTCGAGCGATCGGCGGATATTATTTATGTCCGGCAAACTGACCATTCCGTTATTGCAGATCGAAAGAAAGCCTTGATGCTCCCAGCGCGCATTTTGTCGAACATCTAGACAACTGAGACGCCCGCCTGCGGCAGTTCGTCTTCCGGCAGGCCCCAAAATTCACAGATATATTTGCGGTGTTCGGGATCGTTGATCGACCGCTGTCCGGGAAGCTGATCAGCCTTTTGCCCGTGCTCGCGGCCACCTTGCCCGTTGCCCTGTCCCGTGATAGTGCCGTAACCCCGGCCCGGATCGCCGATCTTGCCCGTCGCAAGAACGATATTTATGTACGAGAGGACGTTATCGACGCCATTGCTGTGATGCTCAATG
>JAYUCO010000057.1:0-55566 GCA_043740295.1 Pyrinomonadaceae bacterium | reverse complement strand
GATCGCTCCGATCGCCATGGAAAAAGGATTGAGATTCGCCATCCGTGAAGGCGGCCGCACAGTCGGTGCCGGTACCGTTTCGGATATTGTGGAATAAGTAAGCGGTCAGCCGGGCTGCTTACAGGCTGAGAGGTTTTAGAGGTTTAAGAAATGCCGAGAGATAATATAATTTTGCAGTGCACCGAGTGTAAAGAGCGCAACTACGTTACGACAAAAAATAAAAAGAACACGCCGAACAGGCTTGAGCTTAGTAAATTTTGCCGCCGCTGCCGCTGCCATCGACTGCACAAGGAAAACAAATAATGGTGAATGGTGAATGGTGAATGGTAAATGAAGAAATATTCATTCACCATTTACCACTAATCATTCACCACTGATATTCAGGGGTATGGTGTCAATGGTTAGCATGGAGGTCTCCAAAACCTTAGGTCCGGGTTCGAGTCCTGGTACCCCTGCCATTTACAAAGTTTAGGAGAAATACCAGTGGCAGAAGCTGTTGATGCCTTAGACAAAGGTACAAAGAAAGAAAGCGTTGGCGAATTCGCTCGAAAAACCCGCGAAGAGCTGGACCGGACGACATTTCCATCGTCAGACGATGTAAAGAATACGACGATAATTGTTATTGTCAGCGTTATTTTCTTTGCCATATATTTATTTGTTATTGATCAGGCCTGGGTTTACCTTTTGGAAGGGTTGACATGGTTGGTCAATAAGATTGCCGGTTTATAAGGATTGTTAAAATGAAGCAGTGGTATTTTATCCACACATATTCCGGGCACGAAAATAAGGTGGTCGAGAGCCTAGGTGCCCGCATCCGGGATATGGAGCTGGCCGAGCAGATCACCGAAGTTTTGCTGCCGAAGGAAACGGTCGTTGAAATGCGCGGAAACAAGCGTATCGAATCGTCGCGGATGTTTTATCCGGGCTATGTTTTAGTTGAGATCGACTGTGACGAAAAGGGAAAGATACCTGACAACGTTTTCCACGCTATTAAATCGACGCCGAAGGTAACAGGTTTTTTGGGCGGGAAACAGCCGACACCCCTAACACAGGAAGAGGTCGATCAGATTGTCAAGAATATTGAGGTCGCGACCGAGAAGCCGAAACCGAAGTTTACATACGACACCGGTGAAGTGGTCAGGATCAAATCCGGTCCGTTCGCAAGCTTTACCGGAAAGGTCGAGGATGTCAACGAAGATAAAATGACGCTGAAAGTTTCGATCACTATCTTCGGACGTTCGACACCCTATGAATTAGGGTTTCTGGAAGTAGAGAAAGTTACATTTGCGGAAGAAGAGTAATTGGGAAAGCAGGCTGCCAGCCTGCAATGACTGCGAAGCACGAAAAAGGTTTTTACACCGCATAGCGGGCAGGCTGGCAGCCTGCTTTCTGACGAAAAATGAGGACATTCCCGGAGAGATTCGGGATCGTAAATCGAAAATATTATGGCTAAGAAGATATCAGGTTACATAAAATTACAAATACCCGCTGGTAAAGCGAATCCGGCGCCGCCGATCGGTCCGGCGCTTGGGCAGCACGGTGTGAACATCATGGAGTTTTGTAAGGCGTTCAACGCCAAAACGCAAAACGACGACCCGGACATGAAAATTCCGGTTGTTATCACGGTTTACGCGGATCGTTCGTTCACGTTTGAAACGAAAACGCCGCCGGCAGCCGATCTGCTAAGAAAAGCATCGGGAATCGCTAAAGGCTCCGGAACGCCGAATAAAACAAAGGCAGGAACCATTTCGAAGGCCCAGATCGAAGAGATCGCGAAAAAGAAAATGACCGATCTTAACACCACTAACCTCGAAGCTGCTATGAAGACGATCGAGGGCACGGCGAAGTCAATGGGTTTAACAGTTGTATAAATTTGATTTTAGATCGGCGATTTGCGATTGATCGCACGCAGGTCTGGAAAGGGAGAGATTGATTGTGGCGGTTGAAAGACCGCAAATTAGAAATCTCGTTACTACCTGGAGGTAAAATGAAAAGAGGAAAGAAATATCTTGCCGCGCTTGAAAAAATAGAGCTGCACAAGAAACATACGCTTGAAGAAGCAATTGCTAAGCTGAAAGAGGTTGCTTTTGCTAAGTTTGATGAAACAATCGAGCTGACCATGTGGCTGGGTGTCGACCCACGAAAAGCCGATCAGCTTGTTCGCGGAACGATCGTTCTGCCTCACGGCTTGGGGGGCAAAGATAAAAAAGTTGTAGTTATCGCTCAGGGCGATAAGATCAGGGAAGCTGAAGAAGCAGGTGCCGATCTGGCTGGCGGTGATGAATTGGTCGAAAAGATCAAAGGCGGATGGATGGATTTTGACGCCTTGATCGCCACGCCCGATATGATGGGCAAGGTCGGCCAGTTAGGTAAGGTCCTCGGTCCTCGAGGCTTGATGCCGAATCCAAAAACAGGAACAGTGACCATGGACGTGAAAACGGCCATTCAGGAAACCAAGGCCGGAAAGGTCGAATATCGCGTCGATAAAACAGGCGTTATTCATACACCGGTTGGCAAAGTGTCTTTTGACGACGCCAAGCTGATGGAAAATACACGGGTATTGATCACCGCGGTTATGAAGGCAAAGCCGACAACGGCGAAGGGACGCTATTTAAAGAAGATCAATTTGGCGGCAACAATGAGCCCTGGCGTATTGCTTGACGAATTGGCATATGCTTAATAACTGAGGAATTGTCAGAACCGGAAGCGGTAATGACCGGATTCTTTGGGGCGGCTAACAGAAAACCACCCCATCAGCCGAAACGGCTACCACCCCTCTTTCTAAGTAGGGGAGCTGGAGGAAAAATGAAATCAAGAGAAACAAAACAAAAAGATCTGACCGCCCTCACGCAGAAGCTGCAAGGTTCGAAGTCCGCAATGGTCGTTAGCTTTAGTAAAGCGACTGTTAATAAAGACCAGGAATTTCGTAACCAGCTTCGTGAGGCCGGGGCCAACTATCAGGTTGTAAAAAATACTTTGGCCCGAATCGCAGTCAAAGGAACGCCGTTTGAAGACGCAACTGAGTATTTCAAAGGTGTGACCGCGCTTGCCTGGACCGACAACGATCCGGTCATATTGTCCAAGGCGATCTCAAAATTTATTAAAGAAAACGCCGATGTCTATAAATTCAAAGCTGGTGTTGTAGATGGCCGGGTGGTTAATTTGGCACAGGTTCAATCCATCGCCAGCCTTCCGTCTAAAGAAGAGCTTATTGCAAAGCTTTTGTTCGTTATCAACGCCCAGGCGCAACGTATTGTTACTGTAATTAATGCCGTGCCGCGTAACCTGGCGGTTGTTATCAAGCAGATCGGTGATACAAAAACCGCTACTCCAGTAGCGGCGGAGCCAAAGGCGGAAGTAAAAGTTGAAGATGCTGCTCCGGCGATCACTGAAGAAGTGGAAGAAATTTCGGCGGCAGAGGCTGTATCTGCAGAAGAAGCTGCACCGGAGACAACAGAAGATGCTCCTGTTGAAAATGTCGAGGAAACTCCGGCACAGGAAACAGAAGAAGCTCCTGAATAATAAAGTTTTCATTTGAGGTCCTAGATCTCAAATTTGAAATTTCGTGCCGAAAGGTGCGTTTAGCCGTACTCAAGGAAAACGAGCGAGGGTGATTTGTCAGGTCACCTTTGCTGCTCGGACACGGATTCGATGGTGATGCAACCCGGAGAATGAGTGTCCCATGGGTTCTCGCGGCTGACAGACGGTCGTAAATCGTGAATTTGTAGGTCGCAAATAGAAATGAGCGATCAAACTACACGCTTTATTGACGAAACCGGTCGTAATTGTGCGAAGTAAATATGGCAAAACACGATTTACTGCTGCAGATTGACGATTTAAGAATAAAAAAACAGAACCCTATTTGGAGGAATATATAAAGTTATGGCAGTTACAAAAGATGATGTAGTCGAATATTTAAAAGCGATGACGCTTCTGGAAGCGTCGGAATTGGTCAAGGAATTGGAAGAAGTTTTTGGTGTTTCCGCAGCAGCGGCAGCCGCGCCAATGGCGATGGCAGCCGGTGCGGGAGCAGGTGATGCCGCTCCTGCCGCTGAAGAGAAAGATACGTTTGACGTAATTATCACCTCGGCTGGCGGAAACAAAATTTCTGTTATTAAGGTCGTTCGTGAAGTGGTTGCCGGTCTTGGTTTGAAAGAAGCCAAGGACTTGGTTGACGCTGCACCGAAGGCAGTTAAAGAAGGCGTTTCCAAGGACGAAGCTGAAGAGATCAAGACTAAATTGACGGAAGCCGGAGCTACGGTCGAACTCAAATAATTTCTTGTCAACCTGAACTTCACCTGCCGCATCGAAGTGCGGCAGGTTGAAGTTTGGAAATATACTTGTTAAACTAGGCGACAGGCATAGAGAATATAAGCTGTCGGCTGATTTAGTTGAAACTAATGGCTGCCAAAGGTTTCACGGGTTATAACGGCGATATTTCTCGCATTTTAGTGGAGAGTTGGTGTCCCTTTTCGGCACGCTCAAAAAATTTAGTTATCAGCGAATAGCTGCTTAATAAGCGGTCTGGGTATACTTTACCCTCGACCGCATTTGCCGTCTTTTCTTGAAAATTTTAGGAAGTTGGTTTGTCAGAGGAATCCTAACAATAATAATTGGATAAATCAACAAATATTTTCTTCCGCCTCTGTTATTTAATATTATGATTAATAATCCGCTTCAGAATAACGCACACGGCCTCGGACGCCGGACCAGTAAATCGCCCGAGCGCGTGGACTTTTCAAAAATTTATACCACAGCTCAGATCCCGAATCTTATTGAAGTACAGAGAGAATCATACAATCGCTTTCTCCAAATGGACCTGATCCCGGAAGAGCGTGTAAATGTCGGGTTGCAATCTGTTTTCAAGTCGATCTTTCCGGTATCCGATTTCCGCGAAACGGCGATGCTCGAATACGTCGAATTCCAGATAGGTAACTGGCAGTGCAAATGCGGGAACCTCGAAGGCCTCGAACATCTTCGGGCCAACTGTAAGGAATGCGGTTCGAAGATCAAGGTCGATCCGTTCAATCCGGCGGAAGTGCTTTGCAATAACTGCGGCACTTTTAATTCGGTGCGTCCCAAACTTTGCCCGAATTGCGGCGAACCGGTAGGACTCAAGCATAAGCATGACCAACAGGAATGTCAGGAACGCGGCATGTCCTACAGTGTTCCACTAAAGGTCAAAATACGCCTGACAGTTTACGACAAAGACCTCGAAACCGGAGTTTCGACCATCCGCGACATCAAGGAAGAAGACGTTTTCTTCGGCGAGATCCCGCTGATGACAGATAACGGAACTTTTATTATCAATGGAACGGAGCGCGTCATCGTATCACAGCTTCATCGTTCGCCAGGCGTGTTTTTTAAGGGCGACCGCGACGAATTTTTGGCGAAGATCATACCTTACCGCGGATCCTGGGTCGAATTTGAATATGACCAGAAGGGCATTCTTCATGCCCGTCTCGGTAAGCGAAAAATTCTCGCGACCATATTTTTACGCGCATTGGGATTGTGGCTGAACCCGCAGATCGATATGAAGACGGTTTCTGACAATATTCTTGAAGAAGTCGTAAAAAATGCTGAATATTCGAATGCACACATCCTGAAATTGTTCTACACGGTTGACGAGGCTATCGTCGAGAAGGGGAAGCTTTACCTAAAGGTAAAGGAATCCGGCGATTCCAACATCGTTGGAATGCATGCCGAAGAGGACATTAAGGACAAGAAGGAAGAAATCACACGTGTCGGCAAGAAGATCACGAAATCCGCTATCAATGAACTTCGCAAACTCGGACACGACAAGGTCGAGGTTTCGCCTAACGATTTTGAAGGTGCATATGCTCTGACCGATGTCGTTAATACGGAAACCGGCGAAGTTATTATTGAATCGAACACCGAGATCCTGGCGGCGAAGATACAGCAGATAATAGAAGAAGGCGTGGCAAGCTTCGAAGTGTTTTTCCCAAAGAAAGATGTTATCGGCGAAGTGATCACAAATACTTTAAGAAAAGATGCGATCTCGAAACCCGTTGATGCGTTGCTCGAAATTTACCGTAAAATGCGACCCGGCGACCCGCCGACGGTTCCCACAGCCTATCATCTGCTTGAAGGAATGTTCTTTGATGCCCGTAGATTTGACCTTTCGCGTGTTGGACGCCTTAAGTTCAACATAAAAATGGGCCGTCCTGAAAAGAACAAGATAGAAGATCCGCTCCTCGAAGCCGGAGATTTTGTCGAGGTCGTCAATTATCTCTTGCGAATGAAAAAGGACCACGAGCATTACGGCCAGGACGATATCGATCACCTCGGCAACCGCCGCGTTCGCGCGGTCGGTGAGTTGCTCGAAAATCAGTTCCGCATCGGTCTGGAACGAATGGAGCGCGCGATCAAGGAGAAGATGTCCATACAACAGGACATGTTCACCACGATGCCTCGCGACCTTGTGAATGCAAAGCCGGTAACGGCGGCCGTTCGCGAATTCTTCGGTTCGTCGCAGCTTTCGCAATTCATGGACCAAACGAACCCGCTGTCGGAAATTACGCACAAACGTCGCTTGTCGGCTTTGGGGCCAGGTGGTCTTTCGCGTGAACGTGCTGGCTTTGAGGTCCGTGACGTTCACCCGACACACTATGGCCGCATCTGCCCAATCGAAACGCCTGAAGGCCCGAACATCGGTTTGATCTCATCGCTTTCGTGTTTTGCTCGTATCAATGAATTCGGCTTTATCGAATCGCCTTACCGGCGTGTTGTCGATGGCCGTGTTGTCGAATATGTGCGCATCAACAATGGCGGCGATACCGGCTTTAAGCCACGTGAGCACGTGCCTCTCGAAGATGTCGAGACGGCAAACGCGAAACTTAAAAGCGGCCAGAAACAGGCAGATTTTGAGCCGTTCCCGTTTTATTTGACCGCTTGGGAAGAGGATAAATGGATAATCGGTCAGGCCAATATCGAACTGGACAAGAATGGCAATTTTGTAAATGAAAGAAACGCGGCACGGCAGAAAGGTGAATTTATCACTGCCGACCGGGGCGACATCCAGTATATGGACGTTTCGCCGAAACAGCTTGTTTCCGTGGCTGCCAGCTTGATCCCGTTTCTCGAAAACGATGACGCCAACCGTGCATTGATGGGCTCGAACATGCAGCGTCAATCCGTGCCGCTCCTTCGTGCCGAATCTCCGTATGTCGGGACCGGTATGGAAAAGATCGCCGCCCGCGATTCGGGTGCGGTCGTCATCGCTAAACGCGACGGCGTAGTCGATTATGTCGATTCGGAACGCATTATCGTCAAAGCCGACCATCAGGTTGACGGTACGATCTCGCGTGAGGTTACGGCCGATATTTATTCGCTGGTCAAATTCAAGCGTTCCAACCAGAACACTTGTATCAACCAACGTCCTATAGTACAGGTCGGTGAGCGGGTGAAGAAAGGCCTCGTTATTGCCGACGGCCCGTGTACCGACCGCGGAGAACTAGCGCTTGGCCGGAACGTTATGGTCGCGTTCATGCCGTGGCGCGGCTACAACTTCGAAGATGCGATCCTCGTATCGGAAAAGTTGGTCAAAGAAGACTATTACACTTCGATTCACATCGAGGAACTTGAGATAGAGGCACGCGATACAAAACTAGGGCCTGAAGAAATTACCCGCGATATTCCGAATATCGGCGAGAATATGCTACGGGATCTTGATGAATCGGGAATTATCCGCATCGGTGCACAGGTCAAGCCGGGTTCGATCCTTGTTGGTAAAGTGACGCCGAAGGGCGAAACCCAGCTCACGGCGGAAGAAAAACTTCTCCGTGCGATCTTCGGCGAAAAGGCCGGTGACGTTAAAGATGCATCATTAACCTGCCCTCCTGGAATCGACGGAACTGTGGTCGATGTTCAGGTCTTTACACGCAAGGGACAGGACAAGGACGAACGTTCGCTCGACATTGAAGGAATGGAAGAGGAAGATCTTCGCCGCGATCTTGATGATGAGATCCGGATTCTTCAGGAACAGCGTGACGAACGCATCTACGAACTATTCGATGGCCGCAAGTTGACCAAAGATCTGACCGACGGCAAGGATGTCATCATCAAAAAGGGCGAATCGCTTTCACGCGAGGCCCTTCGCGAAGTCGATATCAAATTGCTGCGAAAGGCCGAGGTTTCCGCTGGTTCGATCGACATCACATCAGAAGTTCGGGAATACGAGCAACGAACGGATCGCCAGATCAATATCTTAAGCGATATTTACGAGGAAAAGATCACCAAGCTCAAGCAGGGTGACGAACTTCCTCCGGGCGTTATCAAGATGGTCAAGGTTTTCGTCGCCATGAAGCGTAAGCTTTCGGTCGGCGACAAAATGGCCGGACGCCACGGTAACAAAGGTGTTATCGCCCGTATATTGCCGGAAGAAGATATGCCGTATTTGCCGGATGGAACGCCGGTCGAGATCGTACTCAACCCGCTCGGCGTGCCGTCACGTATGAACGTCGGACAGATACTCGAAACGCACCTTGGCTGGGCGGCACGTATTCTAGGGCTTCATTTCGCCACGCCAGTTTTTGACGGGGCAAGCGAAAAAGAGATCAAGAAATATATCGGTGATGCGAATGGCGTTTACGATGAATTGAAACTTCCGCCATCGGTTGGTTTATCGGGTAAGACGCGTCTTTACGACGGTTTGACGGGGGAGCAATTTGAGCAAAAAGTGACGGTTGGCTATATTTATATGCTTAAGCTGTCACACCTTGTGGATGATAAGATACACGCCCGCTCGATCGGGCCGTATTCGCTGATCACGCAGCAGCCGCTCGGTGGTAAAGCCCAGTTTGGCGGACAGCGTTTCGGAGAAATGGAAGTGTGGGCGCTCGAGGCCTACGGAGCGGCCCATATCCTGCAGGAATTGCTGACATGCAAATCCGACGATGTGGCCGGACGCTCGAAGATCTACGAAACGATCGTCAAAGGCGTTTCAAACTTCGAACCGGGAATCCCCGAATCGTTCAATGTTCTGGTTCGCGAGCTTCAATCGCTATGTCTCGATGTTGAATTGATCACTGAGGATGAGATCGATCCGGAAGAAATAGCAGCAGGCGTCGATGCACTGGTAGGAGTTGATTAGGATTGGCGATTTTGGATCTGCGATTTTCGATCGAAGGAGCAAAACGAAGCCCTTCGATCGGCAATCGTAGATCGCAAATCGAAAATGGAGAATTATGTTTCGATTAAATAACGATAACAAAACACAGTTGACCACAAATTACGAAGCGATCCGCATTAGCCTTGCGTCGCCGGACAAGATACGCTCGTGGTCGCACGGCGAGGTAACCAAACCCGAAACGATCAATTACCGGACCTTTAAGCCGGAGCGTGACGGCCTGTTCTGCGCCCGTATTTTTGGCCCGGTTTCGGATTGGGAATGTCTGTGCGGTAAATACAAGCGCATGAAGCATCGTGGTGTTGTATGCGACAAATGCGGTGTCGAAGTAACACAATCAAAGGTCCGCCGTGAGCGCCTCGGTCATATCGAATTGGCGTCACCTTGTTCGCACGTTTGGTTCTTCAAAGGCCTGCCGTCGCGGATCGGCCATCTTCTCGACATCACACTGCGCGATCTCGAAAAGATCCTTTATTTCGAAACTTATATAGTTGTTGACGAAGGCGATGTGCCGGACCTAAAGGAAAAAGATCTTTTGAACGACGAGCGTTTTCGTGAATTAACACGGGATTATCCGAATCAATTCGTTGCAAAAATGGGTGCTGAAGCCATCAAAGACCTTCTGATGAAGATCAATATTCAGGAATTGGTCGATGAACTTCGCATCAAAATGCGCGAAGAAACTTCGCAGCAGAAAAAACTGAAATATTCGAAACGGCTAAAGGTTTCGACGTCGTTCCTTCGTTCTGGAAATAATCCGGAATGGATGATCCTCGACGTGATTCCCGTGATCCCGCCGGAACTTCGCCCGCTTGTGCCGCTCGACGGCGGTCGGTTCGCAACGTCCGATCTGAACGATCTGTATCGCCGCGTTATCAACCGCAACAACCGTCTGAAGAAACTGATGGAGCTTCGTGCGCCTGAAGTCATCGTACGTAATGAAAAACGTATGCTTCAAGAAGCTGTAGATGCATTATTCGATAACGGACGCCGCGGTCGTGTCCTGCGCGGAGCAAATAATCGTCCGCTCAAATCGCTTTCAGGAACGCTCAAAGGTAAGCAAGGACGTTTCCGGCAGAATCTGCTTGGAAAACGTGTCGATTACTCAGGCCGTTCAGTTATCGTCGTTGGGCCGGAACTCAAGCTGCATCAGTGCGGTTTGCCAAAGAAAATGGCTTTGGAATTATTTAAGCCTTTTATCTACAATAAATTGGAAAAAGACGCTCACGCCGCAACCATCAAACAGGCACGTGAAATGGTCGAACGCCAGGAACCTATAGTCTGGGACATTCTCGAAGAAGTTATTCGCGAGCATCCGGTTCTGTTGAACCGTGCCCCGACGCTTCACCGGCTTGGTATTCAGGCATTTGAGCCTGTCCTTGTCGAAGGAAAAGCGATTAAGATCCACCCGCTCGTTTGTACGGCTTTCAACGCCGATTTTGACGGCGATCAGATGGCCGTCCACATTCCGCTTTCCGCCGAAGCACAGATAGAAGCGAGTGTTTTGATGCTCGCCTCGAATAATTTGCTTTCGCCGGCCAGCGGCCAGCCGATCACTGTTCCTTCACAGGACATTGTGTTGGGCTGTTATTACCTGACGCTGGCACGGGACGATATGCCTGGACACAACAAGGCGTTCAATTCAATTGACGATGTTCTGCTCGCTTTGGATGCGGAAGTTATCGAAACGCAAACCAAGATCAGGCTCCGCTGGAAGGGCGATCTGCTTGACCTGACGCTGGAAAATCACAATCAGGACGTCATGCGTACGGTCATTCGCGAGAATATCGACCGTGTTATCGACACCACTGCGGGACGGGCGATCTTAAATGAGCGTTTGACCCGTGACGGTCTGCCTTACGTCAATGGAACATTGAAAAAGAAAGGCCTGCAATCGCTCGTCAGCTTCGCTCATTTAAAACTTGGGCACGATCAGACGGTTGCATTGCTTGATGATTTGAAGGCAATGGGTTTCCTTTACGCAACCAAGTCGGGAATGTCCATCGGCATTGACGATATGGTTACGCCTAACAGCAAAAAAGGCATTATCGAAGACGCCCGTAAGGAAGTTGATAAACTGCAAAAGCAGTACGAGGATGCAACCATGACCAACATGGAACGCGAGAACAAAGTAACAGCTATCTGGTCCGAAGTGACTGACCGCGTTGCAAAAGAAATGTTCCTGGCGATGCATGCCCGTGAAGACGAACGAAAGGAACTCAACCCGATCCTCGTCATGGCCGATTCCGGTGCTCGAGGTTCCGATGCTCAGATCAGACAGCTCGCCGGTATGCGCGGCCTGATGGCGAAACCGTCGGGTGAGATCATCGAAACGCCTATCGTGGCTAACTTCCGCGAAGGGTTGAATGTTCTTCAGTACTTTATTTCAACGCACGGCGCACGTAAAGGTTTGGCCGATACGGCCCTCAAAACGGCCGATTCCGGTTACCTGACACGCCGTTTGGTGGACGTCGCACAGGACGTAATTGTTTCAGAGCAGGATTGTGGAACACTTCGCGGCACTTGGGCCGAAGCGATCATTCGAAACGGTGAAGAGGTCGAATCGCTTAGGGACAGGATCGTCGGGTGTACCTCGCTTGACGATATTATCGATCCGGTCGAAGGAATTACCATTGTTACGGCAAACACTGAGATCAATGAAGATCTTGCCGCACAGGTTCAGCTTTCTGGTTTGCAAAAAGTCCGGCTTCGTTCGGCACTTACCTGCGAATCGCGTCGCGGGATCTGTGTTAAATGTTACGGTCGTAACCTGGCAACCGGTAAAACGGTCGAGATCGGCGAAGCTGTTGGTGTAGTCGCCGCTCAGTCGATCGGTGAACCGGGAACGCAGCTCACTATGAGAACGTTCCACGTCGGTGGAACAGCACGTCTCGAACAAGAGACAAAACATGCCGCCGCAATGGATGGAACTGTTAAATACCTCGACGATTTGCGAGTTATCAAGAACCGTAATAAGGAGTTGATCTCGCTCAAACGTCAATCCGAGCTTGCGTTGCTGGATGAACGCGGACGCGAAGTTGCCCGTTATCAGATCGTTTACGGTGCCCAACTGCACGTAAAAGACGGCCAGAAAGTTAAGGAAGACGATATTTTGGTCACCTGGGATCCGTTTACATTCGCCATCTTGACTGAAGTTAAGGGAACGGTGAAGTATCAGGATCTTAAGGAAGGCAAAACGGTCGAAGAGGAGATCGATAAGGTTACAGGCCAAAAACGCCTTGTGGTTAAAGACTCGGATGAGAAGAATCAGCCGCGTCTCGAGATCCGCGACGGCAATAAGGTCCTTAAAACCTATCAAATGCCGATCCGTGCAAACCTGATGGTCGAAGACGGACAGGAGATCGAACCGGGTGACGTTATAGCAAAAATTCCGCGTGAAACAACCAAGACGAAAGATATCGTCGGCGGTCTGCCTCGTGTCGTTGAGCTCTTCGAAGCACGGCGTCCCGGTGAAACCGCAATGATGTCGGAAATTAACGGTTTTGTTAAATTCGGGCCTATCGCCAAGGGTAAACGAAAGATCATTGTTACCGGAGACGACGGTGCCGAACGTGAATATGACATTCCACGCGGAACGCATATCAACGTTCAGGAAGACGACCGCGTGAAAGCCGGTGAACCGTTAATGGACGGGCCGCTCAATCCGCACGATATCCTGCGTGTTCTCGGAACAGAGGCGCTGCAGAATTATATCGTGAATGAAATTCAGGAAGTTTACCGTCTGCAGGGCGTTAACATTAACGACAAGCACATTGAAGTTATCGTCAGGCAGATGCTTCGCTGGGTGAAGATCAAGGAAGTTGGCGATACTGAATTCCTTATGGAAGAGCAGGTCGATCGTTTCCGTTACGAAGACGAAAACCGCCGTGTCGCGGACAATGGCGGACAGACGTCCGTCGGTGAACCACTGCTACTCGGGATAACCAAAGCGTCGCTTTCGACGGATTCGTTCATCTCGGCTGCGAGTTTCCAGGAAACGACACGTGTTCTGACGGAAGCTGCCATTTCCGGACGTATCGATTATCTACGCGGTTTGAAGGAAAACGTCATTATGGGACGCCTCATTCCGGCGGGGACCGGCATGAAGTATTACCGCAACGTCAAAGTTGCGTATGACGCTACCGAAAATCGCAAACAGGAAGATGAGTTCGACGAAATGGCTGACATTCGCGGCGGCCTCGAACTTCCGCCGATCCTTGCTGGTGTTCCCGGAGTTGAGGACATCGATCTCGATGACGATGTTGATATTGACGATCTCGGAGACGACGAAACACTTGATATTGATTCGGAAGAAGAGTTTGACATCGATGAAGCAATGAAGATCGATATCGGAGATGACGAACTTTAGTCAGAACCGTTTATTTCGAACTTAAAAAGGCGAGGGATATTATCCTCGCCCTTTTTGTGCTAGATCCATTGAAACGGCTTTGTTATTTTATATTTACTGTTGCCTAACCGTTACATACCTGATCTTTTGCAATTGAAAGGCTGAGGGGTAACCTTAGCCTTTCAATTCATGAAGAAAATACTTACCAAATTTGGCACCTGTCTTTTCGGATCATCGCCTGGCCCAATTTACAGCCGAATGCCTTGGCAAATTGCGGCATATTCGACATCGGACCGTTTACACGCCAACGCGGAAGTGCATGAGGGTCGCCCTGAACCTGGAGCCTTTCCGCTTCCGGAGTTCCTTTGGCCGCCCAAACTTGTGCCCAACCGAGGAAAAATCTCTGTTCGGCAGTGAAGCCGTCAATATCTGCCGGCCTTGGTTTTCCTTCCAGCGATTTTTGATAAGCGGTGTAAGCGATCGTCAAACCGCCAAGGTCGCCGATGTTTTCACCCAAGGTCAGATTGCCATTCATGAACAATTTTGGCTGTACTTCATAAGAGCTGAATTGATCTGAAACACAGGCTGCGCGTTCGTCAAATTTAGCTCTGTCCTCTGCCGTCCACCATGATTTGAGATTGCCCTGAAAATCGAACTTGCTGCCTTGGTCGTCAAAACCGTGACTGATCTCGTGACCGATAACGCCGCCAATCCCGCCATAATTGATCGCATCGTCCGCTTCGGAGTTGAAAAAAGGAGGTTGAAGGATGCCTGCCGGAAATACGATCTCATTTAGAACGCCTGAATAATAAGCATTAACAGTCGGGGCCGTCATTCCCCAACGCGTTCTGTCAACCGGCTTGTTAATATCATCAAGGTTGCGCTTGACCTGAAATTCGCCGGATCGCAGAGAATTTCCGGCGTAGGATTTACGATCAATGGTCAGACCTTTGTAGCCGCGAAGAACGTCAGGATATCCGATCTTACGGTTGAAAGCTCCAAGCTTTACCATCGCCTTTGCCTTTGTTTCATCGCTCATCCATTCCAAACCTTGGATCCTGTCCTTCATCGCCGCAAAAAGATTGGTTATAAGTTCATCCATTCTGGCTTTGGCTTGTGGGGTAAAAGCTTTTTTCACAAATTCCTGGCCGAGTGCTTCACCGAGGTTGCCGTCGGTCGCGGCTACACAGCGCTTCCAACGTGGCTGCTGTTCCTTTGTGCCGCTCAGATATTTGCTGTAAAAATTGAAATTTTCATCCACAAAATTCTTGGACAGACCAGCAGCCGTTGAATTTATAAGCATGAACCGCATATAGGTTTTCCAGTTTGCAACCGGAACATCCTTGAACATGTTGTTCACTTCTTTGAAGAAACCTGGCTGAGTCAGGTTGATTTCCGTGACAGGAGCGACACCTCTGGCCGCCATATAATCAACCCATGAAAAATTTGGCGTGATTTCGGATGTTTGAGCTACTGGTATCTTGTTATAACGGTTGTCAGGATTCCGCATCTGCACCGGAGTAAGCGAAGCATTTGCGAGTCTGTTTTGAATGTCCATTACCGTCTTTGCATTCGCAGCTGCCGTCGTCTGAGTATCACCCAGAAGTTTGAACATATTAGTCATATATTCGACAAATTTAGCCCGCGTTTCCTTGGATTTATCATCATCTTTCGTATAATAATCGCGATTTGGCAAACTCAACCCGCCTTGGCCGGCATTCGCGATCACCATGGAACTGTTCTTCAGATCTTGTCCACCGCCAAAACCGAACAGGATCCCGACGCCCATATTGTGCATCTTTGCGATCTGATGTTGTACGCCTTTTATGTCATTGATCTTATTTATTTCGTTGAAGTAAATTTTGAGGGGCCGGATACCCGCTTTTTCTATCGCTGCTTCATTCATGCACGAAGTATAAAAATCACCGATAAGCTGCGTATCGCTGCCCGCCGTGGCTTTCACTCCCTTGGTGCTCTCTAAAACCGTTTTCAATATCTCACGGTTATTTTCGTTCAGAATGTTGAAACTTCCCCAACGCGATTGTGATGGAGGAATTTCAGTGTTTTTAACCCATGTGCCGTTTGCATATTGAAAGAAATCCTCACAGGCGTCGGCGGATGTGTCCATTCGGGTTGTGTCAAAGCCTTTACCTTGGCCCAGAACGGATATGCTGATAGAAATTAAAACGGTCAAAGCCGTGATCATACGAAAGCTCGTTTTGCGCATTTTTTGCTCCTTGGAATTTTTGAAAATATTTCGAGAATAATACGGTCGCACTTAAAAAATAGTTTTAGTTATCTAAAATATTCCATAAAACTAAAAGTTTTGAAACGGGCGAAGACGTCCTATAAAACCGGAATGAATTTTTCCTTTACTTTTCTATGAAGTTCCGCCGCCAGCTCCTTGCGATTTGGGGCCTGAATCGGTTGGTCGCCAAAATTTACGGTTGCGGTAAATTCTTTCAAGGAAAAAAGCCTCAGAAGATGATCGATGAAAGTAATATCGGTCCACCAGCAAATACTTTCGCTTGGCGGCGGAGCACCTTCTGGCGTCCGGTAGCTGATAGCGGCATACGATACGGGCAGATCGGTCTTTGCAGCGAATTCCAAAAACGAGGAATTGAAAGGCAAAATTTCCTCGCCTTTTGTACTCGTTCCTTCGGGAAAAAGCATAACACCTTCGCCTTCATTAAGTTTTTCGATTATATGAAGACCCGCGCGAGGAATGTCACGGCGGTTCTGACGGTCGATAAAGACCATTCCCATATTACGTATGATCGGGCCGGCCATAAACCAGCTTTCGATATCGCTTTTCGCCACAAAAATTCCGTTGGCAGCCAGCCGAAGCGCCGGGATGTCAACATAGCCCAGGTGATTGCAGACTAGAAAAAAAGGTGGTTTTGGTGCCGTGCCTATGATCTCGATCTTCATTCCTGAGATCCATGCAAAATTTTTCGACCACCGCCAAAAAATATACTGCCGCCAAAATTGTTTGTTCGGAATAAAAAAGTGCGTCAGCCACCAAAATGAATATACGGCCAGTGTCGAAACGACAAAAATTACAAATCGGAATACGGCACGGATTTTTTTCATTTGCTGCGTTATTTTATTCTTTTTCGATCTTTGTAAAATTGTATCGCAGTAAAACGCGCATCGGCAACGCCTTGCCGTCACGCTCGGCCGGCCGCCAATTCATTTTTTTGACCGCATCGACGACAGATTCTTCTAAACCGTAACCTGCCCAACGAATAATTTCAGTGCGCAGGATAGAGCCTTTCTCGTCAATATCGACCAAGATGTCAACCGTTCCGCGTGCGTCATACAGGTAACCGGTACGGGTATATTCCGGTTTTATTCTTTTGTAAGGCACAGGTGGACGGAGATTTTTGGATGCTGACGAATTTTCGAATGGTACTTCTTCTATCCGGCTAAAACGCTTTTCAGACAGTTCATCTTTTGCGGCATTGCGCAGTTTTTCGGCAGTGTCAGCCGAAATATCAGCAGTTGAACTGAAAAGAAGCTTTTCCGCACCTGCTGGCGTATCGGCTTCAAAATTCCTTAGATCCCAGAAAACCAGGTGTCCTGTCCGTCCACTAACTAAATATGTAACATTAAACGCTTCATAATACTCTGGTTTTTCGAATGAACTTCGGCGAAGTGTTTCTGTGCGAATTATCAAAAAAAAATCACAGCCAATAACCGCGGCAACAAGTTTTGACTCAGCCGCCGTCATATTAAAAGTATTTTCAACGGTGACAGACCGGAAGGCCGTTTCACTAAGCGAATCGTCAATTACTACAAATTTATGACTCAGAGATTCTCTAATGCCTCCCGCGAATTTTTCTGTTAGGTTTGTTTTCTCAGGGATTAAAACCGCAAGCTTCTGGGCAGGGATCGATATCGAAAATATGAAAATAACCGAAATCAGCGGGCAAAGCAAATAAACAAAAAACGTGGTTTTTATGACGCCCGTCATCCATTTATTGTGCATGATAGAGCTTAGCCACTTCATCATTTAACTCGACCGGAAAACAAATGCGGTGGATCCTATAACCTTCCTGGAGTCCGCGAACGGCTGCACTTACCTCTGATATCTCACGTATTCGCGGTTGCGAAAATCCTTCTTCCACGTAGATCAGATTCTTCGGATTGGCAGCATCTTTTGTATAAAAATAATGCGGTACATCCCCGGCTTTATCTTCGATAAAATAATAATTCGGGTCGTATCCGGCATTTGCGACGAGTGCACATGTTTTGTTTACAAAATCGAGCTTCCGGTCATCGGGCATATCGAGATCGAAGGCTTTGAATAACCTTCGGTTAAGAAATCGTTTGGCAAGATCGGAAAGTATCGGGTCTTCTGCTTTCTGCCATTGCTTTATATAATAAAGAATGTCCGCGTCATCGAGTTCCAAATGTTCCAAAAGCGACAGCTTTTCGGCTTTTAAAATTTTCTCAAAAGCGGTTCCCTTCAAATGCCAAATTGGCTTTCCTTCCTTAAAAAGACAGAGAGCACGTCTGAGCAGGGAATGAAGCACTGATTCAGCCGCCCGCAGCGTCCGGTGAAAATAGACCTGCCGGAACATATAATAGCGGGCCTGCAGATAATCCTCGACCGCGTAAATGCCTCGGGCAGATACATAAAGCTGATCGGTTTCCTCGTTTATCTCAAGAGATTTAATTATCCATTCCAGATCGAAAACACCATATTTCACTCCGGTCATCAAGCTGTCGCGGAGCAGATAGTCCATCCGGTCAACATCGAGCTGCGATGAAACAAGTTGTGCCAAAGCCATCGGTTTGAAAGTGCCCCGAATAATATCAGCGACGTTCGCAGCAAGCTTCGGCGAGAACGAATGCAGCAATTTCCCGATGCCGGTGGCCTCGCTCAGTACCGCTTCGATCGTGAAATCTTCGTGATGAAAATCAAGTACCGGTTCAATCACGTGCGAAAACGGCCCGTGCCCGACATCATGGAGAAGTGCCGCGATGCGGACAGCGGTCTGATCTTCTTCGCAAATGTTATATGTCGAATTTAGTTTTGCGAGCGTCCGTGTGGCAAGGTGAAACGCCCCAAGAGAATGCGTAAACCGCGAATGCTCAGCCGCCTGATAAGCAAAATGAGCCAACCCAAGCTGCCGCACCCGCCGAAGCCGCTGAAATTCCGGTGTATCAATAAGCCGCGCCACCAGATCGCCCTCAGCCGTATCGATCTTCACCCGAATTATATTATGAACCGAATCGCGATATATTCTTTCCGGCAATAACTTTCTCCTTATATGGTTTTTTCTTAACTTTTATACTTAAAGAATTCTAACAAACCGCAGTAAATTTTTTTCACTAACTATATTATATCGGTGATATAATATATATTAACCTAAATTAGAATAGTCTATTAAAAGTTTCAGGAGGTTATCATGGAACCAACACGTAAGCCGTTCATTTTGAACTTGGTGGTAATTCTGACGTTTTTTTTTATAAGTCTTTCTTTCGCCCAAAATATTTCAGCTGCCAATACGATTGGCGGTTTCATTTTCGACCGAGCAAGAGTGCCGTTGGCGGATATTGATGTAGAACTTTTAGATGAATACTATAGGTTAAAGGAACGTATAAAAACAGAAAGCTCAGGCCGATACGAATTTACTGGCTTGAATGATGGGAACTACACGGTCAGAGTGTACGCGTTTCGTTACGATCTTGAAGACCAATCTCAGTATATAGAAATAAAAAGTATTAGTTCAATTGCGGGTCAGGCAGGGAGTTCTTATAATCCTCTGGATTTTTATCTTCAGCCTAAAAAGGGAGGGCTTCGTGATAGTGAGTTGAGTGTGATCTTCGCACAAGAAATACCTAAACCCGCAGAGCAGGCATACAAAAAAGCCTTAGATGACTTCAACAATAAAAGAAATGATGATGGTTTTAAAGGATTGCAACAAGCTTTGACAATTTTTCCTGAATACTACAACGCTCTTTTACGCTATGGCCAGGAATTATACATACGCAAACAGTATGCATCATCCACAGAAGTGTTTATGAGTGCGGCAGAAGTAAATCCAAAAAGTGCTTTGCCTTTTTACTATGCCGGGTACGCTCTCTCGAAACTTGGCAATAAGTATAATAAAAATGCCAAAATAGCACTTGATCATGCTTTAACACTCGCGCCATTGTCGACACCGGTACTTCTTCTTTTAGGTACGGTTGAGAGACGACTTGGCAATCTATCGGAAGCAGAAAAACATTTGCTGTTGGCAAAAAAACTTTCGCCAACAAAGATCCCGGAAATTCAGAAGGAACTAGCTCAACTTTACGCAAATGATTTGAAAAAGTACAAGGAAGCCGCGGATGAACTGGAGCTATACCTAAAAGCCAGTAAACTTAGTGATGAAGACAATGTAAAGACCAAACAATTGATTGCGGATCTGCGTCAGAAAGCGAAAGCACAAGGTATTAATGAGTGATTTCTAGTTTTTCTAAAGGATGCACATAATAATTAATCAATAAGTTATTATTTGTTTTATTAAGGCGAGCTTAATCAAAATCAAAATTTCTTTATAGAAAGCTCTCCAAGTCCAAGTGTCTTTACGGTTTCGTGCCGAAAAACCACGCAGTTTATCTCTTGTGCTCACAAGCATCGATCCTGATCATTCCTTAGATATGTAATAGCGAAGATGAAAATCTTATTACGTTTAGTCTTTTTGCCTAAAACTTGAAATATTGAGAGATGGTTTTGTATAACGTGGCTTTTATTCAAAAAAAGCCTGCCCTAATAAAGGACAGGCTTTAAAGTTCATCTGCTAATTAAATTAGAAGAGGAAGCGGAAACCAAATCTGACATCACGTGGGTTTTGAAAACCATTGTTAAAGCCATAGGTATTTCTAGTCCTATTGCTAACCGATGTAGCTGGATTTGCCAAGTAATTGTTTACGAAGGTGCGGATGCCAGGGCCATTAAATATAGTCTGGAACACTGCAGCTTCCCCACTACAAGTAGTACAGCCATTGGCAGCCAGTTGGCTTGCGCGAACATCAGCGGTGCTGATGGTTGTATCTACTGTAAGCACGTTCCTTTCATTGAACAGGTTACGAATGTCAATAAAAGGTTCAAGGGTAAAACGAGCATCACGTCCAAATTTATAGCGATGGCTGACCGAGAGATCGGTTTCCGTAAACCTTTCTGTACGGCCCAAATCACCGCGTCCATTCAAGATAGTCGTACCAAGAGCGTACAGATTGTAGATCGTGGTCAACGGTGTACCCGACTGAATCGTTGTAAAGGCTGAAACGGTTGTCCGATTGGTTGCTCCACCTTTCCAATTGTAACTGTATCCACCGTATGCTTTGAAAACATGTGGACGATCTGTTGCAAGACGACCATTGTCGGGGTCGCCATCAGCGGTAAAGCCGAGGGGCGGAAGGTCAAAGAACCGATTCACATTTGGCGACGAACGTCCGGCTTCGTCAGAGCTGGCTAAACCTGAGTAATTTCCGAAGAGACGGCTCAAGGTGTAGCTGGCATTGAAGAAGTAGCTGGTTGCACGCTTATCAAGACGGATTTCGAACGCATCGTAATTTCGTTGAGCTTTCGCACAAGGCAAATTAGCACTATCCGCAATTTCACACACAAGACCAAATCCCGGGTTGCCAATGATGTAAGCTTCCGAACCCTGAGCGTTAAACACGCCAACGTCTTCGATCGCACGGTCAATCTGTTTGTGGGTAAAACGTCCTGCAACCAGGAAGTTACTGCCTAGTTGATGTTCGAGGCCAAACGTGTATTCACTCTGACGTGCGGCTTTTAAATTCGGATCAACAGCTCCCGATTCAAAGATATCGGCACCTGCGATATTTGTCGCAATGCGGAAATCAAACTGACAAATTGAATAACCATTACCTAATGGAGCATTTGGTCCGGGGCAATTTCCGCCCAGTATGTCCGGGGTAGTGCCAAGAATTAAAGGACGGGTATAACCAGTGAAGAGTGAGCCGCGGCTAGGAAGAATCTCAAAGAAGTCGCGACGAAAAAAGTCTCCACCAAATGAACCGCGAGGTAATTCATATTTGAAACGGTCATAGAAAACACCATAGCTGGCGAATGCTTTTGTCTTTCCATTTCCGAAAACGTCAAAAGCAATACCAAGACGCGGAGATATTTTATCTCCCCATCCAAAGGTGATGGCTTGAGTTCCTGCTGCACCGAAATTCGGCACGGTTTCGTTTTCAAAACGAACACCAAGATTGAGTGTCAGCCGGTTTGCTATCTGCCAGGAATCCTGAACAAATAAAGAGTTGTTGTCGCTGCTCGCTTCACCAACCGTGCCAAACCTCTGGAGACGTCCCGATCCGTTATTGCATGGATCGCCGGGTACATATGTAGCTGAGGTACAACTTCCAGTCGGATTCGTGGCTGTTCTTCCCGTTGGGGTTTGCCCCGTCAGGTTTGAAATATCGACCTGGTAAAAAAGTGTAGTAATACCAGTATCGGTGTAGCCCTGACGTGTCGTATTGAACAGCTTGTTTAGCTGGTAACCGCCTTTAAGATTATGACGTCCAAGCCCGTTGAAGAGAAATGCTGCGTCAGCATCTAATGTTCTGCGGGTGGAAACGTCAAAGTCTGTTTGAAAGTTACTGGCAAAATTGACGAAGCCTGGGTTGCAGCCGGATCCGGCAACACCGGTCGGATTACCAGCTGTCGAACATGAAAACAGAACCGAACGCGGAATGCCGTAAGAGCCGAGTTTCTCATTCAGGAAGTTACGTCCTGCTCGTACATTAAGTATCAGCCAATTGGTCGGGTTGTAAGTAACCTGGCCGTTGAGGCTGTTTGAGTTTTGGCGGCCGCCTTGTTGACCCAGGAAACTGGAGTCACGCAACAGTCCAGTCGAACCACCAAAATTAGCTGATTGAGGAGCTCCTGTCAAACCTTCGGTATTGGCAGGAAAAGCTCCCTGTACTTCAACTGGGTTCCAAAGGAAGGTGCCGAAGAGTCTAAGTCTTGACGTGGGTTGAGCATCAAGTCGGATAAGAGCCTGTTGGTTGGTCTGCTTTAAATTGTAGTTAACAGTTTCGTTGACAAACTGACCTGTTGGGTTACTAGTGCTGTTTCCGGCAATGCTATTGCCGTAATAGTTAACTCTTCTGGTTAATTCTGAAACCGTCGGAGCATAAGTTGCCGAAAACCACAATTTTTCTTTGATGATCGGGCCGCTGAAGCTGGCTATCGGGGTATATGGGGTGCCGCCATCTTTTATCGGTTGAAAGTAGAAAGAGTTGCCCGGAGTATTTGTTGAGGTAGTGGCACTCGAAAAGCGTTGAAGGGAAACATTTGGTTCACCTTGAAATTTAGCCGGAGAAAAACTGATGCCAAAATTTCCTCTCCACTTGTCGTTGCCGCCTCCGGTTATCACCTGAATGATGCCGCCGGTAGCTCCGCCGTTTTCAGCTTCGTAGCCGGTCGATTTGATTTGAACTTCCTGGACGATCGCGAAATTAACGTTATTGGCTGTGTTCAACTGACCGGTACGGAAATTTGTGACTTCCTGTCCGTCGATGTTGAAAACATTTTCGGCACCCGATGCACCGTCAATCTGGAAACCGGCAGCAAGAGGTTCCGGACGTACATTAGGTGCGATCTTGAGTAGCGAAGAGAAGCCGTTTCCTTTCGGAAGCTCTTCGATCACGCGTTTTGTGATGCTGGTATCGATCTTGGTGTCCCCAATGTCGATTGTTGTAGCAGCGTCACTTGTAACATTGACAATGACGTCACTTGCACCGACCTCCAATTGAGTGTTAACGGTAGCAGATTTATCAATGCTTACAGTTACTTCGGTATTCGTTGTCTTGAAACCAGAATTGCTGGTAGACAGGGAATAGGTACCGACTGGAACCTGTGCAAATTGATAAAATCCACTATTGTTGGTAGTAGTGCTTTTATTGAATCCAACAGTTGTACCTGTTGCTTTTGCCGTAACGGTTGCACCTGCAACTACGGCACCATTTGCGTCTGTGACAACGCCTTCGATATTACCCGAGGTCTTTTGACTGAATGCCATTGCAGCAAAGCAAAGCACCAGCGAAAGAATACCGGTAATAAATTTTAAGTTTTTATTCATTTTATTCTCCTATTGAATAAAGATTTGATTTTAAAAGAAAATGCGGTCTGCGAATTACAATATCCAAAGATATCAAGAAAACCGCAACTACATGACAATACATAAAGCAAATTCAAAGCCACTCACACACTTATTATAAAAATTTTTGTAAGTGTTGCAATTGCTTGAGTTCAAGGAAGGCCAAATAAGGAAGTTAATTGCTGTGAAGATGTATTCTGTCCAATTTCCTGCAAATAATTCACTATTTTGGATTTTTTAAAGAAAGATCTAGAAATTGAGAAGGTGGCCAAGCTTTTCTTTTTTGATTTTTAAGTAGTGGGCGGCGGCCTGGTCGGCTTGGATCTCGATGGGAATACGTTCGACTATTTGGAGACCGGCGTCTTCGAGGGCTTTTAGTTTATCTGGGTTATTTGAAATGACGCGGACGTGGCAAAGGCCGAGGTCAAAAAGGATCTCGGCGCATTGCTGATAGTTTCTTCCGTCAACGGCAAAGCCAAGTTTTTCGTTTGCCTCGACGGTATCGGCGCCTTCGTCCTGGAGTGCGTAGGCACGTATTTTATTGATAATGCCTATACCGCGGCCTTCCTGCTGCTGATAGACGATGGCCCCACGGCCGTCGGCCTCGATCATTCGCATTGCTTCGTGGAGCTGAGGACCGCAATCGCATTTGATCGAACCGAATACGTCGCCGGTCAGGCATTGCGAATGAATACGGACGAGCGTCGGAATATCAGGACGCATTTCACCTTTATAGAGAGCGACAAATTCTTCGTCGCTGGTCAGGGAACGATAGCCTGCTATACGAAATTCGCCGAATTTTGTCGGTAATTTGGCCGATGCCACTTTCTCGACGGATATGGTGCGGATCGCCGGCGGACAATCTTGGATACTTTCTGACAAACTAATGTTCTCCAACGTGAATATACTCCTATCGCTCAATTATAACTCTTATAAGCCGTTAATAGTAAATAAGAATTCTATACAACAGATAGAAGAGTCAGTGGTTCGCTAGTTAACCGCTTAAAAAAGAACCATAAAGATGAATAAACAATGACGAAAAAGTCCATTTAAAATAAAAAACCGCCCGAAGATCTTTGTATCAAACGGGCGGCTATCGTATTGTTTTTTTTGGTTCTAATCCTCTATTTTTTGCTCATCCGTCGGCTCTTTCTTTTCCTCTTCCTTTTCGTTGTGAGCAAAAACCGCTCCGTCACTTGTCCCGAATATTCTTGAAAGCAGGCCGCTTAAAACTTCCGATACCTTCGAAGGTTCCCGATTTTCAATTATTGGATCGAACGTATCGTTTTCGGCAAAAGCGAGATCCAACCGGACGAGCTCCGTGGTGATATGACGGCAGAAAGTGCAATTGACAAGATGGCTAATCACCGGACGTGCTTCGCGTTCGTTCAGGTTTCCTTCAACAAAGGCGGCAAGCGAATCTTCATCGAGATGCAAACCCAGGGCGGCAGTAATGTTTTTCGACGGACGATGTTTGAGGTATCCGCCTATCAATTCCTCTATTTTCAATGTTTCCGTATCTAAGTTCCCCTTGTTTTCCATATTATTACTCGCCTCCCGTATAGCAGACGTAACCAGCGGTTAACATTTGCATAACTTTTTCTTGCCGGAAGGACAAAATTATCTGATACTTTATTGAAACATCAGGTTGTAGACAAATTTCTGAACAAATTATTGCCGGCCAGATCCTGAGTTGCAAGCTCCATGCATATATCGACTTCTTCCGATGAAAGACCGTTGTTTGTTTGCAGATCGTCACGGAAAAGCTGGAGTATCTTGCCGTAGCTTTTTTCAAGCCATCTCATGATCGTCGATTCGTGAATGCGCCCGGCCGGATTTTGTTCGCGGGTCGATGATTTTCGTTGAAACCAACCCCGCAAAGGCGATTCTTCTTTTTCGACGAGCCGCGCGATCTCGCGCAGCTTTAAATTTTCGACATGATAGTAAAGAAGCAGAAGCTTTTCATGATCATCGAGCGATGAAAAGGCGGCGTCCAGCGAGGTGACGGTAGCCTTGCGGTATCGCTCCCGGGTGATGTGACTTATCATTTCGTCTTCACCACCCGGAGCAGGCTCGGCAAAGCTCGATTGTGCAGAACCTTCGCCCACATTCTCCGTCATTTCATCCAGCGACAGTTCATCGTGGCTCTGCCGGTGAAGATCGACTAGCGAGTGCCATATCACTGTTCTCAGCCAACCTCGCAAAGAGCCTCTTCCGCTGTAAGTCGCAAATTTAGAGACGCGCTCCCCGTCCACGATCTTCGTGCCGTAAAGCTCGACATAAACCGTATCTATCACTTCCTGGGCATCCAATTCGGTCTTTGCCAAATGCCGAGCGACCCTTTCCAGATATGAACGGTGCTGTTGATCAAATTCCCACCAGGCACGTTCGTTGCCATTGGCACAAGCAATAGCCATAAAAAGATCATCAGCCTGTATTTGGCCGAGGAAATCCCTGACCTCGCCCGGACCAACGGTTGCGGGCGAACAAGCACACAAATACTTACTTACCGATTTGCGCAGGGAAGATTTGAAAGAATCCAACCGGACACCGAAATTCGGGGCGTTCGACGAGCATTTGACGAAAAGTTCGTCTATAAAAGAATCACTTTCACCAGAAATGCTTTCACTTGTTTTCGCTTCGAATGACATTATTTGAGGGATAGTATAATCAAAGTTTTGTATTTATACCAGTATTCGAATGACTCCCGTTGATCTTGCATTTAAGTTGAAATGGAATTGAGACTTTTGAATATCAATTCTCGATTTTCAATGTTTTAAAATTTGCCAGTATTTTTTCAGTAACAGGTGGGATGCTCTGAGCTTAAGTTAAGCACTCAATATTGGCGACGTTGCATCTGCAGGTTTGATCAACGGTTTCTCATTCGCATACTGAAGCTGATAAAGTCGCCAATAAAGCCCGCGTTCGATCAGCAGTTCGTTGTGTGTTCCGCTTTCCCTTAGCTCGCCATGATGAAAAACGAGTATTCTGTCGCATTTCTGAATAGTAGATAAACGGTGTGCGACCACCAATGATGTCCGTTCGTCCATAACACGTTCGACAGCTTGCTGAATTAGCTGTTCGGTTTCCGTATCTATTGAACTCGTCGCTTCATCGAGGATCAGGATCGTCGGATCGAACGCCAATGCCCGGGCAAACGAAATCAACTGTTTTTGCCCGACGGAAAGCCCTGCACCGCGTTCACGGACCTCAAATTCGTAAGTGTTTTCCAGGTTTTGAATGAAATCGTCGGCATGAACTTCTTTTGCCGCCCATTCGATCCGCTCTTTGCCGATGTCCTTGTTGCCCAGCCGTATATTATTTTCGACCGAGCCGCTAAATAGAAACACATCTTGCAAAACGACCGCAAAATTGGAACGCAGATCATGAAGGTCCCAATCCTTGACATCGACGCCGTCGAGCAGGATGCGGCCTTTCTGCACGTCGTAAAAACGCATCAGCAGGTTGGTGATCGTCGTTTTGCCTGAACCGGTGTGGCCGACAAGAGCAACGCTTTCACCGACATTGACCTTGAACGAAACGTCTTTTATCACCCAATCTTCACCTTTGTAGGCGAACCAGACATTTTGAAATTCGATCTCGCCCAATACTTTGCCGCTTTTTTTTGGCTCTGCTGGGCTTTTTATGTCAATGTCCAGATCGAGCAGAATAAAGATGCGGTGCGAAGCGACGATCGCGGCCTGGAGCACATTAAACTTATCCGATAAATCGCGGATCGGCTGAAACAGCTGCAACGAATATTGAATGAACGACGCCAAAATACCGACTGTCAATCCTGCTCCGGCGGCCGAAAATCCGCTCAATGTCCCATAACCGAAAAAGAATATAACGACCGCAATGCCGATGGCGCCAATAAAATCCACGAGCGGATAAAAGATCGAGTAATAGTAGATCGTCTCGATATTGGCGTTGCGGTAATCGTCGTTAATATCGTGAAAGCGTTTTTGGGCCTTTTCCTCCGCGTTCAAAAGTTGAACGGTCTGGGCACCAGAAATATATTCCTGGAGAAAAGCATTAAGCTTTGCGTTGCGGGTCCGCACACGGTCAAAGCCGTTCCGGGCATGTTTGCGAAACCAATTTGTCGATGCAAACAAGAGTGGGACGGTAATTAGCGAAACTATCGCTAATTGCCAATCCAACCAGAACATCATCCCTATGATCGCAAAAATCACTACTAGATCGCCTAGCACGTCAATAACGCCGGATGTGAAAAGCTCGTTCAAAGCATCGACATCAGATGTCAACCGCGTGATTATTCGGCCGACCGGATATTTGTCGTAATAAGCGACTTCCTGCCTCTGGAGCTTTGTAAAGATCTCCGTCCGCAGATCAAACATCACCATTTGCCCGACCTTGTTGAGCAAAATTTCCTGTGTATAAGAGAAAATAAATCGAAATAGGAATACGCCAAAAAACGCCAAAGAAAAGAGCCAAATACCGTCAACTTTTTTTGGGACGATGAAATCGTCAACCGCAACCTTTGTAAAATAAGGCTGCAAACTAACCAGAACGTTCGTGAACAAAGTTAATGTCAAAGCCAAAGCGACCCAATGCCAATATGGCTTTAGGTAAGTCAGCAAGCGCCTTACAACCCGGAAATCGTACGTCTTTCCGATCTTTTCTTCTTCGTGATATTTATTTGCTTCGTCAGACATGCGTAAACGTAGATTTTAGATATGCGGTTTGCGATTGGCAACACGGATTATTATTAAAGTTAGGAAGTTCTAGTTGACAGACTCGATCATCAACGCGCGAAAACCTGCCTGGACAAAGTGTCGGTCACTGGTTAGAGAATCGGTGATATTTAGCTCTTTCATTACTATGAAAGAGACACAATCAACCAATCCCCATGTTTTATCAATATGTGTTCTATACAGTTCGAAGGCTTTACTGAAAATTATTTCGTCCAGTCTTATAATTTGTACTTCATTAGAATCGAATAACCCGTCGATTGCATCAATGCAACTTTGTTTAAAGCGTCTTGAAAGACTGTTGCCGATCTCAAGCAAAACAGCATCTGTTACGACCATTTGTTTTCTTTCAAAATCAGCAGAAAGTTTCAAAGCTTTTTCGTGGTCTTCGTCTTTCTGATTAACTAGTGCGACGATGAACGAGGTATCAATCAATGTTTTCATTAAATTGTTTTTCGCCGCTTAGGTAAAGATCAATGTTTCTTGAAAAATCAGGCGGGCCATCAATTTTAATTTTTCGAAGACGCTCCATCAGGCTTGGTTTTTTTTCCTTTTCCTCGATCTCTTCAACAATCTCAAAAATCTTTGGCAAAGCACGATCAGGAAGATTCTGAACTTTGGCAATAATTTCTTCTCTTATATTCATAACTTTACCTCAAATGTTCGAATATTATCTCACAAAAAATTCACTTTATAAATTGCTAATCGCACGACCCCACTCTAAACTCCAAAAGAGAATGAACCGCTTTATCGACGAACACAAAGACAATTGGCAACGGCTCGAATATCTCCTTTTGATGCTGAAGGGGACTTCGCTGCGAGGGTTGTCGCGGATGGAGCTGCGTGAATTTGGCGAGCTTTACCGGCGGGCCGCGACCGATCTTGCTATTGCCAGAAGCGAAACTCGTGATCCGAACCTGATAAATTATCTTAACAGCCTGGTCATACGTGCGCATGGTAAGATCTACCGGGCAGAAAACCAGGGTGCGAATTTGGTGTGGAAGTTTTTTGCGGAAGATTTCCCTCGGGCTTTCAGGAACAGCTTGAGGTATTCGGCTTTGGCTTTTATTGTTTTTGTGTTTTTTGCCGTGGTATCGTTTGCTCTCTGTTATTACGACCATTCATTTGCGCAGATCCTTGGGCTTGACGAGATCCGCACGGCGGCCCAAACCGATACGAAATGGTGGCTTGATCTAAATCGGGCAAATCAGATAGGTTCAAGCAGGATACTGACCAATAACATCATGGTTGCCTTTCAGGCTTTTGCATTCGGTGCTTTTTTCGGCATCGGAACACTTTACGTATTGATGATGAACGGGCTTAGCGTTGGTGGTGTCCTCGGTGTTTGCTACAAGGCCGATCCGGCGTTTGGAAATGAACTTGTGAACTTCATGGTCGGACACGGCGTTATTGAACTTTCGTGCATATTTATTGCCGGCGGAGCGGGAATGATGATCGGCTACGCGATAATAAACCCAGGCGATCTGACACGTGCCCAGGCCTTAAAAAAGAATGGAATGGAGGCCGCAAAGATCGTTATTGGCTGTGCGTTTCTGCTTGTCATCGCCGGATTGATCGAAGGATTCATATCGCCCTCAGGTCTGCATCCGGCATTCAAAGTAGCGACCGGGATCGTCAGCGGCATCGCAATGTATTCATATTTATTTCTGGTTGGACGGAAAATTCTCGCAATAGATGCTTAACCCTGTTAAACTGAGATGTTTGAAGCTTGCGAGATCTCACATCCAAAAGCTTTTAATGCGGAGCTCTTCATAGCATTTACATCTCCAGATGTCAGAAATATATCTTTTCCACCTTCCGGCAGCTTCCATTTCGAGATATCACTTAAAAGCTGTTCAGCCGGATCTATAAAAATTGTTTGAGGCGAAACAAGATCCTTCATAAGCGGGATGATTGCCGGATAATGCGTACATGCCAGCAAAATGTGTGAACTATATTTGACCGGTGAAAGAATTCTACTGCACTCACGCCGCAGGTTATCTGAACTCACATCTCCGCTTTCGATAAAAGCGGAAAGGGGCTGAGCAATCCGCTGCTTCACCTCGATCCCTTTTTCGGCCATTGCTTTACGATAAACTCCAGACAGCACGGTTCGCCGCCCGCCTATAAGCACAAGCCGTTCCGGTTTAAGCTTCTCTGTGGCCCTAACGGCACTATTTATTATGCCCTCTGCTTTCAGGCCCTTAAGTTTTAAATAGGGAAATACAGTACTTGCGGCGTTGCAGCCAATAACGAGATGCGTGATTTCCCGAGACTTTAGAAATAATAGGATCGTTTCCAGCCGCGCAACTAATTCTAAACGCGACATTTTCCCGTACGGCACGGCACCTGTGTCCGAAAAATAAAGAATCCCGACGGCCCCAAACCGCTCTTTTATCAGCTTATAGATGCCGATTCCGCCTATTCCCCAATCGATAATTGCCAGCCGTTTTACCATCTATCTTTAGCCAAAATATCTTGTTATCACATAATTTACGGATAAGAAAGATTTATCTCCATGCCATTTTCAACCGCCCCCGAATCGAAAGCAACGATCCGTGAATTCCACGCTACATTCAAAGTTTCCATCTTGCAGCCTGGAAAACGACTTTCGAGATACCATTTCATCTCGTGTTCGGATCGGATCGGATTATATTCGAGCATCTTTTTCCAATCGGGATGAGATACCAGGTTTTGTAGTGCGGCGTTAAATTTCGAATTTTTCTTTTGATCCCGCATGGTTCGCAATTTGTCTATGAAAAGCCGCGGATATTCCCCGGCCACAAGCGGAACAGTGACCATATCAATAACTAAAAACTTGCCGCCCGGTTTTGTAACCCGCTTTATCTCGTTCAAAAGCGGATCCCAATCGAGATAACGAAAAGACATTAGCGAAATGACAACATCGAATGAATTGTCTGCAAATGGCAAGATCGGGCCGTTGATAGTCTCGAACCTCAAATTTTTGGTTTCGGCATTTTTTATCCTGGCGCGCTCTATAATTCCTGCCGATTCATCAACACCGCAGCCGGTCGATATACGGTCAGCGAGTGCGTTCAGCAAAGCCCCGTTCCCGCAACCGATGTCGAGGACACTGATCTCACCCGGCGGCAAGTGTCCGTTAAGCCATTTCCACTCGTCTTTTCGGACGCGTATATCCGCAAAAGCCGTGTCGTAAAGCTTGGCAACACGGTCATAGGACGTGTCACCGTCGGGCGGCCGTGGATCGAACGCCTTCATTTCCTCAGCTTTCATAAGTCTGGCGAACTTTATTGCCGACGCTGCTAACCCGTGCGACTTGCGCCCTTTGCATCCTATCGTGTAGAGATCTCCGTAATTGATTGAACCGGCGTATTTATAATGCGTCTTGCTTTTAGAAAAGGTCGTGTACCAGAAAAATCCATAAGTCTTTACTTTAAATGTCCGGGCAAAAAACGGTGCGAACCAACGAGCTGACCGGCAGCAGTGAAAATAGGCCGCAGCGTTTTCGGCAAACGGGATGTCCAACTGTTCCCATTCGTATGGGGAAAATTGTTCTGGAAAAGCTACGGTCCCGAACATCGGGCCATACATTCCCGAATGTCCGACAAAGTGAAATTCACTGATCGATTTTTCAGCTGCTTTTATTTCGGCAAATATCTGAAGTACTTCCCGTTTGCTTTCGACGGCTTTGGAGATAATTTGATCTTTAGACCCGATTTCTTTTCCAAGTGTTTCCGCGACAACCGGAAACTGTCTACCGCCTTTGCGGTACTTTGTGGTGTAGATTATTACGATTACTTCATTAAGGCCCATAAAGTAGTGAGGAATGATAGTCAGGCTTGATGCGGAATGCAAGGATGGAAGCGGGTCAAGCGAGCTTATACAGTTTTTCTTGCGATGACGGCTATGTGTCCGCGCGAAGACGGGTCATCAACTTCCCAAACTTCAATTTCAAACCCTTCCGCCACCAATAATTTGCGTGTAACATCAGGAGCATAACCGCTGTAATAAAATATGTGTCCAAACATTTCGGAAGTAAAGCCTTCCGCGGATGGATCATCGCTAACGGGGTCAGAACCGCCGGCCGACAAAAATAATCTTCCGCCAATTTCGAGAGAATTAGAAAGTTTATGGAATATAGCAGAATGATTTTTGCGTTCTACGTGGAAGATCGAATCCCAGGCGACGATTGCGCCAAATTTATCGTTGAACTGCACGGATTCCATATCGGCATGAATAAGTTGTGCTTCCGGAACCACGGTTTTCGCTATTTCGAGCATTTTCTCTGATTGGTCAACGCCAACTAACCGGAAGCCTTTTTGAATTATATGCTTAGCGATCGGGTTTCCTGTGCCGCAACCCAGATCGAGAATTTTAGTCTCCGGCGGCAACCCTTTAAGAATTTTATCCACATATCCCAAAACCCGGTCCACATAAACCTGGCCCCTAAAATTAGTGTGCCATTGCCCGGCGATCTGATCGTAAGAATTTTGCATGTCAAACGTTAAACAGCCTCACCGCGGGCGATATGTTCATTGCGATGGACTTTATCTAAATAGCTTTGGGCCGCAGCTGTTTGAAACATTTCCCTTTCTTCCTCTTGATCGGTCACGGGCTCAAGGGCCAGGTCCATATATTCCATCCGTTTCGGATCGTGTTTTACCTTGCGATAGATCAGACGCATCCGTGTATAAAGCGAGATCCATCGTATCTGTTTCCAGAGCATCTGCGTGTAATATTTTGGATAAAAAGCCAATGCATTTTCGATAGGCATTCCCGAACGCCGGTTTCGACGCGATTTCAAACGCAGAAAACCGCCTTCGAGCGGATGAATTCCTTCGATGTCGATGCAGCCTTTGAACCAGACGATAAAGAACATTGTTTTTCCGGGGCTTGTTCCGGTGGCGATCGAACGCCGTAAAATTGTTTCAATATGATCGTCGGTGTAATAAGTTTCCCAAGCCGTCCGGTAAGTCTCACGCCAATCCTCACGTGACATTAACGGGTGGCCGGTCACATCATGATTCAGGTCGTATTTGTTAAGGTCGGCATCCATTGCGATGCCTGCTTCGTGCAGCTTTTTGTGGTCTTCCGAACCGGGAAGCGGCGTCAGGTAAAAGAATTCGAGCAGATCGACAGGCAGTTCTTTTTTAATAACTTCAATATCGTGAATTACGGATTCGCGTGTGTCACCCGGAAAGCCCAGAATGTAGCCGCAATAGGTCACAATTCCTGCCTCTTTCCAGGCGAGCAGCATTTGCCGGTAATCGGTGATCTTGTTTTGCCGTTTTTTTGCACCGAGCAGGCTTTCGGGATTTATGTTTTCGAGGCCGATGAAAACGCGCTTTACGCCTGCGCGCCTTGATTTTTCAATAAAATCGGGAAGTTTGTGACAAAGCGTATCGACCTGAATAATAAAACTGATCTTTAATTTATCGATTTCGCGAAGGTCGATAAGTTTGTCGAGAATCGCTTCCCAATCCTTGTTACGTGCGAAATTGTCGTCGGTTATAAAAAATGAGTGCAGCCCTTGTTCAACATTGATGCGGACGATGCGTTCAATATCTTCGGGCGAACGCCGCCGTGATTTACGCCCTTGAACATTTATGATAGTGCAGAATGAGCAGGCGAACGGACAACCGCGTCCGGCATCGAAGCTAGTAGTCGCACCCGCCGTCAGATGGACACGCTCGGCCGGAAGCAGCGGTGTCGCGACACCTTCGATATTCGGCAGATCGTCCATGAAGTTATAGACAGGCTGGAGTTTATCGTTAAAAGCATCGACGAGGACTTGCCCGAGCCGCCCCTCTGCCTCGCCGGCAAACATCGAAATGCCAATGTCCAAAGCCTTTTGCACGGCGGGATCGCGCTCCTTGAGCATCGACATCGTACCCGAAACATGAAAACCGCCGATCGCAACCTTAATGCCTTTTTCACGCAGCGGCCTGGCAATGTCGAGTGCACGTGGAAATTGATTCGACTGTACACCGACCAGCATAATCATTCCGTCATCGGCATTTTCGATCAATTTTGCGACGTGGCCTGTGTTAATGATCGTATTTGTTTCGTCGAAGGCATGAATATTGAATTCGACATTTTCTCCAAGTATCTTCTGTCCGGCACAATCGAGCGCCAGACCATATAGCACCGCCAGCGAATTAGACGGTATAGCCGAGCGGAACCATTGGATGACATAACCGTCATCGTCGTAATGTGAAGGCTTTATGAGAACAAGCGAGAATTTGCGTTTTTGATTCGGGCCAGACATTTCTATATGTGATCGCTGATACAAAAATCAGTTCGCAGGAAATTCTAGCTTTTATGATCGAATTTAACAATTTATGGACGGTCAAAGCTGGAAATCAAAAAACATATCGGAGATTTGGACCAAAGTCCGGAATCTCGCCTTTTACAGCTAATATATTCCATTCTTCGGTCTTTGAGAATCTTTTGTCCCAAAATTTGTCGCAAAGTGCAAAGTATTTTTTTACCGTGTCAATTTCACCTTTTTCCAACAGTTCCTTGGCCAACACCATGTCTGGCCCAAAGGTGTTCAGTTGCGGTGAGCCGGGTGTTTTTCCGGCTTCTATCAGGAAATGTCTGGCCTCATCCATTTTACCGGTTTTTAGAGCAATTCTTCCAAGCACAAGGTTTGCGGTATGAACAGCGTTGCCGTGGTTCCAATTTTTCTTCCGCGATTTGGCCTGTTCCAAAAGATCAAACGAAAGTGCTTCTGCCTTGGCGAAATCGCCTGCGTTAAATGCCGCCGGAGCAGCCTTTGTTGTGTCGTAAAAATGTTTCTCCGGATCAGCCGTTTCCTGGGCAAGTACATTCAACGTCATGGTTAGCAAAGCACATGCAAAAAAAGCGACGACCTCTGTTTTCTTAAATGGCATTTTCATATAAATTTCTCCGCAGTGAATTGGTTCAATCTGTTTTATAGTTAAACAAATATTCAAGCTCACATAATTCACGTATTCCTAATAATTTAGTTGCGAATAGTTTAATCCAATATTTAGTTTCGGTTTTCTTCATCCCAATCATCAGGACGTTGATCAGCCTGATTTTCGGGTCCACAAGAATTCAAGCAAGCAAAATTAATGAAAATTCATTTAGAATTTCACAGCAAACCTCGCTCCTTCACCCGCAAATAAGTTTCGAGCAGTTTTGGGCCGAGTGTTTGGGTTGTCACATCGAGAGCCAGGCCGCCTATACTTTCGACCAATCTTAGAGCTGATTCGCGTTGAAAAATGATCTCTTCGGCGGCCGATTGGGTGAAGACGTCTTTGATGTCTTTCGGCTTTTGACTGACAGTGGCATTCAGGTCGCGGTCGCCGATGGTGACGACGAGCGGCAGGTGGCGCGGGCGTAACAGCCGCAGCGAATTTAGCAGCTCTTTTGAGCTTTCTTTATCGACCAGATCGGTCAGGATAACAATAAAGGCTCTTTTTTTGGAATTCGACGCGACGAATTGAAACGCACGTGCATACGACGGTTCGATCAGTTCGGGTTCCAGATCGTGGAGGGCCTCGAGCGCCGCGTCAATATGTTGCAGCCCGCGTTTCGGCGGCAGATATTTTTTAACTCTTCGCCCGAAAACGGCGATCCCGCAATTGTCGCCGGCCTTTGCACACGCTGACATCAACGCCAGCGAGGCGTGGATCGCTGTGTCGAATTTTGTCTCGTCGCCGATCCGCCCGGTCATCAAACGTCCGCCGTCAAGCATTATCATCACCGTTTGGTCACGTTCGATCTGATACTGGCGGGTGGTGAGCCGCGAGCGCCGCGCGGTAGCAGTCCAGGAAATGTGCCGCAACTCGTCTCCGCGAACATAATCCCGCATTGATTCGAATTCACGTCCCTCACCGCGTCTGACAGATCTTCTTTGCGACGCCAGAAACGAACGCGCGCCCAAAGCTTTCAATTCGATCTCGCGTGCCCGCCGCATATTTGGATAAACCTTGACCGTCTGCCGTTCCCCGAGGTCGGTCTGGCACCATACAAGGCCAAGTCTTGAAAGAAAACGAACCGCAGTTATGCCGAATTCATAGCTGCCGCGCCTCGGCGACGTTAGAATATAAGAGAATGAGGCGGTTGATTGGGCATCTACCGCAAATTCCGCTTCACGTTTTTCACCGAGTATCATCTCCGGCGGAAATTCATCCTTGATCTTTAACCGAAAATCCCTAACGGAAGCGTTTTCGACGAAAAGGGTAACGGTATTCTTGTCGGCAATTGCAAAACGTTTGCTGAATTCACGTCTGATCGTCACCTCCGGCAGGAGTGTACGGCTGACAAGATGATCGATGATCGCAGTAGCCAAAAGTAGTGCATCAAATGTCAATACAGCGTATCTGATCCACGGAAAACTCCACGAAATAGATAATGGAACGACGCCAGCGGCCAGCAAAATGAAAAATTTACGTGAGAAAACAAATCGCATTTTCCGCGATTATAACACTTGTTCAGGGAAGTTCGCTGAGATAAAAAAGTTCTGCTCCCGTGCAACTAATTCCCGCGTTCCTTGCTCATAATATATGCAAATTACCGGATCGAAGGTTACGGAGCGAATTCGTGAAAACATTTCTTCCATTAATTCTTGTTTGTCTTTTGTTTTGTTCGGCCGCCAATGCCCAGGAAGCCGATGAGCCGAAGCCTGTCGGCATAGAACAATTATATCTTGCAAAAGACGATGGCACGGGCAAGGCCGGCGATCCTGAAACAGATTTTACGGCGACGGATATTCCGATATTTTGTGTCGTTGTGCTGGATTCGGACAAAAGCGTGACGGTAAAAATGAATCTTGTCGTCGTCAACGTTCCTGGCGTAAGAACGGAAACAAGGGTCGTTTCGACCCGTTACACGACCAAAAATAATGAGGACAGGGTTAATTTCTCCGGTAATCCGCAAGGCCTCTGGATAGCTGGAAAATACCGCGTGGACGTTTATATTGATGATAAATTGGTCAAGAAACAGGATTTTGAAATACGCATTGCAAAAGGCCCAGTCAAAAATGCTTCGGGCTTTCAGCCAAAACAGGCTGTTAAGGCAAAACCCGTAAAAAAACCTGCAAAAATACAATTTGCCAGAAATTAAAGGAGCTAATTAAAAAAAGCCCGCAGCATTCGCACGGGCTTTTTTACAAAATTCTTGACTAAACTACCAACGGTTCGAACCGCCGCCGTAGCCACCACCGCCACCGCCTCCGCGATTTCCGCCGCCACCGCCGCTGCCACCACGTCCGCCGCCGCCTCCGTAACCACCACGTCCGCCGCCGCCTCCGCCGCCGTAACCGCCGCCGCCACTGCGTGGTTCACGCGGTTTAGCTTCGTTAACCTTTAATTCGCGGCCATCTACTTCCTTTCCATCCAGTTCTTCGATAGCTCTTTCGCCTTCTTCTTTCGACGACATTTCGACGAACCCGAATCCGCGTGAGCGGCCTGTTTCACGGTCTTCGACGACAGAGGCTGATTCAACCGTGCCGATCGAAGCGAACAATTCTTCCAGATCACTGTTAGAAGTGTTGAAAGACAAATTTCCTACATATAGTTTCATTGACATAATATATTTTGTACCTTTTCCCTGATCGGGAATGTCTGCAAGAAGTGTCGAATGCAAGTTAATTCGGAGAAACGGTCGGTCTGCGAATGACTAGTGCGTCGGATGCTCAAAATCGGAGCTACTTCTTTAACCTAAAAACTGCCCTGCCTCTCGAACTTCCAAAACGCCGTCGAACAAAACCATATCGGTCGGGGCGCATCACCGTTGATGCGCGAGAGAAGGATTAACAGTTTCCAATAATGCACTCAATCCTGGTTACTTGCAAATGAAATACAGCTTTATATTGAGCACTTACGAAAAAAGCCTCCGGCAATTGCCAAAGGCTTTTTTCGGTTCGATATTAAAAATATCTTAGACTACCAACGGTTCGAACCGCCGCCGCCGCCGTATCCACCACCACCGCCGCCGCGATTTCCACCGCCGCCGCCGCCGTATCCACCACGACCGCCGCCACCGCCACCGCCGCGGCTTTCCTGCGGTTTAGCTTCGTTGACCTTGAGTTCGCGGCCATCTACTTCTTTGCCGTTAAGTGTTGCAATAGCATTTTCGCCTTCTTCTTTCGAAGACATTTCGACAAAACCAAATCCGCGTGAGCGGCCGGTTTCACGGTCTTCGATGATGTTCGTCGATTCAACAGTTCCGATTTCGCCGAATAACTGCTCCAAATCTGAAGTTGAGGTGTTGAAGGAAAGATTTCCTACATAAAGTTTCATTGACATAAATATTGTGTACCTTTTCCCATGATGCGGGAATTCTAAAAAAGAAGCGTCGAATCGAAGTGAATTCAGGTTCGGGTGCTCAAAAAAGCGAGCGGCTTCCGCAACTAATAACCAGCCTGCTCTCAAACTACCCAAAAAACCGTCTTTGACGAGCGCATCATAAATGACGCGAGAGAAGGATTAACACCGCTAATAATGCACGGTTATCTTATTAATTGCAAGCTTAATATAGAGCTGGCATCGGCTACGCTCTTTCAAAATGGCATTCATTAAATCGTATAAACAAAATGATGTTGAATCCATTCAACCAATGGTGCCGAATGTATATTGAATAATTGTTAAAAAACATATTGAAATTCAATCATTTTAAGGGTAGAATTCCAGCTGTTTAAGCGTAGAATTTCCAAGTAAACACGATTCATCATTTTCGCTCCTGACTTTATAGTTAGCTGACTCCCGAAATTCAGCGGTCATGCAAGTCTAATATTGCGTGATGGTAATGCAAAAGCTTTAAAGGCTTAGGCAGGTTGCTTTTTTTACGACAGCGAGCCGGGTCAAGTTCGACGGTTATAGTTCTGACAATTTTTATAGTTCAAAATTAAACGGCAAAATTGGTTATACCAATTTTGCACCACCGGAGGTTAACACACAATGAAACGTTTCTTCACTCTGTTGATTTTAGGGGCTGTATTTTCTATCACAGCCTTAGCACAGTCCGGCTCTAACACTTCTGAAATTAGAGGCCGCATCGCCGATCCTAACGGTGCGGTCGTCGTTGGTGCCACGGTTACGGCGACGGACGCCGGAAAAGGCGTCAGCCGTTCAGCCGTGACAGACGACCAGGGCGAATACCGATTCCTGGTGCTGCCGCCGGGAAATTATCAGATCAAGGTGGAATCAAAAGGTTTTAGCACACAGGTAAAAAATGAAATTCAGGTGACGGTCGGGCAGACGGCGGACCAGAATTTCTCACTTCAGATCGGTGACGCCTCGGCTATTGTTGAGGTGACGGGCGATCCGCCGGTGATCGAAACGGACAAGTCACAGCAATCGACGACGATAAATGAGCGGTTTATTAAAGAGCTGCCGATCGACCGCCGCGATTATTTGACTTTTACGCTGCTTGCTCCGGGTGTTGTCGATTCCAATGCCCTTGCTGACAACACTGATTTCCGCGTTGCCCAGACACCGCAAAGCGGAATCTCATTCTATGGCAATAACGGCCGCGGTAACAGTATTACGGTTGACGGAGCCGAGGCGAATGATCAGGGCGGCGGCGTCCGGGCGAACCTAAGCCAGGAAGCAGTGCAGGAATTTCAGATCAACCGCAGCAGTTACAACGCCGAATTTGGCGGAGCGAGCGGCGGCGTTATCAACATAATCGCAAAAACCGGTAAGAATCAGGTTTATGGAAGTGCCTTTGCCTATTTTCGCCACCAATCGCTTGACGCCGGTGACCCTTTCGCGTTTGTTTTGCAGGGTTCGACGCTGACACGCATCAAACCGCCCGCAAACCGGCAGCAATTCGGCTTTAGTCTCGGCGGGCCTTTCAAAAAGGACAAAACATTTTTCTTCGGTGCTTATGAAGGCCTCCGCAAGCGCGAATCAGCAACCGTACCACTTTTGACCAATCTCAATATCTTTCAGCCGACGGCGGGACAGAGTGCGATAATTGCCACCCTTGCCGCCAGTACTGATCCGACGCCGGTAATGTGTGTTACAGGTGTCACGGTTTCACGTGCCCAATGTGCGCCGATCCTACAAAGCCTGTTGACCTCAGATCAGCCGACGATCGATCTTTTTCGCAATAACAGCGGTGTGTTTCCGTTCCCGAGCGATTCGCATAATTTTTCATTTCGGGTCGATCACGTAGCAAGTGCGTCAGATAGTTTTTACGTCAGCTACAGGTATAACAATCGTAAGGATGGAAACCAGGCAACTCGTGCTTTGCTGGCCTTTTCAAGGTCGAATAACGTATCGGTATTAGATCATAATGTGATCGGTTCATGGACGCATATTTTTGGACCAGGAGCGTCAAACGAACTTCGGCTGCAGGGCAATTATAATGAATTGTTCGTCGAATCCAACGACCCTAACGGCCCGGAATTGAATGTTGCCGGTTTCGGATTTTTTAACCGCGACATCTTTCTGCCAAGCTTCAATTTCGACCGGCGTTACGGTGCAACTGATGATTTTACCCTCGACCGGGGAAACCATAGAATTAAATTTGGCGGTAGTTTTCTGCTTCGCGACGGCTTTTTCGATTCGAAGACATTCTTCAGTGGCCGTTTCGGTTTCGGTACATTGCCTGGTGGATTGGTCAGCCCGCAATTGGCGGCCACGACTATTACGGCACTTCAATCACTTGATCTTAGCCTGCCGCAGTCTTATCAACAGGGTTTTGGTGATCCGGTTGTCGGGGCAAAGCTTCCTTATTACGGATTTTACGCCCAGGACACGTGGAAAGCACTTTCAAACCTGACGCTTAATTTCGGTGTCAGGTATGAGATCGATGTTCGCCGGTCACCGCTTCGGACATCATACGGCAATGTCGGGCCGCGTGTCGGTTTTGCATTTGATCCGTTCAAAAAGGGCAAAACGGTCATTCGGGGCGGCTACGGTATTTTCTACGCGCAGATTCCGTTTGTCATCGATTATGTCGTTCAATCGCTCAATGAGATCAATGGAGTAAGACAGATTCCGCAGGTTTTGACGACGCTTAATGCTGCAAATCCGCTTGCCTTGAATGGACCGATAAATATTTTTCGGACCTTAAGGGCACAAAATGTAATAGGCATTCCGACAACGACACGGACAATAACCCCGGCCGATCTAACGCAGTTCGGCATTAACATCTCACAGACCGGCCCGCGAAATCCGCTGACAGTAATATTCCGTGCCGACCCGACGTACCGCAATCCGCGGGCACAGCAGGGAAGCATCGGAATCGAACATCAGATCGCACCAGGCACCAGTTTTTCGGTCGGCTATGTTTGGGCCCTGACGCAGTTTATTACCAGGGCACGTGACATAAATCTGCGTGACCGTCCGCTTAGCTCACGCGGTATCCGCGAATATGGTGGCTCGGCCGGCTCTGCTCCGTTCGCTCCAGAGTGTGTAGCCCCACCAACTGGTAGTGGTACTCCGGCGAATTGCTTCGTTAATCCGCTTCTTTTCCAAGAGATCCTTTACGAATCGGCTGCTTCGGCCAATTACAACGGATTGATCATCGAATTCCAGAAACAGTTCGGCAGCCATTATGCAATTGCGGGTAACTATACGCTGAGCGAAGCCTTTGATCAGGTGACGGATTACAACAGTGATTTCCGCGGCTTTGATCAGCTTAACGATAATCCGGAATATTCGCTGTCGGCCTTTGACCAGCGGCATAAATTTGTTATCTACGCCGTACTTCAAAGCCCGTGGCGGAATGCGATTCTCCGTGATTTCACCATTACGCCGATATTCCGTGCAAACAGCGGCCGTCCGTTTAATCTGCTTGCCGGTTCCGACGTGAACGGCGACCGCAGCACAAACGGCGACCGTCCGATCTTGCTTATCAATGGAGCACAGGTACTTCCTATTGGCCGCAATGTCGGTAAGGGGCCGAGCTTTGCCACTTTTGACGTTAGGCTGACGCGAAAGATCAGTTTTACAGAAAAGATGAGCCTGGACCTGACGGCTGAAGCCTTTAACCTGTTCAACAGGCTAAATTTCGCGGCGGTCAATAATACGGTCGGGCCGACTTTCCCAACCACTACAAACGTCCGCGGACGCGCTGATCTAAGTCCGAGTTCACCACTCGGATTTACCTCGGCGTTCGATGCAAGAAGGATACAATTGGGAGCGAGGTTCAGGTTCTAGGTTTGTTTTGACCGGAGCGAGGGTATCTGCCCGCGCTCCGGTCAAAGGTAGTGTCCTAATTTGAGTTGCTAGTGTTTTGTCTGGCGCGCCAGAGGAAATGTCCGTTGGTAATCCTCTAGTGCGAACCGCGAACGGTTCAACCTCTAGCCGTCAACGGGCAATACGATTATAGCTCAAGATGAGCTATTTGGCTGAAATTGGACGCTGAAAGATATATTAAATGTAGCAACACAGATTTAAGACACTACCAGATTTGATTGACAGGTTGCTGGCAGTGTGTTCAAATCCTCGTGTCAATCTAACGCACGTAACGTATCGCACCTGTTTGACTTTATACTATAAACAACCAATAATTCGATTTGAACGTCCTAGTTATTCGATTTAATGATCCCCTGAAACTTTTTGAGGGATATTGCGTAATTTAGTGAGTGTTAGGCTACAAGTAATGTTTATGCATACTACAAAAACTTTAGATATGACGCCCGTTTACCAACGAGTTTTTACACCTCGGCGGTTTCTCGATGTGTATCGGAAGAATGTAGAAGATATTGTATCGGTAAAGATACTTCCGCCGAAACTTGGCTCAAAGCAATTTGGATTGCTTGTTGTAGAGTTTAAGGAACCAACTTATAAACTAAATTTATCGTTTAATCGCTCCTTACGTAAACTCTATGGCAAACGAAAGCGACAATCAGTCTCTAGTAAAAGGCGTTGACTCTGATATTTTAAATAAGTTCGTTGAAACGCAGTTGGAGCATATCAAGCTGCGAACTCAAGAACTATCCTTTCAGAAAGAGGAATTAGAATTTCAAAAGCAAGAATCCAACCAAGGATTTGAATTCGCAAAGAAATCTCTCGATTGTAATTCTGAAGACCTAAAAACCGTCCGCAGTCAAGAAGGAACCAGAGCAAAATACAATCTAGTGATTGTATTAACTATACTGGTTTTTGTATTTGCGACCGTTCTTACCGCTTTGTTAATGGGGAAAGAGCAGCTACTTCTTGCTATTACCGAAAAAGTTGCGTATATGATTGGTGGCGGCGGCTTAGTTTTGATTTACGGGAAAATCCGAAAGAAAAATGAGAACGCCGCCGACGAGGATGAAGAAGACGATGAATAATTCGGAGTCTATACAATCCCAATTAAGTCTTTCAATTCCCAAATATGCTTACTCAACCCTGCTTCCATTGCCGGAGTACAACGAAGTGATTTGTGAATGCGGCAAAAGTTGTAGTAAGCGAAATACAGAGCCAAAGTGTAATTAAGATTCTCGAACTTCTTTGAAAAGCCGTTCGTTAAACGGGTGAATCTACGCATCGACATTCTCATAGTTAAATTCTGTCTTTCGACAATCGAAGTTGAAACCTTTTCCATATCAGGATTGCCGCAGACTACTTTCTTTCTAATACCAATACATTCGCTAGGTGAATATCTTGCTTCATCAGGTCGGCTTGCTCGGTAAAGTTTTATCACTTGAGCGTAATCGGCCTTTGTTCCAAGAACTTCATTAACAGTGTGATCGTAGCCGCGAAAAGCATCTGTGGACATCTGAAAGCGTTTCGTTGGCTCGGTAGCCGCATATAGCTTTTCGAGAAAGATTAAGGCGTCCTGTTCGGTTCTGCTTCCGAGATGCCAAGCAACGATCAGCTTTGAATCTTTTTCGATAGCTGTAAAGGTATAAACCGAACCTAGAGTTTCATCATCACCCAAGCCTTGAGCATTCGCAGTCTTTTGCTTCATTCCAACGAACGACCATATTTCATCAGCTTCGACATTTGCGACCTTAACGCCTTTTACAAGCGTTTCCTGAAGTATCAGGCATCTTTTACCAGCGGTTTCGAGTAAACGTAGGATTGTGTCGCGGTGAACGCCTGTAATGCGTTCCGTCGATCTGACTGAACTGCCTTCAACTAAAAGCTTTATGCAGAGTTCAATCTTATCGGCGGACAATTTCTTACCGTCGAGTTTCGCCGTAGCGGTGAATATCGAACCGCACGAAAGACATTTAAACTTCTGATTGCCTTTCCGATCTTTGCCGTTTTTCTTCGATGCTTCTTTACAAGTTGTGCAATTCATATTATGCTTGCAAGCAATCTCTGATTGACAACGTATGCTTGCATAAACTATATTATGAAATGCAAGCATAGATGTCAAGGATGCAAGCATAAGAATATGAAAGAAAAAGAAAAAGATTTAAGCAAGCAAAAAGGTGGTATTGCCCGCGACAAGGCGTTGTCGAAAAAGAAGAAAACAGAAATTGCCAAGCAGGGAGCATTGGCCCGATGGGGTGAGAAGATCACCCACGATGGCTCATTAGATTTAGCAGGGATTCTGATTCCTGTCTATGTCACAGAATTAGGAACGAGGGTCATCTCTGGTCGTGGTATGCAAGAAGCGTTGCGATTAGTTGAGGATACCCCGCAATATAGCGGCCAAAAACCCGGTTCCAGACTGGGCCGCTTATTTGGCTATAAAGCACTCCAACCCCTTATTTTACAGGCTCAAGAGGCGGACCACTTTGAGCCGTTAAAGATGACCTTTAACGGCACAGCCATTCACGGCTATCGCGCAGAATCTCTGGCTGAACTGTGTGTTTTGCTTGTTGAGGCTCAATCACAAGGATTATTGAAAACGGCTCGACAAAAAGCTATCGGCACACGAGCCGCTAAACTTTTAGGAGCGTTCGCAAAAGTCGGACTTAACGCCCTGATTGATGAAGCTACGGGCTATCAATACACACGGGCAAGAAATGCGTTGGAAGAAATCCTAACGCAATTTGTGCAAAAGGATTTACGAAAATGGATAAAGACGTTCCCGGATGAATGGTATTTTCACGTTTGTCGGTTAAAGGGTTGGGCCTATGATGAAGAAAACAAACATAGTCGAGGCCCCTTGTGGGGAAAGCTGACCAACTATCTCATCTATGATCGCTTGGCTCCGGGCATCAAGGATGAGTTAAAACGCCTGACGCCTAAAGATGCAAAGGGTCGCCATAAGGAACGGCTATTCAGACGTTTAACGGAAGATGTTGGACATCCTCGTTTACGCGAATTACTTGCGTCTGAGATTACGTTAGCAAGAATTTTTGATGATGGAGAGTGGGCTGCATTTGATAAAGCCTTAAACCGCGCCATTCCGGGCTATAAACCGATGCCGCTTTTTGATGATATTGAGAAGTTCAAAAACGATGCAGCAAAATTACTGCATTAGTCATTGCTGAATAAGCGACGCTCATTAGCCGCAGGTTTGTCTTGCGGCTTTTCTTTGCCCCAATCTTCGCTTTCGGTTTCATCTATGATCTCGTCTAAAATCGACCAGGCGGCTGTCACCTCATCCTCATCTTCGTCGTTTAGCAATCCGGTTGCACATTCTACAAACACAACTCTTTCCTGTTCGGTTTCTTTTTCTTTCGTTTCGATCATATTTAAAGGCTATCATAAAAGAAAATGAGTTGCTAGGACTATTATTTAGCCAGCAACTCAAATTAGGACACTACCCGGTCAAAGGCCATATTGATTTTAAATACTCTTTGTGGAAAACTTAAACTCCCATTATGGCTCCGCAGGAATCTCTACAATTTCAACGTCCAGCGATGGCGGCCGATATGGCTGCGGGAGAAAAGACCTGTCCGGTCTGTTCGCGCGAAACCCCTGATGATTTTGTCCCACTCTCCATTCTGCCGGAGGACCTGCAAAAGCTGATATTTGCAAATGCTCCGGACAGCTGGGAATTTAAGGCCATATGTTCGCGGTGCAGGCGAATATTCGAGAGTGCAAAGGACCAGATTGTAAAAGATGCCGCAATGCTGAAGGACGGTTCGCACGTTCTCTCGACGCCGTTGCGGCTGGATGCGGACGAACGTTTCACAGGCAAAGGCGTGACGATCGCCTTTCTCGATTCGGGCTTTTACCCGCACGTCGATCTGACTACCCCGAAAAATCGAATTATAGCCTATCGCAGCCTGCTCGAAGCAGACGGAGAGATCGGCTCGCTTTTTCAACCCGATGTCGCAAGCTGGCACGGAATGATGACCTCGGTCGTCGCTGCCGGGAACGGCTCGCTGTCGAACGGATTTTACAGCGGCATTGCCCGTAATGCTGATGTTGTTCTGGTAAAACTGGCCCGGACGGGACGCATATCTGAGCAAAACATTCAGGAGGGCCTCGAATGGGTCCTCGATAACCGCAAAAAGTATAAGATACGCATCGTTAATATTTCGGCGGGCGGAGATTATGAACAGAGCTACCTCAATGATTCGTTGTCGCAGGCCGTCGAACGATGCGCCGCAAACGGGATAACGGTCGTGTGCGCTGTCGGCAACGCCGGACATTTGCCTAATCACCCGGTTTTTCCGCCGGCCAGTGCGCCGTCGAGCATCGCCGTCGGCGGTCTCGATGACAATAATTCAATGAACCGTGCAAAACGCGGAATGTACCGTTCATCCTATGGCCCGACGCTCGACGGTTTGCAAAAGCCTGAGTTGATCGCTCCTTCCATTTGGGTGCCGGCCCCGATCCTGCCGAATACGCCAACGGCCCAGCAGGCCGAGCTGCTCGAAACACTCGATCAAAGTATTGATGATGACCTTCATAGGATCATTGAGGCGAATCCGGGTATCGACGGCGAACTCGATGCCGCGATCGACAGGCCGGTTCACAGCATCCGCCAAATAATCACGCTCAAGCTCCGGCAGGAAAATGTCATAACCAAGCATTATAAATATGTTGACGGTACATCGTTTTCGGCTCCGATCGTGTCATCGGTCATAGCCCAGATGCTTGAGGCCAACCCTGGACTTTCGCCGCAGCAGGTTAAACGGATACTGATCTCGACGGCTGAAAGGCTGCCGCATTATGAAGTGGACAGACAAGGCTGGGGCGTTATCGATCCGCGTAAAGCGGTTGAAATGGCGCTGGCATTTCTTTAAGTTAAAACCCTAATTATTCTTAAAATTATAAACCAGTTCACCCAGCGTGTTTTGGCCGTTCGGGCGTATCTTTGATTGCCGTGCGGCATTTTCCGCCGCCTGCCTGAGCAGCGGATGGCCGGTCAGAGCCTTGGCCGATGTGACATTTCCGCGTTGATCTACCGCCACCAAAACCCTTACCTCACCGGCGGCCCGCATTTGTTTTGCGATCGGCGGGTAGGTCGGCGTCTGCAGCTTTAATGCCTGTCCGTTCAAGACTCCGGAGTTCGTACTGCGTGCCGGAGGTTCAGGAGTAAAGCGTGGCAATGGCGTGCTGCCCGGCCTGATGATGATCGGTGACGGTGTCGGGAAAGGTGTTCTTGTCGGAGTGGGCGTACTGTTGCCGTCCGGTGTCGGTGAGGCAGTCGGCGTTGCACTTGGGCTTGGTTTGGGCGTCGGTGTCGGCGTCTTTGTATTGGTGTTGGCGTTTACCGCTGAATTGAAATTAGCGGATGCATTGAAATTGAAATTCCCGTCTATCCCCAGATTAGTGTTGAGGTTTGTATTTATATTAAGGGAATTTACATTGGTATTTATGTTTGAATTGACCGTTCGGTCCTTTTGCAGCAGCCATAAACCTCCTGCCCCGATTGCCAAAACAAAAATTGTTCCGATCATTGTCAGAAATACGACCTTGGCGGTATTGGATGGCGGCGGATGATACGGCGGAACGGCCCGTGCCCTGCCAGCATTCGGGAAGGATTCTGGCGACACCGGGACAATGATCCGCGGAGGCTGTTCCGGAGCGAACGAATCATCTTCGAAGTCATCCGGAAGCGGAGACGGGGCAATTGGCGGGATAGGCACATTCCGTCTGATCACCGTCACATCGTCCGGGTGGTCCTCCTCAAAATCCTTGAGGCTGTCGCTCGGCATAGCGACAAAATTCGGTTCGTCCTCGTCCAGCAGCGGTGTGCCGTCCTTCATACAAAAACGTAAAATTTCTTCGTCGTATTTGGTCTCGCAGGTCGGGCAATACTTCATAGATTTGATCTATTGCAACGTTATTATTTGTTTTATAAAAGCGGAAAGCTTACAAAAACGCATTCTATCACGATTTCATTCATGCAGAGCAACTGTAGGGCTGCTGGTGATTCAAAATTCGATCCGGAGGCCAAATATCGGCAGCCGCCGTCCTTCGTTCAGGAAAGATGCATTTGGCTGGAAAAGCTCGTAATTCGGCTGCACTATGCTGTTATGTTCCGTCAGGTTGAAAATGTCAATATATGGTGAAAACGACCACCGGTCAAAACCAAATCTTTTTTCGACGCGGAGGTCAAAGCTGGCAAAATTAGGCAGCCGAAGAGCGTTAGTATCCGATTCCTGCGCGATCCGCTGTGCGACTACCTGAAAAGGCGGAAATGCATCAAAAGCCGTACGCCGCGTGTAGGGCAAACCGCTGGCAAGACGATATTTCGCCGCCACGCTAAAACCGTAAAATCGGGTGATGCCGATCACGGTAAGTTGATGCGGGCGCTCAAAATCCGAAGGGAATGCAAAGCCGCCATCGGCAAATCTTCTCCGGGAATTGATATAGGCATACGATGCCTCACCCGAAAAGAATCCGGTCAATGCTTTTTTGACTGAAATTTCCAGTCCACGAGACCTGCCGCTTCCGGTATTGAAATAATTTCCGTCCTGGACGAAAGTTTGCGTTGAACTGATCGGCTGCACAGCTAAATTTTCATAATTCTTTTGATATGCCTCGAACCGTACACGCAGGTCTTTACTTGCCAGCCAATCTATTCCTCCGATGATATGCGAAGCGGACTGCGATCTTAAGTTCCGGTTGTTCGGCGTCAGCGAAAGCAGGAAAATACTTGGCGGCTGCCGGTAAATCCCGGCTGCGAATGTCAGATCTATTTTGGAATTGACGCCAAATCTTGCACTTACACGCGGGCTTGCCAAAGTTTCCGCAGTGATGCCGTAGCGGTCAACCCGGATTCCAGGCGTGACGGAAAAACGCGGTGTGACCTGGAAAGTTGCCTGGGCATATCCGTAACCCGAAGCGGTTGTGTCGAGCTGTAAACGGTTCGCACGCGGTGATGCATTGAATTCTTCCTCGAACGGTGAAAAAAAGCGTCCAGTATTTTCAAATGTAAAATAATTCGCCTGGTCGAAATAGATGCCGCCGCCGATCGCGATCTGGAGCTTTGAGGATAATGACGAGGTCAATTCTTCCTTAATGCCGATCTGCGAATCGCGAAGATCACGTGTCCGCTGCGGAATGCTGACGAAGATCTCGGGCCGTATAAAAGTGCCGTCATTATGGGAACCATTTATCCAAAAAGTCGTTTGCCCAAGTGTCTTTTCGCCGATCACCGAGCTCAGTGTTGTTCCAAAAACAAGGCGGCGCGAGGTGCGGCGCGCCTCAAAACGGTCTGTCCGGCGGTCAATGCTAAGTGCCTGTTCGCGTGTTTGGCTAAACGATTCAAATAAATTCAGCAAGGTAAACGAGATCTTATTGTGCGTTGTCAGATCGTAGATCACCTTGTTTGTAAAATCGAGCGTTTCCGGGAATTGGATGATCCCGTCGTTGACGATCCCGGCAACCTTGAACGCATTGCCGATATAACTTCGCCGCGCAGAACTAAGCCAGCCGCCGCGTTTGCCCAGAGGTATTTCGGCCGTTCCGCCTGCCGTTCCGGAATCGGCGAAGATAACGCCTTGAATTTTTTCTCGGTTTGGTTCGCGCAGGTGAATGTCGAGTGCCGAAGACGACCTGTCGCCATAGCGGACGCCGAAGCCACCGGCGGAAAATTCGAGCGTTTCAAAAACATCGGGTGCTAGAATAGCTGCCCGTCCGCCGCGTCCGCCGTCAAATTTGTCGCTGAAATACGTAAAATCGCCGACTGGAATATTATCGATGAACGTCAGATTTTCTTCCGCCGTTCCTCCGCGAACAAGGAGATCGGCGAATTCGCCCGAAGCCGAGATGACGCCGGGCAATGCATTTATCACCCGCAACGGATCGCCGCCGCTGCCGGGCGTGGAGCGGATCTCCGCCCGGTTGAGCGTTGAATTACTAACGGGCTGTTCGCTGGTTTTTACGAAAATGTCGCTTCTGATCTCAACATTTTCGCTCAGCGTTACGTCAAGCTGAATGTTGAGCAAAGTAATGCGATTGCCCGTAACGGCGATTTGGTTTCTGGCGACCGGAACAAAGCCCTGCCCGCTGATCTGTATGTCATAAATACCCGATGCAATTTCAAGACGGAAATTCCCGTCGCCGTCGGTCATTACATCGGCATTATTCACAACCGAGATCTTAATGCCCGGAATAGCTTGGCCGGTCGTGCGTTCGGTCACCTGGCCGGTAATGTAACCCGGGGAATTTTGCGCAAAACCACTAGTGCAAAAAAATGCTAACAAACAAAACCTGCAAACAGCGGTGAAGGCATTTTGCATATTTTTCCATTCAATGGTAACAGCTTATGTTCTGTAGATTCATAACTAAGTTCAGTATTTTATTGCTTGTGGTCAGGATCGACAATTGTCTTGCTTTCCTTGATGCACTGAGGTTTTATTTTGGTTGCTTTTTGGGGAAAAGTTTACTGGATCGACATGCCTTGGTCATTCAATTACCGATCCAAATTATTTTAACCTGGATTACGCATTAGGATATTTTCCTTGTTTTCCTTTGCTCTTTGTGGCTTTGCGTGAGACAGATCTTTCACGCAAAGCCGCTAAGGAAGAGAAGTAAGAACCCGAGACTCTATAGTGCTCGTAATTACTAAATAATTTTACTGGACATTTCTAAATTTCTTTGAAAATTGCAGAACTGCCAATAATTCTGGTTGGCCGTGGGTTTTGCAGTATTCGAGGTTTTTCCGGGCCTCGATCAAACGCCCGGCGGACATAAGCAGTGCAGTTTCAAATTCCTTTTCCGCCGCCGCCTTTTGTCACGACATGCTTACCGGTCGCGGAAAATTTTTCTGTGGTCAGGCTGCCGGATATTGCGACATTTACATCATGGTATGAATTTGTGTGTTCGAGCATTTTGCCCGGCATGACATGGGCCCTGTGAATGCGGACGCCGGGCCATGAACCAAGCTGCTTGAATAGATACCGCGAAACTCTTTCTGATTTCCACTCTATCTGCATAAAAAATGATTTGTAACAGTTTTTATGACAATTTGCAAGCGATTTATCACGGGCAGAAACACATGCGAAACAAGCGCGCTAAATCTTAAAGGCCAGCAGCTAATGTGCTCTCAATAACCTTTGTGTTTCCAATACTTAGGGCCTAATTAACCGCAAAGCTGATATTGACGACCGCAGTCATATCTTTATCAATTGTCGATGTATCATAGAGGCCGGAATCGGAAACCTCGGTCGAATCGGCGGCGGTTATCTGAAGAACGCCCATCCTGGCCGAACGAACCGGGCCGATCGAATTTCCGGTACTGGCAGCTACTTTTTCGGCACGGACTTTGGCATCCTTTGCGGCTTCACCTAGCATTTCGATCTTCAGATCGCCGATTTGGGTGTAATAGTATTGCGGTGGATTCGATTCGATCAAAATGCCCTGGTTTATCAACTCGGTCGCCTCGCGGGCGATCTGGGCAATTTTATCGACATCGTTGGATTTTACCTCGATATATTGCCGAAGCGAATATCCGGATATTTCCGAGGTTTCGTTTCCATTGCTGTCCTGGCGCTTGAGGATCGTGGTGGAGATCGAGGAAACGGTCATCTGGTTTTCTGCGATGCCTTTGCTGACGAAATATTGTTTGATCCGCGGAATGGTCTCTGAAAGCTTCCGGTAGGCATCTGTCAATTCGCCCGATGCCGAAGAAACGCCGGCGCTCCATACAACCAGGTCCGATTTAATCCGTTTTTTGGCCGAACCGGTTACAGTAATTGCTTCGTCCCCTTTTTTTGTTTTTGAGTAAAACCACCCAAAAATAAGCGATGACAAGATCAGTCCGATCGCCATCGCCACACCCGCATTCAGCCAATAATTATTTTTCTCGCCGTTCATCATACTCTCCATATTCACCGAAAAATTCTCATACGCAGGCAAACAATACAACTAAGAATGACCGCAGTCAACAACTTTTTTTGCCGTCGGGTAATGTTGTCTTAAAAAGCGGATAAGTTGCATTTAGTAGTGCGGAAAGTTAGGATAAAGCATAATAATTTGAATCGTAAGGAAGTGAACACAATGAAATTTCCAGGTGGATTTGACATGCAGTCGATGATGAAGCAGGCCCAGCAAATGCAGGAAGAAATGGGCAAAAAGATGAAGGAAACGGTCGTCGATGCCGCTGCCGGCGGCGGTGCGGTTTCTGTAAAAATGCGCGGCGATTTTGAGGTGATGGAAGTAACGATCTCACCGGAGCTGGTCAAGGACGGTGATGTGGAAATGATTCAGGACCTGACCGTCGCTGCACTTAATGAAGCCCACCGCAAGATCGAAGAAACGCTCAAAGGACAACTTGGCGGAATGCTTCCGCCGGGACTTATGTAGGATAGTGGTGAATGATGAATGGTGAGTGATGAATTGAAAGCATGGCGACCTTTCTCCTCATTCACCATTCACCAATCACCAATCACCAATCACTATGTTGGACTATTCAGAACCGGTCGCCAGGCTGATCGATGAATTCAAACGGTTGCCCGGCATCGGGCACAAAAGCGCCCAGCGGCTTGCATTTTATATCCTGCGGCGGCCAAAGGCGGAGGTTGACAATTTTGTCGCATCTTTACTGGAAGTAAAAGACAAGATCGTTTTCTGCTCGATCTGCAATAATCTCACGGACGTAAATCCATGTAATTACTGCACCAATCCGAAACGCGACCGCTCGATCATCTGCATTGTCGAGGAACCTTATAATCTTGTCGCCGTCGAAAAAACTCGATCTTATAAGGGCCTCTATCACATTTTGCATGGTTCGCTGTCGCCGATCCGTGGCGTCGGACCAGACGAATTGATGCTGCCCAATCTGCTGCCGCGCCTGCTGCCGGAAAATAACGAAGGCGTCGAGGTGGCTGAGGTAATAGTCGCCACAAATCCGACAACCGAAGGCGAGGCAACGGCAAATTATATCGCCCGTTTGCTAAAACCGCTCGGTGTCCGCGTGACTCGGATCGCGATGGGAATGCCAGTTGGGTCCGACCTGGAATATGTTGATGAAGTTACAATGGACAAAGCGCTTACAAATCGGCATGAGATCTAACAACGGAATATTTAAGCAAACAAAGTGAATATTCAATAAGGTGGCGGAGCTTAATTTACAAAACACCGTTATCGGTATTATAAAAGCGCAAACTAATATGTCCCAGAAACAAATAGCAATTTATTACGAACATCCCGAATGGTTCCGCCCGCTTTTTGCGGAGTTGGAAAGACGGTCGGTTTCGTTTGACATGATCGACGCCTCGGAAAATTCTTATGATCCGACGGATGATCTTGCCGCCAACTATTCGCTCTTTTTTAATCGCATGAGTGCGTCCGCTCACCTGCGCGGACATGGCGATGCGATCTTTTACACACGCGGATTGCTTGCCAGCCTTGAGCAGAAAGGCGTCCGCGTCATTAACGGTTACGATGCATTTCAGATCGAGATCTCCAAGGCTTTGCAGCTTGCTTTGTTCGATTCGCTCGGTATTAAATATCCGAAAACGCGGGTCATTAACTCGACAAAAGCGGCAATTCAAGCAGCGGAAAAAATGCATTTTCCCGTCGTAGTCAAGCCGAATATCGGCGGCCGCGGGGCCGGAATAATAAAATTTGACACGCCTGATGCATTGCGTGACGGCGTAGAGCAGAATGTGATCGATCTCGGCATCGATTCGACCGGTTTGATACAGGAATTCGTCCCAAAACGCGGCGAGCATATCAACCGAATCGAAACGCTTGGCGGTAAATTTCTATACGCGATCAAGATCTATCCGAAGGGCGAGAATTTTAACCTATGTCCGGCGGAGGTTTGTCAGATCGAAGATGTGCCGACAGGCGTTTCGGCCATCGGCGAGATGTGCCTGACCGACGCTCCGGCTGCCGGTCTGCAGATCGAAAAGTTTGATCCGCCCACGGACATTATCGAAACGGTCGAGCGGATCGTCGCCAAAGCCGGGATCGATGTCGGCGGTATCGAATATATGATCGATGACCGCACTGGCGAACCGCTTTTTTACGACATTAATGCGTTGTCAAATTTTGTCGCGGACGCCGTCAATTTGATCGGCTTTGACCCGCACGAGAAACTTGTTGATTTTTTGGAAGAGGAGATTGAAAAATGCGCTACGGATATTGGATGCCTGTCTTCGGTGGTTGGCTGAGAAACGTCGAAGACGAGCAAATGGAAGCGAGCTGGAACTATGTAAAAAAGGTCGCCGTCCGCTCCGAACAGATCGGTTTTGACCTCTCGCTGGTAGCCGAGCTGAATCTGAATGACATAAAAGGCGTTGATGCGCCGTCGCTTGATGCCTGGTCAACATCGGCGGCATTGGCGGCTGTTACCGAATCGCTTGAATTGATGGTTGCCGTGCGCCCCACCTTTCATAATCCGGCATTGCTTGCTAAACAGGCCGCGAACATTGACCGTATCGGCGGTGGCGGTCGTTTGTCGCTCAACGTTGTCTCGTCGTGGTGGGCAGGCGAGGCCAAAAAATACGGCGTGCAGTTTGACGAGCATGATGACCGCTATGCCCGGACCTCTGAATGGCTGGAAGTCGTTGACCGCTTGTGGAAGGAAGATCATTTTTCGCTCGCCGGTAAATATTACACCATCGAAGATTCTGTAATGCAGCCAAAACCACTAAAAAAACCGGTCGTTTACGCGGGCGGCGAATCCGAAAAAGCCAAAGATATGATCGCCCGGCAATGCGACGCCTACGTCATGCACGGCGACGATCCGGCACGCGTAAAAGAGAAGATAGACGACATGGAAACCCGTCGTGAAAAGCTCGGCATGGGATCGATGATATACGGCGTCGCCGGTTACACGGTCGTGCGGGACAGCGATGCTGAGGTAAAAAAAGAGATCGAACGCATCACCGATGTGCGTCAGTCGGCGGCGGGTTATGGAAACTATCAGGATTGGCTCGCCAATACAAAGCTCGAGCAGCAGGTTTCGCTCGAAGATTATTCCGTTTCCAATCGCGGGATGCGCTCTGGTTTGGCAGGCACG
>JAYUCO010000056.1:0-8770 GCA_043740295.1 Pyrinomonadaceae bacterium | reverse complement strand
GGGAAGCGAGATCGACGACTTCGACGCCATTTTCGCGCAGCCAGCCAACACCGCCTTCGAAATTGACCGATTCACCAATAATGACGGTCCCGATCTTGAATTGCCGGACAAGTCCGCTGCAATACCAGCAAGGGGCAAGCGTCGTTACCATTATCGTACTTCCGTAATTTCGTTGTCTGCCCGCTTTGCGAAAAGCGTCCGTTTCGCCGTGTATCGAAGGGTCGTTTTCCTGTACACGGCGGTTGTGCCCGCGTCCGAGAAGTTCGCCATTCGAATCAAACAGTGCCGCACCGATCGGAATGCCTCCTTCGGCCAGGCCGATCTTCGCTTCTTCGATAGCGATGCTGAGCATTGAATGGTAGTCATTAATTTTATTCATCTTTAGTGTCCCTTGAAAAAAGGATCATGGTTAATAACCGTCCGCCGTAACACTTAAATATAGCAAACGGTTTGCAGTTTGATTTAGCCAGGTCTTAAAACATATCATTACATTAAACGGAGATATTTTTGTGTCACAAAATTTTGAAGCTGGTGATTTCCTTATCTTTCAGATCGAAAGCGGTTACGGCCTTTTACGTGTTCTATGTGTTGAAGATGATGGCCATGGTAAGATCTGGCACCTCGCCGCTTACAACGACCTGTTTCTCGACATTGATATGGCCGACGCGGCACTTGCTGATCCCGCCTCGCTGACCATTAGCCATCCGCACATTGCACTTACAAACCGTGCATTTGAAAGCACGCAGGTTGCTAAAATGAAGAATGAACCGCTTGAATCCAGCGAAGTGTCTGCATTTGAAAACTGGAAAAAATCGGGCGGTGAGGTGTCGGACCGTTCCGTGAGGCTGATGCTGGGATTAAGATAATTTACGCTGTTTCAATTCCCTGGCTATCAGGTCCAGCTCTCTGCTTACTTGCCCAGCTGCCGAAGAATTTTCCTGGGCCCGCCTTATTAGATATGGGATCGCGTCCTTGACCGGGCCGTACGGTACGTATTTCGATACATTGTAGTTATTTTTTGCAAGCACGTAAGACAAATTGTCGCTCATTCCGTAAAGCTGCGAATAAAAAATATGCGGGTGGTTTGTCGGCAGACGCCGGGCATTCATTTTTTGCGCAAGTAATTGCGTGCTTTTTTCGTTATGCGTCCCGGCGACAAACGCAATGTCATCGAGATGGTCGAGGCAATAATCGATCGCGGCATTGTAATCCCTGTCTGTTGAAGCTTTATCGGTATGGATTGGCGAAGGGTAATTCTTCTCCGCCGCTCTCTCACGTTCTTTTTCCATATACGCGCCGCGCACGAGCTTAACCGCCAGCAGATAGCCGTTATTTTTCGCTTCGCGCCGGGCTTCCTTCAAATATTGGAGCCGGTCCGTCCGGTACATCTGAATGGTGTTAAATATTATCGGCTGTTCGAGATTGTATTTCTCCATCATCTCGGAGGCCATTCGGTCGATCGCGTCCTGTATCCACGAATCTTCGGCGTCAATAAATAACGGCTGCTGCGCCGAATAAGCAAACGAGCAAATTTCCTCCACGCGGTGGTGTATCCGTTCGCATTTTGCCTGACTTTTGGCGTCGAGTTTCTTTTTTGCACTCAACCTTTCCAATGTGCCGAGCGGTGCGATTCCGGTCACCTTAAAAACTGCGAATGGGATATTCGGATCGCCTTTTGCCCGTTCGATCGTCCGTATGATCTCGTCTTTTGTATCGTCGAAATCTGTTTCGCGCGATTTACCTTCGACCGAATAATCCAGAATCGTCCCGATGTTCGCCTTGCTCAGCTCGTTAATGGTCGATTCGCATTCCTCAATGGTCTCGCCTCCGCAAAACTGTTTAAAGATGGTATTTTTGATCAACCCCTCGACCGGCAGTCCGAGAGAAAGTGCGAAATTTGTCGCACGAGTCCCGATCGCATTAAGAAAAGGCGAGTTTAGCAACTTAAAGAGATGGTATTTTTCCTTTAATTCTGCGTCGGATTTATCGGCGAAGGCGGTGGCGGTGTCCTGGAAATCCAGTTTGAATTCGCTCATAGATGCTCTAGTCATCACAAAGAAAGAGATTAGCGAAAAGAATGAATTTCCGCAAATTGAGTCTTAATCGTTCTTGCCTTATTATTAAAACTTAATTGTTTTATTGAAACATATTTCTTATGAGCAAAGGCCTTCCTAAAAGATCGGAAAATTACTCCGAATGGTATAACGAGATAGTCAAACGGGCAGATCTAGCTGAAAATTCAGCCGTTCGCGGCTGCATGGTGATAAAACCTTATGGTTTCGCGATCTGGGAAAAGATGCAGCGAGCGCTTGATGATATGTTCAAGGCGACCGGCCACCAGAATGCGTATTTTCCGCTTTTCGTGCCGAAATCCTTTCTTGAAAAAGAGGAAGAGCATGCCGAAGGCTTTGCCAAGGAATGCGCCGTTGTTACGCATTACCGCCTAAAGGCAAATCCAGACGGCAAAGGCCTCATCGTCGATCCGAACGCCAAGCTAGAGGAAGAATTGATCATTCGCCCCACCTCCGAAACCGTGATCTGGAACACTTATCGAAATTGGATCCAATCATGGCGAGACCTGCCGTTACTGATAAATCAGTGGTGCAACGTCGTCCGATGGGAAATGCGAACGCGCTTATTTTTGCGGACTGCCGAATTTCTCTGGCAGGAAGGCCACACCGCACACGCCACTAAGGAAGAAGCTGTTGAAGAAACCGAACGGATGCTCGGCGTGTATGCCGATTTCGCGGAAAATTGGATGGCAATGCCTGTGCTGCAAGGCACAAAAACGGCTAACGAACGGTTCGCCGGGGCCGAAGACACACTTTGTATTGAAGCGTTGATGCAGGACGGCAAGGCCTTACAATCAGGCACATCGCATTTTCTCGGCCAGAATTTCAGCAGATCTTTTGACGTGAAATTCGTCAATAAGGACAATCAGCTCGAACATCCGTGGGCGACGTCATGGGGCGTATCGACCCGGCTGATGGGCGCTTTGATCATGGCCCACTCCGACGACAACGGCCTCGTTCTGCCGCCGAAACTTGCTCCAATACAAGTTGTCATCGTCCCCATATACAAAACGCCTGAGGACCTGGTAAAAATAAGCGAAAAGGTCGCCCCGATCTTTGAAGAATTGAAAGCCGCCGGCATATCTGTCAAATACGATGACAGCGATAATCAGCGTTCGGGCTGGAAATTTGCCGAATACGAGCTTCGCGGCGTTCCTATACGCCTCGGCCTCGGCATTCGCGATCTGGAAAACGGGACTATAGAAGTCGCGCGGCGGGATACGCTGGCGAAAGAGTCGGTCGCGATAGAAACGGTCATTGATACTGTTAAAATAATGCTTGAACAGATACAGGCGGCGATATATCAAAAGGCCCTGCGGTTTCGCGAGGAAAACACGCATACGATCGATACTTGGGAAGATTTCAAAATACAGATAGAAAAAGGCGGCTTTATTCTCGCCCATTGGGACGGCACCAGCGAAACCGAGGAAAAGATCAAGGAAGAGACCAAAGCCACTATCCGCTGTATCCCTTTGAATGCTGAAGAAGAATCAGGCAAATGCGTGTATTCCAGCGGGCCATCTAATAAACGCGTAGTTTTCGCACGAGCTTATTAACGAAATCCGACATCAGCGGCCCACTATTGGTTCAAAAAAACCACGGATCAAAATGATAGGGAAGAATGTTATGAGCGCGGAGCAGCTTAAATCAACCCGCATGCTAGATAATACTTGATAATGTTTTTCTTCTGGATTCGGACCTGACACTTATAGACTCAGCCTCCTTTACAGTTTCCATAACCGTTTCCGATAAATCGCCGAAATATGGTTTGACCAAGTATCCGTTTGCACCGGCAGCCATTCCTTTTTGGATGTCCTCCAGGTACGCCAATGCCGAATAAAAGAGGATCGGTGTATATGGTGCGTATTCGTGCAGGTCACGACAGAGATCAAGCGTTTTTTTGCCGTTCAGCAGGCCGTCCAGCAAATACAGGTCGAAAGTTTGTGTGCCAGCTAACTTCCAAGCCTGGTCGATAGTTTTGACAATAACGACGTCAATGTCTGAAAGTGCGAACATAAACCTGACCAAATCACTGGTGTCTTCATCATCTTCTAAATACAGGACGCGCATTTTTTTAGGGTGTGTCATAATCTGCTCCTATTGATCTGAACATTACCGTGAGTAACGCTGTAAAAACCGGAAAGGTAACTTTCCTGATAATTGTTTGTTTTTTTAAATCTTCTTTGGATATTCGGAGCATCCGGCAGCGGGCGATCAAAGCTATAAAAACATATCCGCTCATTCCGCTTGCCTCAAATCTCCCCGCACACCGCCAAATATCTAGAAAAATCTCAGATACGGCATTTTCCGCTTCTTCCGTCGAATTGGAATATCTTTTTGAAATTGACCAGACGACGCTTCCGTAAATGTCAATACAATCCTTGACCGCAGTTCTGTCATTTTTTCCAATTCGGATTAGTATTTGTTCTGTGTCAATCATTTAAATGATAAACAAATGAAGCTCTCATCTATAAAATTGGCTGGAATTAGAGATCAGTATAATTTCTGTGCCGCCATCGCCAAACCGGGCCTAACGGATATGGTGTCTCGCGGGTGCCGAGCAATACACCAACCAATAATTTGCAATATTTTGGGATAAATAAGATCATCGCACTTCCCCTTATCATTTTCGGTTTCGTAACCTTTCGTTCTTATATTTCCAGTAATTCCAACGCCACCGCATGCCGGTCGGATTTGGGCTTTCATGAAATCCGAGCAGCATGCTCAGGCGAAACTGAGAATAGTAAAAAGAAAATCGGATCACCTGTATAGTAAAGGTCATTTTTTCCGTATCCTGTGAAAAAATGAAGGAAGGCATGTTGGGTGCCTTCCTTCGAATACCCCCCTTGTCAGTAAGTAGGTGATTTTCTTCAATTTTTCGGGTAAGTTGTTCCGTGGAACTCATAAATATATCGAAGAATCACTCAAGTCCCGTATGTATGTTATCCATCATAGAGCGATAAATCAGTGCTGTAAGTCTGTTACCGCACGTAGTGGAAATTATTTTTACCCCCCCCCAAAAAAAAACAATTTCATTTTCTATCAATATTTATTGCATCAATACAAAAACCCGCTCTGCACAATGAATTATTTGATTGTTTTTTGATATGTGCGTTTACACACAAAACTATCTTTATTCGGGTTTTCAAATATCTTCGGCTCAGTATAAAAACACTATGTGTGTTACAGCACATCACTTCTGCTGCTTTTTTTTACAAATCAGTATTCACAACGGAATGTGTGCCAGAACACATAGCGAATCAGATTTAACTGTCAGGAGCGGCGTTTTTTTATTTTTTTTTTTTTTTGTGTTATCACACTTAACTTTTTTTTTTGTTTTTGCTAATATGATTTTTCTTGACTTATAAATCCTATTGTTATATTAAGCATAATTAGAAATGACCGATAATCCGACGTTAATAAACGCGCGAAAAAACCACTTACTGGCTTCCCTTCAGGAAGATGAGTTAAAACGGGTAATTCCAAAACTTGAACTTGTTTCCTTCGAGCTTGGTGATGTCATCTACGAATCCGGAGACAAGATGGAATATGCATATTTTCCATCTACGGCAGTCGTTTCGATGCTTTACATAATGGAAAACGGAGGAACGGCCGAGATCGGGATTATCGGTAACGACGGCATCCTCGGCATCTCGCTTTTTTTGGGCGGGGACACCACTACCAGCCGTGCAGTGATCCAAAGTGCCGGTTCTGCTCTTCGTGTCAGGCCAAAAGACCTCAAACAAGAATTTGCACTAGCGGGCCGTTTTCAGGGGCTGTTGCTGCGTTACACTCAGGCTTTGATGACCCAAATATCACAGACGGCGGTGTGCAACCGTCTGCACGCCGTGGAGCAGCAGTTGTGCCGGTGGCTGCTTTTGAGCCATGATCGGTTGGATTCGGATAATCTGGTCATGACCCACGACCTCATCTCGAATATGCTAGGTGTCCGGCGCGAGGGCGTGACGCTCGCGGCAAAGAAATTAGCCGCAAAAAAACTTATTAAAAATACCCGCGGGACCATCACGGTACTGGACCGTCATGGTTTGGAAGAAGCCGCATGCGAATGCTATGAGATCGTAAATTCCGAATACAACCGCCTGTTGGGGCTTGGCATGTCCCGGACATTTAGTTGATGCCCCGACAGGAAGCGGGTGGCAGTGCACCCTTCCTGACCTGAGATCAAGATTATCTTTATTTCTGCCCGCCCCGATTGAATGCATATTCAAGATTGATCATACAAACCAGCCTAACCATGTTTGCAGGTATGGAAGGGTCGGCTTGTCCCCGCTTTTTAAAACTTCAGCTGAATTCACCGTTTTATATCGAAATTTTCGTTTGTGTGCTTCTGCACAAACCACCCTTGGTTTTTATGCTATTGTCATCAATAGTTCTTTTACAATTTCATCATTCGTCATCGGGACCGGACTAAAATCCGTCTTCTTGTGCCGTCTGTTGTTTTACAACCAGACAAATATAAGGAGGCCACAATGCCCGAAACTAATTCAGCCAACCGGCTGTTAGCCGCTCTGCCCAAAAAAGATCTTAATGATCTGCTTCAAAAAATGGAGCGTGTCCCATTGATCTACGAAGAACACGTTTACGAAGCGGGAAGCTTTATCAATCACGTTTATTTTCCCGAAAGCGGCATCATCTCATTACTGTCCCGGGTGGACGAACATTCTACGATCGAGGTTGGCATTGTCGGCAACGAAGGCATGGCTGGCCTGCCAATCTTTCTGGGTGTAAAACAATCCGCAAACGTTGCTGTTGTCCAGGGTGCGGGAACGGCTTTAAGAATGAAGACTACGGATTTTCTTCATGAATGTAACAATGGTAACCGCTTGGCCCGCCCTCTGCTTCGGTTCATGCATTCATTGATGGCACAGATTTCCCAATCCGCCGCTTGCAACCGTTTTCATCCCATAGAGGCACGCCTTGCCCGGTGGCTCCTAATGACGCAGGACCGTATGCACGCGGATGAGTTCCAAATAACACAAGGTTTTTTATCGAATATGCTGGGCGTTAGGCGCGAGGCTGTAAATAAAGCCGCCGGCGACCTTCAGCGGCACAAATTGATAAGTTATTCCCGCGGCATCCTTGATGTCATCGACCGTAAAGGTCTGGAAAAAGCCGCTTGCCCCTGTTACATAATAATCAAAAAAGAATATGACGATTTCGGGTTTTAATGTGAATTAATAAGACTTTTTGTGCTTTTGCTTCGTCAAACCCTTTGAGCGTAGAAAATGTTTTGTGCGTTCGATCACGATATTAGTTTATTATTCTCGTGAAAAGGTCTGGCGGAACACGAGTTGATGTTTACAAAATTAACGGATGAGCAGCTTGTCGAACTGGCAGTTTCCAAGGATTCTGAGGCTTTCGGCGAAATAGTAAAACGTTGGGAGCGAAAGATCTTCGCCCTCTGTTTTGGTATGCTCGCCCGCGAAGACGATGCCCGTGACGCAGCGCAGGAAACTTTCATCGCCGCTTACCGGCATCTGGCAAAGTTTCGGGGTGAGGCAAAAGTTTCATCCTGGCTGCACCGGATCGCGGTAAACCAATGCCTGACCACTAAAAGACGAGCGAAATCACGTTCGGAGGATTTTCTGGACGAGGAAACTAATGAAGAAGAACGTGTCTTTATCGCGCCTTCTCATTTAATGCCTTCGCGGACGGCCGAGCAGAATGAAAGGCTCGTCATTGTCCGTCAGGCTGTGACATCACTTCCGGTCGATCTGCGGCAGGTCATCGTCATGAAAGAATTTGAGGACATGACCTTTCAGGAAATATCGGAAACTCTCGAGCTGCCGTTAAGTACTGTCAAAAGCCGCCTTTACACCGCGCTCAAACAGTTGAGAATGAAATTGGAACGAACGCCGCTGGAGGTCGCTTAAAATTTATGGCCGCTGATAAAAACATCGAAAGATCGTGCCTGAACGGCGATGAGATAGTTTCGTATTTATATGGCGAAATGACCGATTCGCGGCGAACATTATTTGAAATCCATTTATTGGACTGTGCGGCCTGCACTGACGAATTTGCCGGACTTTCTCTCGCTCGACTTGGTGTGTACGAATGGAACCGCGATGAATTTGCCGCGATGGAAACGCCACTCATTGCGATCCCATACGAAAAGGAAAGTAGCGAAAAGGTATCATGGCTGGAAAGCTGGCTTGGACCGATATTTTCAACGCCAAAATGGGCGATCGGTGGCGGTTTGGCGTTTGCCATGCTGTTCCTAGGCTTTACTCTTTTTACGGCCGGTAATCTTGACAATGATATTACCGCAGCAAATGTTGCCCCAGTGAATATAACTGCAGCCGATTCAGACACTAAACAAATGGTTGAAGTTGTACAACATAAACCATTGTATAATAAAGAAAAAGAAGAAATTGCTATACGGCCCGTAAAAGCCTCGGTCACATCACATTCGCGTAAACGGTCCAATTTATCCGACCAGGCGACAGCTCAGATCAAAGATCCGACAGTCCGGAAAAATAATTCCGAAATAAAGGCTAAGGCCCCTCGGCTTAACAATTTTGAAGATGAGGACGATAATACTTTACGTCTGGCCGATCTTTTCGCCGATGCGGATACGCGGCGTTAATTTCTGATGTCCTATGAATAATAAAATCAGTTCCCCCAGAATTTTATCCCTTTTGGCTATTCTCCTGTTTTCAGCGGTTACTGCATCCGCG
>JAYUCO010000055.1:0-56069 GCA_043740295.1 Pyrinomonadaceae bacterium | reverse complement strand
AATTGCAGGAAAAAGGTTGCCATAATATCGGCTTTGTTTCACCAACCCATTTCGCCCCGCATATGGCCCGTGCAATATTGATCGCCGCCGAAAAAGGCTTGAGATTGCCGATAGTTTACAATACGAACGCTTATGATTCGGTCGAGGTTTTGCGGCTGCTTGACGGCATTGTCGATATCTATCTGCCTGATCTGAAATATGCCGATTCAGACGCCGGATTTCAATATTCGAAAATACGCGATTATCCGAAATTTGCCCGGGCTGCGATCAAAGAAATGCACCGCCAAATGGGCGACGAGCTTGTTTTTGATGAAAAAGGAATATTGCACCAAGGCTTGATGATTCGACTGCTCGTCCTGCCAAACGACATGGCCGGAATCGAAGAAAACCTCCGCTGGATACGCGACGAGCTTTCGCCAAAAACCGCGATCTCATTGATGGCCCAATACTACGCGACAAACAAAGCCGCGACCGATGAGCGTTATATTCTCCTTTCGCGAAGAATTTCAGAAGGAGAATGGTTAAAAGCTGTTTCACTTTTGGAAGACCTCGGCATCGAAGAAGGCTTCATGCAGGAATACGAATCTGCCTCTCATTATTACCGACCTGATTTTACAGATTCCGATAAACCATTTCGAGATATTCGAGATTTTCAGTAGAATAACAAAGATCGTTATTCATGCTAATTTATGCTATTATTTTACCGTAATGGAGTTTTGCTATGAATGTTTCTCTGACACCGGAACTGGAAAATATTGTCGAATCAAAGGTCAAAGGCGGCATGTATAATTCTGCCAGCGAAGTTGTGCGCGAAGGACTCAGGCTTTTGCAGCAGCGCGACGAGATGCGAGAAAAGAAACTCGAATCTCTTCGTATAGAGATTCAAAAAGGCATCGATGACCTCGAAGCGGGGCGCTATCAGGATGGCGAAAAAGCGATGGCAGAGGTAAAGGAACGCTTGATGGCTAGAAGATCAAATCATGGCTAAGTATATTGTTACGAGCGAAGCTCAGGCCGATATTGATGAAATTCTCGCTTATATTTCGACCGACAACTTTGATGCGGCTATTCGGTTCTATGATCGGTTGTTGGATTTGTTTAGTATGCTTGGGGAGAACCCCAAGTCCGGACGTGAACGCGGAGATATAACGGAGGGGTTGAGAAGTTTTCCTGAAAGCAATTATCTGATCTTCTACCGCGTGTGGGCGGGAAATGTCGCTATCGCCCGCGTCATTCATGGCTCTAGGGATATAGATGAGATGTTCAGCGAGTGAAAAAGATCCTGAACTGAGCTTTAATGCATGCAGGAATACGAATATTGGAACGACCTAAAACCGTACTGATACGTGAAGGAAGTCAGTTGTCCGAAAAAATCGGACAACTAAAATTACAGTCGTTAGATGAAAAATTCTACAAAACCGATGTAGCCGATACAGATTGTTATCCGTGCTAATTTTGCTATTATCTGAACTCAGATGAGTTTTGCTAAGAATGTTTCTATGATACAAAGATTTTACGGACGCAGATAGGCTATTTAAAAGATGTTTTTGGGGCTTTAAGGAACACACGATTGTCAAAATGCTAAAAAAACTTTTGCTGTTTTTTTGTGTCAATGGATTTTTCATAGCTTTGTTAATAGTGTTTGTTGAAGTTGGATACAGGTATGACCAGACTCACCATCTCTATCCCGAAATGAAAGAGCTTTCATACGACACCAGCTTGCAAGTCTATGGAGAACGCTGGGTGCGCTTCGGAAAGGCTTTGTTTGCTTTGGGACTAATAGTGGATAGTGCTGTGTTGCTAGTTTGGTATAGGAAACGGCAGAATGCTTGCAGAGATACTTTGGATTTGAACAATAACCTATGAATGTTGGCAATCAAGCACTAGATTTCACACTAAAAGACGGCGACGGAAACGATTGGACGCTCAGCGAGCATGGCGGCAAGACGGTCGTTCTGCTTTTCTATCCGGGTGATAACACGCCGGTCTGCACGGCGCAGCTTTGTTCGGTACGCGATCATTGGTCGGAATATCAGGCGACGGGTGCGGAGGTCGTCGGCATTTCGATGGATTCGGCCGAATCGCATGACAAATTTGCTGAAAAGCATGAACTGCCGCTTCGGCTGCTTTCGGACGATAAAGGCGAAGTAACCAATCTTTACAATGTGAAGTCGTGGCTGCCAGGACGTGCGGCACGTGCCGTAGTCGTGATCGATAAAGCAGGAATGATTGCATATAGAAAGGTAGAGGCCGTCAGCCTTTTTCGCCCAAAAGATGACGACGTTTTGGAAGCGATCCGCCAGGCAGAGAAAGCTTGAAGGCGGACGTCGGTCGTTATTACTCTGTGCTCTGCGTGTTCTGTGTGGTAAAATTTTCGTATGGCTTTATTTTCAAGTGACAAATTCAAATGCGGAAAATGCGGGCAGAAAACCGAGCCGATCGGATATGCTCCTATTCCTACCGAACTCGGCCAAAAGATCGGGGCGGAGATGTGCAAAGATTGCTGGAAAGAATGGCAGGAAAAGCAAAAACAACTGATAAACCATTTCGGCCTTGATGTTTCTAATCCGGATTCACACCAATTTTTGTTCGACAATATGAAGATCTTTTTCTATGACGAAGGCGTGAATGTTGCTGAGATCGATACTTCGCAGGAAGGAAAAGTGAATTGGTAGGTCCTTAACAAACCTGATCGTTGCTTTTTTCAGTAGTTAAAAATCGAAACCCGTCGCAAGTGCCTGACACAAACGACGGGTTTCATTATTTGGAACTATGTTTTTGAGAGCGAAAAATACATCCGTTTATTTCTTGGCTTTTTCAAATGTTAATGCGACTGAATTCATGCAGTAACGCAGGCCGGTCGGTGCCGGGCCGTCGTCGAAAACATGTCCAAGATGCGAACCGCAGCGGGCACATTCGATCTCGGTACGAGTCGATCCAAAAGAGCTATCTACCTTCTCAACTACGTTTGTGGCCACAATAGGTTGATAAAAACTCGGCCAGCCGGTGCCTGATTCGAATTTGTTTTTTGAACTAAACACTTTCAAGTGACATGCTGCGCAATAGTAGTCGCCAGCTAGGTGATTGTCCGTCAATGATCCGGTATATGCCCTTTCGGTTCCTTCCTCACGCAAAACGTTATACTGTGCCGGGGTCAATAGTTTTTTCCATTCAGCGTCCGTTTTAACGACCTTTTCACCATTAAAAACTTCGTCAGCGGATGATGCGACCGCGGCTTTCGGGCTGCCTTCGGCTAAAAGGGCCTGGATAACCTTTTCCTGCACATCATATGCACCTTCGCCGACGTGCGTGTAGCGGATACGTCCCTCTTTATCAAGAATTACTACGGTCGGCCAGGCATTTACACCAAAGGCGTTCCAGTTTGCTTCCTGATAGTCGGTCAAAACAGGATATTCGATCCCGCGTTTCTTTACCGCCTGCTCCAAACTGCTAAAATCTTTTTCAAAAGCCGTTTCGGGTGTTTCGATACCGACGATTGTCAGGCCTTTGTCCCGATACTTAGCATCGTAACCTTTAAGTGCCGGCAATGTGTTCACGCAGTTGTAGCAGCCGAATGTCCAGAAATCCAAAAGGACTACGCGGCCGCGCAAGGCTGATGTTTTCAGCGGCTCTGAGTTTATCCATTTACCGTCAGCAAGCGCCGGGGCAAGCTTGGCCTTTGCCGGTGCGATAAATACATCTTCAGCATCGGCTGCCGCATTTTCATCCGGCACCAAAGTAGCAACAGACGGATCGCCGGCTGGTATGCCCGCATCAGAACTTTCGGTCTTTGCTGTGTCCGGAATACCTGTAAATTTATCTGACGAGGCAAAACTCGTGCAGCCGAGGGCAAAACCCAAAGCTGTGACTACCATAATAATTGCAAACGTAACGCCTATTTTAAATTTCATAATTAACCTCCGTTGGCAAAATTTCTCAGGAACGCCAACCTATAACTAAACAATGACAATAAACTTATAAATTATTCCTTATTCATCCACAAGAAGAAACGAATAAGCCCTCTTTCGATCAGGCCATATGGCGTTGTTCCAAAGAGGGCTTTTTATCTAAATAAGATCAGCAGTTAGTTCGGCAGTAATACGCTGTCAACCACATGAATAACGCCGTTTGATTGTCTAACGTTAGCAATGGTGACCTTTGATTTGCCGCCTTTTTCGTCTGTCAAAATAAGATTCGAACCGCTCATTGAAGCAATCAATGTGCCGCCGGAAACGGTTTTAAGTGTTGCCTTGCCTTTACCTTTCTTGATGGCTTTGGCTATCGCTTTCGAATCCAAATTGCCAGCTACAACGTGGTAGGTGAGAATTTTAACCAATGTAGCTTTATTTTCAGGCTTCAGAAGTGTTTCCACCGTACCTGCCGGAAGGGCAGCAAATGCCGAATTGACCGGTGCAAAAACCGTGAATGGGCCTGCGGTCTTCAACGTGGCGACCAGATCCGCCGCTTTGACCGCGGCAACTAATGTTGTGTGATCTGCCGAATTCACTGCGTTGTCAACAATGTCTTTCGTTTTGAACATTGCAGCTCCGCCGACCATCGGATTTCCTGTTTTCTGGGCCGATGCCGTGAAAGTTCCAAGCGCCAACACCGTGAACGCAAACATAAGTGATAATGTAAATTTTTTCATTTTAGTAACCTGCCTTGTTTTGTATATTTTTTTATTTAACTTTGGCTGTTTAGCCGACAGTATAGATTTCGCCGGTCGCTTTGTTTTGGATTCAATGGATTAAGAATCCTCGAAAGACAATGTTCGATATTAGTGGCCTGTGCTTGTCCTTATCTTGTTTAATTTCAGTTCATGTCATTAAATAAGGCAGACCTTTCAACTCATATTTTATATTTGCGGCCGCAGGGAATATAATTTTGTGCGGGTTGCATTAAATAAACAGGAAGTAATTTAATTATCTGCCCGAAATTTTTCGGTTGGCAGACAAATAAAAAACGGACTCTCAAAAGACGCTGGAATTTTATAGGATATGGAAAAGCAATTAGAAAAAAAACACCCTCTTGCGATCCGCTGGCTGCACTGGATAAACTTTCCGCTGCTGACAATGATGATCTGGAGCGGTATGTTGATCTATTGGGCCAACGACGTTTACGGGGTACGGGTCTTCGGTTACGAATTATTCAAGTTTTTTCCGGCCTGGTTCAATGAAAGTTTGAACATACCGCAGCGGCTGGCTGAAGGTATCTCGCTTCATTTCTTTTTCATGTGGTTTTTTGCCGTTAACGGCATAATTTATGTGATCTATACCATCGCTTCCGGCGAATGGCGGGCGATATTTCCGGTTCCGGGTTCTTTTAAAAGAGCATTGTTTGTTGCACTTCACGACATGCACATCGTCAAAACATTGCCGCCGCAGGGTAAATATAATGACGCTCAGCGAATAGCCTACACAAGTGTGATCTTTATGGGGGCCGGTTCGCTTATAACCGGGCTGTCGATATACAAGCCGCTGCAAGTGGCATGGCTGACAAGCTTATTTGGCGGTTACGATTGGGCACGATGGCTGCATTTTTGGCTGACGATCTTTTTCGTGCTTTTCTTTCTTGTTCACGTCGCTCAGGTGATCATGGCCGGATGGGGTAATTTTCGTTCGATGATCGCTGGTTACGATATTGTTGATTCAGAAACAAGCCAGGCTGAAAAAACCGCAGGAATAGACGAAGGAGCAACTATATGAACGAAGAAAAAGAAGAGATCCTTGTCGAAAAAGTTCGCGAGATCGAACACGCCAAGCTCGAAAAAGAAAAGCTCCAAAACGCTGATCGAGAGAATACGGCCATAGTTTTAAATGAGAATCGCGAATTGAGCAAACCAATGAGCGAAGCCGACGCCCGTAAACAGCTGTCACAGCGATCGCGCCGCGGCTTTTTGGTAGGCAGTGCGGCGGCCATTATCGGAATTTTGGGCTGGCGCTGGATGGGTGATGAACGTAAGGAAGCCTTGCTCAGAAGTACATTCGAGTTTAACGAAAGGGTCAGCCAGGCTTTTTACCGTCCATCGCGCCTTTCACCCGAATTTCCGGTGAGCCAGGTTTCTCCTGATCGTGTGAACGGCGCCTATGGTTTGGATGAGGATCTCGATCCGGCAACCTGGCAATTACGTGTCGGCGGCTTGGCGGGCCGGACCGAAGATCTCATTTTGACGCTTGCCGACATCAAGGCTTTGCCGCGAACCGAGATGACAACACAGCTCAAATGTGTCGAGGGCTGGAGCATTGTAGTCAATTGGGCAGGTGTCCGTTTCTCAGATTTTGCTGCAAAATATTTACCTGGTACGCATGACGGAAGCTCTCCGGACATTAACCATCCGGAAAAACTCTTACCTTACGTCGCGCTCACAACACCCGACGAAAGTTATTACGTCGGTTGGGATATGCCGAGCATTCTGCATCCACAAACGCTTCTTGCCTATGAGATGAACGGTGAGCCGCTAAGAGAAAATCACGGAGCTCCTTTGAGATTGGCCTCGCCGACCAAATACGGGATCAAACAGATCAAGCGTATCGGCCGTATAGAGTTTACCAACGAACGCCCGAAGGATTTTTGGGCTGAACAGGGTTATGACTGGTATTCCGGACACTAAAAGATAACTGATATCAATGTAGATGTTTGATCTGATTCCGACATTTATAAACGAAGAGTTTTTTTCAAATAGCGTCTCGCCTGAACAAATAGATCAACTGCTCGCAGAAGGCTGGCGGCATTTTGGCACACACTTTTTTCGATATGATCTGGGTTTATATAGGTCCGATATCCGCCGTGTAATACCGCTTAGGGTCCGCCTGTCCGATTTCACATTGTCCAAACGCCAGCGCCGTATTCTTAGCAAAAACGCCGGTCTAAAAACCGTAATTCGCCCGATCGAAATTACCGCCGGGACAGAAGCCCTGTTCGACCGTCACAAAAAACGTTTTAAGGAAGGCGTTCCCAGCTCCATTTACGATTTTCTTTCACAGAATCCCGCAAATATTCCGTGCGAAGCAAAAGAAGTTTGTGTCTTTAACGAAGAGACCTTGCTTGCCGTAAGCTATTTCGATGTCGGCGAACGATCTGTCTCGTCTATCTACGGAATGTTCGAGCCAGCCGAAACCGCCGGAAGCCTCGGCATTTTTACGATGCTCAAAGAGATAGAATTTGCTATTGATAACGACAAGGAATTTTACTATCAAGGCTATTGTTACGAAGGCGAATCGTTCTACGATTACAAAAAACGTTTTTCCGGCATCGAGCAATATGACTGGAACGGCAATTGGGAAATTAAAGTGTAACTCCGCCATCCTGGCGGCGTTACAATGTTTTTGTCCACTCGATATATTTTTTTGAATCAAATTTCTTGCCTGTGCTTCCGCTTGTCATGTATCTGATAGTGCCGAAAACCGGACGCTTCATCCACGGCCGGTCGTGCTTTCCAAAACACCACAGGATTCCGGCATATGAATTTGGGTTGCGCCCGTCAAGACAGTATTTATTGTTGAGATGTTCAAGCACGGCAAAGGCTTCTTCATAACTTTTTGTCCAGGCTATTACGTTCTTTCCCCACAACATCCGCACATAATTGTGCATTTCGCCGGTGACTGTCATTTCCCGCTGGGCAGCGTTCCAAAGTTCGTCATGAGTTTCACCGTTTTCAAGCTGTTCGAGCGTGTATATAAATTGCCGTTCGTCACCAATGTGTTCACGCATCGTTTTCTGCACCCACGCGGGCAAAGATTCCAGCGAATCGTATTTCGCGTTGTGCAGAGTGAAATTATAAGAAAGCTCACGGCGAACGATCAATTCTTCGAGATATGCGTCTTTAGATTCCTGCGTGGAGTCCGATTCCCGCACGGCCATAGCTATCTCAAGCGGCGACAAAAACCCAAAATGCAAATATGAAGAAAGCCGCGACGAACCATCTCTGTCAGGCTTACTCCGGGCGACATCGTAGGCTGGCAGGATATCTTCGACAAATTTCTTGAGACGTTTGCGGCCATTTTCCGTCCCGCCTTTATATTGCCTGGAAGCTTTTACAGAATGGTCGATGTCGCATTCACTTACGAGTTTTGCGATCGTATCGGCCGTGACGGCCGTTTCCGGACAATCTATTTTTAGATCAAAGCTCTTAAAATTTATCGGTTCGTCAGGCAGCGACTTTAGATAATTGTCCAAAAGTTTTTTTATCTTTGGGCGAATGGTGTAAGCGGCGTATTCTTCTTTTTCGAACTTCGACATCGGAATAATTCCGTTCGAATCGACCGCAAAAACCGGAATATTGGCCTTTTCGGAGATCGTTTTATTATGGCCGGGAATGATAAAACACGGGAAATCGTCGGTGACGATCACGGCTGCGTCCTTGGCAAGCTTTGTGACGGTCTGCTTAGGTGAATTCTTATCCTTTTGCAAATAAAAGAGATAGCGAATGCCGAGCTTCTCAAAAGCCTTGCGTTTTTCCTCAACGCCTTCGAGAATAAAGGTATGCAAACGGTCATTTGCCCACGGATAATAATATTTCAGACCTTCGTAAACGACGAGCGGCAGATTGAACTCATTAGCCTTTCTGATCGCGAAAATAAGTGCGTGGTTGCCAGACGTTCGCTTGAACATCTGCATCCAATACAAAACGTATTTGGCTTTGATGGTAGGTTGGGCTTCATTGAGTTGGATGACGCGTTCGTTGATTCTTTTCATAAAGCTCACATCCGGAAGCCCGCCGGATTTACTTCAATCTCTGATCGATATAATTTCTGACGCTCGCCGCCGAAAAATCTTCACCGATATATCCGATATAATTATCAGGCCTCAGCAAAATGCAAAAACTTTCCGACGAGCCGAATATTTCCGCGATGTTCGGATATAGCGGAAACGTATGCATATCCACAAGTCCGCCGAATTCGTCCACATCTGCAGCAGCAGACGTCCTGCCGTCGGAAAACATCAGTAAATGAAACTTCGGTTCCCGCAGGCGGTCGTAAATGCTATCGCCTTCAACTAAAAAATACGGCATGCGGTCACCGGCTTTTACCGCAAAATTTCCGTCCATTTTACTGAGCGTACTTTTCCGGTAATTGATGCCGATCTGCGAAACAAGCGGAAATACCGCTTTTTTGACGATTTCCAGATTCAATGCAAAATTTGCGATATGCGGCAGTATTTTTGTGCGGAAAAACGCGAGAAACCATTCATCGCTAGCCCCGAATCGGAAAAAGCGGTCGGTCGTCCGCAGCAAATGCCGGGCGTTTTCCAAACGTTCCTCGTTATAGCTGTTAAGGATTTCCAGGCTCGCATTTTGTTTGAGGACAAGGGCCAGTTTCCAGGCCAAATTATATCCATCCTGAATACCGGTATTCATTCCCTGAGCACCGGCCGGCGTGTGAATATGTGCGGAATCGCCGGCGAGAAAACATCTTCCGTTGGAAAATTTATTGACGCTTCGCGAATGAACTTTATAAGCTGAAAACCAGTTTACTTTGGTGATATCGAGTTTTAATCCGGTATCGGCGACGATCTGCTGCTCGATCTCTTCGTAAAGTATATCGCCCACGTCTTTATCGTGGCCTTCGGGAAATGTGCCGACGATCCGCCAACGCTTTTCGCCCGGCATCGGGAAAAATGCCGTCAGATTATCTTTTCCAAGATTTGCATGCAGAGCATCGTGCGAGAATTCCCAGTCGATATCGACGTCCGCAACATAAAATAACCGCTCGAAAGTTCCGCCTTCGAACCGAAGCCCCAACGAATGGCGGACAATACTGTGAGCGCCGTCGCAGCCGATCAGAAAGCGCGCCTCGATCGTTTCAGTTTCTCCGCCGATTGTTCTTATACTTGCGGTTACACCGCCTTCATCCTGCGATATACTTTCGAGCTCTGTTTGCCAGCGAATGTCCTCTCCATTTGCCTTAATGAAATCATACAACAACGCCTCATGGCTTCCTTGTTCGACAATCAGCAAAAAAGGATACGGACTCATTCCGGTGCCTAACTCTTTCAGAAAGATCTCACCGCGAACTTCGCCTCCTTCGACAAGACGGACTTTTTCAGTAATCGAACCTCTTGCGACCAGGTCGTCAGCCAAGCCGATCTGTTCGTAGATCTCCAGCGTCCGTGCCTGTACGCCAATCGCCTTTGAATGCGGCGTGGTTGTTTCTTTACGATCAATAATTACAAAATCAATGCCGTATCGTATCAATTGGCAGGCCAGGGCGAGTCCGGTCGGCCCGGCGCCTATGATGATCACTTCAGTTTTCATAGTATCCGGTGCTAAGATTTTAAAGCACTTGAATTCTGTTAAATTCTAGTCTTAACTCTCCGTCTTTTTCTTCGACCAGAACGCTTCCGCCATTCGTCAATTTTCCAAAAAGAATCTCGTTCGCGAGCGGTTGTTTGATCTTCTCATGGATAAGCCGGGCCATCGGACGCGCGCCGTAACGAGCGTCGAAGCCATGGGTCGCCAGCCATTCACGGGCTTCTTCAGTAAGTTTTACAAGGACACGTTTTTCCGCTAATTGGCCGTTAAGCTCATTAATAAATTTATCGACGATCAGCTTGATGACGTCCAGATCAAGCGCTTTGAATGGCACCCAAGAGTCGAGACGATTGCGAAATTCTGGCGTAAATGTGCGTTCGATCACGCCTTTGGCATTGCCTTTGGTTTCGGAGCTGTTGCGGAATCCGACCCCGCCGGACGACAGTTCTCTTGCACCTGCGTTGGTGGTCATTATCAGGATCACATTACGAAAATCGGCCTTTTTGCCGTTGTTGTCGGTCAGCGTGGCGGAATCCATCACTTGCAGCAACAGGTTAAACAAGTTCGGATGTGCCTTTTCTATTTCGTCCAGAACAAGAACAGCATGCGGCGTCCGCATTATCGCTTCGGTAAGCAATCCGCCCTGATCGAACCCGACATATCCAGGCGGCGCTCCGATCAGCCGCGAAACGGTGTGCGGCTCGGCATATTCGCTCATGTCGAAACGGATAAATTCGACGCCCAGAATCTCCGCAAGCTGTTTTGAAACCTCTGTTTTACCTACGCCGGTCGGGCCTGAAAATAAAAATGAACCGACCGGTTTTGTTTGATGCCCAAGGCCCGCTCGTGAGATTTGGATAGCATCCACGATCTTGTCGATAGCCTCATCCTGTCCGAAGATCGCCTTTTTAATATCTCCGCGGAGCGATTTCAGCCGTTGCTTTTCATCGGCAACCACAGTTTTCGGCGGTATTTTTGCCATCCGTGCAATGGTATTCTCGACCATCTGCACCGAAATTTTTTTCGGTCTTTTGTTAGCGGGCAATAGTTTTACAGATGCTCCTACCTCATCAATAACGTCAATCGCCTTGTCCGGCAAAAAACGGTCGTTGATGTATTTTCCGGCAAGCTCGGACGCGGTTTTGAGCGCCTCATTGCTGTATTTAACGCCGTGATACGACTCATAAAACTTCTTCAGGCCTTTGAGAATTTGATATGTTTCGTCAACGGTCGGCTCCCCAATGTCGATCTTTTGAAAGCGGCGGGCAAGGGCACGGTCGCGGTCAAATGCTGCCTTGTATTCCGCAAATGTTGTCGAACCGATACATCGTAATTCACCGCCGGCAAGTGCCGGTTTTAGGATATTAGAAGCATCCATCGAGCCGCCGGAAACTGATCCGGCACCGACTATTGTATGTATCTCGTCTATAAAAAGTATGGCGTTCGGCTCTTTTTTCAGGTCGTTAATAATTGCTTTAAAACGCTGTTCAAAATCACCTCGATAACGGGTCCCTGCTAAAACCGCACCCATATCAAGGGCGAAAACCTTTGCTCCCTGCAAAACTTCCGGCACGTTGCCTTCGCTTATTTTCAAAGCCAGGCCCTCTGCCAGAGCGGTTTTGCCGACGCCTGGTTCGCCGACATATAACGGATTATTCTTTTTGCGGCGACAAAGGATCTGGATAGTGCGTTCGATCTCAGCCGCTCGTCCGACGATCGGATCGATCTCACCATTTGCCGCTTTTGCTACGAGTTCGACCGTAAAACTTTCAAGCGGTTTTTTCTTGTCCTGCGGAAACATCCCGGGAAAATCTTCGTCGTCAAAACCTTCTGTAAATGGGTCGCCAGCGTCAATTTTTGAGATGCCGTGTGAAATGTAATTTAGAATATCTAACCGTGTAATACCTTGCTGCAGAAGTAGATAGACAGCATACGACTGTTCCGCCTGATAGAACGCTGCGAGGATGTTGCCGCCATCGACAACCGCCTGGCCGCTGCCTTCGGCCTGTAAAAGAGCGTATCTCATGATCGATTGAAATGTAGGAGTGTATTCCGGAATATGCTTCATGGTTTCCGGCATTTTTTCCAGCACATCACGAAAATATTCTTCGAGTGAACGTCCAAGTTCTTCGATATGTGCCCCGCAATTGAACAATATATCCCGTGCCGAACTGTCATCCAGCAAAGCAAAAAGCAAATGCTCCAGCGTAACGAACTCGTGGCTGTACTTCACAGCCTGTTCAAGCGCAAAACTTAACGTCTCTTCTAATTCTCTAGTAAGCATTCTGAGTACAGTTTATCAGTTTTCTATGGTTTCAATATAGGAAAAGCTTCGCCTCAAACTATTTTCACGCCTTGCGAACTGATCTTAGTAACATAAATATTAAAATCAATTGCGGTTTCCGAATAAATGATCCGCATCGCGGCTTCGACGGCTTCTGCATTTTCAAGGGTTTCGCTAAACATAAAAATGGACGGCCCTGAGCCGGAAATGCCGCCGCCCAATGCCCCGGCCTTCAAGCTTTCCGCTTTTATTTCATCAAATTTAGGGATCAAAGATTTTCTGACAGGCTCTACAATGAGATCCTCCATCGACCGCGATATCAGGCCGTGATCGCCTTGGGCAAGGCCTGCGACCAGCGAACCCAGATTTCCCCACTGGCATATAGCGGTTTTTAATGTCACTTCCTTCGGCAATATTGCCCGTGCTTCGGAAGTTTTTATCTCGATCTGCGGGTGAATGACGGTCACGAAAATCGGCGGGAAATCGAGCGAAACAATGTCGAGCGGATCGGTAGAACGGACAAGTGTAAATCCGCCGAATATCGACGGCGCGACGTTATCCGCATGTCTTGCCCCAGAGGCAAGCTGTTCGCCTTCCATCGCAAAATCGACTAATTCAAGCTTCGAAAATCTGTCGTCCAACAACCTGTTTGCGGCGACGGCCGCCCCGCATGAGCTTGCTGAGCTGGAGCCGATGCCGCTTCCAGGCTTTATGTGCTTTGTGATCTCGACCTCGAAACCGAAATCGGCTTTTACCGCCGCGAGCATGGCAAGCAGCGTCACGCCAGCGACGTTATTTTCAGCTTTGGTCGGCAGATCAAAACTGTCGTGGTGAATTATCCGCACCGTTTTTTCCGGGATAAGCCGAAGCACCATCTCGTCAAACGGCTTTTCAAGCGCAAAACCGAGACAGTCGAACCCACACACTACGTTCGAAACTGTTGCTGGAGCTATGACCCTGACTTCCTGCATATTTCTAAAACAAACTGAAACGTAATATGATTGGCGTTTGAGTTTTTTACTGGTTTTTTACGTTCGATGCATTACTTTAGCACAAACCGAAAATCGCCTCACGTATCTTTTCGAGAGGCGACGATCAAGGGCCAGCCGGACGACAATGGCCTTTATTTCCCTGAAATTATTCCAGCCATTTCGGAAGAGTTCCGCAAAAACTTCTCGAAAAGATCCAATGAACAGATCGCGTTTGACGTGATCAAACCTTATGTCGGCGATTCAATACCTGACGAAAAGCTTTTTGAGATCTGCTCAGAGACTGTGAATTTTCCATTTCCATTGCTGGAGATCACCGCGAATATATCGGTTTTGGAATTATTCCACGGACCGACGCTCGCCTTTAAAGATGTAGGTGCAAGGTTTATGAGCCGGTGTCTCCAATATTTTTCCAAAGATTCAGCGGATAAAACTGTCGTAATAGTTGCAACTTCAGGCGATACCGGAGGTGCGGTAGCCAATGGTTTTTACGGTGTTGAAGGTGTAGAAGTTATTATTCTTTATCCGAAAGACAAGGTCAGCAAGGTGCAGGAACTTCAGCTAACGACGCTTGGCGGAAATGTAACTACATTGGAATTACATGGCACTTTTGACGATTGTCAGGCCCTCGCCAAACAAGCTCTTGCCGATACTACGCTGCAGGAAAACGTGCTTCTCACATCCGCTAATTCGATCAATGTCGCACGCTGGCTGCCGCAGCAATTTTATTATTTTTTTGCACTGAAACAATGGCACGGGGAACCACCTGTCTTCAGTGTTCCAAGTGGAAATTTCGGTAATATCTGTGCCGGGATCTTAGCCCACATTTCCGGGCTGCCGGCGAATAAATTCATCGCGGCGTGTAATGCAAATGACGTTATTCCTCGTTTCTTATTGACGGAAAAGTTGTTGCCGAAACAGTCCGTTTCAACACTTTCAAATGCAATGGATGTCGGAGATCCCAGCAATTTTGTGCGCGTTCTTGAGATATTCGATCACAATTTTATTAACCTTAAAGAGAAGTTGAAGGCCGTAAGTATTACGGATGCACAGACGGCTAAAACCATGCGCGGTGTTTTTGATCAATATAATTACATACTCGATCCACACGGGGCCGTCGGGTTTTGCGCTCTCGAACAATATTTGGAGGAAAACCCAAAAGAAAGAGGTATCGTGCTCGAAACGGCCCACCCGGTGAAATTTGAATCGGTCAAGAAAATTACCGGAACATATGGAACAGTTCCTGGATCTGTCAATGAATTACTTGTCCGGCAAAAAAAGAGCATTGAGATCGGTATGAATTATGAAGATTTGAGAGAAATTATTTTGACAAAAGTATGAAGGTCCTAAAATTTGGCGGCACATCCGTCGGCAATGCTGAAAGCATAAAAAAAGTGTTCTGTTTTACACAAATCGATATGCGCACCAGCCGCTCGTGATCAAAGGGGCCGGAGCCGGAGCTGACGTAACGGCGGCGGGAGTTTTCGCCGATATTATTCGTGCTTCGCGAACCTGAATGGGAGTGTGTGTAGTTTTCTAAAGCTATATTAATTCAGATCAAAAAGAAGAAACTCCGTATTGTCTCTCAGGGATCTTACCTTCATCTGCGTTTCCTCGCTGACGGCGGCCCCATCTCCTTTTTCAAGTATTTCGCCGTTTACATCTATCGAACCGCTTATTATCTGAAACCAGGCGTGTCTTCCCTCGGCAAGTTCGTGCGAAACTTCGTCGCCATTTTCCAATACCGATGAGTATAGCGAAACGTCCTGATTGATCGTGATCGAACCATCAGTTCCGCGTCGCGAAGCTACCAGCCGAAGCTTGCCCTGCTTTTCTTCGGGCTGAAAGAATTTTTGTTCGTAGCTTGGCGTCAGACTATTTTTTTCAGGCAATATCCATATCTGAAGTAAATGCGTTTTTTCGGTTTTCGAGCTGTATTCGCTATGCAAAACACCTGTTCCAGCCGTCATTCGCTGAACTTCGTTGGCATGCACGGTCTCGCCATTGCCCATCGAATCCTGATGCGATAATTCGCCGGAGATCATATATGTGATGATCTCCATATCGCGGTGGCCGTGTTTTGGAAAACCGCGTCCAGGTTCGATAAAGTCTTCGTTTATCACCCGCAGATCGCGGAAACCCATAAACTGCGGATCGTAATAATCACTGAATGAAAATGTGTAATTTGTATCAAGCCAGCCATAATTGGCCTTGCCGCGTTCATTTGATATTCTGATCTTTATCATAATTTTCTCCTTGTTAATAGGTGTTGTTATTAGAATACAAGGAAATCAAAACGTTGTAATCATCAATTGCGGCTAGTGTTTTCTAATACTTTCGGATGAGCTGCACCAAGGTGGAACATCTGTGAATACACAATTATTTTTTTTGAACCACCATCAGGCCATCGCGTATGTTTAGCAGAACGTTAGAAACCCGGCCATCCGCTTTTATTTTGATATTAAAATCGTGCAGGGCCTGTGTGTTTTCGTCCTTCTCGGCTTCTAATACTTTTCCGCTCCATAATACATTGTCGGCGATGATAAAACCGCCGGGGCGCACCTTATCAAAAACGAGGTCGTAATAATTTGAATAATTCGGTTTGTCGGCATCGATAAAAACGAGATCGAATGTTTCCGGCAGGTTCGGGATGATATCTACTGCATTGCCAAGATGAAATTCGATCTTGTCTGCAAATGCCGATCTTTCGACAAAAGAGCGGGCGACCCTGTTCGTATCTTCTTGTATATCCAATGTAATTACCTTGCCGTCATCCGCCAAACCTTCGGCAAAACAAAGTGCGGAATAGCCAAGATAGGTCCCGATCTCCAATACTACTTTTGGCCGTATCATCGAAGAGAACATGCTTAAAACACGGCCCTGATAGAATCCGGAAAGCATTGCCTTGTCTTCATACTGTTCGTAACACGTCCGGCGAAGTTCGCTCAATATCCCGCTTTCGTCGGATGTAAAACCTTCGGCGTATTTATTTATTTCGTCATTCATAGATCGATTCTAACAAGCCCGCGTTTTATGGCAAGTGTTGCCGCCGATGTGCGGTCGGAAACCCCGATCTTTTCGAAAATATTCTTGACGTGTGTTTTGGTGGTGTTTTCTGTTACGTCCAAAGCGAACGCAATTTCTTTATTGGACATACCGCCGACGATCATCCGTAGTACATTTGATTCAGCGGGCGTTAGTTCTTCGCGGCCGATATTTTCGCTCAGGATCTGCGCTATGCCGTCCGGGATAAATTTTTTGCCATTGCGAACGGTGCGGATCGCTTTGACCAATTCGCTAGGTGATATGTCGGTACAAATATAACCTAAAGCTCCACGTTTCAAAGTTTTGGCGATCTCGGCGTCACCCGCATGTTCGGCCAGGACGATAATTTTAGCATTTTCGTCTTTGCCAAAATAATTATCCAATTCGTCGATCGCACATGAATCCGGCATCCGCAGACTTAAAATAGTGACATCCGGCCTTAGCTCACTAAACAAAGAAAACCCTTTGGCCGTGCTGTCTGCTTCACCGGCTATCTCTATATCGGCCTCGGCGCTCAAAACCGTTCTGATGCCAATCCGGATCAAAGGTTGATTTTCGACAAGCAGCACGCGGATCGGATTTTGCATATTTGGTCGGAACCATTGTTCTACGTTCCAGCGTTCGATGGTGGAACTCAGGTTTACGAAGCTGCCTCTGACAATGAAGCCGTAAATTCCACGATGGGCCTCAGCAGATCAGTATCATAATTCGTTTTTACGCCCTGCAGAACAGCGGTAATTCTTTCAAGCCCCATTCCGGTATCGACCGACGGTGCCGGCAGCGGAGTTAGCTTGAACGATCCGTCGGCCTCTTGCGTACGGTTGTATTGCATAAAGACGAGGTTCCATATCTCCATCGTCGTATCGCCTTCGCCGTTCACCCATTTCGGGTCATTCATTTCGGGATTCTCCGGCTCGTCACCCATATAATAATGGATCTCGGAGCATGGCCCGCACGGTCCGGTATCGCCCATTTGCCAAAAATTATCCTTCTTTCCAAAACCAAGTATCCTGTCCGGTTTTGCCCCTGCCTTTTCCCATAAAGCACGTGCTTCGTCATCCGGCCCGACCTGATCGTCTCCCTCGAAAACTGAGAACCAAAGCCTCGATTCTTCTATCTTGAACTCATTTACAAGAAGGTCCCAGGCAAAATTTATCGCGTTCTCCTTAAAATAATCGCCAAAGGAAAAATTCCCGAGCATTTCAAAAAACGTGTGGTGCCGTGCCGTTTTACCTACTTCGTCAAGGTCGTTGTGCTTGCCGCCGGCCCGAATACATTTTTGCGATGTGGCCGCTCGTGAATAATCACGCTTTTCTTCGCCAAGAAATACGTCCTTGAACTGGTTCATTCCGGCATTTGTGAACAACAGTGTCGGGTCGTTCGCCGGCAGTAGCGGCGCCGAATGAACAAGTTTGTGTCCATTCTGCTCAAAATATTCCAAAAATTTGCGTCTGATCTCGTTTCCCGTCATAACTTTATTGAATAATCATCTTATCACGCCATCGGTAAACTTTTCGATTGCCGAACTGAACCGGTTTTTTCCATCAATCTGCATCGTCTTCTATCTTGGCATTTACGGCGTCACGCATTTTGTCGCGGATCAGATCGAACCCGAAACCCTGCCTAAGCAAATGATCGTAAAACTTTTTTGTGTCTTCGCGCGTTCCGGGTTTACCTTTTATCCTGAGCCGTTTTTCAATTGCCGCATCGATCAGATCGGTTTCGGGCATCTTTTCGAATGCCGACCTGATCGCTTCATCCATTACATCTTTTTCCAGCTTTTTCTGCGACATTGATTGCTGCAGACGGCGTTTTCCCTGTGGTTTTTGCCGTAATTTTGATAATGCCAGGCTTTTTGCGAACTGCATGTCGTCGAGATAGTTATATTCCTTTAGCTTTTCGATCACAAGGCCGACGATATCTTCATTCGTCCACATTTTCTCAAGCAGCCGTGCACGCAACTCGCCAATTGAACGCGGTTTTGCGGCGAGCAATTTGACCGCCCGGTTCATTGTCCGCTCACGGGCCTTTTCAGCGTCTTTTATGTTTCGTTCTGCATCCGGATCGAACCCGGCCCGTTTTTGCCACATAATTGCTAATTCTACAATCTAAAGCCCTTTCGATAAACAACGGCCGTTAGTTTAGAATTAGAGATATGGATGGCATTTTGATAATCGACAAGCCAGACGGCTTTACCTCGCATGACGTCGTGGCACGCATCCGCCGTGTCCTGCAAACGAAGCGCGTCGGACATACCGGCACACTTGACCCATTTGCGACCGGCGTGATGATCGTTCTGGTCGGAAAAGCCACACGTCTTGCCCAATTTTTGGACAAAGATGAAAAGGAATACGAAGCAATTGTCAGGTTCGGGTTTGAGACAGATACCGGCGACCGGACAGGTGTGTTGACGAGAAGTTCAAAGCCTGAAAATGTGCCGCCGGGTATTAAATCTCAAATTTCGAATTTAATTACGATCGAAGAAATAAATAACGCTTTGGAAAATTTTAGAGGCGAAACGGAACAGATTCCGCCAATGTATTCAGCGAAAAAGATCGACGGCAAAAAACTTTACGAACTTGCCAGAAAAGGTATTGAAGTTGAAAGAAAACCTGTCAGGATCAATGTCAGTAAGATCGAAGCTTTTGAGGTTCCGGAAAACATTGCCGAAAATAATACGAATATTGAAATCCGCAATGTCGATCTTGGGCTACGCGTTTCCTGTTCCGCCGGAACTTATATAAGAACACTTGCCGAAGACATTGGCCGCAAAATTGGTATTGGGGCGCATCTGGCAGAATTGCGAAGGATACGTGCAGGGAAATTTCTAATTTCCGAAGGTGTAACACTTGACGAATTGCAGAAAGCCGACGATCCACGATCGTATTTGCTGCCAATGGAGGCGGCCGTTTCGCACCTGAGTCCGTTTGTTTTGAATGCGGACCGCACGGCCAAAACCCTTAACGGCCTTTCTACCAGGATCAACAACGCCGGCTTTGAAAACGGACAGGTGATTCAAATGCTGAATGAAAACCAGAAAATTATCGCCATTGGTTTTTATAATGAAGCAAAAAATGCGGTCCAGCCAAAGATCGTTTTGAATTAAAACATACGCCGCGGCTTTATCCCATAAGTTTCACGGACCATACTTTTTTTTGAATTCCTTGCTTTTTCATCAAAAAACTTGATTAGTCTCAATTTTTAATTTAAATTATCGCTGTTTTTATTTTTCAGAGGCCTCATCAACGTATGGCAATTTGTTCTGAATGCGGAAAAGCTTTGGCAATGGACACATCGTGTGAAAACTGCCGGACAGACGGGCCTTCTGTGAAGCAAATTGTGTTCAAGCCAACCATTTTTCCACCAAAGTATAAACAAAGTTTTAATTGGACGTGGCCTCATATCCTCAGCGTAGTTTTGTTTTTGCTGATCGGCATTCATTTTTATCGCGTAAATGCCGTCACTTCAACGGCCGCTGGGGACACTTCTGTTTTCAAGAGCACGAACGGTACGATCGTCGATGGGCAGATCGTCGTTGCCGCCGAAGATTATTTATCTTTTAAGATGGATTTCAACCGCCGTGTAACTGTAAAAGGCTGGTTCGCGACCGGGACAAGTAATAAGCGGATCGAATGTTTGCTTTTGAATAAAAATGCTTTTGAGCTTTGGAAAAACGGCAAAGAATTTAATTCGGTTGCCAGAACCGGATTTCTTCCCAGTGGAAAAATGGAACACGTAGTTGAACCGAATACTTATTTTTTGATCTTCAGCAACCAAAAACCCGGCGAACCCGAAAAGGCGTTTGAGACTTTTTTTGAGATCAAATGAATTAAAAAGTATTACGTCTCAACAGCTTTTGTCTTAACCCCTATCAGCATTCCGTTCTCGTCTATCCCGACAATGTATATATCGATCTTCACTCTGCCTATCTTAAAAACACGCAGTTCACCTAGATCATCCGACAATAGTTTGAATAAATTCGTAAAACCGCGGGCATTATTCAGTTGGGTTTCGCTATTCCATTCTTTTGTTTTGGTCAGGCGTTCAAAAAAATACTGTGCCTCGGTCTCTTCAATTTCTGTTGTTACGTTTTTACCAAGCGCCGCAAGAATTGTTTGTTCCGTCAGGATCTCGATCTTTCCACCAAAAAAAAATTCCACTTCGGCATCTGTTTCGCTTATGTAAAAAAGATTTTGGCACGCCTTTTTGATCGTCTCGTATAGCGGCTCTTTCGGGGATTCTTTGTTCACTATCTTTTTCATAAAATAAAATTTGCGATTCTGTTCTCTTTGGTCCTAATTATCTCTCAAAACAGTACTCAAAACTACTCCGAAACAAGGTCAAATCGTTGTTAAGAAAAGGGTTTGATCGAACGAAAAAAAAGTGTGTCGTTCTGTGGATATCTCCTTGCAATGCCAGTTTTTGTGTGGTAATCTGACACCCGTTTTTGGATAAACTTTTCTTGTAAACCATTGAAAACAAATGGCTTAAAGTTACACTTTAGGTTTTAAGCATATTTCCACAACACTGTGGAAAAGCCTGTGGATAATATATTTGTTGAGAGGTATTAATTACCTCAAAACAACTAATTTCAAAAGGTTTTAGAAATTCACAGGCAGCCGACCAGCGGCGCTTAAAACCGTCATTTCGGAATGCTTATGCTTAACGAACTTTTCTTATTTAAACAATAATTTTCGGAGGCCGATATTGGATTCTCTTTTGGAAAAAACTGACGTTTGGAACGACATTTTAACCTTTGTTGAAAAACGTCTTAATAAACATATTTTCGATTCATGGTTTCGTCCGATCAGATTTGACGGATTGGACGAGGGCCGAAATGTTTTGCGGCTGCGGGCCGGACAGGTGACCAAAGATTGGGTCACGATCTATTATTCCGATCTGCTGGAAAAGAGTTTATCATTCGTCAACCTCGATAATTATAAGCTGGAATGGTCGATCGATAAAAGCGAAACCGCCGAGGAGAAATTTGCCGGCGAGCCCGACCCTGATTTTTTCTTCGAAGTTCAAAAACCGGAGATCCCAAGCTCAACTCCTTATGGCCGGAGCGAGATGAACGTGCAGCGTCCGTTCATCAAAAATATTTCTTCAAATTTTGTTGATTCCGATCCGGTCGAAAATTCTTTGAACCCAAAATACACGTTCGATAAATTCGTCGTCGGGTCGAGCAACCAATTCGCCCATGCGGCGGCCCTCGGTGCGGCTGAAACGCCTGGCACCACTTACAATCCGCTGTTCATATATGGCGGTGTCGGCTTGGGGAAAACGCATCTGATGCATGCGATCGGGCATTCGATCAAGCAGCGAAACAGTCATTTGCGTGTTTCCTACATCACCTCTGAAAAGTTCATGAACGAATTGATCAATGCGATCCGTTATGACAAAACGCAGAGCTTTCGTGAAAAATATCGTTCGATAGATGTGCTTCTAATGGACGACGTCCAGTTCATGGCTGGAAAGGAAAGAACACAGGAAGAATTTTTTCACACCTTCAACCAGCTTCACAATGATCAGAAACAGATCGTCATCACATCTGATTGCCCGCCGCGGGACATCCCGACGCTCGAGGAACGCCTGCATTCGCGATTCGAGTGGGGATTGATCGCAGATATAGAACCGCCCGATCTCGAAACTAAGGTTGCTATATTGAAGCGTAAAGCGGACCTTGACGGTATTTTCCTGGCCGACGACATTGCCATATATATCGCCGGAAAGATCAAAAGCAATGTTCGCGAGCTCGAAGGCTCACTCGTTCGTCTCGTTGCCATATCGTCGCTCAGAGGTATCCCGATCTCCAAGATGCTGGCGCAGGACGCCATGAAAAACATCATCGACAGCGAGCGTCCGGAGGGCCTGACAATGGACCGTATCGCACGCACGGTGGCTTCACACTACAAAATGACGGTCGAGGAATTGAAATCAAAAAACAATTCGCGTGCAATAGCGGTTCCTCGACAAGTGGCCATGTATTTATGCAAAAGGCTGACGAAACACAGCTATCCGGAAGTCGGCCGCGAGTTCGGCGGCAAGCATCATACGACGGTCATGCACTCATTTGAGAAGATAGACGACCTGTTAAAGGAAGACAGTAATTTCCACAGGACGGTGAGCGAACTTATTGACATTTTGTGCGGTTGATAAGGTGTTATGTGCGGTGTCATGCAATAAAATGTTTTCCACACCTTATTTAATTGAACACAGTAGCTAAACCTTTTATTTGCAGTAGTTGACAAAAAGATTTCCACTTATTCGCAGGTCATCCGTTTTCGGTCCTGTGGATTACATGGAAAACGTGGAAAGCGGTAATTTTATCCGCAGGCCAGTAATATTTTCCACAGGTTTTCCACACCGGTTGTGGACGGATAAGTCCAGTGTTTACAAGCGAATTGTGCGGTTTCACACAATTCCACAGGCTCTCTTACTACTACTGGATTTATATCTTGTTATTTATTTAGTAGTTTTAGTAATTAGTAAAAGGCGTAAGAGTAACGGCTTCAGCCGTGATTCTTCCATCAGCGGCAAGGTTGATTTGAGGGTTAAGGGTTTTACGCGTAAACGCGATACTCTTACAATAGTTAAAAACATTTTCAGGAGTTAAAAAACAATGGAATTCACCATCAGGCAGAGCGTTTTGAAGGAAGTACTCGGATTTATACAGGGCGTGGTCGAGCGAAAATCGACGATCCCGGTACTTTCTAATATTTTGGTCGAATCGCTTGGCGAAAACTCGATCCGTGTTGTCGGTACCGATCTGGACGTGACGATACGCTGTGACGCCGAAGCCGATATTAAACAATCCGGTGCAATGTGCATACAGGCCCGAAAGATATTCGACATCGTCCGCACGCTCGAAGGCGGTGACGTCCATTTCAAAAAAGAGGAAAGCGAATGGGTGCGAATGACTGCCGGACGGGCCAATTTCCGCCTTGCCGGAGTCAACCGCGAGCAGTATCCGGAGATCCCGATCTTCAAATCCGCTCCGCTTAAGCTTTCGGCTGAGGTATTCAATTATTTCATCCAAAACACGTCGTTCGCGATCACCAACGAACAGTCGCGGTTCACCCTTTCAGGTGCCAAATTCATACTTGGCGACGGCAAGGCCAGAATGGTGACGACCGACGGGCACCGCTTGGCGTTTGTCGAGAAAGTGCTTGATTCAGGCACCGCTTCCGATGCGTCGATGGACGCTTTGATTCCAAAGAAGGCCCTGCTCGAACTGGTCAAAATATCACGCGATGCCGACGGCGACGTTTCGTTTGGCGAGGACCAGAACCACATCTATTTCGAGGTCAACGGGCGTTTGCTGATCACCCGCAAGCTCTCCGGCACCTTCCCGAATTACGAAATGATCATGCCGAAGGACAAGGACAAGGTTGTCACATTTGACCTTGCCGAGATGAAAAACGCCGTCCGCCGCATCAGTCTGATGGCTGACGAACGCAACCGCTCGATCCGCATGACGGTGCGCGAAGGCGAGGTCGAGATCACCGCCCAAAGCTCCGAAGAAGGCGAAGGCACCGAGATAGTCCCCGCCGATTATCATGGCGAGGAAGTGCAGCTTGGCTTCAACTGGCAGTACCTGCAGGAATTCCTCAACGTCGCCGGAGGTTCACAGAGCGAAGCGATCAGTTCCGACAACACTGGCGACTCTGCAACTTCTGACAACTCTGTAACTGAAACCACCGGCAACACCGTCCGCGTCAAAGAAGGCAATGCCAAACCCCGCATCTCCTTCGAGTTCAAAGACGCCAACGCTGCCACCCAAATGCGTATCGCTGACGATTCGACCTACGACTACAAATACATCGTCATGCCGCTGCGGATATGATTTATAAGAGGGTTTGCGTGTAGCATTTTCGAACATGTTACTGATATCGGTAATATGTTTCTTTTCGACACATGTCTAAATGAGTAAGGTATCTCAAAACTGGATGGAAAAAGATTTAATAGAGCAGCTTTTACATAAATTTGAAGATGCCCGTACTGAACTGAATGAAGTAGAGTGTTGGAGTGCACGTGACCTGCAAGAGATACTTGGTTACACAAAATGGCAGAACTTTCAGAATGCGATCGAAAAGGCTAAAGAAGCTTGTACAAACGCAGGAGAAGATTGTGCGGATCATTTTTTAGATGTATCTAGAAAAGTTGAATTGGCGAATAATGCTACTCGCGAAATAGATGACAACGCTCTGACTCGCTATGCATGCTACTTGATTGCTCAGAACGGAGATCCCACTAAAGCTGAAATTGCATTCGCACAAACATATTTTGCTGTACAAACCCGCAAACAGGAAATAATTGAAAAGCATTTATTGGATGTTGCGAGAGTCACGGCCAGAGAAAAACTTTCGAAGTCCGAAAATAAGTTGTCGGGTATTATTTATGAAAGAGGCGTTGATGATAGAGGCTTCGCAGTAATAAGAAGCAAAGGGGACAAGGCGTTATTCGGTGGTTTTTCGACAAATGATATGAAGCTAAAATTGGCAGTGCCGAAAGGCCGTCCGTTGGCTGATTTCCTGCCCACCCTCACAATAAAGGCAAAGGATTTTGCAACCGAATTGACTAGTCATAATGTCGTAGAAAAGAACTTGCGTGGTGAAACATTAATTTCGGTCGAGCATATAGATAATAATAAGGCCGTTCGGAAAATGCTGGATGAAAGAGGGGTTAAACCGGAACGGTTGCCGCCAGCCGAAGATTTAAAAAAGGTCAAACGGAAACTCGACAGCGAGCCGAAAAAGATTTTGAAAGACGGCACAAAACATAAAGGAAAGTAATTTACGCCACCCAAATGCGTATCGCCGACGATTCCACCTACGACTACAAATACATCGTCATGCCGCTGCGAATATGAGTTGGTGTAAATGACAGATGTTATAATGGCAAAAAGGTAATTCGATTATGATTTTTCATGTTGTATTAGAAAAAGACGAAGACGGCTGGATAGTCGCTGAATGCCCGTCTCTTCCCGGCTGTGTTTCGCAGGGAAGGACGGAGCAGGAAGCCTTGGTGAATATAAAGGAAGCAATCACCGCCTGGCTCTGGGCCGAGGATCAAAAGGCTTTTTCAGCCTTACCGCCGCCTCGTGCAAGCGACGCGGTTCTCGTGACTGTTTAACATCGCATGGGAAAGCTCGGCAACATCTCCGGCAAGGATGCAGTCAAAGCGTTTCAGCGTGCCGGTTGGGAAAAGATCGGTCAGGTCGGCAGCCATCTGGTCATGTCGAAATCCAACATCAGGGTAAATCTATCAATTCCCCAACACAAGGAACTCGCCCCTGGAACTCTGCGAGCTTTGATTAGAAATGCCGAAATCACGGTGGATGAATTCCTCGAATTGCTTAGAAAATAATTGGCAATACGAATCAATTCATTTATAAACGAAGCCAACGCCGCCACCCAAATGCGTATCGCCGCCGATAGTACCTACGACTATAGATACAGCGTCATGCCCCTTCGGATATGACTGGTGTTGATAAACTTGAGGTATAATACCGATATGGCAACGATGAGCAATCTACAACTTGAACTCTTACAGCTCTACGGCAATGGTGTTTCGGAAGAAACACTTCGCGAGGTAAAGGGTGTTTTAGCGAAGTATTTTGCGTACCGGGCGGCAAGCGATATGGACCGGATATGGGAAGAGAAAAACCTGACCGAACAGGATATGGTCGATTGGACAAATGAACACAACCGCTCCGAGAATCGTCCTCGACACTAATGTCCTGATCGCCACGATCAGCCGGAAATCACCGTTTAGATGGATATTCGATTGTGTGATCGGCGGCAAAATCATTCTCTGCGTATCGAACGAGATCCTGTTCGAATATCAAGAGATTCTCGCCCGAAAGACAAGCGAACAGATAGCCGAAAATGTCGTGAACTTCCTAACGATCAGCCCGTTCACAGAAAAGATAGACATCTATTTCAACTTCGAACTGATTTCTGCGGATGCATCCGACAACAAGTTTGTAGATTGTGCGATCTCCGCAAACGCAACCTGTATCGTCTCGAACGACAGGCACTTTCAGGTTTTGAAAACTCTGGACTTCCCAAAGGTTGCGATAATGACTATGCCTGAATTCGAACAGCAATATAAAGCCGATCTAACGGAAAGTTTATAACGCCGTTACCGAAGAAGAAACCTGCGTGGATTTGTTAGATGTGAACGGAATTTATTAGGAGCCTAAGTAAGGCACAACCAATTATGTTCAAAGTTCTAATCATTATTGCACTTGGTGCTCTCGTCTTACTTACAACCGTTACTATTATACTAGTTAAGATGAATTGGGGCGAAAAGCTCTATAATCCATTGTTGTCACTATTTCTCGTGGGTGCAGTCACTACTTTCGTAACGGTTCTTTTGTTACTGAAAGGTGAAACTATTGAGTCGTCGTTCACAACTCTTATAGTTATAGATTCTCAAAATCACTTACCCCCGTTTCCATCTCCTGATTCGTCGACTCGAAACAACAAACACCTTTCCACGTACCATAAGTTATCAAGTCCGATTGTTATATTTCAGGGAATCGAAGAAACACTATTCCCGACGCCACAGAATAATGCTGAAGAAATCACGTTCTATGAAGAGCTTTTACAGTACGTAATCTTTAGAGAGCTTATAGATATGCACTATCAAAGCCAGTCATTATCTCAGGGCGTGGCTGGTGTTTCGAGCAGTACCTATAACCCTTTTAAGTTAACCGAGACTGAGGAAAAGCCATTGATAGAGTTTGAGTCACAGCTATCGAAAAACAGGTTCTCCAAAGACAAGATTGATTCTTCAATGAGGGATGTGACATTTGCAAAATTACCAAAGGGCACGACCGTAGAGTTTACGAGAACACCTTCTTCGGAAAATACCGGGGTGGAGAAACATACGATAATTCTATCAAAACCAAATTACTTTTCTATTGAGATTATAATTGGTGCTGGTTTTACAACCGGCCTAAATTCCGTACCGCCTGGTCTAGCGTTAGCATCTGAGATTGTTAAGTTTTGTAAAACGTCAATGTTCACAATAAGTATAGTGGCTAAGTTTGAGAAAATTACCGCCGGAAATTGGCGGACTGAAGAATTGAAAAATTGGGCAAAATGGATGTCTAAAGAGCTGGAGAGTCGGTTGTCAGAGGATAAATTAGAAACGGTGGGAACGACTGCTACGTTTCCTCTGCATACGATCCACGACATCGCGGTGAAGCATTCATCAATCTCAAAAGTTTCCAGATAATGCATAGAATATTTCAGGACACACTTGACTCCTTTTAGACATGGCTGCCGTCTCTTGTCCCTGAATGGGACGCAGATAATAGCCTGGGGTGAAACCCCAGGAACCGTGCACACAACATTCCCGACCCTGAAGGGGACGCACATCGTTTGCAAGGTTGCTCCCCTTCAGGGAGCGGATTCAATTTCCAATCTAACCCAGGGTTTCACCCTGGGCTATTGTCTTTGACGCCTTCAGCGTCGGAAGAAATGATCTGTTCATCCGTCGTTAACGGATAAAGAAATAAATTATTTTTCGGAAAAAGATTCTAGCTGCGCAGTGGGATCAGTGCCCGGATGCGGGCATCACGCAGGTAAAGCCCCAGCCAGATCATAATGCCGAAAATTACGGCTCCAATAAAGGATGGATCGCCGATCCGCACATGTGTGGCCGTCGCACCGCCCAGATAGCCGGTTAAAAGTATAGCTCCGAGTACGGCCGTACGCGGGATCAAATAGATTATCGTGCAGCCAAGCTCGAGTATGCCGAGTGTAAAGGCAAGGTGATCTGGCCAGCCAAGCAGTGTCATTCCTTCGGAAAATCCGGCAGGCTTTATGAACTTCATCGCGGCGCTGAAAAAGAGCATCAGTACGGGCAGAGCTGTGACCACGTATCCGGCCCAAAGCATTGTTTTCGAGACAGGGGCATTTTCATTAACCGGTTCCATAATATTTTCCTCCAAAGTTTTTAGGTGATTAAAGCGCGAAGGCGGCCTTTCACGCAAGTATGGACACACCCAAATCCGGCAGCGGCAATGCGCAATATCTCCTTAGGCTTTCTTCAGCTTCAAATAATGCTCACGCTCTGGTTTATCGAGTTTTTCAATATTCGCCGGCCGCGTCCTTTAGGTCCTGAATTATGATCTTTGTCATTTTAAACATCGCCTGCATGACACGACCGGACTTTTCGCGATCCGGATCGGCCAGCAATCGCATAAGTATCGGCGGAACGATCTGCCATGACACGCCGAATTTATCAACCAGCCACGAACACGGCTGCTGCTGCCCGCCTTCGCTCAATCCGTCATACAGATGATCGATCTCATCCTGTGTTTCGGCACTGACCATCAGCGAAATGCCCTGCTCAAACTTAAAATTCGGCCCGCCGTTAAAACAATTGAACCGCTGACCGCTAATTTCGAACACGCCGCCCATCGCCTTTCCGTCCGGGCCGGGCATGGTGCTGACGACATTCGCATTTTCGAAAATCGAGACGTAAAAATTCATCGCCTCTTCAGCCTGATCGTTGAACATCAGGAAAGTTGTAATTTTTTGCATACTACTCCTTTTTAAATCGACCTTACTACCAACTTAAATCGACCGCGCTTCCGACTTTGTGTTTGCGAGCAATTCATCGAGTTTCTCGTAGCCGTCGCTTACGCCGCGCTCCATTCCGGACCGTACCATACCATCGCGGTCATCGACCGACATAAAAACGGATTGATGCACCAGCCGCGTACGTTGACCGGGCAATTCTTCGAATTTTGTCGTCCCGAGAATTACGTGTCCGGTTTCAGGCAGGCCATCAAATTCGAACGTGCCGATAATCCGTTCCGGCGTTATTACCTCGTGGTAAACACCGTGGAATGTGTATTTATGGCCGTCACGTTCGTGAGCAAACCTGTACGACCCGCCCGCAAAAGCGTCCATTTTTTCAACCGTCATCTTCATTTCTTTTGGCCCGACCCACTTTACATATATCTCTGGATCGGTGTAAGCCTTAAAAACCAGCTCACGCGGGGCTTCAAATTCTCTGATAATAAAAAGCTCCTGCTTGCCGGGTTCTGCGATTATTTCTGTTTTATTTGCCATTTTTCTTCTCCTTTACTTTTAACTTCGTTGGCGCCTTTTCTTGGGCCTGTAATTCTTTAAGATATTCATCGAGCCGGTCAAAACTCTGTTCCCAAAACTGCCGATATTTTTCTATCCAGTCAGAAGCTTCTTTAAGCGGAGCAGCAACCAGATAACACGGCCTCCATTGGGCCGCCCGGCTGCGTCGGATAAGTTTTGCCTTTTCCAGCACCTTAAGATGCTTCGACACAGCCGGAAGCGTCATGTTGAAAGGTTTTGCGAGGTCTTGCACGGATGCTTCGCCAGACACGAGCCGTGCTAAGATCGCCCGCCGTGTCGGGTCGGCAAGTGCCGAAAATGTTGAATCAAGTTGGTCTGAGTATGTTTGCATATTACTAGTTGGTTAATTAACTAAGTGGTAAAGTAACACAGCTATTTTGACATGTCAAGAACTTTTTTAAAAAATTTCACTGGATCTTATTTTGCGTAGATATAGAACTGGACCGCCTGCAGGACGCCGATAAAAAACCCGAAAAGGGCACCGAAAAGTTCGATAGTGCGGAGGTGTTCCTTGGCCACGGACATTACAAGTGCTTCAAGTTTTTCGGCGGGATATTTGCTGATCTTTTCGCGGACCACACTGCCAACGTCGAATTCTTTGATGGCTTCAGGCAATTTTTCGCGGATCGCGGCGATGACCGTATCTGCGAAGGATTCGGTTGCTGAGAGAAGTTTTTCACCCGAAATATTGTCTGACAGCTTGCCTATCGGGGCCGAAAGAAGGCCGTCTATCTGTTTCGCGAGCATATCATTGATAATATTGGAAGTGTCTTCGCGGGCGATGATGCCAAGCAGTCCGTTTGAAAGCATATTTTTGAGCTTTTCTTCGGATTCGGCGTGCAGCGTCTGCATTATGGCATCAATACTGTGCGGACGAAGTTTTTGCAGCATGTCGCCCAAATATTTAGAAACTGTGCCTAACATTTCCTGACCCTGAAGCAAGTTCAAAACGGATTTTGTGATCTGGCTTTTTAGCCGTTCAAGTTGTGCGGGATCGATCTTACCTATCAATTCAGGCAGCGGGCGGGCGAGGGCGTTGTCGATACTGGAATCAATAAAATTACGGGCTTCGGCGGCGAAAAAGTCGCCTTTTAATGTTTCCTCGATCCGCTTCGGCAAGCTTTCGTTGACCAGCTCGTCAACTTCACCGATCAAATTATCACGCGATACAAATATTTTTTTGAAAAAAGGAAGCTGTTCATAATAATCGTGGACCTCATGTTTTATAAGCGCCCCGATCTGGTTGCGCGTCTTTTCGGCGGCGGCAAGTTCGGTAAGGCGATGAATGACCGGTTCGATCTGTTCGTTCGCTTTTTCTTTTAATAAATTCACTGCATCATCGGTAAACATTTGGCCGAGCGGCGTTACGGTATTTGCCAGATCATCAACGCGGCGGCCGATAAATTCTCGGATCTGCCCAGCAAATGCCGGGGTTTCTATTGCCGAACGAATGCGCTCTTCAAGAAAAAGAACTATCTTCTCAAAGGTTTCATCATCGACCACTTCAGAGATACGCTTAGATAGAACATCGTCAACACGGTTTTCGACAAAGCTGCGGATGGTTGCGAGCGACTCTTCGCTTTTGAGAACACCTTCGATATGTTTCGCAACCTTGAATTGTAAGGACGTAATTGCGTCGAGAACTGGGGCACGTAAATTTGCCGGAAGCGTTTCGATCAATGACGGATAGCTCTGCGACATTAATTCATTTGTATACGAATCGACCACACCGCGAATTTTCTTGCGCAGAAAGTCCTTGCCCATCAACTCTTCCATAATCGTTTCTTGTGAAACAAGCTCTTCGCCGACCGCTTTGCCGATCGCATTTGCCAGGCGGTCGCGGTGACGCGGGATCATTCCCTGCGGGAAAAGTGTGATGCCGAGAAATTTAAAAGGTAATCGCGGCCGGAAAAGCATTCGCACCGCCAGCCACGCACCCGCATAGCCGTGGACCGTTGCAAAGCCGATCAAAAGGCCGATCTGAACATAGAGGTTTTTGAAGACCGGCCCGATAGAGCTTATGATTTCGTTAACAGTTTCCATAAAAGGCAGAAACACAGGCTTTATGGATAATATTCTTTAAAGTTAAAGCCGCTGAACGCTGGAGCTAATTACTTGTGTTCTGACAAACTGAGAACCTTTCTTTCAACCACATTTCCATTTAAAAAACTTGAAAACCTTTCGATTTTAAACAAAATTCCGCAAATTCCTTTAACCCGTCATAACTTACACTGTAATTTTTCCATTGATCTTGATCGTCACGATGAAGCTGCATATCGTCCGGCGCATCTGTGATGCTGAGGTCGGCAAATATACGTTTGTCCGGTGCAAGCTTTGGCAGAATCACGTCCCGGATCTTTTCGCCGATGTAATGAGCATCGTCCATCTCTATTTTTACACCGGTTGCGTTATATCCCATTTGACGCAGTTTGCCTTCGCTAACTATATCCAGGCTTTTTATGACCTCAAGCGTCGCCTTCCAGTTCCATACGCTTGAGCTGAACTGATAGTTCTCTGTTCCAATGTCGTGTAATGTAAAGCTCATAAATTTCTCCCTTGAAAAATGCTAAACGGGACTGGCAGGCAAGTCAACGAATAAAGGCGGAAACACGAGCGGTAGCCAGCGTGAGGCCTTCAAATTTAGAGATAAAGAAGATACTCCCGACTGGTCGTATTTCCGCCTTTTCCGTTAGTAAATTTTGCAGTAGGACCATATAATTCTCTTGAAAAACTATTATGTCAGATTCAATTTCATATGCTGATTCAGGCGTTTCAATTGACAATGCCAATAAAGCCGTCGCAAAAATACGTGAATATGCACGGAGCACTTTTAACGATCGAACGCTGACGGAGATCGGCAGCTTTGGCGGTATGTTTGCAGGCGCGTTTCCCGAAATGGCGGAGCCGATATTGGTGGCTTCTGCGGACGGCGTCGGGACAAAGCTGAAAGTCGCATTCGAAACCGGAATTCACAATACTGTCGGAGCCGATCTGGTAAACCACTGCGTGAACGATATTCTCGTTCAGGGAGCTCGCCCACTTTTCTTTCTCGATTATTTTGCGACCGGCAAGCTCGATCCCGACGTGACAGCTTCGGTCGTCGAGGGAATGGCGCGGGCATGCCGCGAAAACGGCTGCGTACTGCTCGGCGGTGAAACAGCCGAAATGCCTTCGATGTATGCGGACGGCGAATACGACCTGGCCGGATTTATTGTCGGCGTGGTCGATAAACAAAAAGTGATCGACGGCAAAAACATTAAACCGGGCGATGTCGTTCTGGGTTTGCCTTCAAAAGGTTTACAGACAAATGGTTATTCGCTCGCCCGCAAACTATTTTACGAGGTCGCGGGTTATAAAGCCGATACATATTTAGACGAACTTCAAACAACCGTTGGTGAAGCATTGCTCGAAACGCACACCAGTTTTCTTCGCCCGCTCGAGGCTTTGCTGGACAAAGGTGTTATCAAAGGCCTTGTCCACATCACCGGCGGCGGCTTTACCGAAAACATCCCACGAATTCTACCCGAAGGTGTCTCAGTCGAAATAAAACGTGGCACATGGCCTGAACTTCCGGTATTTGGACTAATGCAAAAACTAGGAAATGTCGAAGAAAAAGAGATGTTCAGAACTTTTAATATGGGGATCGGGATGATTGTGATTTGCTCGGAGGCTGATAAGGTTTCAATATTGGAATTAATAGGTGGCTGCCATGAGATTGGAAGAATAAGAACGGGGAATAAACTTGTAGAATTAATCTAGCGGTCGGATGCCAATAGAACAAAGAGAGATAGCATAGAGGTATTAATTGAGTGGGCGTCCTGTGAGTGGGCGTCCTGGGTCATTTAATTATGGGATAGGGGTCAATTTCGAGGCTGGCGCATGTTGCCACTTAAAAGAAGTTAGAAGCAGGCTGATCTCGTCGGAATAGCTGTCTGTGTGCAAAAAAACAAACACGACCGTCTTATCGTCGAACGCACGAACATAGAAATCTAATCTCTCGCCCAGCATGAAATCGGACCAAGACGGGGCGTCAAAAATATCCATGGTTAATGCCTTCCATTTTCCTTTATCTTGGGGCTTTAGAAGTGAGGCTCTGGTGAAAAGCCGAGTGGCTTTATTGAGACCTTCTTTTTCAATATTTGCAGCAATTAGATCTGGCGTTAGGTCGGTCACATAGACTCTTCCCTGTAAATCGTTCCACAGGAAGTTCCCCCATCCCCTGTCACCAACATGTGCAACACAGTCATCAAACGGTAGTATCGAACTGATAACCTCAGCCTCGTCACTATCAGAGCCATTCATTTCATGGTCGATCTCGCCTAATTCATTTAAATCTTGCCAACTTAGAAAAAGATTCTTAACGTGTTCATCAGGAGCAGGTTTTGTTGTTAGCCAGCCGTCAGGTATTTCAAATGAGGCATCATAGGGCCGAATATGCACGGTCTTTCCGTCGAGTTCAGCGTGTGGACTATCGTATTCGGTTGAATGTTGGCTTAGCGGCAATAAAGAATCTATATTCCACAGAATAGTGTTATGCGAGTTGGTGAAGAATGAATACAAAGCTAGAACAATGCCGGCAGTTACGAATGTAGCGATGAAAATAATAGGTCTCAAATACTTTTTCATGTTTTAATTGCGGCTCGGCGGAAAATACTTCTATTCCCATTAGACACTGGAAAACAATATTTGTTCCATTGAAATGCAGCTAGACGATCTCAAGACTGACCTTTTTGCCAAGAGCTTTGGCGTACTTATATAGAGTTGAGAGTCGAATATCTTCGGCATGGTTCTCGATCCGTGAGATCGCAGATTTCTTTGTCCCCAATTTCCGAGCGACCTCTTCCTGCGTCATACCGGCTTGTTCCCGCGACGCCTTAAACAGAACACCGATCTTGAAGTTCTCGTAACCTTCTTTGAATTCAGTTGCAAGTTCGGGATTTCTTTCCTTCCACTCAGCAATGGTTCGGTCGAGATCATCCATTTCCTCTTTGTTTTTCATACTCATTTTTTCTTTGCTCGGCAAGTCTCGAAATATCGCCTGCACACAAACGACTTTCTCGAACTGCTTCGGGGAAAGTAATTTCAGAAATTATAGACCGGACTCTCGCCGCTCAAAGTCTTGTAATAGATCACTTTCCGCATACGATGTTAACAAATACGTGAACAATAGACAATACTAAACTTAGTGGGCAATAATAGAACTTTGTTGTTATCCAAGCAAATAAAATGAAGATCGGAATACTCATCTCAGGTCGCGGGTCGAATATGGTGGCGCTGGTCGATGCTGTTCAGTTAGGCGAGATTGCGGACTCAGAGGTCGCAGTCGTCATAAGTGACATAGCGGATGCGGTTGGACTCGCGAGGGCGACGGAACTTGGCATCGAAACGGTTGTGATCGAACGAAACGGCAGGGCCCGGACAGCACATGACGCGGAAATTATTGCCGAACTGCAAAAAAGAGGAATTGAATTGGTCTGTCTTGCGGGTTATATGCGGCTGTTGTCGGCGGAATTTATTCGGTCATTTCCGAACCGGATCGTAAATATTCACCCGAGTTTGCTGCCAAGTTTTCGCGGGCTTGATGCACAGAAACAGGCGGTCGATTATGGTGTTAAGGTTTCAGGCTGCACTGTGCATTTTGTTGACGAGGACCTCGACAACGGTGCGATCATTCTGCAGCGAACGGTCGAGGTTTTGGACAGCGACACCGCCGAAACGCTTTCGGCAAGGATCTTGGAGCAGGAACATGCTGCGTATGTCGAAGCCGTCAAATTGATCACCGCCGGAAATCTAAAAATTGACGGGCGGCGGACGATTTTCCCGGCTGAAGCCTGACCGTAAGGAAGGGCTTTCTTTTGCGGTTAGCAATCAGTCAGTTTCTTACGGTCAGACAGCTGCTATTTTTTTACGAATCACCGTCAACCAATGATTCGAAATGCAGGACGGTCATGTCGCCCTTATCATTGGTGAATTCCAGCGTGTTTTCGCTTTCGTCGGTATCGTATTGCACGGAAATCCCGTGAATGTTTGGTATCTTATCGCTCATTACACGGTCTTCTTCGTGATTTTTGTATTTTCTTTCAATATTTACAACGCTATTGTTGATGCTAATCTGTTCGAAGTAGCCTTCCCGTTCTTCTTCTGCTACTTCGCCATCACGCCGAAATAATTCGAAACGTGCGCGGCGGCCGCTGTTACGTTTAGAGAATTCCGACAGAAATTCCGTCCAATTTGACGGCTCGATCATTTTTGTTAAGCTCATCCGACTTCCCCCTAATAAGATTTGTATGATTTTCGTTTATTGAAAAGGATTCTGCAATACGAGACCGAACCGAACCGCAAATTTCATTTATAAACGGTCATTCCTTGACATTACGGAGCTCTGCGGTTATTTTTAAAGTTTTCACTTTAGGGTGAAATCCATGGAGAGTAATTATGCCGCAAAGAACATATCAACCGAACAACCGCCGACGTGCGAAAAAACACGGCTTTCGCGCGAGGATGGCGACCAAGAACGGACGCGCAGTGATCAAACGCCGTCGTGCGAAGGGACGCAAGAGATTAACGGTTCACCATTATTAAGCTTTTCGCTGCCGAAGGAAGCGCGGCTCAGAAAACGCGCGGAATTTCTGCGGGTTTATGAGCATGGCAAACGCATAGAAGGCCGTTTTATGACGGTTTTCATTTTGCCCGGCGAAAACCCGGTTCAACGTGTCGGGGTGACGGCAACCAAAAAAGGCATCGGCAAGGCACATGACCGGAACCGGGCAAAGCGTTTGCTGCGTGAAACATTTAGATTGAGCAGGGCCGAACTTGACGCGATCTCGATCAAATATGATTGGGTACTGAATGCGAGAAGGAGCTTGCTTAAAGTTAAGCTCGAAAAACCTTTGGCGGAATTCCGACAGATCGCAGCACGTGTCGCGGTAATAGCGGAAGAGAATTCGTTGCCACAGACAGCAAAGGAAGATATAGAGAAAGGTTAAGGGCGATTTTTCTTGCCTGCACTCTGTAAATCCTAACGCTCTCTGTGGCAAAATGTTTTTACGATGAAGTTTTTGGTCCTAGATCTGATAGGTATTTATAAGGCCTTTGTGTCGCCTTTTATGCCGCCCGCGTGCCGATTTGAACCGACCTGCTCGGATTATGCCAGAGAAGCGGTCGAAAAATACGGTGCCGTTCGCGGAACATGGATGGGCCTGAAGCGTATATTGAGATGCCAGCCATTTTGCAAGGGCGGGCATGATCCGGTTAGATGATTTTAGATTGGGTATATTGGATTGAAAGAATGCAAATAGTTAGCATTCCACCCAAATCCATTGGTACCCGATCCGAAATCCAAAATTAAAATGGTGGATAATTCGAATAAACAAAATCAATTTCGTTTCCTAACGGCCGCACTACTTTCTATGATCGTGCTTTTCGGCTGGTCATATTTTTTTGCCCCCACTAAACCATCATCCGATAATTCGAATACTACAGCTAATACAAACACGGCCCCAGTCGTTGCACAAGAGACACCCGCACCAGTTGTCGCTGCTTTGCAAACTGCACCGGAAACGGCTATTGTCACGCCAGATACCACGCCGAACCGGACGATCACGATCAAGTCTCCATTATATGAGGTAAAACTTGATTCAAAAGGCGCCGTAGCGACAAGCTGGGTCCTTTTGAAGAACAAATCGCCAAAAGAAGAACGTCCGCTTTTTGCAGATGGCTCGAACGGAACGGAGCAAAAACCTTTGCAGATAATTTCGCCCGAAGCTCTAGCAAAAACCCCGCGGGAGATACCGTTTCGCTTGGCGACAGATGATCAGAACCTCAATAATTTGGTCAACGAGCGCAATTATCAGGTTTCAGATCAGGCTGATTCTATCGAACTGACGGATGGACAGGAAAAGCAGATCGAGTTCAAATTGACGGATGCAAGCGGCGTTGAAGTAACAAAAACCTTCATTTTTCGGGCCGACAATTACATTGCCGATCTTTCGGTCAAGTTTACAAAAAATGGCCAGCCTGTGCCGAATACAAAGCTCCTGATCGGTGCCAGCATTGGCGACCACGCAATAGTTCACCACAGTTTTTATCATATTGAACCGGAAGCTATCGCTTACGCAAACGATGACGTTTACCGCCATCCGGGAGCGTCATTTACTTACGATGCTAATAATCAAAGCACCGTTACTGTTCCCGGAAACGTCGATTGGGCGGGAGTCGCGGACGCATATTTCGCAATGGCGGCAATACCGGCCCAACAGGTACAAGGTCTCGAATACCGAGCATCGAAATATGAGTTTCCTATGGAGCCGTATCATGACGGCATAATAAGCTGGGTCACCGGCAATAAGAAAACGACAGAGACGCGGCATCTGGTCACGGCATATTTGCCAATTCCGGGTGACGGTACAGTAACAAAAATATATACCGGTACGAAGGATTACTTTGGGCTGAGTGAGTATAACAAAACACTTACATCTTCCGTTGGCCGTAATATCGACGTAGTTCCGCTGATCAATTTCAGTAATTATAGCTGGATCAGGCCGCTTACATCACGTCTTGCCATCCCGATCCTTTATGCTCTGAATTTCTTTAACGGCCTTACGCATAATTACGGCGTTGCTATAATTGTTTTTACATTCTTGTTCTATTCGCTTTTGTTTCCATTACGGTGGTCGCAATCGCGGTCATTCAAGAAAGCATCTGGCAATGCTCCGAAGATGAAGGCGATCCAGGACCAGATCAAGGACCTGCAAAAGAAAGGCGTTCCGACAGACGATCCGCGAATGCGCGAACTGCAAATGCAGCAGTTGAAAATGACCAAGGACGCGTTGCCGATCGGCGGTTGTTTGCCGATGCTGCTGCAGTTTCCGCTGTTGATCGCTTTTTATACGGCGGTCACGGTTTCGCTTGATATTCGCCAGGCTTCGTTCATGTGGCTGCCCGATCTGTCTGCGGCCGATCCGTGGCACCTTTTGGAATTTGGCTTTGCGCTGTCGATGATACTTTCGATGAAATTTACACCGACCGCAGCGACCGTAACGCCCGAGCAGCAAATGCAGCAGAAAATGATGACCTATTTTATGCCGGTCATGATGCTCTGGGTAATGTGGGCCGCACCGGCCGGTTTACTGCTTTACTGGTTCTTTGGAAACATCGTCAGTTTTGGGCAGCAAATGATCATCAATAGAATGGCAAAGCCGGCCGATCCGACAGGAGCGGTCGTGGTCGATTCGGTGCCGAAAAACGCAAAGAAGATAAAGCCGAAACCAGGAACGCAGGCCGCCAGCCTGTGATCGAGTTGGGGCGACAATAACATCTACACTGCCATTGCAGGCTGGCAGTCCGCTTTCTGAATGATATGAACGAAATTTGCCAAAATGCCGAAAAATTCCTCACCGAACTCATAGCTGATCTGGGTTTTAAGCTGACCGTATCTTCCGAATGGACGGACGAAGGCTGTGTAATGAATCTGAGCGGCGATGACAGTCATTTTGCACTTGCTGAAAATGGCGAATTGCTCGATTCATTCGAGACTTTGCTTTTTCAGATCTATGGCCGCGAACTCGACCGCGATCACCGTTTCGTGGTTGACGCCGACGGATATCGCAGAACCCGCAAAGCGGAACTGCAGGCAATGGCACGATTCGCCGGCGATCAGGTGCGAAAGAACGGAACGCCGTTTACGTTCGGAGTGCTGAATTCGACCGAGCGACGCATAATTCATTTAACAATACAAGACGAAGAAGATCTGACCACCGAATCGATCGGCGACGGCAGGGACAGGCGACTTCGAGTCTGTCTTAAATAATTTCTTCAACAGTATAATCAGGATTTATAGGGTTAAAGTAGCTTGAATCCTGATTATCCTGTGAATCCTGTAATTTTTATGCCGGATACCATAGTCGCATTAGCCACAGTTTTCGGTAGAAGCGGCATAGGCGTTATTCGTCTAAGCGGCAGCGATTCCTTTTCAATCTCGCAAAAACTTGTTCGAGACGAAAACTTAACTTTCAGACCCCGTTTCGCATATCTCGATCAAATCCGCGATCTCGATACTTCAGAAGTTATCGACGAAGTTCTTATTACGTATTTTAAAGCCCCGCATTCATTCACCGGCGAAGATGTTATCGAAATTAGCTGCCACGGCTCACCAGTGCTGCTGCGGCAAGTGGTGGATATGTGTTTGCAACTCGGTGCGAGGATGGCGGACGCCGGAGAATTTAGCCTTCGTGCACTTGCGAATGGACGAATGAATTTGGCGGAGGCGGAAGCGATACGAGATCTGATCGACTCACAGACAATGGCATCCGCTCGCCAGGCCGTCCGGCAACTTCGCGGCGAATTTTCAAACCATCTGCAGCCGCTAAAAGACGATCTGCTTGATGTTATAGTCCTGCTGGAATCGGCGATAGAATTTGTCGAAGACGATCTGCCCGTATTTCAGACCGAAGGAATCAAAACCCGTTTGACTGCAATTGCGGCTGAAACCGGAAAAATTGCCGCGACATTCAAAGCCGGAAAACTTATCCGCGAAGGGCTGAAGGTCGTGCTGGCCGGACGGCCCAATGTCGGCAAATCGAGCCTGTTCAACGCACTCCTCGGAAGCGAACGCGCGATCGTAACCGAAATTGCAGGAACGACCCGCGACCAACTCTACGAAAAATTCACTATTAACGATATTCCAATTTCGCTGATCGACACCGCAGGTTTGCGCGAAACGACCGATGCTGTCGAGATCATCGGGGTTGAACGATCAAAAATGACTATGGCCGATGCCGATCTCGTGGTTGTAATGCTCGATGGTACCTATGAATTAACCGCCGAGGACAAAGAGATTCTCGACATGGTCAAAGAGCTGAATTATTTGGTCGTAATAAACAAGACCGATAAGGCCGATGTGGCCGAAATTCAATATTTGATCGAAAAGGTAAGATCGCAGTTCACAGATCACAAAAATCAGATCCTAGCTATTTCCGCCAAAAGCGGCGAAGGACTAAAAGAACTGGAGCAAGCAATGATCGAGCCATTCGCCGTCGAAGATTTATCCGATACGGGGTTTCTTGTCTCTGACGCCCGCCATCACGACCTGCTTCTCCGGGCAGAAACTGAGATCAATAATTCACTTGAATTGTTAGATAAAAAAACAAGCGAGGAAATAGTGCTTATCGGGCTGCACAATGCCCTTCGATATCTTGGGCAGATCACGGGCGAAACCACCACCGAAGACATGTTGACAAGAATTTTTTCGACGTTTTGCATCGGAAAGTAACTCGTCATAAACTGAGTTATGTTCGCATTGGTAAGGGCCGTTTCCGACTGATATGACTTAGAAAACGCAATAAAAAGTTAATTTTAGTTGTGTAAAACCCGTGTGGTTGATTGGCGGACGATAAGGGCCGGCTCGACATTTAATATACTAGGTGAATCTCCGTTTGCCTTGCCTGATAGTTTATCGAGCAGTGTTTTGGCGGCGATGCTGCCCATTTCGAATAGCGGCTGGCGGATGGTCGTGAGTGCCGGGTTGTGAAAGGCGGCGGCGTAAATATCATCAAAACCAAGCACCGAAACATCTATCGGCACACGCAATCCCATTTCCTCGAGCGCCCTGATCGCGCCGATGGCCGATATGTCGTTAAAAGCAAACAGGGCGGTGAATTTTTCTCCGGTTGCGAGAAGTTTCTTTGTAGCCAAATAACCGATCTCCGGCGATGGCGAGTCGCCTTCCAATTGGCTGCACAGCTTTGGATCAATACAGACATTTCGTTTGCGGGCCGCTTCGTTGATGGTACTCCAGCGGATATCTGTATCCGAGCTGAAAGTCTGTCCTTTTAGCACCGCAATTTTTCGGTGGCCAAGATTATAGAGATGTCCGATGCCGAGTTCGGCGGCATGCTGGTGGTTGAGAACGACGTTCGTCACGCCTTCAATCTCTTCATGCCCGGAAACATTGACGACGGGCAGATGCGGTTCAAAACGGATCGTTGTATCGACGGCGATAATTCCTTCGACCTGCCGTTCAATAAGCATGCGCGGAAGCTTTTCCAAAAGATCGTCGCGGTGCAGGTGGCTTGCCGTCAAGTAAAAAAAGCCCTCCTCAGACAACGCGGATTCAACGCCGTTCAGAACCATCGCCGAATAACCGTCACTTAATTCCGGCACTATTACGCCGAATGTATTTGTCCGCTGGACGCGAAGTGAGCGGGCCAGATAATTTGGCCGATAATTCAACTCTTTAGCAGCGAGAAAAATACGGTCTTTGGTTTCCTTTGGAATGGAATTAGCGGACGGAGCATCGTTCAGAACGAGCGAAAGCGTGGTGGTAGAAAGGTCAAGATGGGCCGCCAATTGCTTCAAACTCACAGCTGCTTTATTTGCCGATTGTTTTTCGGATCTTTCCGTTATGTATTTGGGTTTTCTCGGCATAAGATCAAAAAAGTAAACAAATATGCAAATTTCGCTTCAGGCAAAATAACACGTAACACCGGCGATGCCAAATAAATCGATTTATCCATCTCACCTAAAACGCCGTTTGCAGAGGCTGGGAACTTCTTCGCTCAATTGGTATAACCAATCAAAGAGTTTTCATGCACCGAGCCGTAAAGTAAATAAATAGTCCGATTATATTAAATCTACCTTAAAAATTCTTGACACCGAAAATAAAATGGTGCTATAAAAATACCTACTAAAACGATTTACTAAAACGATTTACTTTCGATTCTCGAAGAAAGCGATAGATTTTATTGAAAAAGTAAATCAGAAATCCCAAACGTTTTCCATTTCAGAAATTTTTTTGAGCTAATAATTAATTTGTTGGAGGCTTCTCTTATGCGGGAAAGAATGATGAAACTAGCAGGCATTTTCGGTTGTTTGGCGATCATGGCATTGTCTGTGACAATAGCTAACGCCCAATTCAAAGCGGCGTTGCAAGGTACCGTAACTGACAGCACAGGTGCGGTAGTGGTCGGAGCTAATGTTGTTTTGACAAACACCGAAAACAACCGGGATGTTGAAACCGTGACCAGCGGCGAAGGATTTTACCGCTTTAACGGCCTTGCTCCAGGCAAATACAAAATTTCCGTAACACTGGCGAACTTCAAACAAAAAGTGATTGAAGGCTATGACATCAACGCTGAAACCGTGCAGGGATTGGACATAACGCTTGAAGCCGGCGGCGGTATAAGTGAAAGCGTGACGGTCACAGATGAGGCACAGCCGCTTAGAACCGAAGATGCAAACATCGACAATACGATAACCAAAGCCGAAATTCTACGTCTCCCGCAAGTAGGCCGCGACCCTTACGAATTAGCGCGATTAACGCCGGGAATCTTCGGCGACGGAGCTCGCGGCGGCAGCGGAGCTTCGGCTGGCTTGCCGAATTCACCAGGTCCGGGCGGCTCTAACAGTTCGATCTTCCAAACGGAAAATCAAGTTCCTATCTCGGCAAATGGACAACGGGTTTCGGCTAACAGTTTTCAGATCGACGGAGTGAGCGTCAACAGCCAAACCAACGGCGGCGGAGCTATCGTCACGCCCAGCCAGGAGGCTGTCAAGGAAGTTACTATTTCTTCCAGTTCCTATTCAGCGGAAGACGGACGAAATTCCGGTGCGTCAATTAAAGTGGTTAGTCAAAATGGAACTAATGATTATCATGGCAGCGGATTTTTTAAATATGACGGACCTGAACTAAACGCTTTCAACAAATTTCCGGGTTTCGCACAACGGGTCAACGACAGGTCGCGTCAATTCGGTGGTAGTTTCGGCGGGCCTTTACCGTTTCTGCATTTCGGCGAAGGCGGTCCATTTGCTATCAGTGGTAAAGACAAATTATTTTTCTTTTTCGCCTATGAAGGTTTGAGAAACTCATCAAACAATACCTCGGCTACTTTTGTTGAAACCTCTCAATACCGTAATTTGGTTCGCACCTTAAGACCGAACGGAGTTACAGCCCGTGTTTTTGGATCGGCGGGAATTGAGCCGCGTATAATATCTGTTTTACCGGCGAGTTGCTCATTTGCCGGTTTTGGGGACGGGAACGACCGCTGCCGTGCAGTCAATGGTGGGTTGGATTTAGGTTCATTAACCGGTTCCCAAGGGCAATATGTTCCGTTTAGTGCCCCGACTGGCGGTGGTTTCGACGGTATTCCCGATATTCAATATGTTCAAATATCAAATCCGATTTCTTTTAAAGGAGACCAATTTTTTACACGGGTCGATTATAACGCGACATCGAAAGACAGTATTGCGGTTTCGACATTTTTTACTCCGACAAACATTATCGGGGCAGATCCGGCGGGACGGAGCAGGCCGAGCGGCGATATTATTTCAAAGCGGCTTTCTTTTTCGACAGCTCTGATCTATAACCGTACAATTTCCGCTACGAAGTTTAATCAGGCGCGAATCAATTACAGCGGATTTTCTTTTGACGAAGTTTCTTCAAATCCGAATACAAATTTTGGGATACCGCGCATAGAAGTCGAAGGTTTGCCTTTTGACCGTATCAGATTCGGGGCTCCCCAAAATGAAAACACGCCAGGCGTTTTGTCGGAAAAAAGTTTGGATTTCAGCGATACTTTTAACTGGATTATTGGAAATCACGCTCTAAAAATTGGAACACAGCTTCGATTTGATTTTAACAATACCAGTATAATCGGCGGTGCCCGTCCAGTCTATAGTTTTGTCGGGCTGTTTAATCTGGCAAATGACACGCCGATTTTTGAAGGTATAAACGCCAGCCCAATAACTGGTGCCCCGGCCGATGCGTCACGTAACTACAAAACGAATGATTATGCTTTCTTTGTCCAGGATGACTGGAAGGTAAAACCGAATCTGACATTAAATTTAGGATTGCGTTATGAGTTTTTCCCTCCGATAAATGACAAGCTTGGGCGACAAAGTAATATCGTATTTGGGCCAAACGGCTTGGTTGATTCAAGAGTCGCAGTAGTTGACCAATTTTTCAAAGCAGACAAAAACAATTTCGGACCGCAAATTGGCTTTGCTTACAGTCCCCGATTCTTGAGGGAAAAGGGTGTTATTCGTGGCGGGTTTGGTATCGGATACAATCGAATACCAAGTGTTGTTTTTGTCAATTCTCGCGGTAATCCGCCGTTTTTCTCCCGTTTCGGGATTTGCTGCGGTACCGCTGGACCGGCGGGCGGCGATGGTTTTGGATCGCCTTTCGTCGATGGACAAATCTTGTACGCTTTAGGTAGCAGCAATTCACCAGGCAGTTTTCCGGCAAATCCGCTGTTGGGCGGCGGAATCAATCCGGCTACTGGAGCACCATTTAATGGTCAAGTAGAGATTTACGGCTCGACGCAGGATCAGCCTAACGCACAAAGCTACCGGTATTCTCTTGAAGGACAATATCAACTGCCGGCAAAACTGACTGCGACGATCGGTTATCAGGGCAGCCGCACCAAGAATTTGATCCGACTGGTTAATCAAAACTATATTTTTGCCCGGACCAACCCAGCTTTCTTTGCCGTGTATCTGCCGACACCGGACGTAAAATCTGATTACAATGCGTTGCTTGCAACGCTTGAACGCCGATTTGCCAACGGTTTCCAGATCCAGGCGAATTATCGTTTCTCAAAGAGTCTCGATAATTTATCCAACGAAGGCCCTGGTTTTGTTACCAATCAAACTTTTCCAATTGAGAACAGACTTGAACGTGGACCTTCAGATTTCGACGTTAAACATAACTTCAATCTTTTCGGATTGTATGATCTACCATTTTTCCGTAAGCGGGATGATCTAGCCGGAACATTACTCGGCGGCTTTCAATTCAGCGGAATTGTTACATGGCATACTGGATTTCCATTCACACCGGTACTGAATACAGGACTTCAGGGTCGCAGCGAGAACAATTTTATTAACCCTATACGCCCGACCCTATATCGCGGCGGAGCGGGAAACAGCACATCTAACAGTACGTTTCTTAGTCCTGGCGGAAATTTTCCGGGCGGAGGGCCGAGATATTTTTCAACAACGGTTGCTGGCAATCCGCCGCTTCTCTCCTTAAATCCGCCGGGAATCGGACGTAATTCTTTTCGTGGACCTCAATATTTTAATGTAGATCTGACGGTGTCCAAGAGGTTTAATCTACCCAAAGGTTTTAGTTTGAGTGAAGGTAGCGGGTTAGATTTGCGGGTCAATCTTTTTAACGCTTTTAACAATTTAAATCTTGTTCCATTTGGGTTCGCTTCTCCGAGCACCGTGATTACTGATTCACGCTTTGGACAGGCAACCGGAGGACTTTCGGGACGAGTGGTCGAATTGCAGGCAAGATTTAATTTCTAAGCGAGGTTTTCGACAAATACGTTTTATCTAATAAAAAGAAGCGAAGAATTTTGGTTTCTTCGCTTCTTCCCAAAGTTTTATACGGAATTGGAGTTATTTTTGAGATTGATTTAGCTTCTTATAAACCGCCAACTCCTGCATTGCTTCCGGTTGGCGTTTAAGACGCGAAAGAGTCAGGAAAAGTTGATAATGAGCGTCCGGATTTTTGGGATTGATAGACGCGGCCCGCTGCAGAAACGGTAAGGCTTCTAAGTAATTGTGATTTCTGACGAGCAGCCGGCCTAGATCGTAATAGGCATTAAAATGGTTTTTGTCGAGACCCACAGCTTGGCGAAGAAGTTTTTCTCCTTCGGCAATTTCACCGCGGTCAGCCAGGATCGCACCCAATAAAGCCAACGCATCGGGATTTTCACGCTTTAGGGTAAGCGATTTTCTAAGTGAAGTAATGGCTAAATCAAAACTTCCCTTGGCGCGGGCCGTGATGCCGAGAAAAAAATAAGTTTCGGGAATATCCGGGAATCGTTCGGTTGCTTTTGTAAAAATTTCCAGTGCTTTTTCTAGGTTACGGAGAGATAAGAAAATGCCTCCGAGCCGAATGTAATTAACAGGCTGCGACGGGTTCTGCACCAGAGCTTTCTCGTAAAATTCCTCGGCGAAGGCAAACTGATTGTTTTTTCGTAAAATTTCGCCGAGCATAAAGTTTGCTTCCGCGTACGTTGGCCGCAAGCTGACGGCTTTATCAAAATAGTTGGCCGCAGTTTCGTATTCATTAGCGAAATATGCGATCAAACCGAGATAATACAAAACTTCGGAAGAATCGGGGTGGAGCTTCGAAGCCTCGGAAAAAACTAAATTTGCTTCATTAAATCGCTGAAGATGATAGAGCGAAAGCCCGAGATTGAAAAGAATATCCGAGGAATTTGGTTGAAATTTATCAGCAGTTTGCAGAAGTGGGACGGCTCTATCATATTTGCCTAATGAAGCATAAAGCAGCCCAAGATTTATAGTCGCTTGCGGATGGTTGGGGGCGATTATTAGAACTTTTTCAAAGGCCTGGGCTGCCTGATCATATTTCTTCAGCCGGGCCAGCAAAACGCCTAAATTGGCAAGCGGTGAAATAGCTTTTGGGTTAAGTTTTAATGAGGTTCGAAAGGATTTTTCAGCTTCAACGTTTTTTCCTTGCTGGTCAAGCACAATGCCAAGCAGATTGTAGGCATCGGAGTTCATCGGGGCAGCCTTAACTGTCTGCCGCAAGATCGGTTCAGCCTCGCTGAATTTTTCCGATTGAATCAAAACAGCGGATTCCTGCAAAAGTTTGAAAATTTCCTCATCCGGTAGATTTGGTTTTACTTTCTTTCGATTCTGCTGAGCTGGAACAGTCAAAATCACGGCAAAGAGGACGAGAAAATATAATAATGAGTTCAATGCATTAGGGAATTTTGTGTTGGAAAAAACTTTGTGATTCATTACGTTAGCTTTTTGGTTGAAATAGTATAACCCAAAGTTTACGGAGTTAAAGAAATAGTATGCGATCAGACAATACAAAATATGCCCTTATCCCGATTTTATTTTTTCTTTTCACTTTTTCACTTTTTGCTCAAAAAAAACAATCTGACATAGAGAGAAAAGTTGATGTTTTGATTTCTAAAATGACGCTGGCGGAGAAGCTGGGGCAATTGCAGATACTTGATGGTGAGGCGAATGGGAAATACAGGCCGGAGCATTTGGAGCTTGTACAAAAAGGCTTGCTTGGGTCAACGCTGAATGTTCGCGGTGTTCGTGCCACAAACGAGCTTCAGCGGGCGGCGCTTGAATCGCGGTTAAAAATTCCGGTACTGCTTGGGTTCGATGTCATACACGGTTATCGAACGATCTTTCCGGTTCCGCTTGGCGAATCGGCGAGTTGGGATCTGGCATTGATCGAGAATGATGCTGCGATCGCTGCCGCTGAATCTCGTGCCGCCGGCGTGCATTGGACGTTTGCCCCGATGGTCGATATTGCCCGTGATCCGCGCTGGGGGCGTGTTATCGAAGGCGCGGGTGAAGACACTTTCTTTGGCTCAAAGGTAGCATTTGCCCGCGTTCGCGGTTTTCAAGGAATCGATTACAGTGCAAACAATAAAATTTTAGCGACCGCAAAACATTGGGTCGGCTACGGCGCCGCCGAAGCCGGACGCGATTACAACACCACAAATCTTTCCGAACGCGCCTTGCGTGAGATATATTTTCCGCCGTTTAAGGCAGCGATCGATGCCGGAATAGGTTCGTTCATGACATCGTTCAACGATCTCGACGGCATTCCGGCCACTGCGAATCCTTTCGTTTTAAAGAAGGTGCTTCGTGACGAATGGAAATTTGACGGGCTTGTAGTTAGCGATTACACGGCCGTACTCGAACTGATGCTGCACGGCCTCGCCCACACGGAAGCGGATGCGGCGATGTTTGCTCTCAACGCCGGAACCGATATCGAGATGGTCAGCCGTTTTTACAATAAATATGGCGAAGACCTTGTAAAACAGAATAAAGTGCCGATAGCCGTTATTGATGAGGCTGTCCGTCACGTACTGCGCATCAAGTTCCGGCTCGGCCTTTTCGATAAACCATATGGCGACGAAGAACTCGAAAAACGTGAAGTATTTAAACAGGCAAACAAGAACGCCGCTAAAACAGCAGCTGAAAGATCGTTTGTCTTACTTAAGAATGAAAATGAAACGCTGCCGATCAGAAAGACTGCGAAATCGATAGCGGTGATCGGGGCTTTGGCCGACAGCAAGGCCGATATGAACGGCAGTTGGGCCGGAGACGGACAGCCGACCGACCCAATAACGCTTCTTGCGGCCTTGAAACAAAAATATCCGCAGACGAATGTCCATTACGAAATTGGCTGTGATGTGAAATGCGAGTCAGACGCGGGCTTTAAGGCTGTTGTCGATGCCGCTAAGGAATCTGATTTCACTATCCTAGTTATTGGGGAATCGGCTGAGATGAGCGGCGAGGCCTCTTCGCGAAGCAATATCGATCTTCCCGGAAAACAGCTTGAACTCGTGAAAGCTGTCCATGCGACCGGAAAGCCCTACGCCGTCGTGTTGATGAACGGACGACCACTGACGATCAATTGGCTGGCGGAGAATTCCCCGGCGATCCTGGAAACGTGGTTTGCCGGGACGATGGCCGGACCGGCGATCGTCGATACGCTGTTCGGTGATTCGAACCCGGGTGGAAAACTTCCGATCACCTTTCCGCGTTCGGTTGGGCAGATACCGCTCTATTACAATCATAAAAACACCGGCCGTCCGCTTAAAGGGAGCGAAAAATACGCGTCCAGGTATATCGATATTGATAATTCCCCGCTTTATCCATTCGGCTACGGGTTAAGCTACACGCAATTCAAGCTTTCCGATATTAAACTCGACAAATCTGAGATACTCGCGGATGGAAGCGTTAAAGCCAGCGTTGAAGTCGAAAATACCGGCAAGGTGGCGGGTGACGAGGTCGTGCAGCTTTATATTCACGATGTTGCCGCGACGGTGACACGCCCGGTAAAGGAGCTAAAAGGATTCAAACGCATCACGCTACAGCCGGGACAAAAACAGCGTGTCGAATTTACACTGACCTCGAAGGAGCTTTCATTTCTCGGCGGCGACCTGAAACCAGTGGTCGAGCCCGGGGAATTCACGGTTTATATCGGGACAAACAGCGACAGCGGTTTGCAGACGACATTCGAAGTTGTCGATAAACTCGGAGCAAAGCCGACCGCTCAATCGGCTTTGCAGAATGAAAAAGTCGATGAAGCACCGAAATCAGCGGTGCCAGCGGCTAACATTAGCAAGGACGATGACGCATTTCTCGAAGACTTGCAGAAGCGGACCTTTCAGTTTTTCTGGGATCACACAAATCCGGAAACTGGGTTGACACTAGACCGCGCACGAACCAGCGGCACGGCGCCAAAAAAGGGCGAGGGCCATTACAAGATCGCGAGCATCGCCTCGACCGGATTTGCACTTAGCGGATACTGCATCGCCGCTGACCGGGGCTGGGTGACAGCCGAACAAGCAAAAGATCGTGCCCGGAAAACACTTGAGTTTTTCGCCAACCGCTCGGTCCATAAAAACGGATGGTTCTATCATTTTGTCGATCAGGAGACAGGCGAAAGGCGCTGGAACAGTGAGCTTTCGTCCATCGATACGGCTTTGCTGCTCGGCGGAATTTTGACGGTAAAGCAGTGCTTTAGCGGCGATAAGGAAATAGTTCAGTTTGCGGACAAAATATACAAGCGGGTCGATTTCCCGTGGATGCTAAACGGCGATCCATATTTGCTGTCACATGGCTGGCGGCCGGAAAGCGGCTGGATAGCAAATCGCTGGCATGATTACAGCGAAGAAATGATACTTTATCTTCTCGCTATCGGCTCGCCGACCTTGCCTATTCCAGCGAATTCCTGGTATGCGTGGGAGCGGACGTGGAGCCAATATGGGGACAATAAATATCTTGCGGCGGTTTCGCCGCTTTTTATTCATCAGTTTTCGCACGCCTGGGTTGATTTTCGCGGCCGCCGTGAAAATAAAGCGCCATACGTCGATTACTTCGAAAATTCGGTAAAGGCAACCCGCGCGCAGCGGCAGTTTTTCATTGATGTTTTAAGCAAGGAGTTTCCAAAATACTCTGAAAATATTTGGGGTTTGACTGCTTCGGATTCCGCGAAAGGATATGTAGCGTGGGGAGCACCGCCTCGTCATGAGGCAACCGATGGTTCCGTCGTGCCGTGCGCACCTGCGGGATCGCTTATGTTTACGCCGGACATTTCGGTGCCTGCCTTAAAAGAGATGAAAAGCCGTTATGGCAAAAATATCTATGGTAAATACGGTTTTGCTGATGCCTTTAATCCGCATACAGGATGGGTCAATCAGGATGTAATAGGAATCGACCTTGGCATCACTTTGCTGGCGGCGGAGAATTTACGGAGTGGCAACGTTTGGTTTTGGTTTATGAAAAATGACGAAGTCCGGCGGGCAATGCAGCGGGTTTCTTTGGTATAGCAAATTTCAATAGTAATATTATTTAACCATGTCCCTGTTAGAGATGAGAGAGATCGTAAAGGAATTCCCCGGCGTTCGGGCGCTGGACGGGGTGAGTTTTACACTGGAGAAAGGCGAATTTCACTCGTTGGTGGGAGAAAATGGGGCCGGCAAATCGACATTGATGAAGATCCTTTCGGCTGTTTATCCGAGTGGAACCTATGAAGGTGAGATCTTGATCGAGGATCAGAATCGGCAGTTTAAGGGAATCAGGGATTCGGAAAGCGCCGGAGTTGCGATCATCTTTCAGGAGCTTTCGTTGGTCAAGGAGCTGACGGTCGGGGAAAACATTTTTCTGGGTAAAGAGCCTTCGCAATTCGGCATCATCAATTGGTCGGAACTTTATCATAAAGCATCGACCTTGCTACAGGACCTGCATCTACCGATCGATCCGCGGGTTCCGGTTGGCACTCTCGGGATCGGCCAGCAGCAGCTTGTCGAGATCGCCAAAGCGCTTTCTAAGGACGCCAAGATTCTAGTCCTCGACGAACCAACTGCCGCATTGACCGAATCCGAGGTCGAGACACTCTTCGGCATACTCCGAAAGCTAAAGGAAAGAGGTGTCGGGATGATCTATATCTCGCATAAACTGGACGAAGTGTTTGAGATGAGTGACCGCATTACTGTGCTGCGCGACGGAAAAACAATTGCCACCCACGACGCAAAGGATCTGAATAAAACAAAAGTGATCTCATTAATGGTTGGGCGTGATGTGGGCGATATCTTCCCGAAGGCTGTTCATGAATTTGGTAAAACGGCACTTGAGATCAAACACTTGACCGCCTATTCCGCCGATAACCCTGACAAAAAGCTGGTCAACGATATTTCGTTCGAGGTCAGGAAAGGCGAGGTCCTTGGTATAGCCGGATTGATGGGTGCCGGACGCACAGAGCTTTTAATGACCATCTTTGGTGCCTGGCACGGCAGATTTTCGCGGGAAATATATGTTGAAGGTGAAAGGGTGGAGATAGATTCGCCGGCCGATGCGATCAAAAATGGCGTCGGGTTTGTAACCGAAGACAGGAAACGCTACGGGCTAATTCTTGAACAGACAATACTCGATAACATGACTTTGGCCGGGCTTAAATCCATTTCGGGACGCTTTTTGACAAATCGTTCCAGAGAGGTTATTGCGGCCCGCGGCCCAATGAGTTCGCTGCGGGTCAAGGCCAATTCGGCGATGACCGTTGCCGGAACTTTGTCCGGGGGCAATCAGCAAAAGGTCGTACTAGGAAAGTGGCTGCTGACACATCCGAAGGTATTGTTCCTGGATGAGCCGACGCGCGGGATCGACGTTGGTGCCAAGCAAGAGATATATGCCGAGATCAATAAATTGGCGCAGGACGGCCTGGCGATCGTACTCGTCTCATCTGAACTGCCTGAGGTTTTGGGGCTTTCCGACCGGATACTTGTCCTGCATGAAGGCAAAATGTCAGGGGCGTTCACCAGGATCGAAGCGACGCCGGAAAAGGTGATGGCAGCCGCGACGGGACAGGGAAAGTGAAAAAGAAAAGTGATAAATTAGAAGGCAAGAAACACGATAGAAAGATAATAGTATGAGCGAAATAAGCGAAACAACGGGCAAGAAACGCTTTAAGATCGAGGCATCGGCTTTGCGGGCATATACGCTGCTTGGAGCTTTGCTTTTCATATTTATTTTCTTCCATTACGCGACCAGCCCGAATACACCTGAATTTTGGAGCCTGGGCGGGCATATCTCACACTTCTTCGGCGGTATCGTAAATGCTTTTGGCCACCTGTTCTCCGGTTCGGAGGCGTCAAGCTGGATCACGGACGGGATATTTTTGAAACCGCGTAATCTATCGAATCTGATGACGCAGATGTCGGTGACGGCCATCCTTGCGGTCGGGATGCTGATGGTCATAGTTTCAGGGAACATCGACCTTTCCGTCGGATCGGTGCTTGGATTTGCGGGTGGGATCGCGGCGTTTTCGCTGACCAGTTTAGAATATAGCGTTCCGGTGTCGATCCTTTTTGCGGTCGCGGTCGGCGTTGCTATCGGCACTTTTCACGGGGCGTTAACGGCATATCTGAATATTCCGGCATTTATCGTAACGCTTGGCGGATTGCTGGCATGGCGCGGAGCTGTGAAATTTTTACTGGGCGGCAACACCATTCCAATCTCAACGGACAGCTTCAAGGTGATCGGACAGGGAAATCTGTCTTTGACCTACGGTTGGATATTGGCCGCCGCCGCGATTTTGTTTGTTCTTTTCATGGCGTTTCATAATGCAAGGACTGTCAAGGAGTACGGCATTGGAGAAGCCAATTATAAAGGTGAGTTGTTGAAAGCGGTCATTCCAGTTGGCGGCATCGTGGTATTTATCTGGGTGATGAATGCCTACCAGGGTGTGCCGATCCCGGTGCTGATATTGCTGGCTGTCGCCTTATTCGGGGCGTTCCTGATGAATTCAACAACCTTCGGGCGCTATCTGTACGCCATAGGTGGAAACTCGGACGCCGCCCGGCTTTCTGGTATCAATAATAAATTCAACGTGTTAAAAGTTTATGCACTGCTGGGAGCGTTAACTGGAATTGCGTCATTGATATTTACGGCAAGGGTGGGAAGTGCGTCGCCCGACGCGGGAACCTTAAAGGAACTCGATGCCATCGCCGCCTGCGTGATCGGCGGAGCATCGCTCGTCGGCGGCCGCGGTACGATCTTCGGCGCATGTTTGGGCGCCATTATCATGGCCAGCCTCGATAACGGCATGTCGCTGCTAAACGTGAAGGATTATATGCAGGACATTATCAAAGGCTCGATCCTAGTTTCCGCCGTCGGCCTCGATATGATGAACAGAAAGCAAGGGTAAAGCAATTTAAGCTGAACTTTTAAACGCTCATTTTTAGCTGTGAGCAACTATCGCTGTTCGGTTTAATTCGACAAACTCGAAACCTGCCTTAAAGGCTTGTTTCAATGTTTCAATATTTGTCTGAAACAACATCTCAAGTTCGACATTACGAAGATTCCCCGTCGAAATTAGTAACAATTTGTAAGGTTTTTTATACAAAAGAAACGAATCCATAAAATCTGAATCCTTCGTTATAACTATGCGCTGTTCTTTAATGGAAAGATCGTTAATTAACTTGTCAGGAGTTCGATTGCCACACGGCGTAAGCAGAACTGACTCCAAGCACATTAAGCATTAAAATGACAAGCACGAACGATAAAATTTTCTTGAACATATTTTCTCCCTTTTGCAAGATGTAACTTCCTAATCGTAGCATACGCGAAGCCGCCGAACGGCTGAGATGACGTGGGGCGAAACCGCCGCAAAACCCACCGAAAGTAAAAAGACAAGTTTCCAAACAAAGTCGCTGTTTCGCCCTCTTTTCCATTGAATTGTTGGATGCCGTCGTTATTTTTCGAGCGCTCAGCGATAAGTCGGAGAAACAGCGAGTCAATGGTCATTTAACTAAGCAAAATTCCCATCTATTTTAAACCTTATCTTAAATTTGCGAATTCTTTAAAACAAAATCAAGCGAAATCGCGTCGTGATCTGAAAGCGGGGTTCCCTGCGAATCTATTAACTTTCCAACCGTTTGCGGTGCGGAAGTTTTGACAATATCTATGCCGCGTCCGAAAAACCAATCAAGTCTCATCGAAAATTTTCCGCCCGCTTTATTCGCCGCCCAAAACATAATCGGAAAACACCACGCCGGAACCCAATCGCCGAGATTTGCGTTGTGCGAAACATTATTAATGTCGTAATGAAGCGTTCCTTTGCCGGGTTCGTTAAATTTCCGGTATTCAAATCCGAATTTTACAAATTGGTCAAAAAGTCCTTTTTCAAATCGTTTATCCGGGTGGGGAAATTGATTTTCGCAAACATCTTTGGCTCGTAATGCCCGGTGCCAGAGGCTCAAAATTGAATGGGTTGCACTCTGAGCATCGTAAGTAACAGTATTAAAATCACCGCCAAAAATTGTTGGAAGTTTTGGCAATTTCTCCAGGTGATCTAACACGATTCTGACCTGCTTTTCCCTGTGTTTGCGTGAGCTATGAGCATCCAGATGAATCGTCACCGCACGAAAACTCCCTGCCGGATGTTCAACATCTGCAATCAACGCCCGAAGATACCCAAGCCGTTTTTCCTTCCCCTTCATTTTGTCCTTTCCGTTTGGTAAATCAACGGCGTGAACATTTTTGAGCGGGAATTTGGAAAACATCGCAAGTCCGTGAATCGAGACGGTATTCTCGCCTTCTAATGCGGATTCAATTCCGCTACCTTTTTGTAGAGCGATGTAAACCGGAGCAAAAGCATAATTTAGTTTTAGTTCTCCGGCGATTTCCTGTGCGACAAATCGGTTTCCGCTGCGAATCATTCCGTAATCGAGTTCAGTCAGCAGATAAATATCTTTTTCCTTTAATTTATCATGGGTCTTTAATGTTTCGAGAATACCTTCAAACATTCGCCTGCGTTCAATATTCCACGCGACAATCGAAATTTCAGCATCATTATCAAAAGTTTGTGCGTTAGTTTCTATCAAAGGTGAGAAATTCTCGCAGACAACGGCACTCAAAATCCGATCAACGGTTGTTTTGATCTTTAAATAAACATCGCTTTTCCTTGCTTCGTCAATAGATTCAAACTGAAGCAGATCAGGAAAATGCTGATTTAAGTCGTGTTTAAGCACGTCAGGCAAATGAATTTGCGATTGAAAGTTTGTCATAACTAAAAGTATCGTTTTGATAAAGCGTATTGGAAAGCAATGAAATAAGCAAATATTTCAAATCTTTAGTTCTCATTATCTACTCTCCGTCGACATTTTTTGTTAAAAACTGATAAACTTATAAACTATTTCCTATATGAAAAAGGAGTTGCAAAAAGACGAACCCCTTCCACTTGTTATTGTCAATCCAAAATCGGCTGGTGGTGCTACCGAATTGAAGTGGACGGCTTCAGCTTCTGACTTACGGGCGCATTTTGGCGCATTTAGTGTTGCCTTTACTAAAAAACAGGGTGATGG
>JAYUCO010000054.1:0-134719 GCA_043740295.1 Pyrinomonadaceae bacterium | reverse complement strand
TCTTTTCCGCAATTCGGGAACGCCGATAATAGCGGTTTAGCTGTTTCATTTCAGTAGTTTAGCCTATCTATTTTTTGGCTTAACTACTATAGACCCTTTTACTATTATCCGGTAAATGATCTTGGATGCTAGACTTTATTAATAAATTGCAGATATATCTAACCATTTTTTATGATCCAGCTCAAAAACATTACAAAAACTGTCCGATCCGGCAGCGACGACCTGACGATCCTCGATGATGTGTCGCTAGAAATTCCTGATGGTCAGTTTATTGCCTTAACTGGTGCATCAGGCAGTGGAAAATCGACGCTTCTTGGCCTGATCGCTGGGTTAGATGCCCCGTCAAGCGGCGGTATATTTATCGACGGTTCCGAGATAACCCGGATGAGCGAAGACGGTCTGGCCGGACTGCGGAGCGAAAAGATCGGATTTGTTTTTCAGTCGTTTCATCTAATACCAAGCCTTACTGCTTTTGAAAATATCCTGATCCCAATGGAGATACGCGGCCAAAAGGACGCAAAAAGCCGGGCAATGCAGCTTTTGGAAGAGGTCGATCTGACCAATCGCGGACATCACTATCCGGCCGAATTGTCAGGCGGGGAACAGCAGCGTGTAGCGATCGCCCGTGCATTTGCGAATCAACCGACGATCCTGCTTGCGGATGAACCGACCGGGAATCTGGATTCCAAAAACGGACAACATATTTTTGAATTGATGACCAATTTGCATAAACAGAATGACGTTACGCTTGTGCTTGTCACCCACGACCATGCCCTCGCTTCAAAAGCTCAACGACAAATAGTTTTGAAAGACGGACGTGTTGAAAGTGACGAAGCAACTACTCAGATGTAACGCCAAATAACAGTGAACCTATACTTATTTCACTAAACTTTATACCTTTCTTCAATATCAACTATCTAAAGCTAGTGGCAATTAATAAGCAGAGCATGCATTAAAGATTTTTCATTTATATGAAGTTTATTTTCAATCTCACCCGGCGTGAGATCCGCTCTTCATGGCAGCGGCTTCTTTTTTTCTTCTTGTGTATTGCCCTCGGTGTGGGCTCGGTGGTCGCACTTCGTTCTCTTATCCAAAACCTAACCAAGGCCGTGGGTACGGACGCCCGGGCGCTAATGACGGCCGATATCGAGGTTAGTTCGACGAGTGATTTCACGCCAACAGAGGTCGCAAAGATAGAAGATGTGATAGGAAGATCGGGGATCGTCGATGCACGGAACGAAGCTATCACAACATCTTCCATGGCCCGCCCAACCGATCCCGCGAATGAAAACCTTAAACTCGTTGAGCTAAAAGGCATTGAACCACCTTTTCCGCTTGTCGGCAGTTTTGAGCTTGAAGGCGGCAAACCTTTTAGTTTCGACCTGCTGGAAAATGGCGGAGCGGTCGTCGCCAATATCCTGCTTGAAGATCTAAAAGTAAAGGTCGGCGATAAGGTCCGTATTGGAGAAGAGGAATTTGTAATTCGCGGAAGTTTTGATGAAGAACCAGGCGGCTCCAGCGGTTTACGGTTGGGAGCCCGTGTATTTATAGAAAAAAAAGCGTTTGACGACGCCGGAATAACACGGAACACAAGCCGTGTAAGACGCCGCATTCTTTATCGAACAACTGAAAACCCAACCGGGATGGTTAGTCAGCTTCGGGAAGCCCTAAAAGGCACGACCGTCACCATACAATCTTATCGGGAAACTCAGGAACGGCTTGGCGAACAATTTTCGCGGACGGAAAATTACCTGTCGCTCACGGGTCTACTGATCCTTGTTCTCGGCGGTGTCGGTGTTTGGAATGTCGCACGTGCCTTTGTCGAACAAAAACGCAAATCGGTCGCGGTCCTTAAATGCCTCGGGGCCAGCGGCAACAAAATTATTACGGTATATCTGCTGCAAATTTTAACGCTCGGCTTTATTGGAAGTATCTTTGGCGTTTTACTCGCCCAGCTTGGGTTATGGCTTGTCGGCTGGCGTTTTGGCGAAGTTTTGCCTGAAAAAATGACCTATGCCATCAATTTTTCAACCTCTGTCCAGGGAATTGTTCTGGGAGTTTTGATCTCGCTTTTGTTTTCCGCGTTGCCGCTGCTGCAAGTTAGAAATATCAAGCCCAAACTGCTGCTGCGTGATGAAAATAATATCAATATACGCAAACTTGACCCCGCTAAATGGGCCATTGGTGCGGTTTCACTGGCTGGTTTGCTCGGCCTTGCGGTTTGGCAGGCGGGTTCATTTACCGTTGGAGCATTCTTTTTGGCAGGTTTGGGCCTGACGTCGTCATTCCTTTACGGAGCGGCGATTATTTTGACACGACTTTTACGAAAGATAAAAAACTTTGGGACCTTCCCGGTCAGACAAGCCGTAAATTCGCTTTACCGCCCGGGTAATCAAACGCGTATAATCTTGCTTGCCGTCGGATTGGGAGCCTTTGTTGTGCTTGCTGTCCAATCGCTTCAGACAAATCTCGTCCGTGAATTCGACTTCACTCGAAACCAACGGCTTCCGAGTCTTTTTTTTATAGACATCCAAAAAAGCCAGATAGATGAACTTGTGAAAATTATCGACGCACGCATAGGTGAAAAAGCCGAAACTACACCAACAGTCAGGGCTAGAGTGGCTTTCATTAACGGTCAGCCGTTCGATTTTGGCCGGGCGGAAGTGCGGCAGCAGCAGGGCCAGATAGGCCGTGAATTCGCCGTTACTTACCGTCCAAAACTCGACGAAAATGAAAGCGTGTTACTTGGTAATTGGTGGCCTGAAAGCTCCGCGACCGATGTGCCGGAAGTTTCAGTCGAAGAAGAAATGGCTGCCCAATTAAAGGTCGAACCTGGTGATTCGATCACTTTTGACATCTCGGGCCGTAAGATCACCGCACGTATCGCTAATATTCGGAAACTTGATCTGCGAAATACCCGAACGGCCTTTGTTTTTGTTTTCCGGCCAGGAGTGCTGGATAAAGCTCCGCAAAGCTATGCCGCAACTGTTTTAAGCCGCGTCCCGCCGACCGAACGTCAGCGTCTGCAGCGTGAAATACTAGAGAAATTTCCAAATGTACAAGTTTTTGATGTGGCGGACATAGTAAGCACAGTACAGAAGTTGGTCAGTAATTTTGTCCTGGCCATCTCTTTTGTCGGGAGTTTTGTGATCCTGAGCGGCATTCTGATCCTTATCGGATCGGTCGCTCTAACAAAATCGCAACGCATCTACGAGAATGCGATCTTAAAAACTTTGGGCGCAAAAAGATCGACACTGGCCATAATTTTACTGACGGAATATGGGTTGATGGGATTACTTTCCGGGATGATCGGAGCCGTTTTCGCCATACTTCTCTCATATTGCGTAAGCCGTTTTGTCCTGGAAATAGATTGGATGTTCGATCCGGTTTTAACACTAATTGGCATTATTACAACTGCCATGCTGGTTATGCTGGTCGGCTCGATCGCAAGCTTTGATGTTTTATTTAGAAAGCCATTGGCAACTTTGCGTTCCCAATAGTCCTTTATTATTTAGACGGTTCGAACGGATGGTTTGCCAAAATATTTCGCATATTGACCTGGCCGGAAAGCGTTTCCAAATAGGCGCCAAAGCGGTGGAGTATTGGAACAAGGTCTTTCTTTTCAGTAGTTGCAAATATCTCTTCGCCAAATCTTTCAAGCGTTTCCTTATCTTTGAAGAAAAGATAGTTGATAGTTTCGCTCATAAAATTGGTCAACTCTTTTTTTAGATCATCCAAAGGCCTCTTATCCGGGCTTTGTTCGGCAGCCTGCACCGCCTGCAGAACGCGTGATAGTTGATTCCGCAAGCTCAATGATTGCTCGAGTTTAATCTTGAAATTAGGGAAAAGTTCAGATACCGCAACCCCTGGTTCTACCAAGCGTGCAAAACCTGCAAGAATCTGCTGGAAACTATCGCTCAACAGAGCATATGCCGTCTCGATACGTGCATAGATCGATGGTGCCGGACGGATCGCGACCAAACCGATCAATTCCTCATTATAAACTTTCTTCAGCTCCAATGACGCAGTGTATGATGCGGCATCGAGAGAGTTAAAAAACTCGGCTTCTTCGTCAGGAAAGCGTGCAAGTCTGTTATTTATATAATTTATCAGCTCTTGTGTCCGCTCATAAACATTCGAGAATATAAGCATTGCAGGCTTTAACGGCTCATCGCTCCTTAACATCCGTCCAACGATACTGAGGGATTTTAGGATCTTTGCAAAGCGTGGAAGTATGGAATTCAGATCGGCATTATCGGCAAAAGGGATATTCTTACTTTCCAGGATCTTTCGGAAATTAGCTGGCAGATAATCTTCTGCAGACTTGTCTGCCTCATCCATGAAATGCCTTACAACCATCGAGGATAGCAATTTTTCAGAGAGTAAGCTTTTCCATACCTTCCACTCTTCGAATTTCAATGGTTCCGCCCGGACCATCCCATCGTTTATGGTTATTGCCTCCCTCAGTACAAACAGCAGATCGTCAGAATCGGCTACCTCGGTAGCAAATGAGGTCTGACTCAAAAAGCCATGAGTAGCGAGCGTTTTCTTAAGCCTGAAATTCAATTTTGAACATATTAAAAGCGCCGAATGTGTTAAGCGAAATTCCTTGGTCCAATCACGTGATGCATCGTTAACCTGGTTTTTTTGCTCGAATGAATTTTCATCAGCTCTTAAAAAGCTTTCAAGTCCAGACAGCCACAGCCCGATCTCAAACACAAGCTCGTTGGCATCGTATTCATCAATAGCCGGAAAAGCAGTATTTTCTAGTAACTCGGCCGATAATATTGAACCGCTATTATAAACGCTAGTATAAGGTGCAGTATTTTCCAATTGGGTTCCCTCACAAGAATTTGATCACAAAAGGCAGGCAGCGAAAAGACCGCTACATATTTTATACACTTAATCAATAGAACTTCGCAACGTAAATAAATCACAGCGTATTGTTTAACCAATAACCGGCGTTGTATCCTACCTTTGATCAGCTACGGGCCAAATGCATTTCTCAAATAATGAACCAGGAACCATTTGAGTTACTAATCGCAACCAATAATAAAGGAAAGATCATGGAGCTTGAACAGCTTCTTGAAGATCTTCCCGTTAGATTGAAATGCCTCGGCGATTTTAAGAATATTGTCGAGGTCGAAGAAACCGGAAAGACATTTACCGAAAACGCTATTCTCAAAGCTCGCGGCTATGCCTTGCAAACCGGAATAACGGCATTAGCAGACGATTCAGGGCTGGAAATAGGAGCATTGAACAATGCTCCCGGCGTTTTTTCCGCACGTTATGCCGGTGAAGATACCGGTTTCGATCAAAAAATGTCACTGCTTCTTTCTGAAATGGAAAAAGCGAGAGACCCCGGCCGGTCAGCCCGATTTGTCTGTGTGATGGCATTGGCGGACGGCTTAGGCAATATTTTATATACGGCCGAAGGAATTTGCGAAGGAAATATTATTTATGAACCGCGAGGATCGCACGGATTTGGATACGACCCGATCTTTGAGCCTGTCGGCTATGACAAGACTTTTGGAGAGCTGCCGGAGGTGATTAAGCACGAAATTAGCCACCGGGCACGAGCTTATGCGTTAATAAACAGATTTTTACTCGATTTTATCGCCGTTTGACTTGACCTAGTCAATTTTCGCCTGTAAAATCCGACACTTGGAATCGTTTCTCACGAAACTCGGGGCGTAGCACAGCCTGGTAGTGCGCTCGCTTTGGGAGCGAGAGGCCGCAAGTTCGAATCCTGCCGCCCCGACCATTCCAACCAGTTTTAGATAGCGAGGTTCTTATCTATCACTGCTGTTTTTATTCTTGCAGGCACATCTGTTGGTTCAGGAAGTTTTTATATTCACAATTACTTTGGAGGATTAGATTATGGCTCGTATGACACAAACCGAAATCGTCAACACTTTGGCGGAAGGCTCAGGATTAAAAAAGACAGAGGTCAAAGGCCTTTTTGACGCTCTCGCATCGTTGGCGACCGATGAAGTCAAAAAGAACGGAGAGTTTACACTTCCAGGTTTTGGCAAGTTGGTAAAGGCAACACGCAAAGCCCGCGAAGGCCGAAATCCGGCAACCGGCAAGCCGATCAAAATACCGGCTAAGACGACCGTTAAGTTCCGTTTAGGCAAAGCGATGAAAGACGCGGTTGCGTAAACACCCCTCCCCCACATACTGTGGTAGATTTTTATTAGACCGGCAAACCTTGGGGTTCGCCGGTTTTCTCGTTTTCATACCAGTTCAGAAAATAAATCAAAAAGCTTAAAAAAAAATGGTGACATTTAAGGATAAATTTGTTACCATTTCATTACAGAGTTGATAAAGTTCCTAATCGTCATATTCACCTGCAACAAGAATGTTGATTATTTCAACTAATAATTGTGGAAAAGTGCTAATTAAAAGTACTTTTAATGGCTTTTGGAATTATTTACATCTCGTAAATTTTTTGAACAAGGGGAAAATACATTAAGGAGAATAAAAAGTGGCAGCAGCTAAACCAATGACATTGCAGGATCGCATTCTGCAAATCGATCACATACAAGCACGCCGTTTTTCGAAACTGGCGGGCGATGCAATTGAAATCGCAACAGAAGGAATCATCAGACATCTGCGGGCTTGTGTCCGTATGGAAGTCAATCCAGATGCTTCAGCCGTTCGCGAGATAATCGATGATGCGTTAAACGGCAGACGGGTTTTTGCCGAAACGTCCAATGACCTTTTAGCCGCTTAAGTAGTATTTATATTTATTTAGCAATATTTATTGACCGCCTTTAACCAGGCGGTCTTTTTTTATCTAATTCATTAAAATTTTCGCATTACATCAACGCAGTTTCACTCTGTAAAGCAGAAAATCGCCGATCACTTCGCCGTTATCCCTTTGATACCATTTATCCAGATTTGTTAGATTTGTGTCACTCATATTTTGGATAATTACATACGAGATCTTCGGATTTGCCGCATTTTCCACGTTGAAATTTTTTACATACTCTGCATATTTATGAGTTTCATCCGCTATCTCGCCGTAGGTCAGAGGCTTTGCGTCGCTGCTTAATCTATCTGTATGGCGCCCCCAGCCAAACAGAGCGATCATCGAAACAAAATCATTCTTCAGTAAATGATCCAAAGTCTTCTCATCCACATTTGAATAGTACAGATATTGATAGTATCGCTCCTTGCTTTCCTGCCATGACAGCCCCGCGAATACATGCTGGTGACGCGACCAGAGGACATTTTGCGGAGCGACGGTCGGCATATCGTCAGCAAAGATACCGTCGAAGGACAGCACTGTCGTGCGATTCGGATCGGGATCGTTTTTTGCAAATTCCTCCAATCGTCTGGCCACAGGCAAAGCCTGATCTCGTGCAATATTTACATCGTCAAGTACGCGAACGGTGTAATGGCATTCAACAAAGCCCCAAATTACCGCCAAAAGCGAAATGATCAAACAAACTGCCTTGGAAATCGGCAGATTCGTGTTCAATTTCGATTTCCATAAAATGCCGACCGCTACCGTCAAGGCGAGCAGCGACACATAATTACCGATAAACACTTGATAATGAATAGGCTGTAGGGATTGGCCGGTAATTATCTGTTGATTAAAAACAGCGATCGGCACCATTGCGAGCGAAAAAGCAAACAGCGTCGAACGGTCCTTTATCTCAATAATTTTAGCGGCAATTCCTATCATCAACAAAATAAGCACGGCAAAACTGATGTATTCCGGAAAGCGGGTCAGATCTGGCATCCGCGTGTGAACTAACAATTGCACTTCGTCCATCGAATGCGACCTGTTCGACAGCATATAGGCGTACGGCACCAACACGGCCACCCAGGCCGCACCGACACCTGCCAGAGCCTTCAAGTCACTGCGAAGGCTCAGAGGCCTGGCGATGAGCCAAACAGCCGTCAAGCAAACAAGCCAAGCCGCTGCTGTCGTCCAAATATAAAAATATGTATAAACACAATAAGCAAAGCAGACAGTAGACAGTACGCCATATAACAATTGTGGATTTCTTCGGAATGAGACTTTGATATGACCGCTGACCGCTGAGCTTTGATCGCTCCCCCGTAACATCATCCATACAAACCCGCACAGAGCAAAGAATGCCGGAAAGCCCATCGCTGGTATATAACGCCTGAACCCTGGAAAATATGGATAAGAAAATCCGTTAAAGAGAATTTCGCTGATCGCACCTTCGCCCGCCGCCAAAGCTCCGAAACAAAAAACTGTGAGGCTCGCAGCCAGAGCAAACCATGAATTCCCAGTTATCTCACCTATCAACCAAAAGACAGCAAGTGCAGCAAGAAAACCAGCGAATGCCCCCGCCAATGTCATTGCCCATGGAGCGCCAATGCCCAGTATCCGAGCCGGAATTGCTATCGTATATGGAGCGGCAAACTGTATTGAGAAAAGCGATTCAGGCTGCGGGGTTGCTGATGATTGGTCACGTCCCGAATAAGGGTCATTCTTCCGCGGCCGTCCATCGATAAGAGCACGCACATATGAGCCGTAAGCTACTTCGTCAATATCGTTATAAGCGTAATGCCCCTGCCAATCATCACCGCGCAGATAAAGCATTTTCATCTGCGGATAAAGCGTAAAAATTGCGAGAAATATCCCGGCGATAATACCGAATTGCCAACGAAGACTCATAATGGACATTGAAAAACCTGAGATGGAGTATAAATAATCTCTCATTTTCCATTTTCCTATATCTATTGTCCATTGAACACCGCTTTCTCTATTAACTGTGAGTTTGCTGATGTGCGATAATATAAAAAATATCCAGGGAGGTGTACTACAATGATCAAATACAATATCCACCGGGCGATCACGATCTGTCTGCTAACCATTATGTTTGCAGCTGCTGTTGCGGCCCAAAAAGACAAGTCCAATGCGATACGTGATGCCGCAAAAACATCACAAAAGGCGACCAAGGCTCTGGACGAGATCATGGCGATTTCCGACAGGTCCATCCCGACCGATCTGCTGCAAAAGGCAAAGGCCGTCGGCGTCTTTCCAAATGTCGTCAAGGGTGCGTTCATCATTGGCGGACAGGGCGGCAAGGGCTTGATCAGCCGCCGTGTAAAAGGCGGATGGGGACCGCCAGCTTTGTTTAAGCTTGGCGGAGCAAGTATCGGTTTTCAGATCGGCGGCTCCTCGACCGATGTCGTTATGCTTTTCATGACAGACAACAGCCTGAAAAATCTTCTCGAGGACAAATTCGAGATCGGCGGCGAGGCCTCAGCCGCAGCTGGCCCGGTCGGACGTACCGCCAAAGCATCCACAGATGCCCAGCTGCAGGCACAGATACTTTCTTATTCCAGAAGCAAGGGCCTTTTTGCCGGCGTATCGCTCTCAGGTGTAGTGATCAGTCCGGACAACGACGCAAATTTGGCACTTTATTCACAGTTAGCAAAGGATTTGCTGACCGGCACAAACAAACCCGCTAATATCCCGCCGGCAACAAAACCTTTTCAGCAGGCGCTGACAAGGTATGCCAAATAGCTAAGTTTACTTGCAGTGCCAGGGAGAGGATTAAACTCCTCTCCTTCAAATATTTTATCTAACGGACCAAGACAAAATGAGATCAATGTTTTCAATCAGCGGCGTGATTTTCGTATCGTGGTTATTTTTTTGTGTGGACATACCAGCTCAGGACAGGAACGATAACTTTGTATTTCAGGATGCAAAATTACTAAAGTTATCAATGCCGGAATATCCAAAAGAGGCCAAGGTAACTGGTTTGACCGGCAGGGTGTCAGTGCTGGTTTCAATAGACGAAAAGGGTAAAGTAACGTCAGTAAACGATGCGATCGGGCCGGGATGGATATGTCCCTCCGTGATGACACTGGACGTAATCGCCTTACGAAACTCCGCTTTGCAAGCGGCTTTGAAATCTAAATTTTCGCCAGCCTTAAAAGATGGCAAGCCAGTAAACTCTACAACGCGGCTAAATTTTGATTTTGTCGGAACTGAGGCGAAACAGAAAGATAAAAAATTTAACACCAGTGCTCTAGATTACAATGGCCCTGTTGGCAACGGTAACTATTCGGAAGCACCTATCCCGAATAAGGCAGAGGTTGTCAAAGCTGAGCCTATTGATAACAAGACCAAATACACGACAAAGGGTGATTATTCATCGGCTGAACTGTCTAATCCAGTCGACAAATCTGCAACAACCAAGCTGGTGGGTACACCTAGTACGCTTTCCGGCGGTATTTTAAACGGCAAAGCTATGAAATTGCCCAGGCCAAAATATCCAGCCGCCGCCCGAGCAGTTGGGGCTTCCGGTGCCGTGTCTGTACAGGTTCTAATAGATACGGAGGGTAATGTTTTTTCAGCAGCCCCTGTGTCCGGGCATCCATTGTTGCGATCAGCGTCAAGGCTCGCAGCATGCGAGTCAAAATTCAGGCCGACGCAATTATCTGGTCTTCCGGTAAAAGTGAAAGGAATCATTACCTACAATTTCGTCCCATAAACATTAAAAAAACCGAGCGCATACGCAGCTCGTTATGACTAAAAGTCGACCGTTCTTATTTACCACTTCAACTGTTCAGCAAAGTGAACACCTAAACACACTTGAACGCTGAAATACAACTCGAACTTGAAACTCTAGGTGTCGGACATTAAAATTTTGGATTATGAACTTATACGAAAAAATCATTTCTGATATTACCGCCTCTATGCGGGCAAAGGACGTCGAACGGCTTTCGACGCTGCGGATGGTCAAGGCCAATCTAATGAACCGCAAGATCGAAAAAGGCGGTGAATTGACCGATGAGGAAGTGAGTAAGGCTTTGCAGTCGCTTGTAAAACAGCGGCGCGATTCGATCGAGCAATACGAAAAGGCCGGCCGTACGGAACTCGCTGAAAAGGAAGCGGCTGAGATCGGCTTTATTGAGATATACCTGCCCCATGCGGCGACGGCCGAGGAGATTGTTGAAGCAGTGGCTGATGCAATTACCGATACCGGGGCATCCTCGATAAAGGAAATGGGCCTAGTAATGAAAGCGGCGATGACAAAACTGACCGGCAAAACTGTCGATGGAAAGATGGTCAGCGAGGCAGTAAAGTCTAAATTGTCATGACAAGAGCGCAGGAATATTACTTACAAATACTTCCTGCTTCGTAAAACCTCTAATAACTAGAATGTGAATTGTTGTTCAAGTTTCACGCCCAGTATAGGCAGGATGTCTGTACCAAAATTAAATTCGATCATCCGAAAATATTCCTGACCTTCTCGATGAATGATTCATCGGTAAACTCTGTGTCTTCGACCTCAGCTAGCTGTTCGAGCAATTTGCGCTGTTCCTTGGTCAGCGATTTTGGTGTGATCAGCGTAACCGCTACAAAGAGATCGCCTTTACCGCGACCGCCTAATGCCGGCATTCCTTGCGATTTAATACGAAAGATCGTTCCCGTCTGCGTTCCTGCCGGAACCTTCAGATCTTCTTCGCCATCAAGCGTTTTGACTTTGATTTCTGCACCTAAAGCAGCTTGGGCAAACGTCACCGGCACTGCAGAATAAAGATTTGCTCCCTGTCGCTCAAAGGTTTCATGGTCTTTGACGTGCAGGACGACGAACAGATCGCCCGATGGGCCGCCATTAGGGCCTGCCTCGCCCTCGCCGTTGACTCGCAATCTCGAACCGGTTTCGACACCGGCGGGAATCTTAACCTCCAGCGTTCTTTCCTTCTCAACACGTCCGGCACCGCTGCATTTTTTGCATGGAGTGCGGATCACCTGGCCGCGTCCCGAACAGTTCGGGCATGTTCGCATGACACTGAAAAAGCCTTGCTGATAACGTGTCTGGCCGCTTCCGCTGCAAGTGATACAAGTTTCTGCGGTTGTACCTTTCTCGGCTCCTTTTCCGTCACATTCGCCACACATTTCCAGCCGCGGGATGCGAAGTTTTTGTTCCTTGCCGGTCGCAGCTTCTTCGAGCGTCATCTCCAGGTCGTAACGCAGATCGGAGCCGCGCTGAACAGTGGAACGGGAGCCACCGCGCGAACCGAACATGTCGCCGAATCCGAACATATCGAAAATATCCTCGATATTTGAAAATCCGGGATCAAATCCGCTTCCGGCGCTGTTTGCCGAATGTCCGAAACGGTCGTAGGCCGCTCGCTTTTGCGCATCGGACAGCACCGAATATGCTTCGGCACATTCCTTGAATTTCTCTTCAGCGGTGTGATCGCCGGGATTTTTGTCCGGGTGATGCTTAACGGCCAGCGTGCGGTAAGCTTTTTTTATCTCGACATCGAGTGCGGTCCGCTCAACTCCTAAAACTTCGTAATAATCTCGCTTTGACATAAAAAACTGATCTCGAACTTAAATTTCAGATTTGAAATTCAGAATGTATCAAAACCTAACTCTGCATTCCAAATCCGAACCTGCAATTTCAAAAAAGAACGTCAGCCCAAATGTTTGAACTGACGCATATTTAATCTTGCAACAATGTGGGAATTTTCTCAAGGGGCCGAACGGCTGTAGTAACAAAAAGCACTAAGAATTTGGGCTTTGTAAAATAGGATTGCCTAAACCAAATATTTTCTATATTGCTCTTTTGTGACTTCTTGCGGCTAATATTTATTAAACCGCAGTCAGCATTGATGCCGTGATCCGGGCAGCGGCTTCTTCCACTTTTATCAACACCAACTGGATCTCGGTCATATCATCAGTAGAAAGAGATTCTTCAGCGTTATTAAGGATCGAATTAAGTTCCTGCTGTTCTTCAAGAGCGAAGGATTTGGCAACTTCGGACAAGGCTTTTCGCGAATTTTTTATCAGCGAATCAAGCCTATTCTTTTGCAAGATCATATCGCGCTCGTCTCTGTCCCTTTCGACTGAATTTTCCGCTTCATGAATGAGCCGTTCGATCTCGTGTGGAGCAAGTCCAGAGGAAGGGGTGATCTGCAATGCCTGCTCGAGGCCGGTAGTTTTGTCCTGAGCCGAAACGTTGACGATGCCGTTGGAGTCGATCTCAAATGTGACATCGACCTGCGGGACACCGCGTGGAGCAGGCGGAATACCAACTAATTCAAATTTATTGAGGCTGCGGTTGGCGCTTGCGATCTCGCGTTCGCCCTGCAAAATGTGAATTTCGACTGTCTGTTGGTTATCGACCACCGTCGTAAATGTCATCGTATTTTTTAATGGGATTGTTGCGTTTCTAGGAATCAGCTTGACGAACAATCCGCCGCGGGTCTCCAACCCGAGGCTGAGCGGAAGAACGTCGAGGAGAACAATATCCTTAACATCGCCGGTCAAAACTCCGCCCTGTATCGCGGCTCCCATTGCAACGACCTCATCGGGATTGATCTCCGCCGACGGCGGCTTGCCAAACACTTCCGCGACAGTTCTGGAGATGATCGGCGAACGGGTCTGGCCGCCGACGAGAATGATCTTGTCGATGTCCGATGGCTGCAGCTTTGCATCCCAGAGAGCTTTCTGGCACGGTTCTACCGAGGCGTCAACGAGGTCCTTTACAAGTTCCTCAAATTTTGTGCGGGTCAGATTTGCATTGATGTGTTTCGCACCGCCGGCATCGGCAGCAATGAACGGCAAACTAATGTTCGTTTCGTTCACGCTTGACAGCTCACATTTTGCACGCTCGGCCGCTTCTTTGAGCCGCTGCAGCGCCAGCCTGTCGTTTTTCAGATCCATTCCGCTTTCGGTTTTGAATGTCTCTACGAGCCAATCTATGATCCGTTGGTCAAAATCCTCGCCGCCAAGAAACGTGTTGCCGGATGTTGAAAGCACCTCAAAAACACCGTCGTTGATCTCGAGGATCGAAATGTCGAATGTGCCGCCGCCGAGATCGTAAACCGCTATCTTCTCATTTTTATTTTTGCCGAAACCATAAGCTAGGGCTGCCGCCGTAGGTTCATTGATTATGCGCTCGACTTCCAGCCCGGCGATCTTCCCTGCATCACGGGTCGCCTGACGCTGCATATCGTCGAAATATGCTGGAACCGTGATGATCGCTTCGGTTATTTTTTCACCCAGAAATTCCTCGGCAGCAAGTTTTAGCCGCTGCAGCACGATACCGGAAAGCTCCGGCGGACTATAAACTCGATCAAGCACTTTTATATGAGCATCACCGTTTGGGGCTTCGACGATCTCGAATGGAACGGTCTCACGCATTTTTTCGACCTCGGGCGCGTTGTATTTACGTCCGATCAATCGTTTTACGGCATAGAGGGTATTTGCCGGATTGGTTACGGCCTGCCGCTTGGCGATCTGTCCGACAAGGCGTTCGTCTTTGTCCGTAAAACCAACAACGGAGGGCGTCGTCCTGCCGCCTTCTTTGTTGGAGATGATCTGCACTGTTCCGCTCTCAAGAACGGAAACGCAGCAGTTGGTGGTACCTAGATCAATTCCTATTACTTTGCTCATATAATGAGTTCCTTTTATCCGTGGTCTGCGAGAAGGGATATGGCGAAGCTTATTCAGCTTCTGGGGTTAGATCGGACGCTTTGGGATCGGCGTCCTCAGTTGGGCTGGTTTCATCCGCCGGTATGGCAAGATCTAAAAGGTCAATATCACCAAACACATCTGGTTCGGCTGGCGGTGCAGGTTGTGAAACCTTTACCATTGAATGGCGAATTATCTTGTCGCCTATGCTGTAACCGCGGAGCAATTCTTCCGATATCGTATTTGGCGGAAGATCGCTCAATTCCTCGATCGCAACGGCTTCGTGCAGATATGGATCAAAAAGCTCTCCGACCGCCGGGATCGGCTTAATTCCCATTTCTGCCAAAACTTCATTGACCTGTTCACTTACAAGAACTATGCCTTCAAAGAATTGCTGAAATTCCTTGTCCTTCTTGTCCGGCATTGCGGATGCAAAAGCCAAGGCGCGATCCAGATTATCAAGTGGCGGCAGCATGTTTGTCGCAAGAATGCTCAATTGATTTTGAAAAATATCGTTTCGCTCGCGTTCCGTCCTGGTTTTATAGGCTTCAAAATCCTTGACGCGCCGCTGTGAGTTCGCAAACATCTCGGCACGTTCGGCTTCCATCTTAGTCAACTTTGCGTTCAACGTTTTAAGTTCATTTTGCAAAGTACCGTCATCCACCGGGGGTAGTACGGCTGGTTTAATGGTCTTTTTGCCGTTATTCGGCACTTCCTTGGCCAGGAAGTCCGGCAATTCGTCGTCATCGTCAAAGCCGGCGGCCATTTCAATAAAGGTCGTTTCCGCTGTGATGTGCAGATCCCGTTCTTTCTGTTCGAGCTGTTTGATGAAGTCGTCAACCGACTCCGTTTCGTCAGTTTTGTCTTCGTCAGAAAATTCGACGAGATCTTCAAAATTGTCTGTTTCTTGATTGAGATCCATTAAGGTTTTGGACTTGGGCTTACTGCAACGCCCTTACTATCGTGCGGACTTCTGCATTAGTTATTCGAAATGTCTTTTGACATCATTTTTTCGAGGACACGTGCTACGTATGAGACGATCGAGATCATCCGTGCGTATTCGATCCGCGTCGGGCCCAACACGCTGAGGGTTCCGACCGCCGAACTGTTACCGATCCGGTATGGGGCCGAGATCAATGTGCAGTTCTGAAAAGAAGGTGTGCGGTTTTCACGGCCTATCACGACTTGAACGCCTCCCTGCGGCGAATGGTCGCGGGCGATACATTCGGTCAGGATCTCGATCAGGCGTGATTTTTCACCGATCGTGCTGAGCAGTTCGCGAAGTCTTTCCAGATCAGCGAAATCGCTTTTCTTTAAGATATTCGACGCACCGTCAACGTAAACTTCACCAAGCCTGTCCTCTTCGTCCTCGATGCTCTGCGAACAAAGAATGACAGCCGTTTGCAGCAATTTGTCAAAAAGGGTTTTTTCCTCATGCATAAGCTTGAGGATCTCGGCCCTGATCTCAGACAGGTTCTTTCCGGCAAACTCGGCGTTTAGATAATTTGCCGTGCGTTCGAGTTCTTCTTTCGTAAAGGTCACATTGAGCCGGATTATCCGGTTATGGACAATATTCGGCGCCGATACCAATACGACGAGAATCCGGTTATCGGAAAGATTGACGAATTCAATATGCTGCAGGCGGTCGCTTGCCAAGCTGGGCGACACCACGATACCTACGTTATTTGAAAGAGCAGACAGCAATTGGGAGGTACGTTCCATCAATCTGTCGGGCGTTGCGGCAAATTCATTATCACTTAGACCAAATTCACCGCCGATGCGGAAAAGATCGTCATTTGAAATGCTTAGAACGCCAAGCAGATTGTCAACGTAAAATCGATAACCCTGGTCCGTCGGAACGCGTCCTGCCGATGTGTGCGGCTGTTCGAGCAAACCGAGTTCTTCAAGTTCGCCCATGACCGCTCGTATCGTTGCCGAACTCAAACCCGAGGCATTGGCAAATTTTTCCGCTATCGTTTTAGACCCGACAGGTTCACCCGTGACAAAATGTTCGTTGATTATTGCTGAGAGAATGGTTTGCCCGCGAGAATCAGGAAAATGCAAGCTTTTCTCAAATTTAAGGTTTGGCCCGCTGGGTAACATTTTTTCACGGTGAGCTTGAAGAAAACGCCGTAAGCGGCATTCTTCCTTTTTATTTGATACCATTTCCGCATATACGCTGTCAATATTTATTAGTTTAACTGTGACAAACAAATTTATAACAAACGAAGTCTCTGATCTTGGCAGTCTTTATATTGAAGCTTTTGAAGCAATAGATCCGAAACACAAGCCGCTCGAAATAAGCGTCAGTTTTTATCCTTATATTGGGATAAATCATACGATCCGTGTGCGCAACGGCAAGGTTTTTGTACGCATTGCCGAGATGTGCCGCGATATGCCGCTAATTGGCCAACAGGCCCTGGCCTTTATTCTTGTCGCAAAACTTTTACGAAAAAAAGTGCCCGTACATGCCCGGGAGGTATATTCAAATTTCATAAAAACACAGGAAATGCGTGAGAAAGCGACCGAAAGCAAACGCTCACGCGGTCGAAAGGTCATTTCGACCGATAAAGGCAAGGTTTATGATCTGTCCGAGATATTTAACGCCCTGAACCGCGATTATTTTAATGGCAGCGTTCAAACTCCGGTGCTTACATGGTCGGCCCGCAAAACGTTTCGGATCCTTGGCCATCATGACGCGACCCATAAAACCATCGTCATCAGCAAATCGCTGGATTCGCACGATGTGCCAAAATACGTCGTTGAATCGGTCGTTTTTCACGAAATGCTGCACATCCACCACCCGACCGTACATCACAACGGCAGACGCTATAACCACACACCCGCCTTCCGCCGCGATGAAAAAAAATTTGTGTATTTTGAACAGGCAGAAAGATGGATAGAACAGAATGTGCGGAAGCTGAAAAGAGCTGCAAAGAAGAAATAACAACTGCTCATTAAAAACTAAGAATATTGACATATTGTATAGTGGTGCTATACAGTATAAAAGTGATAAAAAGCTTTCGGCACAGCGGGATAGAACGGTTCTTTCGGCGCGGATCGAAAGCTGGCATTCAGCCAAAACATGCTGAAAAATTACGAATTCAGTTATTTGCTCTCGACAACGCGGCGGCTCCGCAAGACATGAATGCTCCGGGTTGGCGATTGCACCCTCTGCAAGGTAATTTGGCGGGGCACTGGTCGGTCGATGTTAGCGGGAATTGGCGACTGACTTTCGAAGGCGAGGACGCGATTTTGGTTGACTATCAGGATTATCACTGAGAGGTATATTATGCGAATGTTCAATCCGCCACATCCGGGAACTGTATTAAAGGAATATCTGGGCGGCATCTCGGTTACCGCTGCCTCCAGGCATTTGTGTGTCACGCGTGCCGCTCTTTCACGTGTCCTGAATGGAAACGCCGGAATATCAGCTGAGATGGCCCTCCGGCTGGCCGATGCTCTTGGCACAAGTCCCGAACTGTGGATCGGCATGCAGGGCCAATACGACCTGTGGGAGGCGTCAAAAAAGGAACGCCGAAAACTGCCTCGGCTTCAAACCGTATAAATCAGCAATAAGATCCTTTATTGCCATTCGCACCCTTCATTCATCTTTATCATCCTTTCCAAGCTGTTCGATGATCGAGCCTATAAGGCCGAAGTCAGACACGGTGCGGCGCTCGATGCCGGTTTTGGCGAAGCTTGTTTCGGTAATGGATATTGCAGCCGCCACCTCTTTTGCATCTTTTTTATCTGCTAATAACTCGGCGATCTTTCCGGCAATTTCAGCATCTCGTGCAAAACTAATGGAAACGTATTTCGGGTCTGAATACTGCAGCGGATAACCTGGTGTTTTCTCATAATTGATCCTTGCCTGCAGGCATGCTAAAACGCCCTCCGCATCGCCAAGCACGATGGCATTATCAACAAATGCTGCAGCGTATTCGCCACTCTCAGATTTCCAAACATCCGCAAAGTCAATTATCTCAGGGGGTTTTAAGAAATTTATTTCTTTTGCGATCGAAGTTTTGATATTAGCAGCGTCTTTTACCCGAGCAATGACAACAACTTTTTCGCCCTCGGTATCAAATTTTGCAGTAATTATTTGCGGCTCGACAGACTGAAGAAACACTTCCGGGCTTTCAATTCCGTATGGTTCAAAAAGACTGCCGGAGAAACCGACAAGGAGTTTTCCGCTGACTGCGTCGGTTTGCTTTTCGGCTGTCAGCAAAATGCTTCGCCATGCGATCTGCGGATCTTTAAGATTATATTGCGTAACGGAATTAAGGCCCGTGGGCAAAAAAATAGCTAATTTCGAATACGTATCATCTGAAGGAACCAGCGTTTCACTGAAAACCTTTCCTACTTCGGGTTTCGTTCCGATCAAGATCTTATCCTCAATTCCAGCATCGGTATTCGCCGACGTCCAGATCATATCGTTCACCGAATTCCGCAATAGTTCAGGCAACACGCGGGCGACGAAGCTTTGAACTTCGCCTTCTTCACTGCTGGATTTTGCCATCGACATTCCGGCCATATTCGCTATCTGGGCGACGCCGTCGGGCGAGGCGTAGCCGGCGGCGAGCGAATCGGCGGGCAGTGCTGTGATCTTTGCGTCTTTCACGATGCTGTCCGCTTCACCTCGTTTTACAGCGAGACATTTGTCAATTGAAGATGCATCGTTGCCGAAAAAGATCACGCTTCCCTGCACTAACGCATAGGCTTTGCGGCCGTCTTGTGCCGTCCATACAAAATATTTTCCGTCCGGTTTATCTGATGTTTCAAGCTCGATACCGCCGCCGTAAACATCGTTGATAAATTCGCCCAGCTTATTTTCGGTAAAGCTGAGAGCCTGGAAATTCCAGGCGTTCGTTTCGACGACGGCAACAAAATGTGGTTGGAAATTGAGTATCGAATTCTCTTCCGTGACCTTCTCTTCTGTAGTTTCAAAACCCGTGACGGCGACCGCAAGCTTGATCCCGTTTAACACGGAGAGATCGGGCTTACTTTTAGCTTCTTGCAGAAATGCCTTACTTTCCGTGATCGCACCGATGGTCTTCCCAAGATCGTTCGATTCCAAATAGACAAGGGAATCGCCGGGAATTAACATACGCGGATCGGCCGGTTTTGATGTACAGGAGGCCATAAAAATCAACCACAGACAGGCACAAATCGGCGCAGACCCAAAAATAGCGCTTCTTAATAAATTATTTGTTGGTATCTGCATAAATATCCGCGTTCATCAGCGAAAGATTTTTGTGTTAAAATTCGGAATCTATATGGACAACATTTTCGCAGATAACATCTTGAAAGGTAAAGTTGTGTTTGTAACGGGCGGCGGGACCGGGATCACCGGCGGCGTCGCAAGGGCCCTCGCCGAACACGGCGCTAAAATTGCAATTACGAGCCGTAAAACGGAAAACCTGGAAGCAATGAAAAAGGTGATCCAAGACGGCGGCGGCGAATGTTTCGCTGTTGCAGCCGATGTCCGTGATTTTGAGGCAGTGCAGAATGCTATTGCCAAGACCGTCGAACGCTACGGGAAGATCGATATTGTAATAAACGGGGCGGCCGGAAACTTTCTCTGCGCGGCCGATCAGCTTTCAGCAAACGGTTTCGGAACGGTCGTCGATATCGATACGAAAGGAACATTTAATGTCTGCCGGGCGGCTTTTGAAGAACTGCGAAAATCTAAAGGCCAGATATTGAACATATCTGCCACGCTGCACTATCTTGCCACACCAATGCAGATCCACGTTTCGGCGGCGAAAGCCGGCGTCGATGCGATCACCCGGAACTTATCAGCCGAATGGGGCAAACAAGGCATTCGTGTCAACGGCATTGCTCCCGGACCTATAGAGGACACGGAAGGCATAAAACGGCTGCTGCCGGAAGCCTTAAAGGAAAAGATCACAAGAAGAATACCACTCGGACGTTTCGGTAAGATAAAAGATATCGAGAATGCAGCTTTATTTCTAACTTCGGATGCGGCGAGCTATATCAACGGCGTAACCTTGGTCGTGGATGGCGGCCAATGGCTGCTTGGTACAAGTTTTGGTTAAAATAGCGCGGGCTACGCGAGCAGAACGCGGAAAGACCGCTAAAACCGAAATGTCACAGAACCTAATAATTCTTAATTTTCGTCATCCGAAGTTTCAAAGCTGATATCTGCACCTTCGGGTTTATCTTTATTGCCAAGCACGGCACGCAAGACCATCATTTTTGCCAAAATGCGAACTTCTGGCCGGTCAAACCTGTTCGTCAGGTTTTTTGTTTTTTCAAAATCAGCACGCGCCAGGACCTGAAGGGTCGCATCGGCAATGCCGAGATCTTTCGTAAGCCCGCGCATCATTTGCCCGCCAAAGGCACCGACCTGCACTTCGCCGTCAACGATCATTTCTTCGGCAACATCAATGAATTCACCGACCTTTACAAACGCCGAGATCGTTTCATTCACACGGCCTATGGTTTCATCCAAAATTGGAAAGGCCTTATCGGCGTCACTCTGTGCGTAACCAGAGGCGAGCATCCATGAATATAGAAAATCCTGAGAATTTTTCGGGTTCGGGTTTACCAGATTTTTTGCATCGAGCATTATCTCACCGGCGAGTTCTTTATCACCCGCTTTCGCGACCTGTGCCGCAAGCATGCTGAGGCCGATTATCTTTTTATCTTTACCTGGCGTCGCGTTTAATATCTTTCGGGCCTGCGAGATGATCTTTTCGCGGGCCTCTTTCGGCAGTTCCTTTGTCCCGATCTTCATCAGGTCTTCCATTACCTGCCGTTCATTTTTCTCACGTTCTTCGAGCTCACGTTGATATTGTGATTCGGCTGAGTTCGAAGTTGTTTTTGTCATAATGTTCGATGCAAACGCCATTGCGTTATTTGCAGTATTCCCGGCATATCTACTGCCTGTGGTGGAACTTGATTGATATTTTGCCCGTATCTGCGCCCCACGGCCAGGTGCATATTTTTCTATCGTACGGGCATATTCAATAACTCCGTAACCTGACTCATCGTCCAAATCGCGTGTCAGTATCTCCTGGGCAAAAATATCCGCAATATCCCGCAAGTCCCGAGCTGTAAAAACAGCTTTTTTACCACCTTTTTCCAGCGATGAATCGAGGGTGTCCGAGCCAAAATCCAATAGCGATTTCATCACATAATAATCGACCTTCGCAGATCTATCGCTTTTAATCCTGCTTAATAATGCCGCGGCGAATTCTACGCCCTTATCCGTATCTTTGGCATATATCTTCTTGAGCAATTCGACATGCTGGTAATTCAATCCTTTTTCGAGCGATCTCGTTCCGAACTGCACAGCTTTTGCGGCATTTGTCTCGGCGATCTGAGACATCAACTGATACTCAAAATATTTGTCGTTGACTTCCATCTGCTTTCGGAACTCAACATTGGATACCGCACTCAGGCTGTCGAAATAAAAGCTGTAAGCGAGGTCAGCATCGTGTTCGGCGATGCTCATAGCTATCTGCTGACGGACAGCCATCGCGGTACGGAACTTTCGCTGGATGCGTCCGTATTCGCTCGTGTCGCCACCGAAAAATCCACGGCCGCCATCACTTTCCTCGTAATCCGCATGAATACCAAGCGAATTCATCTGACCGTCATACTGCATCAGCAGCTCCTTAAAATCACCGACCGCTGAGGCGAACATCGCTTTCCCCTCTTTTTCGTCGTGAAACCACATCAGACCGGCTATTTCGGATGAAAAGCTGATACGGTTTTCGAGCGAGCGAAGGGCGTTAACATCGGCCATTGTCTCACGCAAAAATGCGATGGCTTCTTTTTCAACCTTGGCCTTGTCTTCTAACGGGTCCTTGACATCGATCTTTTGAGCGTTGATGAATTGTGCAAATATAAGCGTAAGGAGCAGCGCGAGAGTTTTGTGGTGCATGAATTGTTTGCCTCCGTGGTAGTAGCTCGAATATGATAAAGTGAATGCGTCAAATAGTAAACAGCAAAACACGTTGGCCACACTCGTTTTGCAACATTCAATGAAATGCTTTTAGTAATAGACAATTACGATTCGTTTACCTACAACCTCGTGCAGTATCTTGGCGAATTGGGTGCCGAGATGAAGATCTTTAGAAATGACGAGGTCACGGTAGATGAGATCGAAAGCGATCTGAAACCGGAAAAGATACTGATCTCGCCTGGGCCCGGAACGCCGGACACGGCTGGCATTTCGCTTTCGGTATTGCAGCGGTTTGCCGGGAAAATACCGATCTTGGGCGTGTGCCTCGGCCATCAGGCGATCGGGCAGCATTTTGGGGGAAAGGTCATCCGCGCACCAGAGCCGGTCCACGGCAAACCTGTGGAGATCCGCCACGATGGCAAAACGATTTTTGAAGGCTTGACCGCGACATTCAAGGCCGGACGTTACCATTCGTTGATCGTCGAACGGGAAAGCTTGCCCGATTCGCTGGAAATTTCGGCCGATTCGCCCGATGGATTGATCATGGGACTCCGCCACAAAACATTGAAGGTCGAGGGAGTGCAGTTTCATCCCGAATCGATCTTAACGGAACAGGGAAAACATCTTCTCCAAAACTTTATAAATCTCTAATACAATTCGCATTTAAAATATGCTATCGCCATTCGGCTGGCTGTACGGAAAAATTGCTGATGTCAGGAATACGCTCTATGATAAGGGCGTTTTCAAAACGCATCCGCTTGGGGCCAGAACTATCAGCATCGGAAATATTACGGTCGGCGGCACCGGAAAAACGCCGCTTGTAGCTTTGGTGGCTGAAATTTTGGCCGTAAAAGGCGAGAAAGTATGCATCCTGACTCGTGGTTATGGCCGCGAAGATCCGCAAAACAGAGTTTTGGTCACCGATAGTAAAAGCGTTTTAGCCAATGTCCTGCAGGGCGGGGACGAACCGGTCGAACTTGCCCAAAAACTTTTGGGAAAGGCGATAATTATCGCGGATGCGGATAGAGTTTCGGCGGCTAAGTGGGCCTTGAGTAACTTTGGAGTGAGTATTTTTGTTTTGGACGATGGTTTTCAGCATCGAAGGGCTGGACGTGATCTGGATATAGTTTGTGTAGATGCCACCGATCCTTTCGGCAACGAAAAAGTGCTTCCGGCGGGAATTTTACGGGAACCGATCCAGAATCTGGAACGGGCGGATGCGATCGTCATTACAAGAGCCGATATGGCAGGAAATATTGATGCTCTACAGTCTCGAATTTTGGAATTGAATCCTGATTCGCCGATCTTTTTTGCCGAAAATAAAATATCGTCCGTAAAAGCGTTGGAAGATTTTCACGAATGGCCGCAAAGTGAAGATAAGGGTGTGCCCGCCCTGGCTTTCTGCGCTTTGGGCAATCCCCGGAATTTCTTTGAACAACTTAGGCGGGGGAATTTTCAAATCGCGGCCACAAAAACCTTTACCGATCATCATTCCTATACTCAAAAAGACATTACCGATATTGAGACCGAGGCAAAGGCATCGAAAGCCAGCGTCTTGCTGACCACCGCAAAAGACGCTGTGAAATTAAAAAATTTAAGATTTGAAATGGACTGCTTTGTTGTTGAGATCGAAACAGTTATAGACGATCTGGAAGCATTTAGTGCATTGTTCCACTGATCGATCACGGAAAAACGTCAGCGGCAGAGCAAAGATCAATCCTTCTTTATAGGCGGTTTCTTTTTATCACCCCAGTAAAATGCCCTTATTACTAGGACATAGACGAAGATGCTCAAACCTAACAATAGAAAAAAGAACAATATTAATTGCGTAGTTGCTGACATTAGGCCGGAATCTCCTCGTTAACTGTTTTCTCCGTGTCAAGCAGTCCCGCAACCAGGCCTTTGCCCCCCTTGTGTTCCAATATGTGTTTGTAAAAGACAGCGAATATTGCAACGATCGGTATCGCAAGAAACACGCCGGGAATTCCAGCGAACTGCTCGCCCGCCAAAACTGAAATAATTATTAAAAGCGGATGTAGGTGAAGCCCGCCGCGAACGATACGCGGATACGTGATGTAATCATGAATCAGCCGCAGTACGACCAAAAATATAAAGACATAAAGAGCCTTCCACGGATCGTCGGAAAATGCAGCCGTCGCCGTAACTATCAAACCGATGGCCGCCGGCCCGAGCATCGGCACAAATTCAAAAACACCGGCGAGTATGCCGAGCAAAAGAGCATACTTTATCCCGACCGCGTAAAAGCCGATGGTGCAGGCGACCGCGATGATAAAACATGAGATCAACTGTGCCCGGGCATAGGCGGCGAGCGTCGAATTTACATCTTCAAGCACGGCTCCGGCACGTATCCTCCATGGACCGGCCGGGAAAACACGTAAAATCGAGAGCCTGATCAGATTTATGTCTTTAAGAAAAAAGAAGGCCAGGATAGGCACAAGGATAAGCCACGGCAGATACGTAACAAACGCCAACAGGAAATTCCCGAAAGCCCCGGTTACCTTCTCACCTAAATTGACGGCTTGTTCATTGATCTTTGTCTGTACATCCTCAGGAATGCGAAGCCGGTCGAAACGGCGGTTGAGGTCGTTAAAACTTTGCCGGATACCAGACGCATAGACCGGAAAATTTGCGCCGAATTCTTTTCCCTGCTCAACGACACGCGGGGCAAGGTTCGAAATACCAATTCCCAGAACGGCAAACACGATCAAATAAGAGACAATGATCGCCAGCGAACGCGGCATAAATTTTTCAATTTTGTACGCAATAAAAGGTTTTCGGACCAACCTGATCAACGGGCTGATCAAATACGCAAAAAAGATCGAAAGCATCAGCAAAAAAGACAAGGTCGTGAGGGACCCGATAATGCTTATCAAAACCCAGGCAACCGAGATCAGCAGAAGCGAAACCACCACAACGCGCACTATGGACGAAACAGAAGGCGATGACGGGTCAAGAAATATCCTTGTCGGCACTTCATCCTTTTCGATAAGAATCGCCGGTGGAATTATGCTTTCTTTTATAATTATGTCTTTTTCGCTCATAAGCCTTGTGCGATCAAATTAATTGTTCCCGTTTGAATTGGATTTCATTATCTCACTTTCGGGCTTGGAATAGTCCTCAAAGGTAAACCTGTCGGTCAAAAGTTTCATAACCTCTGGCGGAAAGCGATAATTCGAACCGGTTATGATCGCTTTATCGTCGTCCGAAAGCCGGCGGCGATTAGTTTCGACCGGTGTCATCCCGGCAAAAAAACGCTTGTCATCGGCATCTAGCTTCTTTCCGTCCTTTCGCCGGAAAACATGGATAAAATTAAAATCGGCAATCTTCATCGCCTGAAGATCGCTATCGAAATTGCTGACCGCAGGTGCAATATTTGACGGCATGTCTGGTGCTTTGGCTTCATTTGCCGAATTTAAGATGCCCTGATTCGGAGTACAGCCAACCACGCCAAAAAGCAATATTGAAACAAAAATGGTTATCAACTTAATTCGTCTCATCTTCTTCATCGTTCACATTAATGTTTACACCCAAATTTCCAGCTTTCTCTTCTTCATCCAGTTGTTTATTTTCTTCCTCGGTTGCCGGTGTGTCGTCAACCGAATCTTTTGCAGGTTCGCCCTTCACTTCACGGATCTTTAAAATTCTAGCCTCGTCATCTTCATAAACCATATCTGCCCATCCGCTTTGTAGAAGCTTTGCGATCATATCGTCATTTTCCTTGGCATCCGCAAATACATAGTTTGAACCGAATCTTTCACGGATCACCGGGCCGGCATCTTCGGTTTTTCCGTTAGTAATATCAAGCAGAAGCTTGTAAAGCTCTGGATTTTGCGAGAAAAGATAATTCGGGTCAAGTCCATAAACATAGCGGTGCTTGGTGTTAAAAAAGAACAATTTCGGAAAGTCGTCCCAATTGCAGTTGAAGATAAGTTCACCGGCCGGGATATTTTCTTTGCCGTCGGCATCCACGCCTTGTGCCCACTCCATGGACCGTCGATATCTATCGTTTGCTTCGTTCCCCGCCAACGTGTTAAGCAACCCGCCCTGCTCGATCCCGATCTTTTGCAAACCGATCATATTGACGAAAAAATATGCGACCAGCACCAGCCCCAATGTCCAGACACCTACTTGTTTAGCATATCCCACCCGTGCCTGCTGCTCCGTTTTCTTGTCGGCGTCCAGATAAGGTTCTATATCGCGCACGAAATCTTCCGGTAGCTGTAATTTGTCTCTAAGAATAAATGCCTGCCAGCTAAAGGCCGCAAAAAGAACGGCAAATGGCGGAAAATATTCGGCAAAGCGCTTCGACCTAAATTGTGCCGCAAGCAGGATCGAAGAAAACATCAGAAAAAACGTTGCTTTCTCTGCCAATTTTCCGCTTTTCGGAACGAACAGAATATATCCGATAAGCATCGCCGCCATTGCGACCGGCAGATCGGTGAGCAGTTCCATGCCGGAATACGGATACCATTCACGGCCGACCGCAACTGCAAAATCACTGCCGACCTTGAATTTAGTAATAAAATGTTCGTAGAAAAGTGTCAGGTTATTCGGGAAATATGGATTGATAAGATTGCCGAGTATCAACCCGGCGGAAGTATAGGCAAGCGGCCGCCATTCCAATCGCCGCTCGTTCCAGCCAATGATCAACGTCCAGATCAGTGCCGCGATCCAAAGGATCGGAAACAGGCTGTATGTCCACACAAAAGCGAACATCAGCGGCATCAGCCATACATATTTGCGTTCAAAAAGCAGATATATTCCGGCAATTGTAATGATTATGGTCAGCGGCGGTGCCTTTGCCATATTCATTCGGTAATAGAACATGTTCGCGCAAGTGAATATCGCGGCCAGCCAGATCAGAGGATAATTCAACTTGTATTTATGCAGCAACCAATATACAGAAAAAACCGCGAGGCTTGAGAATGTGACAGCGGCGACTTTGGCCGCCGTAACTGGTTCGAACACCCATAGAAAAGGTATTTGCAGGAGATGAAAGAGAAAATGATGGTCGTTGTAATGCTGCGGATTCAGCACGGTCAATGGCAGCCATTCAAAGGTCGGGAGCCATTTGCCGTGTGAGAAATTTTCCCACAGCAGCATGCTTGTTTTGATATGGTAATAGCCGTCCCAATCACCGCAGCAGATCGCCTGCGTCTTAAACTGCGTAAAGCTGAATACCATGAAGATCGCGACAAACGCGAAGACCAAATAAACAAGCCGCGTAGCCTCGTCGGTTTCAAAGTATGCGCGCCAAGACCGCTTAGCTTTTGAAGTATTTTTTTCAGCTGGTTCAAGCGGTAATTCAGCCGCTGTTGGTTCAATGATTTCGTCCATTATCCGATATATAAAATTGCATCCAAAAAGATAAATTCAATCAAAAAATATCACGAAAGCATTGGAAATATCTAATTACAATAAAGAAGCCAGGTTTGTTGCGGCGGTTGCTTATTCTGGGCGTGATACTTACAATCGAAGATTCTATTATGTATCCGAAAGGCAATTTACTTATCCCCGCCTCGCACGGCCAACTGGAAGCCATACTGAAGGAACCGTCCGGTGAAATAAAAGGTGTCGCACTTGTTTGCCATCCGCATCCGCTCGGCGGTGGAACGATGCATAATAAGGTCGTTTTTCGCGCCGCTGCGGGCCTCGTCGATGCCGGTTTGATAACACTGAAGTTCAATTTTCGCGGCGTCGGTGAATCAACTGGTGTGCACGACGAGATTCCCGGTGGTGTTGAGGACGTGGCCGATGCCCTTGTATATCTAAAGGAAACATATCCGGGACAGCCGATAACGCTGGCCGGATTTTCATTCGGGACAAGAACCGGAATGGAAGTTGGGATCACCGATGATGCCGTTGTGCGGCTTATCAGCATCGGCACACCGGTCGATAAATACGGCGATTTCGATTTTTTGATCGGGCTGAAAAAGCCGATATTATTTATTCACGGCGAAAAGGACGAATTCGGCTCGGTTGAAAATTTAAAGAAGCTTGTAGATAAAGTCGCAAAAACCTCTGATACAAAACTGGTGGTATTTAAGGAAAGCGGGCATTTTTTTGACGAACACTTGAACGAACTTAGAGAAACAGTAAAACTTTGGACAGAAGATCAGCTTTCTAAATAAATAAAATAGACACGCACAATTTATTTCGAAGAATTATAAAATGACAGACAATCGATCAGAACTCCATCGTCCAATGAGCGACCGCGACGCCGCGATCCGCCTTACGATGATGCCGCGCGACACGAACGCCCACGGAACCGTTTTTGGCGGAATAATACTTAGTTACATAGATGTGGCAGGCGGTGTCGAAGCGGTTCGTCATACTCGTCATGACAGGTTTGTGACCGTGGCAATGAAGGAAGTGATCTTCCACGAACCAGTATATATAGGCGATCTTGTCAGCTTTTACGCCCAAACGCTGCATGTCGGAAGCTCATCCATCACGATCCACGTTGATGTCGAAGCCGAACGGTTCGGCCACCACGGCGAAAAGGTAAAAGTAACCTCAGCCGAAGTAACATTCGTCGCCATAAATGAGAACCGCGAGAAAGTGAAAATTGGGAAATAAAGGGAAACGGACATTGGGAAAATTTCTTTCATACATTTTCCACTTTCCGTTTTCCATTTTTCATTGAAAAACATGCCAACCTGGAAACTCGAATTAGAATATGAAGGCACTCGTTATCGCGGCTGGCAAATACAGCATAACGCCAAATCAATTCAAGGCGAAATGATGGACGCCGCCCGGCAGCTTTTCTCGGAAAAAGTAGATTTTTTCGGTGCCGGCAGGACTGACGCCGGAGTACATGCTTATCGCCAGATCGCCCATCTGAGAGTTCCGGAACTCCGGGCAAATATCACACCTAAGCAGATACAATTTGGCTTCAACGACATTCTTCCGCACGACATCAACATCGTCAAAGTATCGAATGCTCCCGAAACATTCCATGCCCGTCACGATGCTGTCGCTCGATATTATCTATATCAAATCTCTACGAGGCGAACTGCGTTTGGAAAGAATTTTGTCTGGTGGATCAAGGATGATCTTGATGCAAAGGCGATGGCGGAAGCGGCAAAAATGCTCGAAGGTAAACACGATTTCTTTTCGTTCTGCGAGATCGACGATACAAAAAAACAATCAACCATCGTCAAGGTTGAAAAAGCCGAGATATTTACAGATGGCGATCTGATCTGTTTCCGCATCGGGGCCAGTCACTTTTTATGGAAAATGGTGCGGCGGATAGTCGGAATGCTCGTGGAACTCGGACGCGGAAATTTGACCTTCGACGGTTTCGAAAGATTGTTAAAATTTCACTCGGAAACGACCGCCCAATTCACTGCGCCGCCGTCCGGTTTATTTTTGGAAAAAGTTTTGTATTTGGGCGATAAACCGCCGATGGAAAAACGGGCTGTTATTCAGCTGCCTTAAAATAACTGAGCCGTTAACCAACAAAAATGTGATGCTTATGGAGTTTTGTCATTCATCGTATGGCAAAATGTCTCAATATTTTCAACAGTTTTTCGGCCTCACATCAAATTTGGTCATTTAATAAGGCTTGCGTTCGTTTGTTAGTTATGCCAAATTCAAAGTAAATAAGTTTTTGTAGATTTCGATCACGGGAGATTCTTTTAATGCCGATAATTACAGCTGAAACTGCTAATGGTACCGTTTCTATTAATGAAGTGCAGGGACGTAAACTCGTCCTTGCACTCGAAGACAATGGTGTGGACATCCTGCACCGCTGCGGGGGAAATGCCCGCTGTACGACTTGCCGGGTTGAGATCCTGGCCGGTGACCCGGGCCCGATAGGCGACCCGGAAAAAACTATTCTTGCAACTAAGACCGACCTCAGCGATCACACACGATTGTCGTGCCAGATCCGTCTGATGGACGATTTGCATGTGAAAGTTATTAATCAGGCAAGTGTTGCCGGAATGGACGCGGGCGGTCGGCCCGAAGAATAAACTGCACTTTTTTTGAACAAGGAGAGAAATAATGTTTGGTAAATTAAATACGACAAATTTTGAAATTGCGGAAGCCCATTGCGATGGTCCATGCGGTGTTTACGACCCGGCACAGGCGCGTATCGAGGCGGAATCGGTATTGATGCTGACGAAGAAAATTCTCGATCTCAAACGGCCCGAAGGCGACGATGAAAAGCCTCATAAGGCTTATGCAAATACTTTGGCACGTTTTATTGCGATAAAAGAAGAACGGGCCGAGATGGCGAAACACCACCTACTCGTTCTCTGGACCGATTATTTCAAACCGGAACATCTGGCGACATATCCCGACCTGCATGAAACTTTTTGGAAGGCTGCCAAACTGTGCTCATCATGCAAACAGGAAGTCAGCCTCGAACATGCACAGGAATTGATGGCTGCCATCAAGAAAGTTCATGAAATGTTTTGGGCCAGCAAGGGCAAGGATGTTGCCTGGTACACGGCCTCATAACCGATCGTAAATGAGAGGTTGGCGGCGGAAAACCTGAGTTTTCCGCCGTCTTTTATTTTGATGCGAAGCGAATTACGTCAGGCAAATTGGAAGGATAAAATGTGGCTGCGTTTGGGCCGGTTGACCGGATTTCGCGTAGCGGGGAATTCGATGAAGCCAACACTTGCAGACGGCGACATAGTCCTGTTAAGCCCGTCGAAAGAATTTCGCACCGGCGATATTGTATTAGCCAGACACCCTTTCAAACAAAGTGTAAAGATCCTCAAACGCATTGAAAGTATCATGTCCAATGGAAACTATTTTCTGGCGGGCGACGATCCGGCCGAAAGCACAGACAGCCGCAGTTTTGGTGCAATTCATGCAAAAGACATTATTGGGAAAGTGGTCTGTCTTTTGAAATGATAATTTTAAGAACTGATTCTGAAAATGATAAGCGTGTGACGTAATAAATCTGCTATTTCTTCAACCAGCCGAATAAAGCGTTTACAGTAACGTCCCGGTTTGTTTCGTATATCGCCTTGGTCAGCGGTATCGACATCGGGCAGACCTTGACGCAGTTTTGCGAATCTCCGCAGTTCGCAATGCCGTCATCGCCCAGCAAACCATTCAATCGTTCATCAATTTCCATTTTGCCCGTCGGATGCATGTTAAAAAGACGTGCCTGCGCTATCGCCTGCGGGCCAATGTAATTATCGCCGCCGTATTGCGGGCAAGCCTCGAGACAGCAGCCGCAAGTCATACAGCGGGAAAGAGCATACCTTTCCTGCGCGACCTCATTGGAGATAATCGGGCCGGGGCCGAGATCATACGTTCCGTCGAGTTCGATCCAAGCATTCACCTGTTTGAGATGATCGAACATTTTCGAGCGGTCAACTTTTAGATCACGCACATTTGGAAATTTCGACATCGGCTCAAGCTTGACCGTGTCGCCGCCCGATGCTAAAAGAAGGTCGTCGATCAAGGCCGAACACGATTGCCGCACACGGCCGTCAATGACCATCGTGCAGATACCGCAAACCTGTTCCAGACACGACATGTCCCAAACCGGCGGCGTTGTCGCGTTACCCTCGATCGTTACTGGATTTTTTCGAATGTCCATAAGCGCGGAAATCACATTCAGATTCCGCCGGTATGGAATTTCAAACGTCTCTGAATAAATTTTTGAATCGGGATTATCACGGCGTTGAATCTTGATCTTAACCGTCGATGGTGGATTCACCAGCCGTTTTTTTTCGATTTGTACGTTTGAGTTCATTTTTTTGCGTTATACCGGCAAGTTTCAATTTATTAAACCAACATCGATTCCTATCTCAATATTCCAAGTCGCTCTTCAGGCGAGCCCACGGAAAATTCCCAAAGATAACCTGTATCGACCTTCGAATTTGCGATTACTCCGCCGGTGGCTAAATACTTTCCGTCATCACTGAATTGCATCGGTACTGTAGAATTATTGAGGCTCTGTAAGCTCTCGCCCTTGATATTCCAAATCTTCACTTCGCTTTTCAGACCTTCGGATGTGGCAATCATTTCATTGTTCGGGCTCCATTTTATTGAGATAAGCGTGCCTTGTTTCTTTGCTCTCGGTATAGCCGCAACAAGTCTGCCCGTTTCTGTTTCCCAAATTTGGAAAAGTACCGATTTGTTCTTTCTCGGAGTTGTAATCAGCAACATTTGATCGCTGCTAAAAACGGTACCAATTGCCATCGATTTTTCGAATCCATAAATTAGAACTCCGCTTTTCGGATCGTATGCCCGAAGATCGCCTTTGCTAAATGGATTTATCAGAATCTTAGTTCCCGCTTTATTCCAGCCCGCTACTACACCCTTATCTTTTTTCGAACCGATCGTTGATATCAATTCACCGCTCTCCGTACTCCATATTTTGGTTATTCCACTAAAGTCCGAGGTTGCCACCATCTTTTCATCTGGACTGAATTTGCTGTAGAAAACTCTTTCACCCGCATCGAACTTTGAGATCAGCTTCCCATTCTCAATGTTCCACAGCGTAGGCTTCTTATTTCCGTTCGCGATAAGTAGATACGTTCCATTTTCGCTAAATTGCATATTTGAAACTGAACCCAAAAGCATAAATCCGGCGGGAGATCCGCCTAACCCTCCCAAGATTGCAAGCGCCAGTTTTGCTGATTCCAATCCTGAATTAAAATTCTCATGCTCCAGATCAAACTTCAGATTCCCAGTTTCAAAATCGAATATCGAAAACTCTTTATCATTTTTATTTACAAGAATGTTCTTCCAATTCCTTGTAATGGGAATACGCCCCATCTCCAATGCAAAAACCGGAAAGATACCATTGATTTCATTGATAAAACCACTACCGCCCAATATTTTGTTTATATTGCCCAGCTTTCCAAGGCCTCGAATTTCTCTCACCGATTTTCCGGTCTCGATATCAAAAATCTGCATCGACAAATCGCTGGTGTTCTGCGCTATGGCGAACTTTTCGTCGGGACTAAATGAAAATGCCCTGAATCCGCTGCCGTCAATCTTGCATTTTATTTCGCCGGTTTCAGTTTCATAGATAACGATATCCGCGCTCTTTCCGCTTACAGCCAAATATTTTCCGCCTGGACTAAAACGCGTCAAACCGGTCCTGCCTTTCCATATTGAAATATCGCGGAACTCCGGCAGCGAGCGTTTTAAGGCCGCAAACTTCCCTGTTTCAGCCGCCGTAAATTTTGGAGCCAAAACGAGCAATGAAAATATAAGAAAAAAATTAAAACTCTTTCTCATGTCTAATCCCCCCTCTGATAGATAAACATAATTCTTGTTCAATCACTTCACGAGCTGAAGTTGGTACCAACCGATCATTCTTTGAACAAACCCTTTTCAATCCTTTTTTCATCCTTTACCAGAGCTTTTCCCTTCGGGCTTAAGTTCGCTACCTGGCTGCGACACTTGAGGGGCTTTTTTGCCAGATGAATAATCTCTTTTCCGAGGTTCGACCAATCCGACATCGACGGCTTCGTAGCTGAAGACCGGTGATTCCTCCGAATACTCCGCGATAGTCGTTTTCAAAAAATCTTCGTCGTTACGTTCGGGAAAATCCGGTTTATAATGTGCCCCGCGAGATTCGTTTCTGTTCAACGCACCTAACGTTATAACGCGGGCAAGCTGGAGCATATTGGATAACTGGCGTGCGTGCGGCACTGCCTGCGTAGCCCAGAGATTCGAATCATTTATCGAAATATTTTTGAACCTGTCTTGCAATTCGAGCAGCTTTTCGTCCGTCGCCTTCAAACGATCATTGTACCGGACGACTGTAACATTTTCGGTCATTACCTTGCCCATTTCTTCGTGCAGCTTATATTGGTTTTCGCCGCCTTCGTTCTTAACAATGGCGTCGTTGATCTCCTGCTGTCGTTTTCGTTCGGCTTCGTGAATGCCGTTCGTTTCCGTATTGCCGCGTGACACGTTCTTTGCGAATTCGATTGCCGACGGAGCAGCGACAAAGCCGCCGTAAACACACGATACGAGCGAATTTGCTCCAAGCCTGTTGGCTCCGTGAATCGAGTAATCGCATTCACCGGCGGCAAAAAGTCCGGGTATATTGGTTCTCTGTTCGAAGTCAACCCACAAACCGCCCATCGAATAATGAACGCCAGGAAAGATCCGCATTGGCACGTACCGCGGATCGTCGCCGACGAACATTTCGTATATCTCAAGGATCGCTCCGAGTTTTCGTGTGAGTGTTTCGGCAGGAATGTGCGTCAGATCAAGGTAAACCTGATTCTCACCACCGACACCGTGTCCTTCGAGACAAACCTGGAATATTTCTCGGGTCGCGATATCACGCGGGACAAGATTGCCGTATGCAGGATATTTCTCTTCCAGAAAGTACCAGCGTTCGGCATCGGGAATGTCTTTCGGATTACGGCTGTCGGCGGTATTTCTCGGTACCCAAACGCGCCCGCCTTCACCACGCGCCGATTCGCTCATTAGCCGCAGTTTGTCCTCACCGGGAATCGAGGTCGGGTGTACCTGAATGAATTCGCCATTGGCATAGCGGGCGCCTTGCTGATAACAGATCGAAGCCGCGCTTCCAGTGCAAGTCTGCGAATTGGTGGATTTTCCAAATACCATCCCTGGACCGCCCGTTGCTACGATCACCGCATCGGCCGGAAAAGATCTGAGTTCCAACGTCTGTAAATTCATCGCGACTATGCCGCGACAAACCTGATGGTCGTCCAGAATAAGGGAAAGCATTTCCCAGCCTTCGTATTTGGTAACTTTATTTTGCGTTTCGTAACGCCGCACTTGTTCATCGAGCGCATATAGAAGCTGCTGCCCGGTCGAAGCACCGGCAAAAGCTGTTCGATGATGGAGCGTTCCCCCAAACCGCCGAAAATCCATCAGCCCTTCTTTCGTCCGCGAAAATGGGACACCCATGCGGTCAAAAAGATAAATGATCTCCGGCGCCATGTCGGTCATTCGCTTGACCGGCGGCTGATTGGCCAAAAAATCGCCGCCGTAAACCGTATCGTCGAGATGCTTTGCCGGCGAATCTCCCTCTCCCTTGGTATTAACAGCACCGTTGATCCCGCCCTGTGCGCACACAGAATGCGAACGCTTTACCGGCACGACCGAAATAAGGTCGACCTCATGACCAGCTTCGGCGATCTTCATTGCTGCCGCCAGCCCTGCCAAACCGCCTCCGACAATAGCGATCTTTAATCCGCTTGATACCATAATCTATTCACAAACTACTTATAATTTTACCGGTTTTTCGCTCTTTTTTGTCCCAACGGGCTGTTCGCAAAACACTTGCGGAAAGATACCGCATGGCCGTACAAATGAAACGGCCGCATTCACCCCGACACCAAACAGCCCGATCGATAAGGCGATGCAGGCATATAGCGCATATTTCTGGGCGTTTTCACCAATAATAATTCCCCAATCTACCGCGAAAAGCCAAAAACCGTAGGCCAAATGCCATGCGGTCGCAGCAATCCCGAGTATGTAGAGTGCCATAATCCACGTAATCGCAAATTCGCCCGAAACAATATTGAACGATTGTCCGGCATGACCGGCCACCGGTGTTTCATTTAAACCGGGAATAAGCCCGAAGCGAAAATTCAATATGTGAAAAAAGATGAAAAAGAAAAGGAAGATACCGGTCGCCCGCTGAATTACATAAAACCAGTTACGCCCGTAATTGTACAAACCGACATTCGGCTTTGCTTCAGCCGAAATAATTATGCCGTAGATCGAATGAAATATCAGAGGAATAAAAATACCGAAGATCTCTAAAAACAAGAGATACGGAATATCGTGAATTTCCTGGACCGCTTTTTCAAAGTGCTCCTCGCCATTCATTGCCTTCGAATTCGTCAACATGTGAACGAAGAAAAAAAGCCCGAGCGGAACGATACCGGTCAATTGGTGCAGTTTGCGTAAAAGAAAAGTGTTGCTGAATTTGATCGCCATCCGATTGTTGTTCCAAATTGCCTGATTTGTTATTTAGAAAGTCTAAAACCAAATACATATTTCGGCAATTCGTCTCTTGAGTTTTTATTTTAGATTGTTTTTCTTATAAGATAAAATGAATTCAATTGTCAGAATAGTTCAGCTACGCTTATATGAAACAAGTTTATGCACATTGAGACTTTAAAGGTTTTTTGCGATCTGGTAGATGTTCAGAGTTTTTCGCTGGCAGCCGAGCGCAATTTTATTACTCAATCAGCCGTCAGCCAGCAAATAAGAACACTGGAAGAAAAATTCAAGCGCCGTTTTCTCGAACGTGTCCGCGGAAGGCGTGAAGTCAAATTGACACCGGCGGGTGAGGTTTTTTTTCGAGAAGCAAAAAATGTCCTGACGGCTTACGGCCAAATGAATGAAAATCTACGCGGCCTCGTTGGCAAGATCGGCGGAACCGTAAAGGTCGCAACGGTTTACAGCGTCGGCCTACATGAGCTTCCCAACAAGGTCGGCGAATTTATGACAAAATTCCCATCGGCCAAGATCGATCTTGAATATTCCCGTACCACAAAGGTCGTTCGGGACGTGCTCAACGGAACGGTGGAATTAGGCGTTTTGGCATTTCCCGAACCTCGCCGCGGTTTGACGATAACCCCGATGCCGAGCAACAAGCTCGTACTTGTTTGTTCGCCCGAACACAAATTCGCCAAAAAGGCTGCCATCAAAACCAAGGACCTTAACGGCCTCGATTTCGTTCTATTTGAACGTGACACCCCGACCCGCAAGGCAACGGACAAGATATTGAAAGCTTATGGCGTAGAGGTAAATAAGATAGCGGAATTCGACAATATAGAAACAATTAAGCGTGCCGTGCAGGTTGGTTTTGGCCTTGCTATCCTGCCGCTGCCGTCGGTCACGGAAGAGGAGCGCACCGGAAACCTCGCTGTTATCAAGCTTGCCGAAAAGGAATGGGTAAGGCCGGTCGGCGTAATTTACAGAAGCGACCGCACGCTGTCGCTTGCCGCAAAGAAATTTGTTAGTTTGCTCGAAACCGTAAACTGAACTCGCTAAAAAAAAGATCTTCATTAGCTTGGATTTTCCTTATACTAGGCAGATAATTCACTGTAGATCAATCAGTTTCTGTTTGGAGGGTTGTCATGAGCGATAATATTGCCGGTAAGCCTTACACAATAGTTTTTGAAGATTATCCAAAATACCTATACGCATTGGTCCACGGCGAAAAATACGGCTATGAAATTTTGGCTGGATTTTTGCATGAGATAGCCGATGAATGCCAAAAGAGGAATTTCAACAAGGTGTTGGTCGAGGAAAATATATCCGCCACCGCTTCCCAGACCGATGTGTTTCGCATTGCTTCGGAACTGCCGCAGCTTGGTTTTTCCAACATCCGATTGGCGTATATCGACCGGTTTTCGGAGCAACAGGAACTGAATGAATTCGGTCAGGAAGTGGCTGAAAATCGAGGCGTGGACGTACAGATATTTAGCAGCCAGGAAGATGCCGATAAATGGCTTACCGGAAACGGCTAATCCAGGCTGATCATCGTGAGCGGAGACGTCGGCGTCATTCCATTAAGCGAATTTTTCAACATTGGGGCAAGTCCTTCGCTTTCCATATATTCCCTGCCAAGCAGTTTGCGAAAGCGTTTATCTTTGCTCTCTCCGTCCAATTCTTTTAATATTCCGCGAAAAAATGCCGCAACTATTTCAGGTGCAAATTGTTTTCCCGCGTTTCTTTTGAGGTCTTCAAATACTTCGCTTGCCGGGCGGCGGCGTTTGTATGGGCGGTCGGTCGTCATGGCGTCAAAGGAATCTGCCAGATTCACGACCTTTGCAATATATGGGATCTCTCGGTCATAAAGGCCGTCCGGGTAACCGTTCCCGTCGAGGCGTTCGTGGTGATACTTGGCCGCTAGCGGCACGTCCGTGTATGGATGATGGATCGGTAAAAGTATTTCGTAGCCGACCGCCGGGTGTTTGTTCAATTCTGCAGATTCCTTGGCATTGATGCGATACGGTGCATTGATGATCTTTCGTTCGACCGTAAGCTTGCCTACATCGTGCAGATATCCGGCGACTGCGGCTCCTTCTATCTCTTCTTCGTTCCAACCCAATTCTGTACCTATGATCTCCGAATATTTACCGACACGAACGGAGTGGCCTTCGGTGTATTTGTCTTTGCAATCGATGGCCGCGGCAAATGCCTTGACAGTATCTTTGTAAGTCATTCGCAGATCTTCATAAAGCTTTCGATTTTCGTCCGCCCGGCGTTCGAGTTCGGCCAGCATATTTCGCTGGGCAATTGCCCCGCCGATGTGCCTGCCCATAGCGCAGATTATTTCCCTGTCATAACTGGTATATGGGTCGCCGGTGGCTTTTTCACCAAGAAAAACGGCACCGACGGTCTCATCGCGAATAACGAGCGGCATCATTAATTCAAGTTTTGTCGTCTCGAATGTCTGGTCGTAAACCTGAAAGAAAGGAAGGACCTTGGCCCTGGAAATATCGATCGGGTGAAGGCCGTTTGTCAGAAACTGACGTTCGTCTTCATAACAAAGCCCAAGCGATAACGGAAAATCATCGCCAAGCCCGCGAACCGCCAGCATATTCAGTTCATGGCCAAACCGCGAATACCGGGCCACGCCGCCGCGCATAATACCGAGTGCACCAAGAATTAAATGCAGCGATGTGCGGATCGTTTCCTGAAAATTGCTCTTATTTGCAACTTCCTGCCCAAGATCGGCGAGCGCTCCGAAGGTATGAATAAGCTTATTCTTATTCTCGGACATCTGCTTGAAATTGGTTTGTCGGAAATCTTGTATCTTCAAAATAGTAAAATAGTAAATCGGTCACTATGCCGCGATTTTTCGTCTTAGGTAATTTGTGAGTCCTGTGATCATTCTTCTTTCCCGATCTACGATTCACGATTCACAGCGGCATGTTTGCTCACGCCGAGCATGTCGAATAGCTCGACCGTATCTTCATTCACATCCGAAAAAATAACTTGAGCGCCGGCCTTTGCGGCGGAATCAATGACGCCGAGCAATATAGAGACCCCGATACTATTGACGATCTCGGTCTGCGAGAAATTTACGATCAATTCGGTGCAGCCCTCTTCGAGACGAATTTTGCACTCACGTTCGATCTTTTCGCCGGTCAGCTTATTTAAATAGTCCCCGGCAAATACGACCGCAGTTTTACCATTCGTCTGAGCGACGCCGAGAGTTTCTATCTCCATAATTGGATAAGCCTTGTTCCTGATTTGTTAAAAATATGAATGTTGAGCACGAACTTTAAGGTACGTTTTTATCACAAACCTGTTTATATAACAACAAAAATCGCCTTTAACTGTTAATTACAAAATAAATTACCGCAGCAAATCGCTTTTCAACTCTGTTACAAACTTGTGTAGGCATTCGCGAATCTGGTCGCGGACAATTCTAAACTTGGCAAGCTTTTCTTCTTCGCTGCCTTCCGTTGCGGCGGGATCATCAAAACTCCAATGTATCCGATCAGTTTTCGCGGGAAAGAAAGGACAATTATCATTGGCGTTGTCACACACGGTGATGACGTGATCGAAATTTTCTCCGACAAATTCATCCACCGATTTTGAGCGATGCTCTGAGATGTCGATACCGATCTCTTTCATCACTTCTATAGCTTGCGGCCTGACGAAACTGGCAATAGTTCCAGCACTTTGCACTTCGAATTTATCGCCGCCAAGATCGCGCAACAGTCCTTCCGCCATTTGGCTTCGGGCAGAATTTCCAGTGCATAGAATTAAAACCCTCTTTTTATTGTTCATACTTATTGATCTTGTTTCGACAGCTCTCTTACTTATTATATATCTTCGTGATGTTGAACGATTATAGGCTCGATTTTGTCAGTTGGAACCAGCCATCTGAATAAAAGCGTCGCTGAAAGTGAACCGGTGATCTGCATGATCACAAAAGCGGGAACGTCCATCGGACGGATCCCGGCAAACGTGTCGCTCAACGAACGCGCAATCGTAACCGCCGGATTTGCAAACGATGTCGATGACGTAAACCAATATGCAGCGGTAATATAAGCCGCCACAGCAAATGGCACAACGACCGTTTTATGCAGACGCGAACATCCCCAAATGACCGTAAGCAGCCCGAAGGTCGCGACAAATTCGCCGAGCCATTGAGCCGGCCCGGTCCGCACTTTGGTTGATGGAAAGATCGCGGGTAATTCGAACATCAGATTCGCGATCATCACGCCGAAAACCGCACCGATCGCCTGCACAGCCAAATACAGAAAAGCCTCGTTCCATTTAATTCCACCAACCAGAGCATTTGAGATCGTAACGGCAGGATTGAAATGAGCACCCGAAATCGGCCCGAACGTAAATATGAGAGCGACAAGGGCCGCTCCTGTCGCAATAGTATTTGCGAGCAAGGCAATAGCGAGATTGCCGCCTGCGAGCCGTTCGGCCATGATGCCAGAGCCAACGACCGCGATCAAAAGCATTAAAGTACCTAAAAATTCAGCAGCAAGCCGTCGGGTTAGATTTGCTTTCATTATTTATTCCGATAGGTGCAGGTACACAGCATGAAGCAGTGCCAGCATTCACAGCCGATTCAGGCAGATTGTCTTCTTTGACAACGAAAACTTCCCATTCATTGCCATCAGGATCTTGAACCCATGTTTTGTCCTGAACTGCATAGCAGCAACTAGTATCCATTTCGTCGCGTGTTAAAAGGCCTTGCAAGTGCCATTTTTCGCGCATCGCCAAAACGTCTCCTGTTGAGGCAACCTGAATGCCCAAATGCGATAATGCACCGCTGCCTTCGAAAACGGATTGATTCAATGTCAGGTTCAATGGCGGATTTTGTATGTCGAATTTGGCATAGCCTGTTCGCACCTTACCAGGCTCGATCCCAAGCATTTTCTTGTAAAATTCAAGGCTTACCGCCACGTCCTTCACATTTAATGCCAAATGAGCTTTTAATGTATTTATTTTTACTGTTTCGGTATTCATAATTTTTGCACCTGCTTTATGATTACAATTATGGTCATCCATAATTGTAATCCGAGAATATTACTTAACAACAATTATGTCAAGACATAATTGTAATATGTTATAATTTTCATCTCGGGAAGCCCGACCGTAAAGTATGGCTAAGTATCCACCTTTTTATGAAAAAAAAGATATTCGATCCCGAACTATTTTTTGCGGCACTGGCTGATAGGACTCGTCTGCGTTTGTTGAATCTGATGCGTGACGGTGAGGTATGCGTCTGTTTTTTTGCCGAGACCTTGGAAACGAATAACCCTAAAATCTCCCGGCACCTTTCTTATCTAAAGCGGGCGGAACTCGTGTCCGGCAGACGCGACGGAAAATGGATGCATTACCGGATCACCGAACCGAACAATGAAAAAGCTGCCGGAGTTTTCAGAGCGACAATGGAAATGCTGAAGTCGGACAAGGAAATGGAGTCCGATCGAAAAAAATTGATAAATATTTGCTGCAGCCCGCTGGTGTCTATCTCTGGTAAGTCTCGTCGGATTCCTGAATGAATTTCCGGATCAGATTCTTTATCAGCCCGATAATCGCCAGTCAGAGGTCAATTTAAAGATTATATCAATGTCCGTGCTACATGAACGTCCGGCGAGAGTCACGGTGCAGGAAGCTTCTTGCGAACCCGTAGGCAAAGACGCACCGTGCGAATAGATTTTCAATCGCGGCTGGATCGGGCGCCCGTGAAAATCGCTCTTGCCGTCCAAAACGATGTAGGGCATTAAGGCCGGGTCACCGCCTAGACGCAGTTCGGATATGTCCAGCATGGCTATTCTGTAATTCAGATCAAATCTTGTGGAGCTTCGCAGAGAAATGCCCTCGCGATCCAATAGAAGTTCGGCTTCGATCAATTTTTGCCCTCCGCTATCTTCGAGAATCTTGACCGGCAGTATCGCGGTTTCGCCTTTTCTAATGGCCTTTAGAAAATACGAACTCGCAGATATCTCGCCGCGATCAAACTCAATAAGCCCGTAAAGTAGATTTGCTTTGGCGTGCAATGGGTTAAGCAGCAAGATATCGTTCGTCAGTTCGGCCGCAGTCGTATAGTTACCGCTTTTTATGCTCTCGCTCGCCAAGGCAATTACCGAATTGATCCTAAGAGGCTGCAGAACGACATTCGTAACCTGTTCCTGTCCCGGATTCTTGAGATCAAGTGTAAATGTCTGTGATAAATAGCCGCGTCTTTGAACATTGATCCGATAGACGCCTGGCTTAACAAAGAATTTCCGGAGCGGACGAGTAAACTTACCTACGTTCTCAATACTGATCTGGGCATCGGCAACGTTCGCGGCCACCGTCAGGATGGCCATCATTGGCTTTAGGTTAATTTCGACTCTTCGGCGTTTTCCTTTGGTAATATCGAATGCCCGCGTTTCATCAAAAAACCCGTTCTTTTTCACCAGTAAATTATAACTTCCAACCGGCAAGCTACGCAGTATCAATGTCGAAACATTTGAGGGTACGGAGATCAATTCAGGCTTTTCAAGGCTGCCTGTCCGTGATAAAAACATCTGACTTCCGCCCTGATTGACCATTAGCGCGAGCCTGCCGATCTCGACCGGTATGATGGTGGGCACAATGGGTGATGGCCCGCGGAGGTTTTTAGCAATACTTGATCTCGTGCGCTTTCGCTGTCCCTCTCCAAAAACAGCCGGTCTTTTTACCGCCGTCGCGCTTCGCCCGCTGCCGCCCTGGGCAAATATGTAACCGGGCAGCAGAAATAAAATATGAATGGCGAGAATGCCCGACAATGATATTTTTACTATTTTGTCTCGTCTTTCACGCATCTGAAACTTGTACCGTTATAATTCTTCTCACCAGCTGCTCCGTAATATCCGCGGAAAGTGGTGTTTGCCGTTTTGCTGTCGCTCTGCCAATTACCACCGCGAATTACCTTAAGACGAAGCTTTGATAACGGAAAATCTTTGCCGCCCGAATAAGGCTTAGCATCGCTTGCTGTCCATTCCCAGGCGTTTCCCGACATATCGAATATACTAAATGGTGATTTACCGCCATCGCCAACCTTCCGGACACCTTTCGATACATTATCGACATTGGCGAGTGACGGATCCCATTCGTTTCCCCAAGGGTATATTCTACCGTCGGAACCGCGTGCCGCAAACTCCCATTCCGCCTCTGTTGGAAGTCTCTTGCCCGTCCACGTTGCATATTCGGCGGCTTCATACCATGTTATGCCGGTCACCGGAAATTCACCCTGGCCTTCAGGATAGAAGCCATTTTTCCAGCCAACCGGCGGATCGTGTCCGGTTTCAGCAACAAATTTAAGGTATGCTTCATTCGTCACTTCTGTACGGTCTATAAAAAAAGGTTCTACCTTGACCAGATGAGCAGGTTTTGAAAGTGTGTCTCCATAATCACTTCCCATAAGAAATTCACCGCCGGTTACATAAGCCATGCCCGGAGGCAACGGAGCAACGTGAGTTTCCTCTATAACAACCGGTATATCAGCCGGTTTTGAAATCACTGGGACCTGAATCGTATTGAGCCAAATTCCCGTGCCGATGCCAGCTCCGAAAAACAGGATGACGAGCAATATTATTCCTGCGATACGAACCGGTTTTTGTCCCCGCAGAAGAGGAGAATGACCATTGCGCTTATCGACAATCGCTTCCTTTGGTACTAGGCGTGCATTAGATGAGGCAACGTATTCAAATGCCGGAACTGAAGATGCTGCGACCGGAAATTGTTCGGGCGCAAATACTTCAAGCTGAATAACGGAAGGCAAAGGCGACTTGGGTATCGGGATCGATTCGCCGCCGTCATCAATTGCTTCTGCAAAAGCTTCAAGCGGCACACCGGACAAGCTCTGTTCAAAAACATCGTCCGCCTGATCATCCTCAAAAATAGCCAACGGCACCTGATGATCCCTTGCCGCCCTTTCATTATCGGTATCCGAAGTCGGCGCAAACACGGTTTCGGAAGGCCATAGGCTGACTGTGGTTTTTTCCTCGGCCGCCATAAATTCGACCGGCTCCCGCTCTTCGTTCTCACGATCTTCGCTGGTGATGTCAGCCGTCCGCATTTCCAAACTTGCCGGGGCCATGTCAACCTGTCGCTCTAACGATAAATATTGCGCAGGCCTTGATACCGGTACCGCCCCGCAATTGGCGCAATACCTGCTTGCGTCAGGATTTTCAGTGCCGCACACAGGACAAAACATAGCTAAACTTATCGTCAATAGCTCGATACAATCTATACTTTAAACCGAATTACGATGTCCGTCGATTCGAAAACGGTCAAATAGAGTGAAAATATTATTGTGAGTTTTTGAACGGCAGGGCTGGCAAACGGGTTCGCCTGGTCTTGGCATTCCCGAACTTTCTAGGCCTTCACGTATTTGGTCATGACAATTCGGGTGCCGTCATCGACGGATTCTATACGCACTTCGTCCATAAGGCTGCGCATAAGGCCAAGTCCCCAACCGCGGCGGCCATCGGTCGGCTCCCTTTCCGAAACTTGTTTTTCGGAGAGTTTGTCGGCCAATCGAATCCCACGGTTTGAAACAGTTACGACGATCTTCTCATTGTCGATGGCAAATTTTTGATAGATCTTTCTATCGGGAGTTAGGCTGTGTTCCGTCGCATTAATGCAGGCCTCGACAAGCGCTGTCTTTATTTGATTGACTGTCTTGACAGGAAAATTATATCGACGCGAGATCTCCTCTAATGCGTGGGCGGCAATAAGTTCGGTATCCTCGCCGACCGGAATGACTATCTCGTATTCCAGGGCTTCATTTTCGCCTCCGCTTTCACCTTGCAGCGTCTTTCGCAAAAAGACGATTTGGCGACGGCTTGAGCCAATAACATTTCTTTCAGAAAGCAGTTCAAGTGCTCCATCCGAAAAACCCTCGGGAGCGACGAGCCAGATCCGGTAATTTGAAAAACCGCAGGCTTTCGCAGCCGCTTCAAGACGGTCACACCATTCAAGCGTCAATGCATGATCGGCTTCGAGCTTTGAATCGATCTCGGCGGCCAGCCATGCGATCTGATCTTCGTCACGATATGCCCGATCTGCAAATCCGATCCCGACGATCGCCCGATCCGGCTCTATAACATTACCAAACTGTTTGAAATGATCGACAACCGGCTCAGCGTGTGAGATCTGCGGCAGCGTGATGACGTCATTTTCAGCTGACAACTGCACTTTGGCCTCATCGTCTGAAATACCTTTATAGCGATCTCGAAACATTCGATAGTCCAAAAGAACACGTGGAACGTCTTGAACGTCAAACAAAAGCATCAGATCGCGAAGCCCGACCGCATCTTCGCTCCTATAGACACGGGCCATTAAACGCAGCGCCCTTTTTAAGGCATTAGTAATTGCAGATGCCGCAACCGTCGCCAAAGTATTTCGCTCAACGCCAAGCTGGTAACGGGTTTCGAGAAAATCGTGCAACAGGTTGTCATGCGACGGGGCTGCGGTCGATCCCTCGACAAATATGACCTCATCCAGAACGAGAGATCTAGCCAAATTGCTGAAGTCTTCCCGAGATACCGTCAAACGCTCTTGGAGGGCATTAAGCGGAAATCTGTCGCCTCCCGTCTCAATGGCAAGATAGAGCATTTCGATCAGCTCTCGTCTCACTTTCGGCTCTGGGGCGGCGCGCGAAAAAATCTTGTCGAAATGGTCGCCGATGCGGCCTGTCAGCAATTCTTCGGCATAAATTTGCTCGACATCGCGATATGTGTCAAGTCCCCGCTTTTTATCTGATGCGGCATAGATCAGCGAGCTTATATGTAGCGGATTGCCGCCGGACTGGACAGCGATAAGATCGCGCGTTTGTTCGGAGATAACAACTCCCGCATCTGCCGCAAGCGTTTCGACAAGAATAGCAGCATCGTCACGCGGCAAAGGGCCGATCTCTATCGAGGGCCGGGAATGTTCGTCAATGGAAAAGCTCCGCCTGGTCCCTAGAATAAGCGGCGACCGCACGTTCGCGGAAACGGATGAGAGATCATCCAGAAAGTCGCTGCCGCGGTCAATGGCGGACGCTTCGTGCAGATCGTCGATCATCACACAAACCGGCATCCCAGCCTCGGCTGCAAAGCGAAAGGGCGAAGCTAAGGCCGAACGTATAAATGCTCTTTCATCGTTAAGTGGCCCGTCGCTGCGGCAGACCTCGCACATTCGATCGACCCACTCGGCGTCCGCCAGCGGGGCCAGCTTTGCCAGTTCACAAATATTGGGCGAAGCCGCGAGCAAGGTAGGATCATTACGGCGAAACGCGATCGCTTGCAACAGAAATTCGTAAGCATAACGAGATGCCGCCGCATGGCCGTTACGATCACCGGAACGTATTGCAAAATAAAATGGAATGACGAAACGCTGCTCGCGGAAAAGTCGGTCATATACCTGGCGCAGCAATTCGGACGTGCCCACGCCCGGCGGACCCGAAACCCGCACGGAATAAGGCTCGGATCCCGAAATAGCATGAAGGTACAGGCGTTCGATATGGTCGAGCCTCCCCGCATACCGGTCGGCCTTGACGCGACCAAGCAAAAAATTTTCGCTTCGGGGATTCATTAGTGAACATTCTCCACACCATCTAACGCAGCGCTGTATATCTGAATATTATTCCGGCCGTTCTTTTTTGCGCGAAATAGGGCCCGGTCGGCGGACGAAATAAGCTTCTCAACCGTTCCCACATCGTCAGAACGGCTGGCAATGCCGATGCTTATAGTGACTTTTCGTTTAGGAAAATCGGTACGCTCCATATGAAGCCTGATCCGCTCGGCTATCGCCGCGGCCTCGTCAGTATTTGTTGCCGGCAGAAGCACAGAAAATTCTTCGCCGCCGTATCGGACCGCAACGTCAGCACCGCGTAAGTTTTGTCTTAGAATACCGCCTACAATTCTGAGGGCCTCATCTCCGGCGGGGTGTCCGAACCGGTCATTGTATGATTTGAATTCATCAACGTCCAGCATCAAAAAACTAAGCGGTTCACCGCTTCGACCAGAACGGTTCATTTCTTCGAACAGGCGTTCTTCGATATAACGGCGATTCAAAAGGCCGGTCAGCGGATCGGTTACCGACAGCTTTGCAAACTCTTCGATCCTGCCAAGAAGCAGCATCCTGTCAACTGCTACAGCGACCTGCGGTGCAATAGAATCCAGCGCATCAAGGTCATCTTTATCAAAAGGCTCTCTGCCGGCCTTGTCCGTAAAATTCATGACACCGATTCCACGGCCACCGAGGGTTATCGGGTAACTTATGAATGATGCGGACTTATATTTTCGGTCGGGCTCGGCAGGTGCCAAAGGAACTTTAGCTGCGTCCATCACCAGTGCCGGCTTTCCCTTATCAAGAATAGTTCTGGCGACACGGGAACCTAGATGCTTATCCAGCGAAATGTCTTCGACAGTGCCGATCGACGCCTTTGCCGATAGTATCTCCGATTGTCCGCGAACCAGTAACGACGCCCGTTCGGCCCCGACCAGCTGAGCAGATACCATGGTCAATTTCTGCCAAAAATTATCGGCATCTATATCCCGAAGCTGTTCATTAAATTCCTTAATTACCCGCGACGTCCGCTCACCATTGGCTACAGTTTCGCGTAAACGCACGATCTCGAGCCGCGAGGCAACGTATCGACAAAACTTCAGAATACGTCCGCTCAGGTCAGGATCTATTTCCGAGCGAGCGATTCCAAGTGCATTGCGCACTTCGCCGCCGATCACGACCGGAAAAAGCTGTATGACCCGCGGTTTTTTCGCCGTCCCGGCCTGCATCTCTTTGAGAACTATTGGCGAATCGTCCCGCATGGCCGCACGAATTCGTTTGTCATCAACGGAAATATCTATACGGATCGGCATGTCCTCAAGTTCACCGAATACGGCCGCCATCTCAAATTGGGACCCATTGCGCTGAAGCCAGAGCGACGACTGTATTCCATAATGACGCGCCAGAAACTCCAATATCCGCCGGCATGCCAGCTTATAGGAAACCAGGAGCAATGATGGAATAAATGACCGCCAAGCCTTACGGTCAGCAATGTCATGACTTAAAGGGCCAGTAGAAGAACCCAGTTTGGCGTTCACCATCGAGGTCTCAAATGGGTCAGGGCGATTTCCGGCAGACTCAGGCTCAAGTTTGTAGTTAAGCAGCGACGTCTCCAGCGGGTCAGGCAAGGATCTTTCGCTTACTTCGTTTTTAGCTGGCGTTTTCTTTTCGGGCTCGTTATGCGGCGCCTCAGCATTCTTTATAATGTCTTCGATCAAAGTCTGGTCGAGGTCACCAAGCTGTCGTTCCACCCTTTCCATCTGATTCGGAGAGCCGGAAAAAATAATATTCTCAAAGAATGCTGTTGGTGGAAACTGCCGCCAATCGCCGGAGATCGCCTTTTCAGTAGCCACTCGATAATTTTCAGCCTTACGAAACGTGCGCCCGATTATCGCGACAAATTTTTTTCCGCCATCGGTAACCGAAACAGCCTTGCAGCTCAAACCGGCGTAACATTCATATTCAACAGTTTTTCCGGCTTTTGTTGCCGCTTCAAAGGCCTTTCCGCAATACTCCGCGCAGCCTGGAGCAAATTCTACAGAAGCCGAAAGCGAACTGCACATTGAATTATTGTTTGAGATGGACACCTCATTGGAAGCTTCGTCAACGACAACAATAGCCACGCCGTTCTCATCGGCCAGGCGGTCAAGAAATTTTGTTTTTTTCTCAGGGCTTTTGGTCATCAATTATGCAAAAAGACGGCATCACGCAGAGTATGCGTAAAACAAATATTGCAACAACTTTTTTCTTACTTGCTAGATAGAATCAATCGTCAAGTAATTTCAATAAAAAAAGCTCACACGGATTGTTTACATATTTTGATTATGTCACACAATTTTATGTGGTCACCTCTAAATTCTTAACGCTCGGCAATCTGCGAATCTCTGTAATACTTCGATGCAGGAATGTCTTGAAGGACTGCATTCGCAAAACTGTCTCTATTGGTTTAACGGGCTATTTGAAAGGTTTTGGGCCATGGCACGAATTTTGTATTGATATTATTTCAGTCAATTTGGAATAGGTATTTTTTATTTTCCAGGAGGTTATAATTATGATCAACGAATATTCAAACCAGATACCGGACGTATCCGGTACTAACTTCACATCGGCCACTTCACTAACCAACGACGAAGTAATTTCGACGCTTAACGGCCTGATAGAAACATGTAAGGACGGACAGGACGGGTTTAAGGAAGCGGCTGAAGGCGTAGAACGCTCGGATCTCAAATCACTGTTCTATGAATTTTCTCAGCAGCGTTCGAAATTTACCGGCGAACTGCAAACACTGGTTCAGACGCTCGGCGGAGATCCAGAAACGACAGGAAGTTTTGCGGCATCCCTCCATCGCGGTTGGATGGACATCAAATCGATCGTTACAGGAAAGGACGAGGGAGCCATCTTGAATGAATGCGAACGAGGCGAAGATTCAGCAAAGAAAATGTACAAGGAAGCGTTGGAGCAAAACCTTCCGGCTCACATTACGGAAACGCTGCAGACGCAATATACATCCGTCATGGCGGCCCATGACAGGGTAAAAGCCCTTCGAGATTCGGCAAATACAGACATATCGAATACAGCTAGAACAGGCTACTAATTTTATTCCTTTTTTTATCAATAGTAGCTTGTCTTAGAAAAAGGCTCCGCCCGGAGCCTTTTTTGTCTTTAAAATAACTTATCGAATTGCGGAGCAGATGTTTGCCCTTTAATTCCCGACAACTGCTAAACCGACTTTCACGTTATCGTCAATATCGGGATATTCGGCGCTGATGCGGATGCAGGCAGCCTGATGATTTGGCTTGATCTCAACCAATTTAGGAACGATCTTTGTGCAGTCTGGGATCGCGTACTGACACCTTGTGTGAAAATGACAGCCGCTCGGCGGATTGATCGGCGAAGGAACGTCGCCGGTCAGGATTATTCGTGAACGAGTCGCTTCAATTTCGGGATCGGGTACGGGAACAGCTGAGATCAGTGCCTTTGTGTAAGGCATTAGCGGATCGCGATAAACCTCTTTTCCATCCGCAAGCTCGACGATCCGTCCTAAATACATAACAGCTACGCGATCCGCAAGATGCCGCACGGCCCGAAGATCGTGTGAAATGAATAGATACGTCAGGCCTTTTTCTGCCTGCAGCTTTTCCATCAGATTCATTATCTGGGCCTGGATCGAAACATCAAGGGCCGAGATCGGCTCATCGGCTACAATAAACTCTGGATCGACCGCAAGTGCACGAGCGATGCCTATACGCTGCCGCTGGCCGCCGGAAAATTCGTGTGGATAACGCTTGATAAAACGACGGCTGAGGCCCACTGTTTCCATAAGCTGCTGCACTTTCTCATCGACGGATATGCCGTTTGAAAGGGCAAACGTGCGGATCGGCTCACCGATGATATTGCCAACCGTCATTCGCGGATTAAGACTCGCGTAAGGGTCCTGAAAGATCATCTGCAAGTGCTTTCGCTGTTCGCGCATGGCCGATTGCGGGAGATTTGCAAGATCAGAGCCGTTATAAAACACCTGTCCGCCGGTCGGCTCCGTAAGCCTCAGAATCGCCTTTCCGAGCGTCGATTTACCACAGCCCGATTCACCAACAAGCCCCATTGTCTCGCCTTTCCTGATATCGAGCGATACACCGTCAACGGCTTTGACGTATTTTGAATTTGTAAACAGGCCACCGCCGACCTTGTAATGAACCTCAAGGTTTTGCAGTGAAATTAAAGATTCTTTGTCGTATGTCGTCATGTACTTTTTAATCGCAGAAGCCTGAGCGTAAGGAAGGGCTTTCTTACACTCAAGCCCTTCCTAACGGTCAGGATTCTGCATATTTTTCCTTTCGGCCACGGATTCCGAGTAAACTTCGTCAGCAAAATGGCACAACGAGAAATGGCCTTCGTTGATTTGCACGAACGGCGGATATTCGATACGGCATATATCTTCCACACGGTCGCAGCGTTCGGCAAAAGGACATCCGGGCGGAAGATGTGCAACATCGGGCGGCAAACCGGGGATCTGATAAAGATCGGTGCCTTCTTCGTGCGCCGGATCGGGAACGCTTTTAAGTAATCCTTTTGTATATGGATTCGCCGGTGTCGCGAATAATTCCCGCGTCGGCGCTTGTTCGAACACCTTTCCGGCGTACATGACAATGATCTTTTCGGTCATTCCCGCAACGACGCCGAGATCGTGCGTGATGAGAATAACGCTCGTCCCCATTCGCTCTTTTAGATCTTTAATAAGTTCCAGGATTTGTGCCTGGATGGTCACGTCAAGCGCGGTAGTCGGCTCATCGGCAATGAGGAGTTCGGGATCACAGCTCAATGCCATCGCGATCATTACACGCTGGCGCATTCCGCCTGAAAATTCGTGCGGGTAACTTTCGATCCGCTCTTCGGCGTCGGAAATACCAACCATTTTGAGCATCTTGATGGCGTGTTCGCGGGCCTGTGGCTTGGTATGGCCGAGATGAAGCCGCGTGACCTCCATCAACTGCGTCGAGATCTTTAGAAACGGGTTGAGCGACGTCATGGGGTCCTGAAAGATCATCGCAATTCGCTTGCCGCGGATCTTTCGGACATCATCAATAGAAAGCAAACGGACGTCAGTGCCGTCAAATATCACCTCACCGGCGACGATCTTTCCCGGAGGTTCCGGAATTAGGCGCATCACAGAAAGATTTGTTACCGATTTGCCGCTGCCGGATTCGCCGACAATGCCAAGCGTCTCGCCTTTTTTTAGTTCGAAAGATATGTCGTCAACCGCTTTGACGACGCCGTCCTCGGTCTGAAAATAGGTCTTGAGGCCTTTGACCGATAGAATTGTGCTGTTGTTATTGCTCATCTATTGTATCGCCAGCATGTTGCCGGCTGTTCCGTCAGCTTCCAATCGGCGATCAATGCCGTCACAACTCGCCAAAATGGCGGCGTTACTAAAATTTCCTTGTCTGCGGATCAAGGGCGTCACGCAGCCCGTCACCCAAAAAATTTAGAGAAAACAATGTCAACGCCATTGTTACACCGGGAAATATCAGCTGCCAGGGAAAGATCGCTATATTCTTAACGCCATCGGAAGCAAGGCTTCCCCACGATGCATATGGTGCCTGGACACCAAGTCCCAGATAAGAAAGAAAAGCCTCAGTGAGCATCACGCTTGGCACAGTCAGTGTCGCATAAACAATGACCGGACCGAGAGCGTTCGGGACAAGATGGCGGAAAATGATGCCAAAACTTGAAACGCCGGTCGCCTTTGCCGCGAGCACAAATTCCTGATTTTTCAGCGACAATATCTGTCCGCGAACGACACGTGCCATCGTCAGCCACGAGACCAACCCAAGTGCGAAAAACAACAGGAATATTTGGCTCAAGGCCTGATTACCCGCGCCGCCGAATGTTGATGACAGCCATTGTATCCAATCCGGCGTATTCGGCCCGCCAAAAACGGAAAGAAGAACTATAACGATCAGAATGTACGGGATCGCGTAGATCATATCCACGATCCGCATCATAAGATTGTCCATGCGGCCGCCTAGATATCCGGCGATAGCTCCATATGAAACGCCGACGATCAAGGAGACTAAGGTGGAAATAATCCCGACCATCAGTGAAATTCGGCCGCCTTGCAGAACACGGGCCAAAATATCGCGACCGGAATCATCAGTTCCCATCGGATGAAGCATTGACGGCGGAAATGATTTTACCATTTCGCCGGTGCCAACGTCCGAAGGGATATAATCAGCGGTAAATCCGGTCGCCATTCGAATGATCACCGGCCCGACCGCCACCGCAACGACCATCAAGCCAAGCACGACTAGCCCAAAAACGGCAAGTCTGTTTTTCAGCAGCCGCTTCCAGGCGTCGCCCCACAGCGATGCTCCCTTAATTATTTCTACATTCTCTATCATAATTTATCAGTCTTGAAAGTCCCTGAGTCTAGGCAGTCGCCATAGCTGAACTTACAAAACTTCCCAGACTTTCCTTTTCTCACTCATATCGAATCCGAGGATCAAGGAAAGCGTATGAAATATCGACAATAAGGTTAAATATCATGATCAGGATCGAAAGGAATGCAACTATGCCAAGGACAAGCGGCTCATCGCGATTCAAGACGGCCTGAATGAAGATGTTGCCAAGCCCGGGAATCGCAAATACCCTTTCAACAACAACAGTTCCTGCCAAAAGGCCCGCCAGTGCCGGCCCTGTAAATGAAACCACGGGGATAATACCGCCGCGGAGGCCGTGCCTGAGTAATACGGTTGCCTCATTCAAACCTTTTGCCCGCGCCGTGCGGATATAATCGGAACGCATAACCTCAAGCATTCCCGCCCGCGTCAGCCTTGCAATGTAAGCCGCGTAGATCGCCGATAATGTAATTACAGGCAAAATAAGGCTGGAAATACCGCCCCAGCGAGCTGGTGGAAAAATATAAAAGCCAAGAGCGAAAACCAGCACCAAAATCGGGCCGAAAACAAAATTCGGCACGGACAGTCCGAGCATCGCCACAGCCATAGAGCCGTAATCCCAAAGGAAATTTTGTTTTAATGCGGCAATGATACCCGCCGTTAACCCAACAGCAAGCGCTAAAAGATATGCGAGTATTCCCATAGTTGCCGAATAGGGCAAATGCCGCCGGATGATCTCGTTCACCGACTGTCCCTGGTATTTAAGCGAGTCGCCGAAATCAAAACACTTAAGCTCATATCCGGCAACGGGAAACTGTAAACCGTTGGTTGTGGTTTCGTCAGTTCTAATCGTGCGACAGGTGATATTGCCGAGCATATATAGGAATTGCCACCCAACCGGCCGGTCAAGGCCATATTTCTTCCGGATATTCGCCTCGATCGCGGGCGGCAGTTTTTTCTCACTCGAATAGAAATTACCGGGAGCGATCCGGATCAAGCCCCAGGTCACGGTCACGACCAAAAGGGCCATGGGAACAATGATCAATAGTCTTCTCAAAATAAAAGTTAGCATTTTCCCTCTCTGATCTACTCTCCTGTCTTCGCCGTTTTTGCTATTGATCTGTCAGCTAGTTTGGACTTTTTCATTTGCTCCTGTGAGGCCATCAATTCACTAAGCTGCTTAACAACCGATGGATCGTTTTCATTCATAATATTGTCCATATCATGCGTCCATTTGCTTTCGTCACGTTCGATATAGACAAATTTCCAAGGGTGCAGCGTGCCCGGATTTGGATACATTCCTTTCACATATGGCTTTTTTATCCAGCTCGTTCCGGTCGTACCTAATGGAATGATGATTTGCTGCTGCATCACATAAAATTCTGCTTCGGCAAGTTTTTCAAAACGCTTTTGCTCATCGATGGTGTTATTGGCCTCGTCCAGTAATTTATCAAATTTCGGTTCCCACCAGCCGGTTGCACCTTCGTTAGCCTGCGAATAATAAAGGCTCAAAAAGGTATATGGGTCCATATAATCGCCAACCCATCCGCGTCTTGCGAAACCATCGTATTGGACCTTATTCAGCAGCGGCAAATAGGTCCTGAATTCCATATTTGCAAGCGAAACTGTAATACCCAAATTCTGTTTCCATTGTGCCTGCACGAATTCAGCCGTCGATTTATTGCTTTCCTGTGTGTTATAGGTCAAACCTATCTTCTCCGCCGGAAAATTGGGGCACGTGTAGCCACTGCTGGTTTTTGTTACAGGAAATCCAGCCTCGGTCAGCAATTTTCTCGCTTTTTCGGCATCGAAAATACGGGCCTTCCATTCGGCAAGCGAACTTCCTTGTTTTTCCAATGCCTGGGTATAGACCTTTTGCCGAGCTTCCTCGTATTTTGGGAAGATTCCCTCCGGCGTCATATCAACGAGCGGCTTTTGCGTTTTTCGCAATTTGGCTAGTGCCTCACGATCAATAGCCAAAGCGAACGCCTGCCGGACCTTCAAATTGTCCATTGGTGGTTTTTTTACATTGATCACATAAAATTCAGTGGCGACTTCGGGGTGCAGCGAAAATTCATCCTTGAATTGTCTGATAGTTTCGTTCCATGGCGACGGAATGGTGTGGTTGTAAGTAGCATCGACGCGCCCAGCTTTATAAAGGTTAAGCATTGTCGTCTGCTCATCAAGCGGATAAAACTCTATTCGGTCCAGTTTGACGTTCGCCGCGTCCCAATAATTTTGGTCCTTAACGACAATTAGTTCATCGTAGGGACGATCAACTGAAACCTTGAAGGCTCCGCTAGTCACAATATTCTCAGGGCGAGACCAGGCGTTGCCGTATTTTTCGATCACTTTCTGTGGGACCACGCGAAAAAACTGATGTCCGAGCAAACCCAGGAAATAAGGGGCAGGCTGATAAAGCTTAACCCGCAAAGTGTAATCGTCAACTGCTTCGACGCCAATATCTTCGGCTTTGACCGGAACTAATTCCTTGCCTTCGACCGCGGCTTTCAGTTTCGGATTTGTATCGAGTAGTTTAGAACGTTCCTTCCCATCCGAAGGCACAGATATTCTTTCCGGAGAATCCAAATATCTGTGGAATGCCGTATCGCCGCCTAAACTGTCGTGTATCGGCTGAGCAGGTTCATTCAATTGATTAGGATTTGGTTCGGCAAAATCTTTTTTGAGCAAAAAAAGGCCATTCGCATCCTTTATAAACGACTGGTTGGAATTATATGCTTCGGCATATTTAATGTAATACCCGAGATTTGCATTACGTGAGGCCAGAGCAGGTGAAAAGCCACGCCTAAAAGTGTAAACAAAATCGTTCGCATTTATCGGGTCGCCATTTGAAAACTTTGCGTTTTTACGTAGATGGAAAAGATATTCAGTGCCGTCATCACTGGTCTCCCAGCTTTCAGCGATCGCAGGAATTGGCTCCATCGTCTTCGGATGATATTCAACCAAACCGTCATAGAGCGCCATCAAAATACGTGCTTCCGGTTGTCCATTGGGCACTTGCGGGTCCAGAGATTCCGGCTCGGAACCCGAAATATACCGTAAAACATTATCTTTTGGAGCTTCCGTCTTTCCGTAAAAGCGGCTGTTAGCCTGTGTTGTGCAGCTTATTAAAAAAGAAGACAGCGCCATGATGGCCAATACCACGCGAATCTGACTACTTCGAGTCTTTTCCATAAAGCAAATTCCTAATTATTTACAGATGTCAGGGAGTGGAAATTACGGCTGCTGATCATTCAACATTATTCTTACGATTCTCCATTTACCTTTTTCGGTTGCCATTCATTATCGATCAGAACATCTTTCAAAGAAGGAGCGTCGAGGCTGTTCAGCTCAAAACCTGAAACATAAGGCTTTACGAGTGAATACGAGACGGGGAAATAGAGCGGGATAGCATAATATTCAAGAATTGCGTCTTCACGCACAAATGGCAAAGAATCGATTGCTCTTTCTGTTGTCGTGTCGGCTTCATTTACCGGAGCATCGGTCTTTGTTAAAGAATTCTGGTTTAACTCCGAAGATCTTTTTTCAACCCTGGCCTTGTCTGTACCTGTCATTAAAGGATCGGATTGAGATGATTTCCTTTCATTGACGTAGCGAAAGATGGCTCTGAGGTTAGCCTCTTCATCGGCCGTTGGAAATACGACCCCACGTCGGACCAAATCGAAGTCTCCGCTTTTTCTGGCCAATTCGAGCTCAGCTTGTTCTTTTACGATAATTTCAGTATCAAGGTTTAGATTCTGCTTCCACATACGGGCGACCGAGCGGGCGATCCGCTGCTGGGCATCATTTCGGTTGACCAAAAGCCTTATCACCGGGAAATTTTCGCCGTCCGGAAAACCGGCCTCATCGAGAAGGTCGCGGGCCAAATCCTTATCCTGTGAAATTTTTATGTTCGACTGCTTACCAAAAGGCAAAAATGTCATAGCTGGCTCCGCCGTGCCTTCCATTTCACCTTCGGTCAGCCGTTCCCGCTCGATGGCCGAAGAAAGTGCCTGTCGCACCCTGCGGTCATTGAATGGTGCCTTCGCGGAATTAACCTCATAAAAATTTATGCCATTGTGTGCCGTTCGGCGAAAATCCTGATAAGCCGAAAGTAATTTGAGTGCAAGTGGGGCAAATTCACCATTCGTGACCGCATCCAAATTTCCGGCGCGGTATGCCTCAAGCGCCGCCTCTGGATTTTCCATTGGCACAAAACGAACCCGCTCGATCTTGATCGCTTTACGATTCCAATAAGTATCAGAACGCTCAAGCGTTAAGCCGTCAGCCCCAAGCGCGGATATCCGAAATGCCCCATTGGTCTGAATGGCAGCATCCGGTTTGCCGCTCTCAAATTCTTTGCCGTCGCCATAAATCGGGCTAAATATCGGATGTGCTACTAGTTTCGGAAAATCCTTATCCGGCAACACCAGCGAAACTACTAAAACCCGATCATTTTCGGCTGCAAATCCAAATTTATTTTTAATAGCTATCCCTGTTTTTATAGGTTCGTGTGAGTCAGCATTTGCATTAACGTTCTTGGTATTAACGGGTTGCGGGACAGAAACATTGGAATTTTGTACTTGTGGAAGAACAGGTAGTTTTTTATTGGCTAGCGAATTTAAAAGAATATCAGGCGTCGCAGCTACCGTTTCAGGCTCATCAGAAGCTTGCACCGGAACGCCGACAATGTTCCTAAGCAGGTCATTATGGGCCGCCTGTCCGCCCATTTCTGCTAGACGCTGCCATGACCGGACAAAATCTTGGGCCGTAACTTGCTTTCCATTTGACCATTTAGCGTCATCGCGAAGGTAAAAGGTCCATTTTTTATAGTTATCTGCGGAGGTCCATTTTTCCGCGACTCCGGGAGTTTCCAGCAGTGTTTTTGCGTCTGTATTAGTTAAGCCTTCGAATAGCGCCCGGATAATATCTGTTTCAGGCGGTGCGGAAGCTCGTGCTGGATCGAATGATTTTGGGGACCTGCCGTTGCTCCAGCGAAATTCCTGCTTAGCGGGCGGAGATGTCTGGGCATAAAAAGGCTCAGATTGCGGCTTTTGGAGCTGAGTACAGGAAGATAACAGGAATAAAAAGCTTAAGATAGCGACCCATATACTGCGGAATTTGCCGCAATTATCGCCGTGATCTTGTCGGGTACTTTTTTTCATTTTGCCGGCCGGTAAAGACAGCTTCTTATTCAATGATCCTTTGCCTGTTCACCTGCTGACTTCGCGTTAAGTTTCCTTTCAACACAAAGTTCACAAGTTTTTTTTACAAAGCCCACAAATAAGAATTACTCACCTACCTCATTCTGTTATATGTTTTAGAGTAAACTAAATTAACCACTCACTTTCCGCTAATTTTCAGCTTTCCAAATACTTCAATGGCCTGCCGCCGCACATCTTCCAGACTGTTGGATGTATCGATCAAAAAATCGGCGTATTGTTTTTTTTCAACCTGCGGCATTTGTGAAGCAATACGTTTTTGAGCATCTTGTTCGCTTAAAACGTCACGAGACATGAGACGGTGCAATTGTATCGAAGCTTCACACCAAACTACGATCAGTTTGTCAAACCGCTTATAGCCACCCGATTCTATCATTAAAGCCGCGTCAATAATCGCTATTCCGTCCGGATCGTCCTGTTCACGCATTTCCAGCCATTTGTTTTGAGCTTCAAAAACCAGTGGATGGACGATCGTATTTAGCAGCAGCCGTTTCGATTCATCGGCGAAAATGACCTCTCCAAGTTTTGCCCGGTCGAGCTCACCGTTTTCCTTCAAAACTGATTCACCAAAATTTTCCACGATCTTTCGCAAACCCGAAGTGCCGTATTTTACTACTTCCCTCGCAATCTGATCGGCATCAATAACGTGACAGCCAAGTTCGCGAAACACATCGCAAACAGCAGATTTACCAACCGCGATAGAACCTGTCAATCCGATCTTTTGCATCTCAACGATTATGTCGTTTCGCTAATTTTTCCACATTGAACTCAGCAATCTCCTGCAACGTCAGGCCAAGTTCGTCAGCACACGCCGAAATATACCAAAGCACATCACCGAGCTCGTCTTTCAATTTTAAGCGTATTTCATCCGTGATTTGACCGCCGAAATCCCGCTGGATCTTTTTAACGATATTGGCGACCTCGCCCGCTTCGCCCGTGAGCCCAAGTGTCGGATATTCAAGGTTATTAAGGCGCCTCGGGTAAAGGGCCGTTTGGCTCGCTTCGGTTTGGTATTCTTCAAATTTCATAAGTTTGGTTCACCGCTGAGACCTAGGAGTTACAGATGTCTTCGTCGTTTTGCTGCATCGACTGTATTCTTCATCAGCATGGCCACCGTCAGTAAGCCGACGCCGCCCGGAACGGGTGTAAAATTCGCCGCTTTCGCGATCGCCTCTCTCGGATTTACGTCCCCGACCAGAGTGGATCCGCGTTTTTCAATTGTTGCCAGCCGCTTTTCCAATTCTTCGCTGTCAAATAGTTCATGCGCAAAGTGCGGATCGGAAACATTATTAATACCGATATCAATAACCGTCGATCCTTCGCGTATATGTTCGCCGTGAATGAATCCGGCCCGGCCTATCGCCGCCACGAGTATATCGGCTTGCCGAGTGAGGTGTCCGAGATCTTTTGTACGAGAATGGCAAATAGTTACAGTGGCATTTTCCTGTAATAAAAGCATCGCTAAAGGCTTTCCAACAATATTGCTGCGGCCGACTATGACGGCATGTTGCCCAGCGATCTCAATATTCGAACGTTTGAGAATTTCTATTACACCTGCCGGAGTACAAGGAACGAGGGCTTTTTCTCCCTGTGCCAGCCGCCCGACGTTTATCGGATGAAATCCGTCAACATCCTTTGCCGGATCGATCGCTTCCAAAACCTCGCTGGCATTTATTTGCGGGGGCAACGGCAACTGAACCAAAATTCCGTCCACTTCATTGCGGTTATTCAAATCTTTGACCAAAGCAAGTAGATCTTTATGCGATGTTTCAACGGAAAGATGGTGATGTTCGGAAATTATTCCCAGTTCTTCCGATGTTTTCACCTTGCTGCCGACATAAACGGCCGAAGCCGGATCTTCGCCAATCCGAACGACCGCCAAACACGGCCGAAAGCCATGCTCCGTCAAGAGCGATTTTATTTCTTCGGCAACTTCAGCTTTAACCGCATCGGCAATGGCCTTGCCACCTAATATTCGTGATGTCATATGAGAATTATCCGATTTTACAGGAAGTAACGTTGAATTGTCAGTTTGATAAGGCAGAAAGGTCATTAACTTAGGCAAAAACTAAAAAATCTTGCGTCTTTTTATTAATAAAATGTTGTCACCCCACTTAAAAGTTGTTACAGATACCATTTTGGGATTACTTTTCGTCATCGTTTTGGCATCGGCAAATGCAAATGCCGCCGACAAGGATGTGTTTTCTGTATTTAGTCCGGCAACTTCAACCTGGCATATAAATTCGACAGATCCAAAGCGGGCTTTTTCTAAAATACCTGCCGCGACAACATCCGATCTGCTCGTTCCGGCCGATTATGACGGTGACGGCATCATTGATTTTGGCATCTGGAACCCAGAAACCGGCGTGTGGTCAATTAAACGCAGCAGCGACAGCCGTGCTTTTTCAGTCCAATGGGGAACCACAACGTTTCGATCCGCAGTTTCTATAGCTGATGTTCCTGTTCCGGCCGATTATGATGGTGACGGAAAAGCCGATATGGCAGTTTGGCGGCCAGAGAATGGCACATGGTATGTGTTGAATTCTTCAAAAAACTACGATCAAACAAAAGCTTCGATATTCCCGCTTGGAAAGCTCGGGGACATACCGGTAGAGGCGGATTATGACGGTGATAAGCTTGCTGATTTCGCTGTATTTAGTCCGAATGGAGATGTATGGTCTATTTCCGAAAGCTCCACAAATTCTTTGAGAACTGAAAAATTCGGAAATGCGGCGACTGATATACTTGTTCCGGCTGATTATACCGGAGACGGTAAAGCTGATATTGCAGTTTATCGTGTCGACACATGGTTCATACTGAACAGCAAAACAAAACTGACCGAGCCGTTTTATATGGGATTTGCCAACGCGGTGCCGGTACCTGCCGACTATGACGGTGACGGCAAAATAGATTTTGCCGTGTTTCACAAGGGTACCTGGTTTATTTACGAAAGCTCTCAACCGCGTTTCAGGACGTACAAATTTGGCGGTGAGAATGATATATCGCTAAATTTTATCGGCGCAAAAAAGTTCCGCAGTACAAGATCATAACAGTTCCCCCATTCGTGCTTGCACATCTTATGAGAAGTTCTTCGGAGCTTCTCTTTTTTTGTTTGCAGAATAAGGTTAAAATTCCTGAATGAAGAAGTTCCGAATTTTGCTGTTCGTCGTATTGATATTGCCGCCTGTGATCTACGCTCAGGATTACGCCGACATTCATTCCAAAATCAGTAAATATGTCGATGAACGGGATTATCCGGCAGCTATTTTAGAACTTCGAAACATCGAGACAAAAGACAACAATATTTTCAAGCTAAATAATTACGATTATTTGCTCGCCCGCCTTTATGAAAAAACCGGTGATCTTGCAGCAGCCATGGCTGATTATCAAGCTGTTGCTGTTCACGATTCTGTATTAAAGGAATATGCTCTTTGGCATTTGTCGCAGATCGCCCGTTCGTCAGCCAATTTAATGCTTGAACGGATGTATTTAAAGGAACTAATTGCCTTCTCGCCCCAAAGTTTGCTGGTCAATACCGCTAAGAACCGCCTGGCACGAAGCTGGTTTGAAAGCAAAAATTATGATCCAGCGATCAAACTTTTGAACGCGATGCTCGTTTCGACCGACCAAATCAAAACAAATACATCACGCCCCGGTGTCGAAAGTGCGGTTCTTCGTGAAAATAGATTGCTGCTTGCCCAGTCATATTTAAACTCAGGGAATTCCTCAGCGGCTGCCGAACATTTCACCACGCTGATCACAAATCTCGCAAATCCGGCCCAACCGGATGATTTTGCCCTGGAGGCCGTAAAAGGCCTTGAGATACTTGCCACCGGGTCTGGAAATTCGGGGAATGCAGCCCAGCCCATCACTGAATACGAGCACCTTCGTCGTGCCCAGATATATCAATTCAACCGCGATTTTGCCGCTGCAAGACTTCATTTCATGGCAATCATCAACGATTATCCTGGAAGTGGCAATATCCCCGATGCTATTTATCAGATAGGACGCGGATACTCGCAACAGGGAAATTTTGTCGAAGCCATAAACTGGTTCGAGCGTGAAGAGGAGCAATATCCCGATCATCCAATCAGCAAAGACGCGTTGCTTCAGGCTGCATTGGCTTATTCGCGTGTCGGTAAATTTAAGGAATCGGTCACACGATACCAGCATTACATAGATAGATATCCAAATGACGACCGGATCGATCGTGCATATCTGAATATGATCGACGTATTTCGTGATCAAGGAGCAGAAATAGATGCTCTTAAATGGGCAGCAAAAACGCAGGAAACATTTCGCGGTAAATTGCCTGAAGCAGTCGCACTTTTCTCAGAAACACGTATCTACATATCACGAAACGACTGGGAAAATGCATTGAAAAACCTGGACAAGCTGCTGACTTTCCCCGATCTTGGCGGAACATCTGTTCCAGCCGGTTCAACCACGGCCGAAATTACTTTTCTTAAAGGCTTTGCACTTGAAAAAAAACGCAGATATGCAGAGGCGATCGACGTGTATCTTTCGATCCCCGATGGTCGGAGCGAATATTACGGCTGGCGGGCAACAGAGCGGTTGCAGCTCCTTGCCAAAGATGAAGCAACCAAGGCGTTTATAAACTCTAAACTTAGTTCACTTCAAATTAGCGCGTCGTCGAAAGATCTGGATATACAGAGAAGAAATGTTCAGTCCGCTCTGAGATTGACGGAAAATCCGGAGCTTCGCGGAAAGTTGCTTGAATCTCTTAAAAAGTTATATTCAGCAACGCCTGCATATAAAAAGATCCCCGTTTTTAAGCTTCTCGATTTAGGCAGGACGGCGGTGATCAAACAAAGATCCGTTGCAAATGTCGGTGATGTTCACCAATTTATAGCCGACGAACTTATTTTCCTTGGCTTATACGATGAGGCGGCACCTGAATTAGAATCGTCGTTAAAAGCAAAAGTGACAGCCATAGACCCGATGTCTAACGACGCTGCATACTCGCTTGCCGTTATTTACAACCGCGGCGACATTGCGAACCGGGCCGTCGCTTTTAATGAACCTCTTTGGCGTAGTGTTCCAGCCGATTATCAAATCGATCTGATCCCACGCGATCAGATCGGGCTTCTTTACCCGGCTCCTTACCGAGATGCATTCTCAAAATATGCCGCTCCGCGAGGGATAGACCCGCGATTCTTACTTTCGATAATGCGACAGGAATCGCGTTTTCGGGCCGATGTAAAATCATATGCGGCCGCTCGTGGGCTGATGCAGTTTATATCTACCACTTCCGAAAAGATCGCCAGCGAACTCGGCCGCATCAATTTCCGCCAGGACGAACTTTATTATCCGCCAACCGCGATCCTTTTCGGATCACAATATACGGCAAATTTGTTCGAATTATTTCCGGGCCAGCCGCAAGCAGTGGCCGCAAGCTATAACGGCGGCGAAGATAATATGAAACGGTGGGAAAAACGTTCCATTTCAGATATGCCCGACCGTTATGTTCCCGAAATTGGCTTCTCGCAATCGAAGGATTATGTTTATAAAGTGATGGCGAATTACCGCGTTTATCAAATGTTTTACGATGAGGATCTGAAGGTGAAATGATCCTTAATTAGTTACCGCTCAATAAAAATGCGAAAAACCCTTTTAATAATTATTCTTTCTATTTTCGTACTCTCGTGCAATAAGACAGCAACTGAACCTGTTTCCGATAACGCAAAACACTATCCGCTCAAGGGAAAAATTGTTTCAGTAAATAGAGCCGCCAAAACCGCAAAGATCGATCACGATGAAGTTCCGGGGTTAATGACTGGAATGACAATGGATTTCCCTATTCACGCAGATTTCGTTTGGGACGAACTAAAGCCTGGTGCAGAGATCAGAGCAGATCTTGTAGTGGATAATACAGCGAAAGATCCATCATTTCTTGAAAATATAAGTATCGTAGCTGCTCCCGATCCTAATAAACCGGCCGTTCCGATAAATGAAAAATTTGCCCAGATCGGTCTGCCGGTCCCTGATTTCAGGCTCACTAATCAGGATGGAAAACCTATCTCAATAAAGGAGTTTCATGGCAAAGCCCTTGCCATTACTTTCATTTATCGTGAGTGTCCGCTGCCTGATTTCTGCATAAAAATGTCGCGAAATTTTAGCGATCTTGCGAACCAGCTTGCGGACGATACGGAAGCACAAAAGAATATACGGCTTCTCAGCATCTCGTTCGATCCGGCACGTGACACACCGGAAAAGCTTAGAGAATACGGGAAAGGCTATCTCGGCAACGCCGCCGCCAACTTCAATATTTGGCAGCTTGCCGTCGGAAGTGACAGCCAGGTGCGCGGCATCGCGGATTTTTTCGGCCTCAGGTATGAAACCGACGAAAACGACAAAACGTTAATAAATCACTCGCTTATAACGGCCGTTATCTCGCCTGATGGCAAAGTGTCGAAAATAATAACTGGGAACGATTGGACGCCGAGCGACCTTTTGCGGGAATTGCAAATTGCCGTCAGCTTGAAAAAATAGCAATTCAACAGATCTTGAAAGGTCCAACATCCCTACATAATGACGTCGCTGGAAAGTTTCACACCGGCAACCATTGTCATTACGACATCCCTGGCGTTCGAAGCGAAAACGAGTGCCGCGTGAATATCGTGCACCGGCCGCTGTGCGATATTTGCGAGCGAAACGACGGCGATGTCCGCCTGCTTACCGGCATCGAGCGTACCGATCTTGTCATCGAGGCCGAGCGCCTTTGCACCGCCGAGCGTAGCTGATTCGACCGCCTCCGCCGCCGAGATAAATCTCTTTCGTTCCGTCCGGTTTCGAGCGGTAAGGGCGGCAAATCTTGATTCTTCGAGCATGTCGCAGATGTTATTGCTTGCCACCGAATCGCTGCCTAATCCGACCGGGATCCCGGCGTCGAGAAATTTTTCTAAGGGCGCGTTGCCGTGGCCGAATTTGGCGTTTGATTTTGGACAGTGAGCGATCGACGAGCCGCTTTCGGCGATCAGGCCAATGTCGGTGTCAGATGCCGTAACGCAATGAACAAGCAGAGGTTTGGCGCCCAAGATCCCGGTACTCGAAAGAAATTCGACAGACGAGCAGTGCGGGCTTTGCCATTTGATGCCGTATCTTTCATAAAAATCATTAAAAAAGCCGGTGCCGTTTTCCAGGAAGCTTTTCTCGTCCTGTGATTCGGCGGCATGAATTGCGATCTTAATATTTTCGGCAAGTGCGTATTCGGCGATCTTCTCGAACAGCTGCCGGCTGACGGTGTATGGCGAATGCGGCGAAATGCCGACCTCAACCAGCTCAGTTTCACCTTCGCGCAATCTCAAAAACTTTTCCTTCAGCTTTTCGAGATCATCGCCGGCCGTTTTATCTTCCGGCGAGAATTCGGTTTCCTGATAAAGCACCCCGCGCAAGCCGGTGGCCTTTATTGCCTCAAACCCAGCTTTCCCGTATCGCCCGATATCTCCGAAACACGTCACACCGGCCCTCACGCCTTCGACCGCTCCGGCGATCGCGGCTTTCTCGATCTCCGCATCTGAGAATTTATTTCTGGTCGAAGTAAGCTTTAAAAGCCAGGCCGCAAAATCGTGTTCGACCGAATCCAAAAGCCCGCGCATCGCCGTTATCTCGAGATGTGAGTGACAGTTGACAAAGCCAGGCAGGACAGCCGCCTCGCCAAAATTGTCGTGCACGGCGTCAGGATATTTGTCCGTGATCTCTTTTCGTTTTCCAACCGCAACGATCACGGTGCCGTCAATTGCGACCGCACCGTCTTCGACCGGTCCCGAAGAGATCGGCAAAACATATTTGGCTGATAAAATTCTCATCAAAAACGCATGTTCTAATTTATGTTGTCAGTATATCTTTACAAATTTTAAGGCGTTGCGTACAAACATTTTGCGATTTGGCATTACCTCTTTACACTCTCGCTCCGGTATCTTTCAAGGATCGAGGAAACGTAGGCTTTTGTTGATGGAATTGTGATCCGCGAGAGGAAATCGGCCTCGGAAAGTTTTTGGTCTTCGGTGTCTTTTGTCCATTCCTCGACGCGGCTCGGGCCGGCATTGTAGGCGGCAAGCGTCATCGCCATTTCAGCGGGAAGCCCGCGATATTTTTCACGGACCTTTTCCAGATACCAGCAGCCGACCTGAATATTGCGTTCGGGATCGCGGAGAAATTCGGCAGCGTTTTCCGCTGTTTGCTTTTCAAACTCCTTGAACCCGGTCTCTTTGGCCCAATCACGGGCGACAAGCGGCGTCACCTGCATCAATCCAACCTCTTCGGCCTTACCTATCTTCCATGCCTGAAAATATGTTTCTTCGTAGATCAGGCTCCAGACAAGTTTTTCGTCGAGCCGGTAAATTCTGGCCTGCCGCGTGATCAGATCGTCATAACGATGTTCCCAAAAGGAGCGAAAAAAGAAAAAGCCCGACGCCAAAATAATAGCGGCTATCACTAAACAGGAAACCAGGTATCTGAACATCGAAAAGGGTGAAGGACGGCTCATTCCAAGGTCCGCCGTTTGCGCTATTAAATCAATTCCGCGCAGAATTAACAAGCTGTCTATTGAATGGATAACAGGACGGTTTTAATCTTTTGTCCCGTTGGTACGTTTTGCTTTTGTCCGGGCCGGATCGGGTTCGGTCGCATCCGGCTGAGGTTCGATCAACGCATGACGGGCCTTTTCCCGCGGCGAATTGCCGGAACGGGCGATCTCAGCAAAAAAATCTACGTCATAATCGGCTTCGCGGGCCATTTCCTGACGTATCTCCAGCAGCACTTCGAGAAATTTTGAGCGTCGGTACATTTTGGTCAATCGTGAATAGTTAATCGTAAATAGTCAAGACGAGGAAGTTAGGTGAATGATCTAGCTGTGAACGAGAAATTCGGGCGTGACGATGACCGGCGAGAAAAAACCGGCGGCGGTGTTGAACAAACGCACCCGCGCCTGTTTCCTTACATTTGCCAGATGGCCGAAATTCCATGTCACGAGATAATCTATTTTATGAAATGAGGCAAAAGCGACGTGGATGGCATCGGCCATGAATTTCCGGTGAAATATTCCGCGTGAAATATAACCTTCGGCCAGGATCGCTACTTCTTCGGCAAGCTCCAGGCGTTCGAAAGGTTTGATTATTTTCAGGTAACCTGTCCGGTGAGGTTCGTCGATCCGCTCGAGTTCACGCTGGACGAGGATCGAACTGTAAACTTTGTATTCCGACAATTCATGCTCGAACCAGCGGATCGTCAGGTCGCGGCGAAACGGATCGCCGTTGTCAAGATATGCACCGACGACGGATGTTTCTAAATATAGGCTTAACTTCATTGATTTGGCCGGAAAAAACCAGCCGGCTATTTTGCCTGTTCGATGGGAACAAACGTGACCTTGGAATTCTTAAAATCGAACGTCATCCGGTAATTTCGCAAAAAGTTGCCGCCGAGAATACCGGCCTGTTCAAAACCCGATGCTTCGTTGATGATACCCAAATTTAGGGCGATCGCCGTAATGCTCTTTCGCGAATGTTTGCCAAAACTCACCTTCGGCAACAGAAATGACGGAACGTTTTCCGTGACGCCGGCCGAGCCAATGACCCGCATTGTCTCCGTCGTCGCAAATGGTGTGATGCCCTGCATATTAGCCACCACATCGGAGATCACAGAAACGCTGGCCCCGGTATCCACGATAAAATTCAGCGGCTCGGTGACGCCTTCGAGCTGCACTTCGCCGCTCAAAAAACCACTCGATGTTAACCGTAGAGGAAGCGAGACACCTGCCTCCTCAACCGGCTGAACAGTATCCTCGTCTTTTTTTACTAACGAGAAGGTCAGCGCCCCATAATCTATCGTCGTCAAAAACTTCGAGATCAGGGAAAGCCCGATATAGCCGTCAATATCGCCGCCGTCATTGTGAAACTTGCGGATATAGACCGGCACATTCCGGATCTTGACATCGCCAATGCCGACCTGCCGCAAAAATCCATAGACGATCTCAAATTTGCCGTCACCGCCGATGCCTTTTGCAAATCCACCCTTTGTGATCGGATCGATGTTCAGCATTTTTGCTGTGTCATCGGAGATAACGGATATGCCCGAACCAGTGTCGAGAACAAAATTCAGCGGTTCTTGCCGGCCGTTGACCTTTAGCTGAATGATCGGCCGATTGCCTTTTAGCTTGAACGGGATCGACGTCTGGCCCTCGCCCACTGTGGTATAAAGCGATTCTTTTTGTCCAAGATAACGGAGAAAATTTATAAGTCCTTTTATCCGCGCCCGTCTTTCATCGTCAAGGTCACGCGAAACCGCCAAAAACCTGTAATATGCCTCGGCTGCCTCTTTATACTTTTCCGAACGGGCGGCAACCTGGGCATAAGCAAAATAATAATCCGGCTGCTCGGGATCGTGAAAAACAGCTTCCTGTAAATTTCCAAGACTGTCCTGAATTCGGTTTTCGTAAAAATCAAGCAGCCCGAATCCGGCCCAGGACAATGCTTCCTTCCTGTTCATACGCAGGGAATTAGTAAACATCAGCTTGGCTTCGGGAAATTTACCGGCACTAAGCAAAGTGGCGCCCAAAACGGCAAATGCATAAGGATTTTTCGGCTCGGCCTTCGCTACATTAAAACTAAGGTCGTAAGCTTCGGTCAGACGTCTTTGCTTAAGGCAGATAAAAGCCAGCCGCAGCTTGGCCAATGAATTGTCAGGATTGATGCTTATCACCCGCCGAAAAAGCTTTTCGGCTTCGTCGTACGAGCCTTTTTTTACAAATTTTTCAGCCTGTTTGATCAACTGTCGTGAATCGTCGCTATTGATCTGCTGGACATCCCAGGCTGCGGCTGCGGCAAAGACCGCAGTGCCGAGAATAAGCAAAATGACACCCAAATATTTTTTATGGAAAGGAAACCGCAACGAATTGGTTCGAAGATAATTATTTTCCATAACCCAAACTCCTTTCCTTTCAATATTTTGGACGTTTCAAATTCACTTGAGGATCTCGCCGGTCTTCATTGACCAGAGAACAAGGTCCATTTCATCAAAATCGATATCTGCAGCTGTGGTGAGGTCCTTTAGCTTTTGTTCAACCCTTAGATACTTCGAACGGGTATTTGGTGGCTTTGGGTCGTCGATTATTTTCAGCTCGGCTAAACATCGCAGCACATGTTTATCGAGAATGGCATAGCCCTTAAAGCCGACGTTCCGCAAAAAATGGCTCGCTTCCTTATAACCGAGCCCTTTAATTCCCTTCTCCTTAGCGAGCCAATCGCGCCGCTCGAAATGACAATCAAAACTGTCGAGCTTGCCGCGAAGCTTTAGATCGCAATGTCCGCGTAAAAAATTACGCGACGCGACGACATACCTGGAACGGGCGTTCGGATAACGGTGGACACCTGTCAAGGCATGTGCCAATTCCGGCTGCCCGCCGCTTTCGAGCAGGTCCCGGACAGCGTCTATCGACCGCAAACCCATCTTCGCCGAACATCCGCCGGTAAAAAAACAAAAGACCATCTCTTCCCACAGCCGCGCATCATCACCCGCTTTCCAAATAGCCTCAAACTCGCCCAAACGCCTGCGGATCTCATCGCGCCGCTCAACATGCGTCGATCTGATCTTTTCAATTGTTACCGGTTCTTTTTCTTTTTTCATCACGTGATCTACACATTCATCCTATGCCTGGCAAAAGCAGGTGTCAATGATTTCTTTAAAGACAAAAATGGCGGAACAAAATAAAAGAACGCCAAATTTCAGCGTTCTCTAATTTAGTTTGCATCCCTTAATCGTTAAGGTTGCTGAACAATAAGAAAGACATCCCAAGCCCACCCACCGAGTTGCGAGCCATGTATGTCCTTGACTTTGGCCCTATAGCGGAATTGGTTGCCATATTGGTCTGTCCGTTTCGATTCTTTATAATCAAGGTCCAATGTAGCAAGGCCAAATGCTGACAGTGTATGCAGTTCATTTGATTCGGAGACGCCGTTATGGTTTGTGTCCTGCCACAAACGAAGTTGAGAAAAGATCGCATCACGGCCATCAATCACTCTGTCACTATTGCCGCCCTGCTCCGGTTTATCGTATTCGGCAAGAGCCGTGAACCCGTTCGGATGAAGTGAAAGTGGTTGCGGTGTGATATTGCCGAATAATTCTTCTCCGCTGTCAATCGTGCCGTTGCCATTCCGGTCGAGAGTCAAAAAGGCATTTGTCGAACCGTTTGCCGTCCACGAAATGTGCTGCGAAAATCCCAGTGCAAGGATGTCGAAGTCAACTCCACCTATCGCATCGGTCAGCGTGAAACCGCTGTTGTCAACATCGATCAGGATCGGCGAATTGCTAGTACCGTCGGGACAACTACACGAATCCGGATCGTAGCCACTCCCGGCACACCGGCTTTGGAAGGCATAACTCCTGCTGCATGCACCCCCGACATTTACAAAACCTGTAGAACAACTGCCATTCGGAAACGGCAGACCATTACAGACACCAACAGTACCACCGCTTGTAATAAGAAAAAATCTCCCCGATGTGCCACGAGTACTTTGACGGTCCTCTCCCAACATTCCGGTGTTGCCATATCCAAAAGTACCAGTTGTTAGCCCTAGACTGCCATCCTGAGGATCAGATGTTGAACAATTAGATCTTGAGGCGGCACGACCAAAATTGCCTCCGGCTCCCGGCAGTCCCGGGAGTCCGTTACCGCCTCCTTCACCACCGGGACCGCCGTTTCCTCCATTTGCATAAGCGAGAATTGTTCCAGTGAAATTAGCTGGCTTTGTGACGGTAATATCATTTCCGTCTCCTGGCGGGCCACCCGGGCCGCCGTTCCCACCATTTCCACCTTGTCCACCTTTGCCACCCCTACCTCCATCGCTACCGTTTCCGGCCCCGCCCTGAGCACAAGTGCAATCCTTACCATCACGTCCCGGGCCGCCTTGAGCTCCTGATCCACCAGTCCCTCCGGGACCGCCTTTCCCACCTTGTCCACCGTTCCCTCCATTTGCAAGAAATGTATGGGTTCCAGTCGAGTTTGTAATTGTAGCATCGATAATTCCAGCATGACCGCCGGGCCCTCCAATTCCACCAGTTTGCTCAGGTGAAATTCCAGTGCCACCAGGCTCCGCATTTTCCCCAGGCCCTCCACTATTATTATTTACACCGCAAAAAGAAGGGAAACCCGAAGCCGCTGGGTTGGGTTCACCATTAGATCCCATTAATCCGTCGGGTCCCTGGGTGCCAGTTGTTCCTAGTGTGCCGCTCGTATTCTGATCTTGAAGAAAAGATATTTTTTGAAAGGTATTAGAAGTTTTCTTATTTTGATTCTCCAACCATTCTTTACGCCCAAATCCGCTAGTGTCTATGGTAAGGCTCCAGTTACTTTGAAGAAGTTTTGGACTAAATCGCTTAAGTCGAGATGAGTTGTTAAAACCAGCCTTTTGAAAAGTCATTTGTTCATTCATGGCTGTTTCAAGGCTTTCCCCTAAAACACCCTCGATATCTACGGGAAAGAAATACACATTATAGTTTCCTTTGATAACCGCATCACGACCTTCGAAAACGATCTTATTAGCGAGAATTACGGTATCACCCGTAAGCTGAGTTTTTTCAGGTAGATATAATATATCGCCAAGCTGAACGCCTTCAATTTTATTGCCTAACTGTTTGGGAACCTGCATCTCAGGCATTTCAGAAAGCTTAGTGGACAATTCCTTTGCCCAATTTTTTCTTAATAACAATTCCGGCTCAAAAGGAACCCCTTTACGAAGAAGTAATTCCTTTGCTGGCCTGAAATTCTCAACTAGCCGATCGCTTTCTTGTATTGAATGAGACATTTGCTGGGCAATAGAATCGGGAAATGGGGTTTGAATCAAACTAAAAATTAGCGCAATAAATATAAATAAAGAAATTAATGAGGTTTTAATACCAAACATATGGAATTACTCCTTTCTGCTCATGGAAGAGCGGGAAAATGGTTGACAGAAAGGTTGTTGGTCTTTTGGCAGGCGAAACAACCGGGAAAAGTTGCTCAAACAGCAATATTTAAGAAATTCAAGTTAACACTACGCCTTTTTTTTGAAAAGTCAACTTGTTTTTTCGCACGATAAAAAAAGCTTTCAGTCCGTTTGCAAAAAGAATCTAATCCGAAAATCTAATTTGAATTTACCTTGATCAAAAATACTTCACATACGATCGTTTTTAATGTATAAGTAGATTCGATAGATGCTATAAGCATTTATCAAATTTAACGGCATCCAAATATGGACAAAATTCATCGGAGTTTACGTCAATGCTTTGGGTAACCGGGGCGGATTTTGTGGTTGAAGATATTAGTGGCTGGTATGATATAATAGGTTTGGTTTTTCCTGGTGATAAAGGAAACCCGCCTGTTCACCAAAAAAGTAAACGAGTAGTAAATGAAGAATTTGATCTGTAAAAAAGCCTTTTGGTTTAGTATTTCCGTCTTAATTTCGGTGGGCAGCCCGGCGGTGTTTGGCCAGTCCGGGACAAAGCCTTTGCTTCAGGACATACAGGTCTATCGCGAACCGGCCCAGCCGACGCCCGCACCATTAATAAAAAAGACGGGAAGTTCGACGGCCGCGCCGATAATTAGCTCTCCGGCGGTCAAGACCTCGATCCCCGTTCTTGCGGATGCGGTCATTCCGGGATATTCGGGGGTTTTGGTGGAAACGCTCGACGGTAATGTGGTCGTCGAAAGCGGTTCGAATTCGCCGCTTAATCCGGCGTCTAATGTAAAGATCGCAACGGCATATGCCGTATTAAAAACCTTTGGCCCGAATTACCGTTTTCCGACAAATGTCTGGACCGACGGCAGCTACGAGCAGGAAACCGGAACGATCCACGGAAACCTGTATGTTTCCGGACGCGATCCGATGTTTGGTTTTGAACACGCCGTCACATTGGCCAGCGAACTGAACCGCATGGGCATCCGCACAATAAATGGCGATCTTGTCGTTACTGACAATTTTGCGATGAATTATTCAACGTCCCCTCTGGGGTCGAGCCAGGCCCTTTTTGCAACGATGGATGCCGCAAAGAGATCCGCCGCCGCGACGCGCCAGTGGACAAATTACTCGATAAATTCAGGAAAACTTACCACTCAAACCGGCATTCCAAGTGTTACTTTTACCGGCTCCGTTTACGTTCAGCCGATGCCTGGCAATATAAATCTTCTTTTTTCGCACGAATCGACGCCGCTGCGTGAGATCGTTAAGACGACGATGTGTTATTCCAATAACTTTCTAGCCGAAAGATTGGGCGACATGGTCGGCGGGCCGTATGCGGTAGCTCGCCTCGTGCAGCAAAATGCCGCGGTTTTACCGTCCGATTTTTACATTCAGACCTCCAGCGGGCTTGGCATGAACCGCGTCACGGCAAGCGCGATGATGAAACTTTTGCGGACGCTGAGAACCGAGCTGGCGAGATATAAAATGAGCTTTGCCGACATTATGCCGGTGGCCGGGATCGACAAAGGTACGCTTGAAAATCGTTTCGATACGGATTTTTCGACCGGCAGCGTGGTCGGCAAAACCGGGACGCTTGGCAATACTGACGGCGGCGTGAGTGCATTGGCCGGCGAGATAAATACCCGCGGAGGCAAGCTGCTGTTCGTGATATTTAATGAACGCGGCAGCGTTTCGAGATTCCGCAGTTTCCAAAATTCCTACATTTCCCTCATCCAGGGACAGTTCGGCGGTGCAGCTCCGATAATGTACACTCCGGTGCCGCTCGATGTCCGCCTGGCAAAAACACGTATCATCTACCCTGATGCACGACGTATGAAAAGTGAATAATCGTATCTTTGCCATATAACTTCCTTTTTTTGTATGTTTTCGTGTTGATCTGTGATTTCACCTCTTGAAGATTGGAACCACGAAAATACATTAATCAACACAAATAAGATCACCTTTCTGACATTGGTTTCGCCCTTCGGCTATTGTCTTTATGCTCTTTGCGGGCAGGACCGGAGTTATCAGACGGCCTCTTTTGTTTTTCACTTGTAGAAAGCCGTGCGATAATGCAAACTTCTAAGTTTGTTTATCCATTGACCAATGATTGAGACCGAAAAAGAGCCGCCCGAAACCGAATCACCCGAACAACTGGCCGAGCCGGCCGTCACCGAAGCCGTTGTAGCAAATACGGGCGCAAGCTCCAATACTAAACAGACCAGCGTTGCAAGATCGGCCGGTATCGTGTCGATAGCAGTTATGTTTTCACGGCTGCTCGGCCTGCTTCGCGAAGTGGTTTTTGCGTATTTCTTCGGCGCCGGGTTCATATACGACGCTTATGTAGTCGCTTTTCGTATTCCAAACGTTCTTCGCGATCTATTTGCCGAAGGCGCCTTGTCCGTTGCGTTCGTAAAGGTCTTTACCGACTATCAGATCAACAAAAGTGAGAAGGAGGCCTGGAAACTGGCGAGCCTTGTACTCAACGCCCTCGCGGTCGTGATGAGCCTGATCTGTATCGTCGGCATCATATTTTCCCGTCAATTCGTTAACCTTATCGCCGCCGGATTTCCACCCGAAAAAGCCGCTCTTGCCACAACGCTTACGCAGATAATGTTCCCGTTCATTCTTCTCGTCGCTCTTGCGGCGGTCGCGATGGGTGTGTTGAATACAAAGGGCATTTTCGGAATTCCCGCATCGGCGTCAACCGTTTTCAATGTCGTTTCGATACTTTTCGGCGTCGGCCTTGCGTATTGGCTGAGCGGCGGCGGCTGGATCATTTCTAACGACAAAGATGCAATTCCAGAATTTCCGGCACAGTGGGCGATCATCGGCATGGCAATAGGAACGCTGATAGGCGGTGCCGCCCAATTTCTAATGCAGGTCCCGGCGCTGTTCAAGGTCGGATTTCGATTCTCCCCTATCCTAAATTTTACCGATCCGGGTGTAAAAAAAGTGATCGCGTTGATGACACCGGCCATTCTCGGCACCTCTGCCGTGCAGATCAACGTGATGATCAATACGTATTTTGTGTCGGAGATCAATGGTGCCCAAGGCTGGTTGAGCTTTGGGTTTCGTCTGATGCAGTTTCCGATCGGGCTTTTCGGTGTTGCCGTGGGAACGGCTGCGATACCGGTACTTTCGCGGCTGGCAAGTGAAGGTAAAATAAAAGATTTTCGCGATACGGTTTCATCATCAATGAATCTCGTATTCTTGATGACGCTTCCGTCCGCCTGCGGGCTGATCGTGCTTGGCGAGCCGATCGTCAGGCTGATCTATGAACGCGGAAAATTTGACGCGACGGCGACCGGGATGACGGCCGCGGCCCTCGCCGGTTATTCTATCGGCCTTACCGGCTACGCGGCGATCAAGATCCTGTCGCCAGCGTTTTACGCCCTAAATGACGCAAAAACTCCGATGATAATTGCCATAGCTTCAATAGCCGTGAACCTGATCGGAAGCTACGCATTGCGGGAGTGGCTTTCGCATTACGGCGTTACGCCCGCGACGCCGTATGGTTATGGGCACGTCGGTGTTGCGCTGGCCACGTCGATCGTTGCACTTGTAAACTTTTTCGCGTTGGCAATAATGATGCGAAAACGGATAAAACGCCTCAACGGACGGGATATTTTCTTATCTTTTACGAAGATCGCTTTAGCCTCGGCCGTCTTGTCGGCTGTCTGTTACGCGAGTTATCATTTTCTGATGGCGCGCTACGGCACCGCGACTTTTACGATAAAGCTTGCCGAAGCTTTTGTTCCCATAGCTCTCGGCGGCATCGCATTTGTCATTGCTGCAAAGCTGCTTCGTGTTACCGAGCTTGAACAGGCATTTGGTATGGTGCGGCGAAAATTGGGAAGATGATCTCGACGCTTTTCTTTTTGTCTTTGCGTAAAAGTTCTTTATATATAGAATGATAAAACCCTGCAACAAGATCGTTCCGAATATCCACAAAACCGCATTCATCGCTGATGATGCCGTTGTTATTGGCGATGTTGAGATCGGTGAGGACGCGAGCGTTTGGTTCGGATCGATCATTCGCGGGGATGTTAATTACATCCGCATCGGCGCCCGGACAAATATTCAGGACGCGACGGTCATTCACGTAAGCTCAAAAACGCACGCGACCATTTTGGAGGAAGAAATAACGGTTGGCCATCGCGTTACGCTCCACGGCTGTTATGTCGAATCCGGTTGTTTGATCGGGATCGGTGCAATATTGCTCGATGGCGTCCGTATCGGGAAAAATTCACTGGTCGCGGCCGGCAGTTTGCTCACGCCGGGAACGCAAATCCCGCCCGGCTCGCTCGTAATGGGTTCGCCCGCAAAAGTGAAACGTGAACTTACTAAAGAGGAACTGGACAAGCTCGACGGGTCATGGCGAAACTACGTCGAACTGAAAAAACACTACGAAGATTAGCCGCAAATTGCACGAATATCACGAATAAAATTGGGCTTATTGGTACAATTTACGGCTAACTGGTTTCTTTGACTCTGCGTCTTAAGCGTCTCTGCGTTAAAATAACTTTATGGCAAGTACGAACCCCGCACGCGGCATGCGCGATTTTCTCCCCGCCGATGTCCGTAAACGCAATTATGTGATCGGCATTATAAAGTCCGTTTATGAAAGTTACGGCTTCGAACCGCTCGAAACACCCGCCGTCGAAAACATCGAAACGCTGACCGGCAAATACGGTGAAGAAGGCAGCCAGCTTATCTTTAAGATTCTTAAGCGCGGCGAAAAACTCGACGAAGCTCTTGACTCTGAAAATCCGCGATCCGCAATCCGCAATTGGCAATTGGCAGATCTAGCCTTGCGCTACGACCTGACCGTGCCGCTCGCCCGCGTCGTCGCAAACAACAGAAACGAACTGCCAAAATTCTTCAAACGCTACCAGATACAACCCGTCTGGCGGGCAGACCGCCCGGCACGAGGAAGATTCCGGGAATTTTATCAATGCGACGTCGATTGCATCGGCTCGAATTCAATGGTGGTTGAAGCGGAATTGGTCTCGGCGGTGAGTGAGATATTGAAACGGCTTGGATTTGAGGATTTTACGATACGGCTGAACCACCGTGAAGTTTTGCGGGACATCATGGACACTGCGGGAGTCCCGCCGGAAAAACACGGCGATGCACTTGTTGCCATCGACAAGCTCGACAAGATAGGCACCGAAGGTGTCGGTAAAGAATTGTCGGAACGAGGTATCCCGGATACTGCTTTGACAATGCTTTTGGGCATTTTTGAAGAAACATGCCGAATCGTGGAAGACGGCAAAGATGTAAACCGGACGATCGTCGGCAATCTTATCAACATCGTCAATAATGAGGTGTTGGCCGAGCTTGGCCAGATATTAAAGTTTGCCGCGGCCGCCCCGATCCTGATCGACCCGAGTTTGGCTCGTGGCCTTTCATACTACACAGGTACAATATTAGAAATAAATGTTCCCGATCTCGCCGGTTCGCTCGGCGGCGGTGGGCGGTATGACGGGTTGATCGGGATGTTTGGCAAGGAGCAGATTCCGGCGTGCGGTTTTTCGCTTGGGCTTGAGCGGATTTTGGTCGTGATGGACGAACGCAATATGTTTCCGCCAGAGATCGCCACTTCGAATTCGGCGGATGTGATGGTGACAATATGGAACGAAGAATCCATCGGCGAATCGCTAAAGCTCGCAAACGAATTGCGCCGGCAAGGCCTCCGCGTTACCGTCTATCCCGAAGCCGACAAGCTCGGCAAGCAATTCAAATATGCCGATTCGATCAATGTGTCTTTCGTCTGTGTCGTCGGAGATGAGGAGGCCAAGGAAGGCATCGTAAAACTCAAGAACATGAAGACCGGCGAGGAGTGGAAAATGAAGCCAGCCGAGATTTGTGAAAGGGTCGCAAAATGAACGTTTCGATCAACCGGTTAGTCATTATTCTACTTCTCGTTATTTGCCCTGCTGCTAGTGCAATTGGTCAAGCCGTCGCTATGCAAAAAGACCTGCCAAATCTTTATAAGATCACCGCGAAATTATACAGGGGCGGGCAGCCAAGCGAGGCAGGCATAAATGAGCTTTCAAAGATGGGTGTAAAAACAGTCATTGACCTTCGCGACAACGACGATCGAGCAGAGAAGGAAAAGACCATTGTCGAAGCCGCCGGAATGCGGTTCCTCAACCTTCCGCTTGGCAACTGGAACCGGCCCGCTATAAAAGACATCGACAATATAATTGCTCAGATCAATGCGGCCCAGATCCAGCCTGTTTTTATACACTGTAAGCGCGGCTCCGACCGTACTGGAACGGTGATCGCCGTTTACAGGATGTTGTATGACGGCTGGACGGCAAAGCAGGCCGGAGACGAGGCGGAAAAGTTTGGCATTGGCTGGTGGCAGTTTGGGATGCGCGATTTTATTAACGACTACTATCGCGACCATATTCTAAAAAAATGAATGACGTAATTAAAAACTATCACGCCGACGCGCTCCGATCCTTCCGTAATTACAAAAAGCTTGCCGAGCGAGCTATTGAACAGGCCGATGACGAGGAATTTTTCAGATCTATCGACGCCGACGCGAATTCGATCGCGTTGATCGTAAAGCATATCGCAGGAAACTTAAGTTCGCGTTGGACCCAATTTTTGACAAGCGATGGCGAAAAACCAGGTCGCAACCGTGATACGGAATTTGAAATAACAGGTGATACGCGTGAAAGCCTAATAAAGTATTGGGAGCAAAGCTGGCAGACGCTTTTTGACGCTATCGAACCACTTACGGCCGATGATCTTTCAAAGACCATCACGATCCGCGGCGAGCCGCATTCGGTCGTCGAAGCGATCAACCGCCAACTCACTCATTACGCATATCACATCGGACAGATCGTTTTGCTGGCAAAACATTTCCGCTCGACCGGTTGGCAAACTCTGAGCGTGCCAAAGAACAGGTCAGCGGAATTTAATCAATTCTTAAAAGAAAAACAAGCTGACGGCGTTTTGAAAACGAACAGGTTTGACACCACTCAGGAATTTGTTGAAAAAGTCCAATAAAAAATGCGGCGGAAGAGGAGAGTTTCTTTCCGCCGGCGTTAAATTTTGATTAGCGGATCCGTACTCGGCTAATGACCTTAATTCGTGTCCGGCCGTTTGGCAAGTATGTGATGCGATAAGTTTCGCGATACACACGTCGGCCGTCACGGACGATACGGGTCTGTGTGACTACGCGAACCCGGCGGCCGTAGCGGTTATTTCCCCTGTTTCGTCCGATCCGAACCCGGATCTGCGGGTCACTTGCGACCGCTGCATTAGAAGTTTTTGCCTCGGCCACGGGAACCGTGAAAACCATTGCTCCAAGCAACAGCGATAATACGATCAATTTTTTCATAATATTTCTCTCCTTAATAAAACAAAATAATGCTGTCAGCCGCGAAAGTTTGCGGCGATATTTATATGACGCTGCCGCGTCCGGCAAAGTTGACATTCTTTATGTAAAGTTATGTATGCATATTGTTTGCAGCTTTTAAGTTTTTTTGCCAGCGGAAACGATCTAATACAGATCACGCACCGGCCGCGTTTATGGTAATCTGTACATAGTGTATGAAAGGTATCTCCATCCTAGGTTCAACAGGTTCGATCGGCTGTAATACCCTAAAAGTAATTCAACATTTAAAGGACTTTCGTGTCGTTGCGATGGCTGCGGGGCGAAATATGGAAAAATTTGCCGGACAGGTGGCACATTTCAAACCGGAGCTTGTTTCCTGTCTTGACGATCACTGCGCCGAAAACCTTTTACGCGAACTGCACAAACTCAATGCAATCAGCCCACGGATCGAACTCGGCGAGCAGGGCTTGATTGACGTTGCAACGCATCAAGAAGCCGCAACGGTGGTTTCGGCAACGGTCGGAGCGGTTGGTTTTGTGCCGACGCTGCGGGCGATAGAGGCCGGAAAACGCATCGCCCTTGCCAATAAGGAAACGCTCGTCATTGCCGGGGAGCTTATGACAAAGGCGGCCGAAAGATCAGGGGCCGAGATATTGCCTATCGATTCGGAACACAATGCACTGCATCAATGCCTTCGCGGCGAATCAGCTAAAGAAGTAAAACGGCTGATCCTGACCGCATCGGGCGGGCCGTTTCGCACGAATACAAAGGAAGAGATCGCAAATGCAACGATCGACGAGGCGTTAAATCACCCGAATTGGAAAATGGGCGATAAGATCACCATCGATTCGGCGACCTTAATGAACAAAGGCCTTGAGGTAATAGAAGCAAAATGGCTTTTCGGCTTTGAAACCGATCAGATTTCGGTGGTCGTCCATCCGCAATCCGTTGTCCATTCAATGGTTGAAATGATCGATGGCTCGGTGATCGCCCAACTCGGCGTAACCGATATGAAACATGCCATCCAATACGCGCTGACCTATCCGAAAAGACGCACCGGCTGTCTCGAACCGCTTGATCTTGGCAAGCTAAGCCAGCTTACATTTGAAGAACCCGATCTTGTCCGTTTTCCATGTCTCGAACTTGCTTTTAATGCGCTGAAGACCGGAGGCACGTTGCCAGCGGCCATGAATGCGGCAAATGAGATCGCGGTACAGGCTTTTCTTGACGGAAAGATCCGTTTGAGCGACATTTACACGATCATAGAAAGCGTCATGCGCGAACACGTTTCGCAAAACCTGCCGAGTTTGGAAATTATTCTGGCGACGGATGCCTGGGCACGGGAGCGCGCTATAATGAAATTAGGCAAAACAGCTTCGGCAAATTGATGGAGAATATTATGCAGCCGGTTTTAGAAAGAAATTACGTGCGTCCGGTAATTGTGACCGAACCGCCCGTCCCGAACGGAGCGCCAAAAACCTTCAAATGGAACGTAAACGAATATCATCAGATGGCCGATCTTGGTTTCTTCGACGGCAAACGGGTCGAACTTATAAAAGGAGAAATTATTGTAATTTCGCCGATGAACCCGCCTCACGCAACCGCCGTAAGATTGTTTATTGAGATATTAAGAAATGTTTTTGGAAAAGGTTTTATTGTTGATAGTCAATTGCCGATGAGCTTTGGCAAAACCGATGAACCGGAACCCGATGTTGCAGTTGTTGAAGGTAAAGTACGGGATTTCAGCCAAGCGCATCCTAAAACAGCCGCCCTCATCATTGAGGTCTCTAAAACGACCTTGAAATTTGACCGCACAACGAAAACGGCTTTGTACGCAGAAAACAAAATAGAAGATTACTGGATCTTGAATTTAAAAGACCGTAATCTCGAAGTATATCGACGTCCGATAAAAGATAAAAAGCTTGGGTTCATTTACACGGAAATTCTTGTGGTCACGGAAAGCGAGACAATTTCACCGCTTGCTAGGCCTGATAAAAAAATTAAGATCGCCGATATATTGCCATAGTTATTTTAGCCGCTCCGGAGTTTTTACACTTTATTATTTGCAACTTAAATTTTGCATTTAGACTCTAAAATTGGAGTTATTCATAAGGAATTTTATACGATGTCCGATATTTTATTAGTAATTTTAGCTGTTATTTTTGTTCTTGGAATTGCCATCAATATACATGAATTTGGCCATTTCATCGTCGCCAAGTTTTTTGGGATGCGTGTCGAGGCTTATTCATTTTTCGGCCTGGGGCCGCGCGTTTGGGGATTCAAATACGGGCATACCGATTACCGCATCAGCGCGATCCCGCTTGGGGCATATGTAAAACTTTATGGCGATGAGGCTACGGCAGCTTTGGAGGGCGGCGAATCGGACGGCGAAAAGGTCCCGGATTCCGAGCTTTATGAACTTCGTCCGCGTTGGCAGAAGTTTCTCGTAATGCTTGGCGGGCCGTTCATGAATATTGTGCTGGCGCTGGCGATCCCATTCGGCGCGGCCATGATGTACGGTATCCCTTCCCTGCCGGCACCGATAGTTGGTGTGGTAAATACGGGCGGAGCATCGGAAACTGCGGGGATCAAGGTCGGTGACCGTATTTCATCTTTTAACGGCACTGAAAATCCGACCTGGGAAGCTATAAAAGACGATTCGATGATATCGCCCGACAAAGACCTACCTATTGTTGTTGATCGCGGCGGCAACCAGATCCATTTGACCGTAAAGCCCGTGAAAACTGAGGTTGACGGAAATGCGATCGGAGAGATCGGTTTACTGCCCGATGTTGGCGTCGAACCGGTCGAAGCCGGAACCGTCATTGCCGATTCTCCGGCGGCGAATGCCGGTTTACAGCCTCGTGACCGTATTTTGGCGTTCAACGGACAAACGGTCCGCAACAGCCAGGAATTCACCATTCAGATCAAGGAAAACAAGGATACACCCGCGAAACTTACGATCGAACGTGACGGCGAACGGAAGGAAATAGTGACACAGGCTAAGCTTAATGACGATGGAGTTTACCGGATAGGTGCCACGTTCGGCTCGGGTACGATAACCGCCCGCGTAAAAGTAGGACTTGGCGGTGCCGCTGCTTATGCCGTCGATTCTAATGTGCGAATTATTCGCCTGACAGGAAAGGTTTTCGGGCAGCTTTTTGCAGGTGAAAGGTCGGTAAAGGATGCCGGGCTTGCCGGCCCTGTCGGCATTGTCCAGATAATCTCAAAAGTCGTTAAGGAACTTGGATTCGCCGGTCTGTTCAGCATTTTGGCCGTCATAAGCCTGAACCTTGGGGTATTTAATTTACTGCCGATACCGCTGCTCGACGGTGGACAGATCATGGTTTTAGGCATCGAAAAAGTATTGTCGTGGTTCGGGGCGACGCTTTCTATGGCCGTGAAGGAAAAAATTCAATTTGCGGGCCTTGGGATCATTTTGCTGTTGATGGCGTTCACGCTGTTTCTCGATATTTCGCGGTTCTTTTAAAGTTGCAGAGTTCAGGCCCGAAGCGTGGATTTAAATTCACACAATCTTCACTCTGCAACTTTCTGAAACTACTGTAAACTTCAATTTATGAAGAGAGTCACAAAAGCGGTCATGGTTCGCGATGTGCAGATCGGCGGCGGGGCACCGGTCGCCGTGCAGTCGATGACCAAAACCGATACGACCGATGTTGACGGCACGATTCGCCAGATCGAAGAAATGGTCAAGGCCGGTTGCGAGATCGTCCGCATTGCCGTTCCCAATGACGAAGCGGCGGCGGCGATGGTCGAGATCCGAAAACGCACCGATGTCCCGCTTGTCGCCGACATTCATTTTCATTATAAATTAGCTCTCAAAGCCCTCGACGCCGGAATCGATAAGCTCCGCATAAATCCGGGCAATATCGGCAATATCGACCGTGTGCGGGAGGTCGTCCGCGCTGCCGAGACCCGAAAAGTTCCGATCCGCATCGGCGTTAATGGCGGTTCGCTCGAAAAGGACCTGCTTAAAAAATACGGCACCGCTACGCCGGAAGCGATGGTCGAATCCGGAATGCGGCACATTCGCATCCTCGAAGACCTCGGTTTTTCCGACATTATCATTTCGCTGAAAGCATCGGATGTGAACCGGATGGTCGAAGCCTATCGTTTGATGGCCGCAAAGGTCGATTATCCGCTGCACCTCGGCGTGACCGAGGCCGGAACGCCATTTGGTGGCACGATCAAATCGGCGATCGGCCTTGGCGTTTTGTTGCACGACGGCATCGGCGACACGATCCGTGTCTCACTTGCCGCCGAACCGCACGAAGAGGTCCGCGTCGGCTGGGAAATTCTGAAATCTTTGGAATTGCGTAAACGCGGCGTCACAGTCGTCGCCTGTCCGACGTGCGGGCGTCTTGATATTGATAACTTCGTCGAGATCGTCACCGAGGTCGAACGCCGCCTCGCACACGTCGAAGAACCACTCCATCTATCCATTATGGGCTGCGCAGTAAACGGCCCCGGCGAAGCTCATGATTCGCAGCTAGGCATCACATTCGGCCGCAATGTCGGAATGATCTTCAAGGACGGAGTGCCGATGCGGCGTGTCGGCGGCGAGGATATTGTCGAAGAATTCGTAAAAGAGGTCGAAATATTAAGAAAAGAAGGCTCAGCGGCTAAGTCGCTGTTGGAAAATAAACCGCTTGTGCAAATTTCATAATAATATCGTCGCAAGAGGGCACAATAATAAATTAAGGAAACAGAACGCTGAAAGGATAAAACGGCAGATTCCTGACCACTCCGAATACAATCAAAAGTATTAAAAATGCAAAGAGAAACTTTGGTGAATATGCCCAGGCACCAAATCCCCGCCCGCGCACCGCAACCGAGACCATCGATAAATAAAAGAACCCGAGGACCAGCGCAAAGATCGGCAGAAGCGCATTGTAATCAAGCGCAGTCAAAATATCACCATGAAATAAAGCATGAAAACCACGTGTCAACCCACAGCCCGGACACGCATATCCCGTCATTGAATAAAGCGGACAGACCGGCAAAAAATGTACATTCGACGGATTAAAATACCAGACAAAGCCCACGGCCGCCGACGAAACTAAAACGCCTGCCGCTGCCAATGCCCGCTCCAACCCCGAAATATTTCGATATTCAGCTACTGAAGTTACCATTGAGAAATTCTAATGTTGCGGAGATTTTGGGCTACCCTAACAAGCGTCTTGAGCCCTTCGGCCCCGGCTTCAGTCGTCTTGGCTTGCTCGATAAGCTCATTAAGCAGCGAAACGGCCGCCGCCGAAACGATTGATGGCTTATTTGCCGACAGCTGCCCGAGCTCAGCGACGTTTATCCGCATCTTGTTGTCGTCTTCGATCTCGGCAACAAAAGCACCTAGTGCTTTACCCAATTTGAAATGCCATTGCTTTATCTCGTCGGCACTGAGACGAGCCTCGATAGCTGATTGAAGCCTGCGAAGCGATTCGATCGATTCCGGCGTCAGCTTCTTCTGAGCGTAAACGCTGCTGCCGCCCACAAGTGTATATTTGTCCCGCTCCGGACCTGCCGTCTCCGGTTTGTCCACCGATTTGCTCTCTAAAACTGCGGGTTTTTCATAAGACAGCGTTTTGAGTATTTCTTTTTCCGCGCTCCAATCCTCCGGCAGCCTTGCAGCAAGCGAGGGGGCAAAGCTGTTTTCCGCAAACATGCCTTTTTTCTCAGCGTATGCTACTTCGTATCCGAAAATGCCCGGCGTCATTGCCCCAACAAAATTGTAAGTGATAATACCGCTTACCTTTACAGGAGCACCCGCCAAAAGCGTCACGGAAAATTTTGCCCTGCGGGCCGCTTCCACCGCCGCCGCGCGAAGTAGCGGATGGCCTGAAACAGCGCTCGCCGAAACAACATTTCCCTCTTCGTCGATCAGGACCTGAACGCTGACCGCTCCTTCGGCGTTAACGGCTCTGGCAGCCGGCTGGTAAGCCGGTTTCGGCAAACTGACCGCCTTTCCGTTAAGCACGCCGCCTGATGTTTGCTTAGGAACTCCAGCAGGCACAGATTGAACGGCTCCTTGATATACGCCCTGACCATTCGAAACCGATACCCCAGATCCAACCATTGCAGTGAAAGAATTATTTACCTCTGACGGTGATTTGCCACCGGCAGTGATTTTGTACAGGATCGTACCCGCAACTCTAATAGGCTTGCCGCTAAGCATGGTAGGCAGGAATTTTGCCTGGAGAGCAGCCTTTTCGGCAGCTTCGCGAAGTACAGGGTGAGCTACCGGAACTGAGGCCTTTTCGGCAGGTAATCCTGGCTGTGCAACAGTCCGAACGTCGTCAGCTGCTTTTGCCGTGATTACAACCCCATTCTCATCGATTGTCACATCAACGATAACGGTTCCGCTGAGATTCATCCGGCGTGCTTCATCGTTGTACTCCGGAAACGGCAGGCTCGTCGCTTTCCCGTTGACCACGCCTCCCACAATAGTTTTAGGAGGTTCCACCTGGGCTGTGACACTCGAAGTGATGATCAAAAAGCTTGAAATTACGACAGCAAAGAACGAAAGAGTTTTCGACATAATTTATCCTCGCATAGATTGAAATTTTAACATTTCCAAAAAAGACTTAGACACCATTTCAGCGCATTTGTTCCCCAAAAATTATTTCGCGGCCATTTGCATAAACAGTGCGTCGGTCGCGACCTTTCTGTTTATATTTACTGCAAAGCTTTTGCGCAGTTGTTCGATCTCATTCATCCACGATGAAAGTTTTGTCGTTTCGGCGTTTCCGCTCATCTGCTGAAGCTCCGAGGCAATGTCCGCGTTGACGATATTCTCTTCACCGGAGCCTAGGGTCAGCGTCCAAATATCGCGAATCAGCGATAGCATGATCGAAAGATTATTTTCGTAATCGTCCTTATTTTTTGCATCATTCATCTGCTCCGCCGTTAGTAAGAGCATTGCCCGGTCACGTCGGGCAAACAGGCCGCGAAGCACTCCAAGCATTCTCTCACGCATCTCGCGAAATTTTTCCACATCCATCGCAAGCGCACGTTTAACACTGCCGCCGGAAAGCCTTGCTGCTATTTTAGCATCGTCGATCGAGAACTTGTTGGTATTGAGCAAAACCTCCTCAATGCTTTCGGTTTCGACAGGAGCAAAGCAGATCGTCTGACACCGTGAAAGCACCGTCTGCAACAAACTATCGGGCCGCGAAGAGATCAATATAATGTGCGAAGTTGACGCGGGTTCCTCAAGGGTTTTGAGAAGAGCGTTGGAGGCGGCGTCATTCATTTTGTCGGCGTCATCAATGATGAAAAAGCGGGCCTTTGCTTCGTACGGACGAAAATATGCTTCTTTTTCAAGGTCGCGAATCGAGTCCACCAGAATATTTTTATTGAACGGAACGGCCATGCCAACATCGGGATGTCCGCTAAAAAATACCTGCTTAAAATCGTCTTTCTTATCCGGCTTCGGGATGTTGAAAATAGCGGCACGCCTGCAAGCCGAGCATTCGTCACAACCTTCGAGGTCATTTGGCGAAATGCACAAAAAGGCCTTTGCAATTTCTATTGCGAATTGTTTTTTGCCTATTCCATCGGCACCGGCAAACAATAGTGCGTTCGGAATGCGTCCGGCCGTGAGCAGCCTTTTGAGCGTGGTTTTTACTCTGTCATTACCGGCTAATTTGCTAAACATAAGCGCTATCGGGCCATTGGCGGCAGATTGCGGAAGTCTGCATTAAGTAAGAGAGCAACCCGGCGTTCATAGATGGAACATCTTCGCCCGGAACGACCGGAATTCGAACAACGCCCTTACTTCGTGCGGGCTTCCGCATCTAGGCCTTGTCCAAAAAATTGGTTACGATCTCGACCACTTTCGCCTGGATCAATTCCATTGAACCGTTTGCGTCGATGACCGCAAAACGCCACGGTTCTTCCTTTGCAACAGACAGATACGCGTTTCTCACATTCGTATAAAATTCCCCGGTCTCGGCATCCATGCGGTTTTTCTTTCTATCGTCTGCGTCACTCTGCGAGATCATTCTTTCCAAGGCTTTTTCAACCGTAATGTCGAAAAACAGGGTTAGATCAGGTTTTAAGCCACCGGTCGCAAGTTGGATGATCTGTTTCACAGTCGATTCGGGAAAGCCGCGGCCCGCTCCCTGATATGCAAAAGTAGCGTCGGCATAGCGATCTGAAATAACTATTCTGCCTTCGGCAAGTGCGGGTTTTATAAGTAATTCGACGTGCTGTGCCCGGTCGGCCGCAAAGAGCAGCAATTCGGCGAGCGGAGCAACCGTTTCTTCCGTTTCCAAAAAAGCTTCGCGAAGACGGCGGCCCAATGGCGTTCCACCCGGTTCGCGGGTCGTTATAACGTCCAATCCGCGACCGCGCAATTCGCCCGACAGCATACGTATTTGGGTCGATTTGCCGCTGCCGTCGATCCCCTCAAAACTAATGAATTTCCCGTGCAAGATCGTTATGCTGAGGCTGTCTCGGTTTTTCTTTCCTGAGAGATGGTAGAGATCGAGTGTTTAAAGATCAGTACGTCCTGACCGCCGACATCCAGCAAAACGGAGAATTTATCAAAACTCTTAATTCTGCCCGCCAGCGTCGAACCCTGTAAAAGATGGATCACTACGGCTACTCTTTCCCGCCGCGCCGAATTTAAGAATGCATCCTGAATATTTTGGGCAGCTTGTTTTTCCATGACATTTCCCGTTTCCCAACGTTAAGTTATTAGAATAATTGCGATTATACCAAAGTTAGTTTGGCAAATAAATATTTTTTCGCGAGACTGCATCATACACCCTTTTTTAAGGCGTAGGAAGTAAAATTATTTACCATTGTTTAATATTCCAAGCAGCCTGTTTTTAATTCCCTCTTCGCCGCCAAAACCATCGAGCCAAATAACGCCTTCTTCGCTTCGAAACCAAGTCAATTGCCGCTTAGCGTAGTTTCTAACGTCCTGTTTGGTCTTCTCGACAGCACTTTCAAGCGAACGCTCGCCGCGCAGAAATTCGCATACCCGGCGATAGCCGTGTGAGCCAAGAGCGTTGCTTGTATCTTTTAAGCCCGATCCCAGCAAATATTTCACTTCGTCAACAAGTCCTTCGGCAAAGTGCCGTTCGGCCCGATCATTGATCTTTTGGTAAAGAGCATCGCGGGGCGGATTTAGAACGAATATCTGAAAGCGATCTGTAAATTCAGGTGTTTCAGCTCTATTTAAATGCTGTTCGGAGAGTGGTTTACCGGTTTGAAAAAAAACCTCAAGGGCCCGCATAACACGAATGTAATCGCGGGGGGGGAATTTAGCAGCGGAGGCGGGATCGACTTTTTGCAAAACCGCGTGCAGATGCTCCGCACCTTTTTTTTCCTTTATCGACCGCAATCTTTGGCGCAAATGCTCTTCTGTTTTCGGGCCTTCAAAAAGCGGCCGACGCAAGGTGCGAAGGTAAAATCCGGTCCCGCCGACGAATATAGGTATGTTTCCCCGTCCCTCGATCTCGGCTATTTTAATTCCGGCGTCTTGTGCCCAATCTGCCGCGGTATAATTAACATGAGGCGACACATAATCAATCAAATGATGTTTTACGCCACGTTTTTCTTCTTCTGTCGGTTTCGCTGTTGCGATCTGGATCTTTTGATATATCTGCACCGAATCGCAGTTGATCACCTCGCCGCCGACATGCAGGGCAAGTTCAACGCCAAGAGCTGTTTTGCCCGAAGCCGTCGGGCCGACAATTGCATGGATCGGATTTCTCATCTGAACTTTAGCCGAGTAGAATAATCGCTATCAGTTGCTCGATATTTTAATTAAATTTCCAGACCCAGAATATCAGTATGAGTCAAATAACGAGAAAGATACTCTTTGCTGCCGCCCTGTTTTTATTTCAGATAACTGTATTCCCGCAAAATCTTACTCAATACGTCAACCCATTGATCGGAACACAAAAGATGGGCCATACTTATCCCGGTGCGACGGTGCCATTCGGCTCGGTGCAGCTTTCACCTGATACCGATGAACAGCCTCATAACATCAACGGCAAATACAACAAAACCGCTTATAAATATTGCGCCGGTTATCAATATGACGACACTTCCATCATAGGTTTTTCGCACACTCATTTTAGCGGCACGGGGCACTCCGATCTCGGTGATTTTCTAGTAATGCCGACAGTCGGCGCTCTGCAGTTGGAGCCGGGCGATAAAGGCGATCCGCAAAGCGGTTTTCGTTCATCGTTTTCGCATTCGACGGAAATTGCGGAGCCTGATTATTATAAGGTACTGCTCGAAGACGACAGTATTCTTGCGGAAATGACCGCTACCACGCGTGTCGGCTTTCACCAATACACTTTTCCTAAATCCGACAACGCTCATATTATTCTTGATCTGATGCACGGTATCTATAACTACGACGATAAGAACGTCTGGACTTTCGTCCGCGTCGAAAACGATCACACCATCGTAGGTTATCGACAGACGAACGGCTGGGCAAGAACGCGCACTGTATATTTCGCGATGGAATTCTCAAAACCATTTAAATCATATGGCTTTAAAAACTTTGGCAGAGAAGATTATAAAGGATTCTGGCGGAAATTCGATCAAACAAAGAATTTTCCCGAAATGGCAGGAAGACAGATCAGGGCATATTTCGATTTCACAACCGGCGATAAGGAAAAGATTCAAATAAAATTCTCACTTTCGCCTGTTTCAACCGATGGTGCAATGGCAAATCTAAAAGCTGAAATCCCCCATTGGGATTTCAACCGAACGAAGCGAGAAGGCCAGGTTGCCTGGAACCGCGAACTCGGCAAGATCGCAGTCACCACTTTAGACAAAGGCGAAATGGTGAATTTCTACACTGCAATGTATCACGCATTTATCTCGCCAACGGTTTACATGGATGTCAACGGCGATTATAAAGGCCTCGATCAAAATGTACATCGGGTAAACGGATTCACTAACTACACGACATTTTCGCTGTGGGACACCTACCGAGCACTTCACCCTTTTTTCAACATCATACAGCCCAAACGTAATCGTGACATGATCCATTCAATGATGGCGCACTACGATCAAAGCGTACATCATATGCTGCCCGTTTGGTCGCATTACGCCAACGAGAATTGGTGCATGATCGGATATCACAGCGCGTCAGTGATTTCCGATGCGATCATTAAGAATAATCTGACCGGCATCGACGCGAATAAGGCCCTCGACGATTCGATTCAAACAGCACGGACCAAATATTACGACGGACTGGAATACTACATTTCGCTCGGCTATGTTCCTGAAGACAAGAATTCATCATCCGTTTCGAAAACACTCGAATATGCATACGACGACTGGGCAATTGCTCAGGCCGCAAAAAAACTGAATCGGAGCGGTATTTACAGCGAATTTATGAGACGTTCAAACAATTGGAAGAACGTTTTCGATACATCCACGGGTTTTACAAGGCCAAAAATGAGCAACGGCCAATTTGCTGACAATTTCGATCCATTAAAAACCGAAGGCCAGGGATTTATTGAAGGAAATGCATGGAACTACAGTCTTTACGTCCCGCACGATCCAGCCGCGATGATCGAAATGATGGGCGGCAAAGCTAAATTTGCCGAACATCTCGACGAGCTTTTTACGATGCATTTGCCGGACGAATTCTTTGCCGAAACCGAGGACATTACACGCGAAGGCATCATCGGCGGCTACGTTCACGGCAATGAGCCTTCGCATCACGTCGCTTATCTTTACAATTGGACGAACGAACCATGGAAAACACAGGAACGCGTTCGCCTGATCCTGAAAAATCAATATCGTCCGACGGTGGACGGACTTGGCGGCAACGATGACTGCGGCCAGATGTCGGCGTGGTATCTGTTTTCAGCTTTGGGATTTTATCCCGTTGCTCCAGGTTCGGATCGTTATGAATTGGGAAGCCCTATCATCAAGACCGCGGTTTTACATCTCGAAAACGGACGAACGCTGACTATCGAGGCGAAAGATCAGAGTGACAAAAACGTCTATGTTAAAAGGGTTGTTGTAAACGGACAAACTATCAAGCGGAACTATCTGACACATTCCGAGATCACCAATGGCGGAAAAATCGTTTTCTACATGTATGATAAGCCGAATAAATAAAAATATGTCCGGAATAACCCGCGTCAATTTTTGGCAAAATATATTCTTATCAATTCAAAAGTCACGATCAGAATCAGTAAAATTAGTGAGCCAACTATTTGATTGCGTGAGAGTCTCATTTTGCTTCGAAAAGTAGTGCTGGATTTATCTTGAATTGGAGCATTTTCGCTGATTCACGACCGCCGTCACCGCCCTTGCGTTGCATTGTGACACGCCCTATTTTCAGGTTTCCGTTCCGGGTGATGACGACCGGCCCGTTGCTAAAGAAATTTATCGCGTAATCGATATTCCGCAACACCCAACGAGGTTTTTCCTGGGATTTGAGCGCAACCATTATCCATCCCGCACTGTATATCCCGTCGCCCTTAAATAGGTCCGAAATAATCTCGCTCTTATTTGCCGAGAAAAAATCGACGATCTTCTTTTGTATTTCGACGTCAAATTCATTTATGTACATCCGGACAGGATCACGCGAGGTTTTGTTCGGTTTCACCTCGCCGACGAATAATTTCAGAGATTCAAAGACATCTTCGGGCATTTTCCACATCTTTGCATAGGTCGCTAAGCGGCGTTTGTCGATCTGATTAAAACCATTCGGGCTGCTGACAAGCTTGATCGAAATCCCCTCGCTGGTCTGGCCTTTTTTTGTCGTAATTTTGACCTCAATGTCCGCTTTTTCGCCGTTTGGCTTGGTAGCCAAAACGCTTTCGATCCGCGATGGGTCGTAGCCCATAAAGGCGAGCCATATCTTCGCTTCGTCATCAGCCCGCCAATTGTTGAATTTTGCCGCTATTTCGTCTTCGTTCTTAAAGCCGTTTTTGGCGGTTTGCGAACCAAGCTCGATTTTTTCAGACGCCGTTTTCTGGGCCGATATAATAATGCTGAACGCGAGAGTAAAGATAAGAACTAGGGCGATCTTAGATTTAATATTCATGAGGATGGTAAGAGACGATAAGATCAGCTGCTTAAACTGTTACAATAACAAGGTTTCGCTGCCAAAATTGCTCGAAAATGGAAATATAATTTATTGATGTGAGCTTCAAGGGCCGTATCTGGAACAGTTCCAGATATTACACTAAAATTTAACTTTATCAAAAACAATGCAGCGTAATATCGACAATCCGGACAAGACCGCAACTGAGCAAACGGCAAGCCTTTGGCAATCTCTTCGCCGCATAAGAAGCTTAAGTTTCACCTCCAAAAGTGAATCCCCCGCCGAATGGAATGGCGGCGGAAAAGGAATGGTAACGGTTTCCGAACCGCGCAAATCTTCCCTTATCTTCCACGAAACAGGCAAATGGCACCCTGCATCAGGTGGTGAAATACAGTTTAGCAATGTGTTTCGCTGGTCCCTAACAGTTCCAGGTCATGTCCGCCTGGAGCATTTGCGGTTTGGCCCGGAAAATCCTGTTCTGTTGTTCGATATGGCACCCGATATTGGCGGGATGTGGTCATCGGTCGATCCTCACTTATGTGAAAAGGACAGCTACATAGCGAATTTGCGGATGAATGAAACAGGAATCTTTCTGCGTTGGATTATCAGCGGCCCAAAAAAGTCGGTGAGCATAGAATACAGATATTCATGGAACAATGATCAAAGCACTAATATGCCCTAGTAAGCTCGACGCCGGTGTAGTAGTGCTTGATGATCTCATCGTATTTGACACCCATTTTGGCTAATCCGTATGCTCCGTATTGGCACATGCCCACGCCGTGGCCCCAACCGCGGCCGGTGAATGTATAGCTCGCAACATGATCGCCCGAATACCTCTTGTCGATGACAAAAAGTTGTTCATTCAATCTCAATGCCGAGCGTATCTTGCCGCCTTTCAGACTTTTTACGCCATTTGAGCCGACAATCTCCAATTCAACCGCACGACGCGAATAGCCTTTTTGTTTAATGTTGATATCGTAAAGTGTGCCGATGCCTTTAACATAACGTGACAGCCGCGACTGCACCGCACTGGCCCCAAGTGTCACGTACCAATTCGAAAAAGGTGAAATACTCTCCGCCGATGTCGGCAAGACGGTCGGTTTGACCTCAAGGTAAATTACCGCTCCGGCTTCATCGGTCTGGTAATTGACGCTTTCGCCGCCAACCAAAGCCGCTTCCCGCACCGGATACAGATCGACCCCGAATTCGCGGAATAAAAACACGTCCGGCCGCACCACAAGCTGCTTCTCAGATTTGCCCGAACGCAAAACGAGTTTGCCGTCAACGCTCGCTTTTGCTGTGCCGTTCTGCAATGTCGGGAACCATTTTTTCTTTTCATAGATTTGCCGGATAAGCCGCAGCATTTTTGCACGTGAAAAAGGTCTGTTCGGCTTTAAGGTCAGATCCGGATGCAGCGTAAAATAACCGTCGCGCATCAGCATTGCAAAATCCGCCCGCTGCGCTTTCGGTATTTCGCCGGCATCATCAAAAGATAATTGGTAATTCACATCCGAATCGCTTAGCAAAGTGTCCGCCGTACCGGGCGTGTAGATAAAACTGGACAGGATTTTTGCTAATTCAACCGGTTTTGCAGTTTCTTTATTTACATTCGGAAATGTTTTGCCGAATTTTCCGGCCAAATTATTAAACCAGTTCGACATTTCTCCAGGCGTCGGAACGTCCTCAAACCATTCATCCGTCATTTGTGCAGTCGTCAGCGAAAAACCGTTCACGGCAAGTAAGGACATCAATCTGACAAGTTCAAGATTCGCTTCGTCGCGAAGTTTTGCCGGCTGACGAATTGTTTTGATCAAAAACGGCTCAAAATGGCGATGTCCTTCGAGCGAACATTCCACACCGCGAAGATACGGCTCGGCATAGTCAAAAACGTTTTCCGAATTTTCCGTTCTCCCGCCACAAGTCGATGTGTAAAGTGCATTTATCGGCTTACCGTTGTAGGTCGCGACAATGCCGCGTGTATCATTTACGGCCTGCGTACCCATTTTTGTTTCGATGGCAACGCCTTTATAAACCTGAGACCACACGGTAGGAACGAGGTCGAATCCCTTTGTCCCATAATTATTGATATTCGCAACGGCGTAGGTCCGTGCGGCCACGGCCTGCGCTTTTTGTGCTTCAAGCTGCGGCAGACCGAGTTCGCTTGGGACGACACCCAGCAGATATTCTTCGAGCGGCACGACGTTTACCACAGTTAGGCTGCCGCGTGAATTGACAAAAACCTCCAACTTTCCGCGATAAGCTTTGCCGTTGAGACGGACGGGATTTGCACGCTCGTTAAACGAACCGAAGGAAACTGATTTTAGCGATGAATAGTTGGCGGATTCGGTGCCGCCATTAATTATAACTTCGCGAAGATTCGGATCAACAATGTCCGGCCCGATCACTTTTGAATTGCCTGTCGTTTTGATAAGGCTCCGAACTTCGCTCTTTCCCGCAGTTCTTAGCTGCCGCGTCAGAGCAACCGCATCATCTGATGGAACGATTTTTTTTTCGGTCACGACCGTCACGTCGGGAAAACCTTTCTCGGCCAGCACTGCTTTGAAGACATCCGTTTCTTCTGTTGACTCCTTTACCGAACCGATCCAGACCTTCCATTTATTTGCGGCAATTTCAATGCTGACCAAGGCGGTTTCGCCGGTTGCTTCGCGAACCTCCGCAGCAAGCTCATTGGCTTCCGTTTGCGATGCCAGACCTTGTATCTCGATCCTGTAATTTTCAATCTCCAGCGGCCGGTAGGCACGAGCGGAAATCGAAATTTTATTTACCGACAGGAGTTTTTCAGGCTCGTCAACGCTGAAAGCCACAAGCGACGAATCAGATGTAGTGATCGAGACCGAACCTGAATTTGTTGAAAGCCCGATGCGGATCAGGGGTTCCTTTGCCAACTGAAACAGCGGCGGCCCATTAGCCAAAATTTGAGAATTCAAGAGAAGCAAAAAGAGAAAAAGTGTGGATTGAAAGCGGAATAACATAGATTAACTATAAACCCGTGACTTGAAAATTAAAACTTTTTATTCCAAACATTGCCGGCTATTCATTTTTCGACGAACATATGCCCTTATTTACGAAATTGAAGATTGTATTCATGTCGTCGTGTTCACTCCTGTCGCCAAAAGCTTCCGGCGGGTCGTGACTTGAAGCGGAACGGAACCCAAACAAGAGTTACCGATCATTTCTCAAGTGCATTAAAAATAAACGGAAATGTTCCAAACGTCTGTCCGCGATGCTGCGGGCGAAAAGCGAAAAGCACTATTCTGCCTTTGCCGTAATCCAATTCAGCTAAAGCAATTTTGCCGTTCAGGTATTTTTCGCCAAGCATCCATCCCGACATTAGGGCGTCTTTCGCCGCATACCTTGCGATGACTTTTACGCGGGCGTCAGCCGCAACGTCAAAAGCGGAGCTCGTAATAAAATATGCCGCAGTTTCCGCCGCGAGCCCTTTCGCAAGCGGCGACCGCGTATCGACCTCAAGTTTTACTACGGAACCCGGATTGTAAAATTCACTTCTCTTCAGGTTTTTTAAGACATTTCTAAGCGGCAGGCCGAATTTATTTATCACCATCTCGCACGAGTCGCCAAAACAAAATAGTTTTCCGCCGTTTTCGACGAATTTCTTTAGGTTTTCGACCCCGGTTTCGCCGATCCCTCCCGCGAATTCTTCGGCATAACGATCCTTGTTCAATCCTTTAATAATAGTATTTTCATTGTCAGCAGGAAGGATCACAACGTCGTAATTCAGATCGTTTTGCCGAAAGTCTTTATCTGAGATCGAAGTAAATGGAATCTGATAATTATCGAAAACGAGCCGTGTCCAGCCTTCGTCCATCGAGCCTGTAAAGCCTTTGTAAAGCCCGATCTTAGGGTTTGTTTTTAGCGGGTTCGGAATCCTGGAAAATGGCCCTTTATTTGGCTCAAGATTTAAAACGCTCCGAGCCTGATTTATATCTCTGACAGATTTCAAGGTTGCGCTGTCTTTTTCAAGATCTTTTATCTGCCAGGCCGTTTCGTATTCGATGCCCATTTGCAGCGGCAGCGTCCAACCGGCGACGTCATACGGCACCTCTGCCTCGCCGTTTGGCAATAACCGGTGCGGATAAACCTGTTTTTCAAAAAGGCTCAGGACGTTATTCTTCTGCGGTTGATTTACGAAAACGAGAAAACTGCCAAGCGGAACCTCATGGAAATCAGCGGCGTTCCTTTCTTGTTTGATATTCAGTTCATGCGTTAATTGCCGGACCTCAATTCCCTGCGTCATCAGGATCTCAAGAAAACGCGAGACGGTTTCGCTATTCGGCTGGCCGGCGGTAACAATAAATGCCTGCGGTTCCTGGTCTTTGGACGTTAGATTCGCTTTCCCGAGTTCGTAAAAATTGCTCAAATATCGGGAACTATATCTTGCGGCCAACAGCAGTAAACTGCGCGATGCGGTCATTTCAATTCCCGCGATATCAGCCGGCCGCCACAGTCCGCCCTGCCACGGATCGGGAAAATTAGTTGCCGTTTCGAGTAGAGAACCCAAACCTCGCACACTGCGATTCTTTTTCAGGTCATCCTGTGTGACCGTGATCGGAGACATCAGATTGGCGCTCGCCGCTTCCGACAAAATGCCAATCGAATTATGAAAATATGGCGCCGAGCGAAATCCACCGTGCCACCAAGTATCATAGGTCGAATTTGTCGCCACACCAGCTATGTTCTTTGCCTGCAGATCAGCCGCCATCCTGTAACCGATTAGCCCGACCTCACGCAATATCAAAGGCGAAACTCTCGGATTCGCCGGATCAAAAAACGGCGGAATGATAAAACGCGACGAATTTTGTCCCTGCTGATGAATGTCATAAACGATCTCCGGAAACCATTCCTGCCAGAAAAGCTTCGTGATGGCTTGTGTTTCCCTGAGATTCAGCATGAACCAATCGCGGTTATCGTCATGTCCTGCGTAATGATGATAAAGCTCGGGCGGCGACGTGCCTTCCGACTTTGTACCGAGCGTCTTTCGATACCAATCGGCAACGATGTCGATGCCGTCAGGGTTCGACGAAGGGATCAAAAGCAGGATGGTATTGTCCAGAATCTCCTTTGTTTCGCTATCTTTCGCCGATGCAAGCTCGTAGGCGAGATTCATCGACATCTGCGAAGCGACAATCTCGGTCGAATGGATGGAACAAGATATGGAAACGACCGTCTTGCCGTTTTTTATCAGGTCCTCCAATTCGGCGTTATCTTTGACAGTTCGCGGATCGGCAAGTTTCTGATTGATCTTCTTGTATTTTTCGAGATTCTTTATGTTTTCCGGCGAAGATATGAACGCAACAATGAGAGGTTTCCCAAGCGTTGTGCGGCCGATCTCCGTAACGGCAACTCGGCTGCTGGCCTTGTCAAGCTTTGTAAAATAATCCGCGATCTGGGCCCAATCCGCAATTGTTTTGTCATCAGTCGGGTTAAATCCGAGAACGGCTTTCGGCGACGGCACCTGCGCGACAATTGCAATTGAAAGCAGTAAAATCGAACCGCAGAGACGCAGGGATGTAAATAAAGAAGACAAAAATGATAAATAAAAATAAAAGAAAGCAGATATAACACGCACTTTCTCTCTTGGCTTTTTATTTCCCGCACTCCGTGTGTCCGCATTTCCGCGGTTAAATTTGTAGATCATATGCAAAATGATTCGCTGAAAGCGATTGAGGATAATACAAAACTGACGTTTCCTGTTCAGAAGTCTAACAAATCGCGCCTCATCGGCAAACTGCGTTATTGGTGGTCATGGCTTATAGCCGGTTCGCTGTTGCTATTTATCGCGACTCCGTCCTTGATATTTTTGTGGTTAATAAACCGCAAGATGTGGCTTTATCCACTGGCGCGATGGGGAGCAAAAACATGGCTCCTGGCATGTGGCGCAAAGGTGGAAGTAAAAGGCCTGGAAGATCTCGACAAAGACAGGTCTTATGTCTTTATCTCGAATCACCGCTCATACCTCGACACGGCTACGCTTTTTTTCTACACCGGCAGGAAGATCGGGTTGGTCGCAAAAAGAGAATTGCTAAATGTCCCGGTTCTCGGACAGGGAATGGGATTCGTAAATATAATCGCTATCGACCGTTCAAATCCAGAGCGGGCTTTGCAGTCAATGGAAAAGGCTCGTGAAGTAATGAAACAAGGCTTTTCCTTTGGTGTCTTTGTCGAAGGAACGCGGGGCATGCCAGGCGAACTTCTACCGTTCAAAAAAGGAGCTTTTCATCTCGCAATCCAGACCGATGCAGCAATTGTTCCGGTCGCGATCAAAAATACGGATCGTATGATGGGCAAAAAAACGGGTGCCGCATACGGCGGTACGATAAAGATGACCTTGCTTCCGCCGATAGAAACAAAAGGCTTGTCAGCCGATGATCTGCCGGAGCTTCTGCGGAAAACCCGGCATGCAATTGCGCTCGAACTCGATACTTAAAGTTAGAAAAGTCATTAAACCGGTCTTTTCTAAATGCTTCTTTTCCTGCATCAAGGCTTTTTTACTGGAGGCACGGGCGTAGGTACCAATTCTGGTGCTCCGTCGTCATCAATTATCTTAACGTCGCTTCGGCCAAGTTTGTAATCTTTATATTTGACCCGCACTCTCATTTTTACCGCCTGGCCGCTGTCAAAAACCAGCTCATCGTCCGAACTTGAAAAAGATGGGAACCAATATTTACCGTCCACATTTTCGCGCCACGTTTCGATTATTGGAAACCTTTCCTTTCCTTCGGGAACGGCTTTACCCTTGGACTTAACGATCAAAAAATCCTGATCGTCAACCCAGATCCTGCCCGAGAAAAATTTTGCAATGCCCTTCTTTGGGTCAGGCATGACCTTTGGCGAAACTTCGAATACGTGAAGGTTAAGCTCGTCGATCTTTTCCTTTCCAAGATATGTAAAATTATACTGATCCACCTTTGAAGGTTCGATGGCAAAAGGATCGAGCCCACCAAGATTATCGATATCAGCAACGCTGATAACAATTTCGGTCATCGTCGAGATCGGTGCAAAAAGTATCTTCTCAAAACGCTCGCCGGCCTCATTGAAAGTCAAATAAGAGTCACGCTTAAAAGTGCCGGTAATATTGCCGCCTATTCCTACCGTCTGAATCGTCGCATAGCGGTTAAAAGCATATACATTCAGAGCTTGACGAAATAATTCTTCGTTTCGTGTAAATTTCTTGACAATATTATTGATCTCGGCCTGGCTCAGATCGGCCTTGACGATGGTTGAAGTTTGGGCAAATACCGTTACGGCCGATAGACAAAGTACGAGTAGTGCACTTGAGAACAATTCTTTCATTTATTCACCTTTCGAATTAAAGATCTTATTGAATAGATGCCCGTAATGGTATAAAAGTTCACAAACAAAGAAAAAACGCAGCAAATCCACAAGACCTGCCACGTTCTGTTTACTAGGGACTTTGACTTAATCTACAAAATCGATCTGCACTTTGTGCGGGATTATGCCAGCTTTGAAGCCTTCATCAAGCAGCAGCCTGACGCTTTCCCTGCCGCGCGTTCCGTAGTCCAGTGTGAGGTCGTTGACCCACATTGCGACAAAACGGTCTGCCAACTCCGGCGACATATCTCTTGCAAACTGCATTGCGTACGAAAGCGCGTCCTCCCGGTTTTCCATCGAATATACAATGCTGCGGTGCAAATGTTTCGAGACCTGCTTCATCAGGTCCTCGCCCAGATCGCGGCGGATAGCATTGCCGCCCATCGGGAGCGGCAAACCTGTTTTCTCGTGCCACCATTCGCCAAGGTCCAAAACTTTGTCCAAACCCATTTGTTTGTAGAAAAGTTGACCTTCGTGGATCAAAAGTCCGGCATCGACCTTCCCTTTTTGGACCGCGTCGATGATCTCATCAAAAGGCACAACGATGTATTCAAATTTGGGATTGTAGAGCCGCAACGCCAGAAACGCACTTGTCATTTCACCCGGAATTGCGATCTTCATTTCCGAAATCTCGCCCGCGCCTCTCGGTTCTTTGGAAACGAGAATAGGGCCGTATTTGTCGCCGATACTGGCTCCGTGCGGCAGCAACGCGTATTTGTCGGAAATATAGGCGTAAGCATGAAACGACACGGCCGTCACATCAAAAACGCCGTTTTTCGCATCTTCGTTCAGAGTCTGAATATCTTTCAGCGTGTGTTCAAATTTTAGGCCTTCTGTCTCGAGTTTGTTTGTCGCGAGGCCGTAAAACATAAATGCATCATCCGAATCTGGCGAATGGGCAACGGTAATAGTGCGTACTTCTGGGGCTTTTTCGGGATTTACTGACATAAATTAAACCTGACTATAAAAAACATTGGTGTCATACAAAACTTTTATCTTACCGCTTTCGGCGTGTTTGGCAAAGAGAGGATGAAGCTCATCAACCATCTGCTGATAATTTTCATGTGTTTCAGAGGGCATATAAGACGAAGAAAGCAGCCTTCCCCTTAACCCCTCAAAATCAAAGATCTGGTCGTTCTGAAAGGTTTTACGCCTAAAATCCGCCCTAAAAAAATTCGTCAAAGTTTCTTCATTGATATTGTCATGACGCACTTTTGTATAATCATTTGCAAATTTTAATAGGAAATTTTCATAGTCTATTAAGAAAGGTGTGGTATTCAATTGCCGCTCGTTCCAGATCAGGGCAACAAAACCTTTTTGACATATTATCCGCTTAAATTCACTCAACGTCTTACGTTGGTCAAACCAATGAAATGCCTGCGCGGCGATCACGAAATCGACCGAATTATCAGACAAGGTAGTATTTTCCGCCGTTCCGTCAACACTATAAAAATCAGGAAAATCACAAAGGAATTCCTCGGCAGCGACACGCATTGCCCCGTTCGGCTCAACGCCAAAAACTTTGTTGCCGTTTTCTAGAAAAGGCCTGGACGAAATTCCGGTTCCAGAACCAATGTCTGCTATTACCGAAGATCCGGTCAAATTCATCTCATCACGAAATAACTGCACCATTTCGGATGGATAACCCGGGCGATATTTGACGTAATTTTCTACGCGGTCTGAAAATCTGGTAATTGTATCCGACATCGACTTTTATTAAAATTTTGCTCTGAAAAGATGGACAGAATATCTACGATAAATTCGATCTCAGATCATGCCCATCCGTTTATTCTGTTAAATTTCTCCAACCTCGTCGCCCGTCCACTGCGTCTTTCTCGAATGCGGAATATCAAATTGGTCCAAAATGCGAAAGCACAAATGTTCGACTAGATCAGCGATCGTTTGAGGCCGATGATAAAAACCCGGGTTGGCCGGCAAGATCGTCGCACCGGCACGCGAAAGCCTGAGCATATTCTCCAAATGGATCGCATTATATGGAGTTTCACGCGGAACCAGAAGCAGCTTGCGGCCTTCTTTCAAACAAACATCAGCTGCACGATGGATCAAATTAGTACCGGCACCAGATGCTATCGACCCGATGGTCCCCATCGAACAAGGAACTATGATCATCCCGGCCTGCTTGTTCGAACCTGAGGAAGGCTTTGCCGCAAAATTATCCAGCCGCCAAAAACGGATAATGCCTGAATCCTTCGAAAGCCCGAGCCATTCATTGATCTTTTCGCTCGTCGGTTCCCGCAGGTTTGCTCCGGTCTCGACCTGCGCTACCGTCGCCGCCGTGGAGGACATTATGAGATTGATGGTGTTTACCACGCCGCTCGCCGCCAAAAGCTGCAAAGTGCGGCGCGCATATATCGTCCCTGAAGCTCCGGTAATTGCAACTGTTAATTCCATATTGGGTAAACAGATTCTATCTTTTCTGCTTCTAATTATAAAGCCAATCACTGAACTCCCGTCTTTTTTGATTCTTCCATCTGGCAAACATGAAACAGTTTTTATATCACCCGAATAAGTTTCTTTGAGTTTCGTGTGAAAAATACGGTTCCTTTTTATAAAATGAAAATAGATCGAATTCAAGGTCTTTGTCTAAAGTGCAGATAAATCATTAGAATCCTGTAAGTAATCTTGACAAAAAAGTAATGATTTGTGATTATACTATTTGCAGAAACTCAAAAAAATCTTTGATCTGGTTAAGGCTATGAAAATTTCAGCGCAAGAAGAATATGGACTTCGGTGTCTGGTGCAGCTTGCGAATTTGCATGATGGCGACGCTCTTACATTGCCTCAAATTGCTGAACGTGAAGGCATTTCGACGGCGAATGCCGGCAAGCTTATGTGGCTTTTGAACAAAGCAGGCTTTGTCCATTCGACACGCGGGACGAAGGGCGGCTACTATCTCTCCCGGCCGGCGAATGAGATACATCTCAATGAGATCATAAAAGTCCTGGACGAAGACGTAATGAATAAGCATTGTGACAGCTATACAGGCGTACTCGATTCTTGCGTCCATCACGGTGATTGCGGAATAAGGCCGGTCATCATTGGTCTGCACGAGATCGTAGAAAATGCGTTGTCGCGGATAACGCTGGCGCAACTGGTCGGCACGGAAAGCTCGGTGGACGCAATGTTTCACAAGATACAGGGCATCCATAAAACGATCGAACCACAGCGAATATAGCCTCAGAGCACACAGAGATTTAACAATCTTATCTTTCTCTGTGATCTCTGTGGCAAAAACAAATATGTCAACAGCAGCAGAATTATTAACAAATCGGGAATACAAATATGGCTTTGTCACGGATATCGAGACCGAGACCATAGCCAAGGGGTTGTCCGAAGACACCGTTCGGCTTATTTCATCAAAGAAAAATGAGCCCGAATGGATGCTTGAATTTCGGTTAAAAGCATTTCGGCAATGGCTGAAAATGACCGAGCCGAATTATTGGGCAAATTTCGAATATCCGCCGATCGATTTTCAAAATATCTCTTACTATTCGGCACCGAAGGAGAAGGCAAAAAAGGCGAGCCTCTACGAGGTCGATCCTGAGTTGATCAAAACCTTTGAAAAGCTCGGCATTCCGATCACCGAGCAGAAAATGCTGGCGAATGTGGCGGTCGATGCAGTGTTCGATTCGGTTTCGGTAGCGACAACGTATAAGAAAAAGCTGCTCGAGGCGGGTGTTATATTTTGCTCGTTTACCGAAGCGGTCGAGCTATATCCCGACAAGATCCAGAAGTATCTAGGCTCGGTCGTTCCCGTCAATGACAACTATTACGCGGCACTGAATTCAGCGGTTTTTTCGGATGGATCGTTCGTATTTATACCGAAGGGCGTGCGCTGTCCGATGGAGCTTTCGACATATTTTCGCATCAACACGCAGGAAGCGGGCCAATTCGAACGCACGCTGATCGTCGCTGAGGAAGGCGGCTATGTCGCCTATAACGAGGGCTGTACGGCACCGCAGTTCGACACGAATCAGTTGCATGCGGCGGTTGTGGAATTGGTCGCTTTAGACGACGCGGAGATCAAATATTCGACGGTGCAAAACTGGTACGCGGGTGACGAGAACGGCAAAGGCGGCATTTATAATTTCGTGACGAAACGCGGAGCGTGTCGCGGTGTGAGATCGAAAATTTCTTGGACACAGGTCGAAACAGGTTCGGCGATCACGTGGAAATATCCGAGTGTGATCCTGCAGGGCGACAATTCGATCGGCGAATTTTACTCGGTCGCTCTCACCAACAACGCACAGATCGCCGATACCGGAACGAAGATGATCCATCTCGGCAAGAACACAAAATCGACGATCATCTCAAAAGGTATCTCGGCCGGAAAATCGAACAACAGTTATCGCGGCCTCGTCAAAATAATGCCGAAGGCAGAGGGAGCGCGCAATTATACGCAGTGCGATTCAATGTTGATCGGAGGCAAGAGCGAGGCGAACACGTTCCCCTATATCGAGGTGATGAACAACACCGCCAAGGTCGAGCACGAAGCCACGACGTCGAAGATCAGCGAGGATCAATTGTTTTATTTACAGCAACGCGGCATCTCGCAGGAAGACGCCGTCTCGCTGATCATCAACGGTTTTTGTAAAGAGGTATTTCGTGAGTTGCCGATGGAATATGCGGTCGAGGCGACGAAGTTGTTGGGGCTGAAGCTTGAGGGTAGCGTTGGGTAGGTCAGAACCGGGAGCCATAGCAACTGGGTTCTTTATCCGCTGAGGGTGAGAGGCGACGAAGCTTTTGGGATTGAAATTGGAAGAGAGTGTCGGATAGGCAGAAACCCGCGCGGTAGCAAGGGTGTGATCGGTGAGGCGATTACGCATCTGACCTCGAAAGATTATTGGAATCTGTAAGTCGTTCTTTTGCTCACGGTCCGGCGGAACTGCTTCAGAATTGTTTGGGTGCGGTCGCCGATTTTCGCAATAATGCCGCGAGAAATGACGACCTGACCATGTTGGCCCTGAAATTTACCGGTGCCGTTGTTTGATTTGAAAATATTCAACTATATAGAGATAAAATTTTGAAGAAACTTTTACCGGTTATTATTGCAATTCTTTGTTTTTCGGCGATCGGACATTCCCAAACTGCACCGACGACATTCGAAACCGATTTTCAGCTTTGGAACGACACGCAGTTCATACTGCCTCTGACAAAGAAAAAAGACTGGAACGCCGTACTCTGGGTGTTCGGCAGGTTCGGAAATAACGTACGAACAACGACGGATGCGCGGATCAGCGGTTTGATAACCAAGAAGGTCAATAAATATGTGACGCTTGGCGGCGGCTATCTTTATCGTTATTCGAATACGTCGTTTGTGCGGCCAAGATACGAAAGCCGCTATTTGGCGTTGGCGACCTTTACAGCGCCTTTGGGAAGGAAATTCACTCTTGTAAACCGCGATCAGTTCCAATACGAAGACCGGTATTCGCGGCCGAACGCAGTCGTCATCAGGCCAAAGCTGACGCTCAAACGTGAGATCACGTTGGGAAAAACAAAAATTGACCCTTTTGTCTCGGTTGAGCCGTTTTATGACACACGGCTCAAAGGATTTGCGAGATACCGTGAGCAGATCGGGTTTTCGCGTAAATTCAGTTCACAGTTTTCAGCCGATTTTTTTTATGTCAGGCAGGATGAGACCGGCAATGGAACACGGCCCGGAACGCTGAACGGGATCGGGACCAGCTTTAAGGTAACTGTTCTTAAATAAATTTTTGGAGTTTAAAATATGAAAAGTGTGCAGCCTAACGATCAGCCACAGCCGGTTGGCCATTATTCGCCTGGAATTGTTCATAACGGACTTGTATATGTTTCCGGCCAGATCCCGATGGACATTATTACGCGCGAGCCTTTTGCAGGCCAGATCGCGGAGCAAACGGAACTTGCATTGAGAAACGTCGAAGTAATTTTGCAGGCTGCCGGCAGTGATTTGCAGCATATTATTCAAATGACGATCTATATTTCTGATATCGAATTATGGGGCAGCGTTAATGAAGCTTATGCAAGGGTCATGGGTGGCCATCGCCCGGCGAGGGCAATAGTTCCGGTCAAAGAACTGCATTTCGGGACACAGATAGAGATTCAGGCCATCGCGGCGGTCAAGGAGTGATGCAGAAAAGATCATGAAGTTGGACATTTTTCAAGTAGATGCATTTACCAGTAAGCTTTTTGGCGGTAATCCGGCGGCGGTCGTACCGCTTGATGCGTGGCTGCCGGATGAAACGATGCTTGCTATTGCGGCAGAAAATAATCTTGCCGAGACAGCTTTTTTTGTTGCCAATGGCGACGGCTATGACCTTCGCTGGTTTACGCCAGCTACTGAGGTGCCGCTTTGCGGTCACGCAACACTGGCGAGCTCGTATGTAATTTTTAATGAACTTGGATATGAGGCTGAGGTGATCAAGTTCACGACGAGAAAGCGCGGCGATCTGAGCGTTTCGCGTGATGGCGACAAGCTCGTGCTTGATTTTCCGGCGTACCCGATGAACGAGATCGAGCCGGTCGAGATACTACGAACTGCTGAATTTCCGCCGCTCCGTTATTTCGAATCGCAGGACGCGATGCTCATACTTCTGATGGAAAGCCAAAAAGCGGTTGCCGAATTGAGGCCCGATTTTAGAATGATCGAATCGCTGCCGTATAGCGAAGTGATAGTGACGGCAAAGGGCGACGACTGTGATTTTGCATCGCGCATGTTCGCACCGAAGATAGGCATTCCGGAAGATCCGGTAACTGGCGCGATTCATTGCAGTCTCATCCCTTATTGGGCAAAAGAGCTGGGCAAGAATACGCTGTTCGCTCGTCAGGTCTCAGAACGCGGCGGCGAACTTTATTGTGAACTAGCAGGTGAGCGCGTCAAGATCGGCGGTAATGCGGCACTTTATATGAAAGGCGAAATTTATTTATAAAACAGTTAATAGAAATTTCGGACAACAATGACTGAAGGATTAAAAAACAAATCGAAAACCACGCCGCAAGACGGATTGCAGTTGCTGCGCGAAGGAAATTACCGGTTTTTGAACAATCTCAAAAGCAATCGTAATTTGCTTCAGCAGGTCAATAAAACACGGGATGGCCAATTTCCGTTTGCCGCTATTTTGAGTTGTATAGACAGCCGCACGTCTGCCGAACTGATCTTCGATCAGGGCCTTGGTGATATTTTCAGTATCCGCATTGCAGGTACGGTGATCAATGAGGACATTTTGGGCAGTATGGAATTTGCCTGCAATATCGCCGGTTCGACACTGCTTGTCGTGCTCGGCCACACAAAATGCGGGGCGATTCGCGGTGCGTGCGACAACGTGCAGATGGGAAATCTTTCGACGCTCCTCAACAAAATTCAACCGTCGGTCTATTACGAACGAACGGTCGCCGAAAATCGCAATTCGAAAAACGCGGAATTCGTCGAAAAAGTATCGCGCATACAGGTTAAACGCAGCGTGGAAAATATCATCGAGCAAAGCGTGGTATTGCGTGAAATGATCGAAAAAGAGCAGATTGGTTTGATCGGTGCGATCTACGACGTAGAAACCGGATGTGTCGAATTTTTAGAGGAAACATTTATGCTTGGCGAGATCAGGCATTTTTATCTGGATGTTAATGGCGAAAATAATCATGCCAAAGGCGTAAATTAACCAAATGGAATCGCTTGTAGAAATTCGATTGGCCAGCACCGAAGACAGCGAGGCGATCTCGGCAGTGCTGCAAAATGCGTTTGCAACATTTCAGTTTGTTTATACGCCTGAAGCATTTGCTTTTACCACGCCTGCGGCAGAGGTAATCCGCAAACGATTTGATGAAAAAGGTGCGATCTGGGTAGCGGTAAAAGGTAAGGAAATTGTCGGGACTGTTTCGGTTATCCCGGTCAATGGTCGGCTTTACATACGCAGCATGGCGGTTTCGCCGACAACGCAGGGCGGAGGAATTGGGCATAAGCTGCTCCAAACGATTGACAGTTATGCATTCGAAAACGGATTTAAAAAAATATTTCTCTACACAACCGATTTTCTTGCCGAAGCAATTCGGCTGTATGAACGCAACGGATTCGAGAAGATAAGAGATTGCGGCCCTGAGGATTTTTTTGGAACGCCCGGGCTGGAAATGGAAAAGAAGTTAAATTAGACGAAAATATATAAAAACATGTTATTGGAAGTTAAGGATCTACATGCCGGAATCGAAGGCAAAGAAATATTAAAAGGACTGAATTTACAGGTCAATAAAGGCGAAGTTCATGCGATCATGGGGCCGAACGGTTCGGGTAAATCGACGTTGTCAAAAGTGCTGGCCGGGCATCCGACCTATGAAGTGATCTCGGGCGAGGTGCTTTACGAAGGCAAAAATCTGCTCGAACTCGAACCGGACGAACGTGCCCGCGAAGGCGTTTTCATGGCGTTTCAATATCCGGTGGAGGTTCCCGGCGTTTCGAATTCACAGTTTCTACGGCTTGCTTACAATGAAAAAATGAAGCATCACGGCCTCGAAGAACTCGATCCGCTCGAATTCAACGATTATTTGAAAGAAAAAGCAAAGATCGTCGATATGGACCCGCAATTTTTTAAACGTTCGGTCAACGAGGGCTTTTCGGGCGGTGAAAAGAAACGTAATGAAATTTTGCAAATGGCGGTGCTCGAACCAAAGCTCGCTGTTTTAGATGAAACCGATTCGGGCCTCGATATCGATGCATTAAGGATCGTTGCGGAAGGCGTCAATAAGCTCAGAAGCTCGGATAACGCAATAATTCTGGTCACGCACTATCAACGGCTTTTGAATTTTATCGTACCTGATGTCGTTCACGTTCTGGCCAACGGCCGCATCGTCAAGGAAGGCGGAAAGGAACTCGCCTATGAACTTGAAGAAAAAGGCTACGATTGGGTGAAAGGTGCCGCAAACTCGAAATAGCTTCACTATGGCCGGAAAGGGAATTGAAAACAAAGATTCGAACAGCCTTGCCGCAATAGTGTTTTCGGTTTGGGCGGTTTCTCTGCTCATCGCATTTTTTTCGTATCGCGGAGCGGATGTCGGGCAATTGCAGAATTTGATCGGCAATCTCGGCGGCGGAAAGATATTTGGTGAAACCGGATTGACCGACAGTTTTCTTGGCTTGATCGTCTCGGTATTTATTCTTCAGGCATGGTTCGGCATCGGCAGTTTTGCGGCCCAGTTCATTAATTCTGCAAAGAACGATGAACATTCGCAAATTCTCGAATTTGCAATGAAAACTGCCCTAGGGGCCGCAATTTGGTCTTTGATATGGTTTTTTCTCGGCCTCGCCGGAGCTTATTCGACACTCGTTGCCGTTATATCACTCGTACTCGGAACGGCTTTTATCGGGTTAAATTTTCGCCGCTTTAGAGAACCGCAAGATGAAAGTCGCGTTGCGAACAAATGGTCCACCTTTGACAAGATATTGACAGCATTGATTGCCATTCCGGTACTTTTGGCATTTGCCGCATCGCTTGCTCCGCCGACGTCGAAAGACACGCTGCTTTATCATTTTGCATTACCGAAAGCTTTTATCGCTCAGGGAAGCAATGGTTTTGTTGATGGAAATATTGCAAGTTTTCTGGCTTTGGGCACGGAGATGCATACTGTTTGGGCAATGCTGCTCGGCGGGTTTTTCAGTCCCCGAGCGGCAGAAATCGCCGCCGGAGCGACGATCTTTTTGTTTTTTCCGCTTCTGCTTTCGGCCATCTACGGTTTGTCGCGGGAATTGAAAATTGAACGGTCATGGAGTTTGCTTGCCGTGTTGATAGTTGCTGGTGTTCCGACCGTTTTTCATGTGGCGTCCGGCGATTATGCGGACCTTAGTTTAGCGCTTTACGTGACTTTAGCCATTTATGCTCTCGGCCGTTGGTGGAAATCGGAAGAAAAGGGCTTGCTTATCTATATCGCTGCTTTTCTCGGTGCGGCACTTTCCGTAAAACTGACCACGCTCTTTGTTATTGCCGCTTTCGCATTGGTAATTATGCTGCGTGCGAGAAAAGCTAAGGAAGAGTTGGGAAATGTCGGCAAGATTCTTGCCGGTGGATCTGCCGCATTGCTACTTGCCGGGGTAATTGCTTCGCCGTGGTATTTAAGAACCTGGTGGCAAACAGGAAGTCCTGTATTTCCATTTTACATGAGCATATGGGAAGGCCGGGCGGCGGGCTGGGACGTCGAACGCTCGAATCTTTTCCAGATGATGAATTCGCAGTACGGCGGCGTTTCGAAAGGAATTTCCGATTATCTTCTGGCCCCGTTTAATATTTCGGTCATCGCCCAACCGGAGCAGGCGACTCTTTTTGACGGTGTTATAGGTGTTGCTTTTTTGATCGGATTACCGGTACTTATCTGGGGACTTTGGAAATTCGATCTCGCGACGGAGATAAAGATAGCTGCCGGAGTATCAGGCATAATGTTTTTCTTTTGGCTTTTTTCGAGCCAACAGCTTCGGTATTTGCTGCCGATACTGCCTGTTTTGGCGATCGGTATTTGTGCGGCGGCTCAACACATATCAGAAAAAGAAAGCTGGCTGCGGAAAGTTTGGCAGTTTTCTTTGGCGGCATCAGCGGCGGCAGGCATTTTGGTTACAGCGGCGTGGTTTTTGCAAAAAGCTCCGATGCGTGTCGTGCTTGGCGGTGAATCGAGAGATGAATATCTGGCTAGAAATCTGGATTATTATCCGTATTATCAAACCTTGAATACGGAAACGCCGACAGATGCGAAAGTCTGGCTGATCAATATGCGGCGCGACACCTACGATCTCAACAGGCCATATTTTTCGGATTATTTGTTTGAAGATTGGACACTGCGGAAATTGGTATGGGAATCGAGCAACTCGCAGGAATTAAAGGCAAAGGCCGCCGCGATGGGTGTGCAGTATGTCCTGACGCGGCACGATTTCTTGTTTGATTACGCACAATCATCGCTGGTCGATGACACGAGGCCGAGACAGGAAAACGAGGCGAAATTGAAGATAGCAAGAGAGTTTATTTTGGATACGGCGAACACGATTAGAGCCGATAAAAAATTTAGTTTAGTAAAGGTATTTTAAAAAATGGTTTCATCACAACCCGTAATGACAAATCAATTTACGGAGCAATTTAAAGAGATTGTACAGGCCGAAACGAATTCCGCGGTAAAAGCCGAGCGGGAAAAGGCATTTCGTTTTTTCAATGAGAATGGCTTCCCGACCGTCAAACATGAAGATTGGAAATACACTAACGTCAGTAAATTCATGGGCGAGAACTGGAGCGTAACTGGGATTTCGCATGATGCTCCGGTTGTAGATGAACGTTTCGTGAATTTGCTGAAAAGCTTCAACTACGAACGAAACGGTTTTACGGCATTAAATTCGGCATTTGCGGAGATCATTTGCTTCTCTATTCCGAAGGAAACAACTATCGCGGAGCCGATAACATTTGCATTTAACACGCCTGACGGTAACGCGATATTTCCGCACATTTTGATAATTGCCGAGGCCGGAAGCAAGGCTGTGATCGTGGAAAGCTATGCTGGAGAAGCTAAGAATTTCACAAATACAGCTATTCAGATCGTGGTCGAAGACAATGCGAATTTGACGCATTATCGGGTGCAGAAAGAATCTGATCAAGCTTTTCATGTCGGCACGACAGAGGCAAGTTTGGGACGCGGAAGCGTCTATAACGCGACAAGCATCAATATCGGGGCCGTGCTTTCGCGTCATGATATTGACGTAAAATTTATGGCCGAGGGCGGCGAAGCATTCGTTGACGGACTTTATATGCTGAATGAATCGCAGCATTCGGACACCCATTCGGTGATCGATCATCTGGTTCCGAATTGCACTTCGCATCAGAATTATAAAGGTGTCTTGAACGATAGATCGCGCGGCGTTTTTAACGGCAAGGTTTTTGTGAGAGAAAATGCGTCGGGAACGGACGCTAAGCAATCCAATAAAAATCTGTTGCTTTCGAATGACGCCCGCGTCGATACGAAACCGCAGCTTGAAATATTTAACGACGATGTAAAATGCGCCCACGGTGCGACCGTCGGGCAGCTAGAGTTGGAAGAGCTTTTTTATCTGCTGACGCGCGGGTTGCCGGAGCCGTTGGCGCGCAATCTCCTGACATACGGTTTCGCGGAGGAGATCATTAACAAGATTGAGATCGAGTCGATTAAAAAGGAATTGGACGAGGCTGTTTTGCACCGATTGAATACGGAGATTTAACCGCTAAACACTCTATGTTCAATAGTCTGTGGGGTGAACTAAAATGAAAGCTGTAAAAGAAATGAGCAAATGGAACGTAGAAAAAATTCGCAAAGATTTTCCGGTCTTGTCGCAAACGGTGAATGGAAAGCCGCTTGTCTATTTGGATAACGGGGCTTCATCGCAAGTGCCGCAATCGGTGATCGACCGCGGGGCGAAATATTTAGCGGAGGAACATTCGAATGTGCATCGCGGCGTGCATTATTTATCGCAGCACGCGACGACGGCTTACGAGGCGGCTCGCGAAAAGGTGAAGCGTTTTATAAACGCGAAGGAAACAAAAGAGTGCATTTTTGTTCGCGGGACAACCGAGGCTATAAATCTGGTCGCATATTCATACGGGCGAAAATTCATCGGCGAAGGTGACGAGATATTGGTAAGCCAGATGGAGCATCATTCGAACATCATACCGTGGCAGATGGTGGCCGAAGAAAAAGGAGCGAAAATAGTCGTTATTCCGATAAACGAAAATGGCGAGCTGATCATCGACGAATATGAAAACCTGCTAAATGAGCGGACAAAGATGGTCGCGGTCACGCATGTTTCGAATTCGCTCGGCACGATCAACCCGATCAAGGAAATGATCGAAACAGCACATAAATTTGGTGTTCCCGTATGCGTCGATGCTGCACAGAGCGTACCGCATTTTCCGGTTGATGTGCAGGACCTCGATTGCGATTTTTTTGCTTTTTCCGGCCACAAGATGTTTGGCCCGACAGGCAGCGGCGTTCTTTACGGCAAACGCGAATGGCTCGATAAAATGCCCCCGTATCAGACAGGCGGAGGTATGATCCGCTCGGTCAGCTTTGACGGAACGACGTTTGCACCGATACCCGATAAATTCGAAGCCGGAACACCGGCAATTGCCGCCGGTATCGGCCTCGGCGCTGCGATTGACTACATTAATGCGATAGATTTTGAGGCCGCCGCCGCGTACGAAAACGAATTGCTCGAATACGCGACACAACGTTTATCAGATATCGAAGGTGTAAAAATAATCGGCACGGCCACCGAAAAAGCGTCTGTGCTGTCATTTACCATTGAAAATATTCACCCGCACGACATCGGCACGATCCTTGATCAATCAGGCATCGCTATCCGGGCCGGACACCATTGTGCCCAGCCAGTGATGCAGTTTTTTGATGTTCCAGCTACCGCCCGGGCATCTTTTGCATTTTATAATACAAAAGAAGAGGTCGATAAACTGGCCGACGCGGTACAAAAAGTGATCGAGGTCTTTGCTTGATGGCCGGAAACATGACCAAGACTAAAAATTGATTAATATTCTGAAGTGAAAAACATCCATGATAATTGAAACCTTAAAATCATTATATAAACGCGATCTGGAAAAACTTAAAGAAGAGATCGGCCTTTACCGGGATGAAGGCACGATTTGGAAGATCGACGGAGAGATCACGAATTCGGCAGGAAATCTGTGTCTGCACCTCATCGGTAATTTGAATGCATTTATTGGGGCCGAATTAGGAAATTCCGGTTATGTACGTCAGCGCGATATAGAATTTTCTACACGCGAAACTCCGCGGGACGAGCTTTTGAAAAAGATAGATAAAACGACGCAGATCGTGGCAGACTCTTTGGACAGGCTATCGAACGAGCAGTTGGAAGAAGATTATCCGCTGGTTGTTTTTGCCGGGAAAAAAATGTCCACCGGATATTTCATTATCCATCTTGCGACGCATCTGAATTACCATCTCGGACAGATCAATTATCACCGGCGCATATTTGACGCAGCTTTGTCAGACGCGGAATAAATCAGAGATTTTTGACAATTTAAATAGCATGAGAATACATATTTTAACATCGCTTATCATTATCAGCCTGCTTGGAATGTCCGTGTCGGGATGCTCAAAAAGCGAAACGCCGTCAGCGTCAAATACTGTCGTTAAAACAAGCAGTGAACCGGCGGCCGGACCGTCACCGAATACTCCCGAAAATGTGATCACCGCCCAGCGGATCGCTTTTGAATCGGCCGGAAAAGTGCAGATCGTCGGTTCATTTTTCGCATCAGCTAAACCGAGTTCGCCAGCGGTCTTGCTGCTTCATCAATTCGGAAGTAATCGACAGTCTTATGACGAATTTGCAAAACGCCTTCAGTCCAAAGGCTTTGGCGTGCTCGCGATAGACGGCCGCGGTTTTGGCGAATCGATAAAAACGACGGATGGGGCAAAAGTCGCGGTTAGCACATCTGACGATTCCGTCAAAGGAATGAGGGCGGACGTCGCCGCAGCATTTGATTTTCTTGCAAAACAGCCAAATGTCGATGCGGCAAGAATAGGAATTGTCGGAGCTTCATACGGCAGCAGCCTTGCAATAATTTACGGAGCGGAGAATGCAAAGGTGAAATCGGTCGCCCTTCTTTCGCCCGGGCTGAATTATTTCGGCAATATGCCGACCGAACCGGCGGTAAAAACTTTTGGTGACCGTGCTCTTTTAATGGTTGCCGCAGATGACGATTCCGAGTCTGCGGACTCAGTGAAAAAACTGAAAACGACCGGTGCTAATGATAAATACGAAACAAAAATTTATCCAAAAGGCGGACATGGAACAGGCTTGTTCAAGGCAAAAGTTGGACTGGAAGATCTGCTCGAACAGTTTTTGACAAAGACCTTGTAAGGAATGTTTTGCCCACGAATAACGCAAATCATCGCGTTCTCTTATTAGTGTTATTTTGAGTTATTCGTGGGCAAAGATGTACTAAAACATAGATGTCACTTGCGTATTTAAAAGAAGCAGTCGATGCGGGCGATACGGAAAAATTGATCAGGTATGTACGCCTTCATTTTGGCGACGGGAATGAGGAAGCGGGCCGCAAGGAGATCGACAAAGCATGGATCGAGGCGCTGAAACCGCTTTTGGATATGCCCGCGACCGATCGCGAATTTATCCTGAAAACGATCGCTGAAAAAGATGCGGCAACACTTGCTCATCTTTATTTCCATCTTCATTTTTATTTTGTCGGGCGTTCCGGGGAGTGGATACATGACGGTAACCTCTAATGATCTAACGCAGCTGCGGCCCGGACTTTGGGATACGGTCAACGAACGCTATCCCGGTTCGATGATAACGAAAAGTGATTTTGTTCCGCTTGCGATACTGACGAAACCGCTTAGCAAATCGCGTCTGGCATTTGTCAGCACGGCAGGCGTTCAAACAAGAGCCACGATGCCTTTTGATACGGTGCATCCGGTTGGCGATTATTCGTTCCGGCGTGTCCCTTCAAATTCCACACCGTCTGACCTGGAGATCCATCAGATCAAATATCCAACGGTTGGTGCAAATCGAGATCTGAACGTCATTTTTCCTATTGAACGGCTGCAGGAATTAGTTGATGAAGGCTTTATCGGCGGCTTAACGGAAAATTTCTACTCTTTCATTGGATATAACATGGATGCCGAGAGGTTGGAACGGACTTTGGCGGAAGACATCGCAGATGCGGTCGATATAGAAAAGCCTGACGTTGTTTTATTGGCGCCTGCCTGACCGATCTGCCATCAGAGCATCGCGCTCGTGCAGCGCGCTATTGAAAAAAAAGGCATCCCGACGGTTTCGCTGTCAGTATCGCTGGATGTAACCCAGCTGATCAAGCCGCCGCGGGCAATGTTTCTGCCTTTTATGATGGGCCATCATTTTGGGGTCCCGTTTCATATCGAATTGCAGAAACGTATAATAAAAGAAGCGTTGGGCAGAATTGAATTCGCTGAAAACAGCGGTGACATCCATTTTTTTCCTATGACATGGGCGCAGGCCCGTAAAGAAGGCAAAGAGATCGAACGCGGGCAACAGGCTTAAGAGATGGAAAAGATTAATCTAGCTGAAAAATTTGCCCAGATAAACGAACATTGGCGGCCGAAGGTCGCCGGTGAGCTAAACGGCCAGGAAATTAAACTTGTAAAATTTAAAGGTGAGTTTCCGTGGCATCACCATGAAGCCGAAGATGAATTGTTTATGGCCGTCAAAGGCAGTTTTCGCATTGAGTTTCGCGATAAAACAGTGGAATTAAAAGAGGGCGATTTTTTAATCGTTCCGCATGGCGTCGAGCATCGCCCGATAGCAGATGAGGAAGTCGAGGTCTTATTGTTTGAGCCGAAAAAATTTGCGAAATACTGGAAATATTGAAGACGAGAATTTTACTGCTCCGACGGGTGCTATAATTTAAGAGCGATCTTAAATCTCGTATCCGAAATCAAAGATATCAAATGTCAGAATTAAATGATCTATATCAAGAGGTTATTTTGGACCACAACAAAAATCCGCGGAATTTCCGGGAGATCGCGGATGCCGATCAATATGCGGATGGGAAAAATCCGTTGTGCGGTGATGCATTGCGCGTTTATGTCGATTTTGAGGGTGATAATGTTAAGGATGTTGCGTTCAAAGGCTCGGGCTGTGCCATCTCAAAGGCATCGGCAAGTATGATGACCCAGATCGTAAAAGGCAAAACCAAGGAAGAAGCTGAGACGCTGTTCAATGAATTCCACAGGATGGTTACTGGCGACCTCGATATCGAAACAGACGAGAACGATCTCGGCAAACTCAAGATCTTTGCCGGTGTTCTGGAATTCCCTGCCCGTGTAAAATGCGCTTCACTTAGCTGGCATACCCTGAACGCCGCTCTTCACGGTGAAGATGTTGTCTCGACCGAATAGTTTATAGCAGTTTCGTTAAATTGATTGACCTGTGCGGCGATCCAATCTGTGTCTTTTCCTAATTCTTGCGCCATCACTTCGGCAACCGCCGCCGCCTTTTCCATTGCGGCAAAAGCATTCAGAAATAACGACCGTGTGCGTCTCGCCAGGACATCCTCGACCGTGCGGGCCATTTCATTTCTTACCGCCCAGATAATTTCGGCTTTGCAATACGGCAGATCAGGATGCAGCCTTTCGGCTAATTCAGGACTGTTTACAATGAGGTCTTTAATTTGATCGGCATCGCTGCCATAGGTCGAAAAATCGCCATCAATCCCGCTGTATCCATGAATTTTCAGACCTTCGGTCGTTGATGCTTTCTCCGGTAAATTCGCAATTTTTAATGCCTGATCTACCGCATCCTCCGCCATACGGCGATATGTTGTCCATTTCCCGCCGGTGATCGAGAGAAAGCCGGAAGCGTCGATCTCTATATTATGCCCTCGCGAAAGCGAAGCAGTATTCTTAGTGTTCCCGGATTTGACGAGCGGCCGGATGCCGGCGAAAACGCTGAGAATATCTTCCCACTTCGGAGGCTGTGCCAGATATTTGCCGGCGGTTTTGAGTATGAATTCGATCTCTTCGGCCTGTGCTGCAGGCTCTAAAACGGCAGCATCGATCGGCGTGTCGGTCGTCCCGATCAAAACGTGGCCTTGCCATGGAATAACAAAAAGCACGCGTCCGTCGCTTGTTTTGGGAATCATCAGGGCATTGTTCGACGGCAAAAATTTACGGTCAAAGACGAGATGGATGCCCTGGCTGAAAGCGATAATATTTTGAGCTTCTATATCTGATAATCGTCTGATCGAGTCGCTAAAAGCTCCGGTTGCGTTGATGACGGCTTTTGCACTCACGGCAATGTTTTCCCCAGTTTCGGCATCACGGAATTTGACGCCAACTATCTTGCCGTTGGAGTTTTTTTCTACGGAAGTTACTTTTGCATAATTCAGCATTGCGGCACTTTGATCGTGAGCAGTAATGACAAGATCGATCAATAACCGTGTGTCGTCAAATTGGCCGTCGAAATACAAAACACCGCCAGCCAAACCTTCGCATTTAATATTAGGCAATCGTTCGATAGTGTCTTCGCGGCTCAAGATCCTTGATCTGCCAAAGCTGTATTTACCCGATAAAAGATTATAAAATTTCAGCCCGGCCCCGTAGAAAACCTTTTGCCAAATGCTGTAACATGGAACAATAAACACTGTCTTTTTAACGAGATGCGGAGCATTCCTATGCATTATCCAGCGTTCTTTTAGAGCTTCGCGAACGAGTGAAATATTAGCCTGAGCTAAATAACGGACGCCGCCGTGAACAAGCTTTGTGCTGCGGCTTGAGGTCCCTTTGCCAAAATCGCTTTGCTCTAAAAGCAGCACTTCAAAACCACGCGAAGCTGCATCTACCGCGCAGCCAACACCTGTCGCACCACCGCCTATCACGACAATATCCCAAGGCCCATTGTGTTCACGCACCCGATCAATGATCTTTTGTCGATTCATGTTCAGATTGATTTTTACCCAAAGCCGGCAAGTTCGCAAAGGACCGTTCCCCAATAAACTATGGAAAACCTGGAACTGTGGGATGGCAAGGCATTGTTAATGCAAGATTGAACTTGAAAAATTTTGCGGACGGGATGACAATCTTTTGAGAATATGGCTGGTTTAACTGAACATTCCAAAAAGCCTGAAAGTACAGCTATTCCATGGGTTTGCAGTATTGCCGCGGTAGTTTCAATGGCTGTAATTCTTCGGACACAAGGCCGTATCTGGTGGTGTAAATTTGGCGATTACAGCATTTATGTAAACGAAGCGTGGAACAGCAGCCACACGTCACAACACCTTTTTGACCCTTACTCATTCACGCATATACTTCACGGTGTCATATTTTTTTGGCTGGCAGGTTCGATTTTTTCGAGATCTGCTCCCGCATGGAGGTTTTTCTTTGCGGTCATCGCGGAGTCGGCTTGGGAAGTACTTGAAAATTCTGCCTACATAATCGAAAAATATCGTGCAAATACAGCTTCGCTCGATTATTTTGGAGATTCGATCGCAAATTCTGTCGGAGATGTCATTACCTGCGGCATTGGATTTTGGATCGCTTACAAACTGGGTTGGTGGAAATCCCTTGTTTTTTTCCTTCTGACCGAAGTCGTTCTATTGTTATGGATACACGACAGCCTGATCCTTAACATCATAATGCTTACCTATCCGCTTGAATCAATAAAGGATTGGCAGATGAGTTTTTGAAGAATGTCCGCAGCTTCAAGCTTACATTAGCCGCCAAAACATTTATCTTTCGCCGCGTGCGGCTTCGACTTTGGATTCCATTTCAACACCTAATTTTCTTGTGCCAGGTTGGTCGTATGTTTCCATTGTGCGGAGCGTTTCATCGAGAATGCGCAGTTGAAATTCCGGCCAATCCGGCTTTCCGGCAACCGAACCAAAGTCACCTGAATAATAAGCCGTACGCGGCGGACGGACCCTGTCAACCATTTGCGGATCGACCGAGATCATAATTGTGGGAATGCCTTTTGATTCGAGCCCTCGGGCAACGATCCCAAGTGTTTGGTGACAAAGACGCGACGCTGGTATCAAAAGAGCCGCCTGCACTTCGTAACGTGCAAGACGTTCCGCAAGTTTCGGCGTTAAGTCTTCGGCAACAAGACGGGCATTGGGGATGTAGCTGCTCAGGCTCCACCAAGCTTCATTCAGTTTGCCAATTACGGCATTTGCCTGATAGCCAAGCAGCCGGTCAACCGGAATCTGCACATTCCTGTCCTGCTGAACCGCCGCCGGATCGTAGCCTTTTGCTGCATATCGAAGATCGGACGCCCCGACCTCAACTGGAATTTCATTGAATGTAACGTCGCCATCCTTCGAAGCGGTGTCGAATGGATCTGTACCGTCGATGTATGCCCCGGCGGATGAAATGAGCGCGAGATTCATCATCGGCAAGGCACGGCGGACCGCGGTAAATGGCGCGTGGATATTTGTCACGAAAGGATAGCCGGCGAGCTTTTCGTCGCCATCCCAACGGGCAAAGCGGTCAGCAAATTCAGATAATTTTTCGATGATTTCCATGGCTGCTATTTCTTGAATTCTTTATCAAAATCGAAAGGGTCGTTCGTAGTAAGTTTTGTAGCCGCACCAAATTTGCGGTTTGAGATAATGAAAAATGCGATCAATGCCGCTCCCATTCCCGTCATCAGGACCCAAACCGAATATTCATGCAGATTATTGAATTGAATCTTCAGCGGGTCATCGGCTGCGACCTCGTCAATTGGTTTGCCCATTTGAGCACGAAGTGACAAAAGCATCAGGCCGATCACGAACTGGCCAATTGAACACGCAGCCGCAACCAGCAGCAGCAAAAATCTCTCCGTCCACATCCAAAACCGGCCCGCCTCTTTATGAACGATAAGCGAGGTAAGGAGCAAAATCAGTGCAATTCCGATCCCGGAATAATTAAGGACCGAAAGCGTCCTGTTAACTACCGCACCAGCCATTTCATGGGCCGGAAGCACCGCAAATGCGCTTTGAGCCACAGCAATAAAGAAACACGCCGCGCCAAGCCACACCCCTATAAGCAAAAGCCGAATGTCCGATAGAAACTTCATAGTAAAACCTAATAAAACAAGACGCTATTATGGCGTTTTTTACAGAAAAGGGCAAAAGGCAACGCTTTTCTTTATAAGTAAGAATATCCGATAAATGACGAATCTATTAAATTGCATGAATGCAGTTTTGGAAATACAATCTTCTCTGATCATCGGTCTAAATAGCTATATGTATTCATTAAGAGAGAACTTAAAAAGCTGACAACAGAATATATGGAAAAAGCCCTACAGTAATAAAACTATTTTCATGAATTACCCTGGAACAAATAAAATCAATCGACAAAACATTACCGAGATAATAGATAAGATGTCACACGATATGCGGACGCCGCTAACTAGTGTGGGTGGTTTCGCGGAAATGCTTCTTGAAGATGATTCGATCACAGGTGAATCGCGTGAATATCTTCAGATCATCCTCGACGAATCTGCCAAAATGGCCGAGATATTGACAAAATTCATGTCAGATATAGATCATTACTGCGACAATACAGAATGAATAACAATACGTTTTTAACTTGATAGAAATGACGATCACGGAAATTCTTGCCTATGCATCAACTGTCCTGCAAAACAAACGTGTCGATGAACCGTACCGGGAAGCTTCTTCATTGTTGGAATATGCGTTTCGGAAAAACCGGGCCTTTATAGTTGCTCATCCTGAATATGAACTTGAAAAGCACGAAGAAGATCTTTTTCTGTCTTTTGTTGAACGCCGGGCGAACAGAGAACCGTTTCATTACATAATCGGCCACAAGGAATTTTACGGACTCGATTTTGAAGTAACACCGGACGTTTTGATACCAAGGCCGGAAACAGAAATGCTGGTCCATCATTCTATCGAGATCCTGACAAAGCTCGAAGCTCCATTATTTTGCGAGGTCGGAACGGGCTCGGGATGCATCGCTATCTCGATTCTGAATGAGGTCGGAACATCCTCGGCGATCGGACTAGAAATATCCGAAAATGCCATCAATATTACGAAAAGAAATGCCGAAAGACATCGTGTCTCCGAACGGCTAATATTGAACCAGTCAAACCTTTATTCGGCATTGGAAGATGAAAAGTTTGATCTGATCGTCACAAATCCGCCATATATTCCGGGAGCCGATATGGACGGATTACAGTTCGAGGTCCGCGATTTCGAACCGCATTTGGCATTGACAGATGGCGGTGATGGGCTTTCTATGATCGGAATAATTGTGGATGGATCAGTTAAATATCTAAAACCAGGAGGCTTTCTACAGATCGAGATCGGAGCCGGCCAGGCAGACGCAGTCGAGAAAATGTTCGATCGGCAGCTGTGGGATATTTTCGACATTTTGCCTGATTTCCAATCGATCCCACGAATGGTCAAGGCACGATTGAGATGAAACTTTTGAGAAATCGTATCGTAAGAAAACCTTAGAATGGCTTAAGAAACTTGCCTTTTTATGATAAACGGAGTTATTATTAGGGCGCTTAATAAAGACAGTTTGATAGTTCGGTATTAACGGGAAAGCCTCAGTTTTTTGGTGTTCGGTTCAAATTACACTGAACGGACTTCGGAATTATTTATCATTTTGATAGTGGGGGGTTATGTTATGCTTAACGGCTTATTGGCTCTTGTCAGTCTAGTATTGACCGCTGTTTCATTTTATGAATATACGGCCAGCAAAGATGTAAAATTGTATTTTTATGCAGCGATCGTTTTTCTAGTTTTAACACTGATCTTCGGCGGCCTGTTCCTTTCGGGAAGGATGAACAAAACCGAAGATATTCACATCACTGAATAACAATTTCGGTGATCGGTGCATAGTAAATGTCGGGTTTCATCACCCGACGCTGTTGGTGTTTTAAGGATTCTAATCAGACAGCTTGGCTAATATCGCTAATGCTGTCTGTTTTTTTGACTTTGCGCATATTTCATTAGGTGAAATCTCAAACGGAATAGGATATAATGTTTATTAAAATGTAAGGATTATAAAATCCTTCATAATTTGAGAGATTTATCAATGCCGAAAATTGCAGATATCCAGGAAACGCCGAACCCGAACGCCGTTAAATTCATATTGAAGGAACCGGTTTCACATGGTACTTCGCACTCATTTAAGACCGCCGCCGATGCAGTATCCGATTCTTTGGCTAGATCTTTATTTGATATCGATGAAGTTGTTTCGGTCTTTTACATGGACAAAATGATAACCGTTGAAAAGACCGATGACGCAGAATGGGACGAGCTGCTTCCGACCCTTGCTGTTCCGATCCGGGCGGCAGAAACGGTTAAATCCTCTAACGGAAATGGAAAAGCAGCGGCGGCAGCCGTAGGCGGTGCTATTGCAGCGGCAGCCAGCGACGATCCGAAGATCGGACAGATCAACGCATTGTTGGATGAAAAGATCCGGCCTTTTTTGGCCAGTGACGGCGGATGGCTCGAAATCGTCGGGTTGGAAGACTCAAAGCTTACGATACGTTATGAAGGTGCTTGCGGCAGCTGCCCGAGTTCGCTAACTGGAACATTAATGGCGATCGAAAATATGATCAAGGAAGAGATAGACCCGAATATCGTGGTGGTAACCGCCTAATCAAGCACTCTTTGATTATGTTTATTCTTGCATAAAGCAATAGGCCAGTTTGAATCATTGACCTGTGATTTATCTCAATTTCAATTTATTTTGTGTTTTTTCGTTGTTTTCTCCCCAAAGATTTAAGAAGTTGAAAACACTAAATTACACAAAGAAATACGAATAAATTTCCTATTTAACCACTACCAAATATTTACCTGAGCCTCGACTGTATATCATCTAACAAAAATGGCCCGCTCCACTCAATAAGTATTTCTTGACATTAATCTATATAATTCGTCATACTCATATCGGTGGCGATTTATGTAAATTGTCATTTGTAACCCACACCTGTTACTATCTACTCAAAACCGCCAGTCCAGATCAATCCTTAACCTAGTGCATTTCAAAATTTAAAGGAGAAACCGTAGTGAACACTGAAGAACTCGAGCGTAGCCTTAGAACTGAATTCGAGAGTTACCTTAAAGGAGTCGTTGCCGGAATGCGGCAGGACGTTTCCGACTTTCAAAAGAATTTCGAGGCTGAGTTTGAAAAGCATAAGAACCAACTCGATGAAGCCTTTCGAGACCTTTCAATGCGTTTCGAATCCGACAATCAATTCGATCAGGGCTTTATAGGTTCGGTCGTGGAACATCTGAGGCTCGCACGGGACGAAGGTGCCGAGATCGCCGCAACAGCATTTGGCGAAGCTGAAAAACTGGCGGAGGAATCCACTCCAGCGGCTGCACAATTTGACCTGATACGTGATGCGATCAACGAGATCAGCAGTAAGACATCACAATCGGAAATTCTCTCCTCGCTTGTCCACCATGCGGCAAGCTTTACACCGCGCGGTGCTTTCTTCATCGTCAAGAACGACCATTTTGTCGGTTGGAAAGTTTTCGGCAAGGAAGGAATGGCTGATGAAGGATCTGTTCGTGAAATTCGTTTCCCGCTTGTATCCGATACTATTATGGCGGACGCGATAAATTCTTTGGCGCCAAAGGAAAGCTCGCAGGGCGATCATGCCGAAGATGCGTTGTTTCTTGAACCTCTGAATTTTTCGAAGCCGGACAGAATGTATGCTATCCCATTAAACGCTCGTGGCCGCGGCGTCGCTGTCCTGTATGCCGATTACGGAACCGAAGGAATTACGCTTAATGCCGAGGCTCTCGAAACTTTGGTCAGAGTTGCGGGACTAAGAGTTGAGTTACTCGCGGCTTCGCAAATTGCTACCACCGCACAGCCAGCGGTCGAACCCCAGTCACCGGCGTATCCTTCTACTGAAATTGAAACAGAACCATCAAATGCATACGAGCCGGCCGTCGAGGAAGAAGTTGTCTCTGAATATGCAGAGCCGGCACCTGTAACTGATCAAGAAGAAGCTATGGAAGTTTCAGTGGAAACTGAAGAAAGCCATGAAGTTTCAACCGAACCTGAGGAAATATACGAGATCGAATCATTTGATCGGACAAGTGATGTCGAACCGGAAGCCGCTGAAATAGAACCTGAAGCGGTCGAGGAATATCATGGCGAAGTTGCATATGAAATGCCATCCGGATCTGACAGTCCTGATACGGAACCAGTCGAAGAAATGTCTTCGGGATTTGCTTTTGTAAATTCTGACGATCACGAAGAAACTGCTGCGGTAGCGACCGAGAGTTACTTTGAACCGATGGAAGAACGGGTAGCGGAAGAACCCGTCATTGAACCAGAAGCGAGCTATTTTGAGACCGAAGCCGAGCCGGTCATTGGCCAGGACTTTGGCCCACCAACCAAGGAAGCAGCGTTCGCCCCATCCGAGACTTTCGATGATGATGTCGATGAACCGGAATACGCCGTATCTGTGCAGGAAACCAACGGTTGGAACAATGGCGGCAGCACCGCAGCGGTTGCTGAACCAGTTGTTGAGATCGCCCCTGCCGTGCCCGGTAAACGGCGGTTTAGCGACCGCAATGTCGATCTGCCGATCGAAGTTGCGGACGAAGAAAGGCGTTTGCATAATGACGCACGGCGCTTTGCCAGACTGCTCGTTTCTGAAATAAAGCTCTACAACGAACAAAAGGTGACCGAAGGACGCGAGGCCGGTGACCTATACGACCGGCTGCGTGACGCCATCGACCGTTCGCGTGAAATGTATGCCAAGCGTGTCCAGCCACCTGTCGCGTCAAAGTTCGATTATTTTCATTACGAGTTGGTCAATGCCTTAGCTGAAGGCAACGACAAAACACTTGGAGAAAATTATCCGGGATCAGAAGTTTAACTATTACTTCCAAAATAATTAACTCACCCAGGGCGGCTTCGGCCGCCCTTTTTTCTGCCTTCTATAAGCTAACACAATTATTATTGTTGATCTTTTTGATCACGTTCGGAATCCAATACGGGTCGGGTCGCCGATGGGTTGTCTGGTGAGGTGTGGGCGTGGACGATCTTCCAGTCTTTGCCAGTCAATTTGAAAACCAGCGTCATTCGGCCGGATGCATTTTCCAGTTTTCCGTCGAATTCCTGTGTTTGTTTCCACTTGCACGAAACATATGCCGCTGTCTTATCAAGCATTTCGATCCGCAAGCCAGTTATATCGAGGGATACATCCTTTGTTTTAGCATAGAGGGATGTGCGGTTATTTTTCATATTCTCCCAGCCAATGGTGGCTGAGCCGTTGTTGTTGAAAAATAATATCCTGTCGTTCTTTTCAAAGACGCTCATTACCTTTTCAGCGTCAACCTGTTTTATACCTTCGACAAGACGCTCAAAAGCATCACGGACGCCTTTTACCGGATCAACTTTTGCCGCCGCGGCTTTTTGACCGTAAGCGGCAAATGTAAAAATAAAAACAAATAAGCTGCCCAGGGCAAGTTTTTTCATTTTGTTACCTCTGTGAAAATCTTACACCCTAAGCAGCTTATTTCCAAAAAAGTCTGCATCGGATAACTGCTTTTTTACATCGTCAAAATATTCGGGGACATTTGCCCGAACACTTATTTTTTCAGCCCCGCAAGTGTCTGGATGATCACTTCCGGTTCAGCCCTTTTTTTGTAATCCGGTTCGAGAAAGGCATAAACTATTTCACCTTTTTTATTGACTACATAAGTCGCTGAAAGCGGCAGCTCTGCCTTTTCGGTGCCGTTGTATTTCGCCAGGTCGAGCCCGAAGCCCTTATACTTTTCGACTGTCGCATCGGGAAGCTGGTAAACGATCCCGAACGTACGAGCGACATCCAGGTTGGGATCGCTGAGAACTGTGAAATTAATCTCGTTTTTCTTGGCAATGGCCAACGACCTGTCAGCATTTTCAACGGAAATAGCCACGAGAGTTCCGCCGTTTTCCTTGATCTGGGTCAGATTTTTTTGCAGATTGTGCAGATATGTGTTGCAGAACGGGCACCATGCACCACGGTAAAAAACTATAACAAGATTGCCCTCTTTTAGCAGATCCGCACTGCTCACCGCTTTACCGAGGGAATCATTTAGAGTAAATGACGGCATTTTTGCCCCGACATTCAAAGCGGATCTGGTCGCGTCTTCGATCGATACAAAACCCTTCGGGCTGTCCTTCATTACTGCGTCCTTGGCCATTTTTGCATCCTGTGCGCCCGCCGATCCACAAAGTGTTGATATAGCTAAAATCGCTAAAAAGAAAATTTTTCGCATTATTCCTCCGAAATTAATATAAACTTGCTCACATCTTAATACCTGATTCTAGTGAAAATATTCCTTACGGCCAAAAATTATTCAAAATAAATGAATTACACGATTTCGTAAACAAATCATACCCTCTGCACGATTTGGGTTAGGATTATTTGTAAAATCTTTACAATTACAGTGTTTTCTTTACATACATATTTAAAGCTTCCGAGGTATGCTTTTTGCTGTAAGCGAAAACAAAGGTTGAAACTACCAGATCTCAACCTGCTCTTCCTGGCACAAAAAGTAAAATTTAGGAGGGAAAGCTTATGCATTCCATACGAAAAATTCTTTGGGTATGTCTTTTGATATTGCCGTTATTTCTTGCTACAAGTGTCTCCGCTGACGAAGTGGACGATGTTATCCCGGAGGTAACAGCACGTGTGGCCCGGATCAGTTTTATTCGCGGAGATGTTCAGATCCGGCGAAATGGAAGCCAGGATTGGGAGCGTGCGGTGTTAAATCTTCCGCTCGTCGAAGGCGATGAAGTAACAACCGATAGCAGCGGACGGTATGAAATACAGTTTAACAGCTACATTCATCTTAGGGTGGCCGAGAATTCCTATTTGAAAATATCCACTTTGAAAGAAGAAGGCGTAGCAGTAAGCCTACCCGAAGGTTCTTTGAGTGTACACCTTGCTTCATTTGATAATAGCCGAAATTACTTTGAGGTCGATGCCCCGAAAACGACCATTGCGATTCAAAGAGCAGGAACCTATCGTGTCTATGCTGGCAGAGACATTGACGGACAAGTTCGGGTTTCGGTTACGGACGACGGCGAGGCCCGTGTTTATTCGGACAACTCCGGCTTTACTTTGAAAAACGGCCGGAGCGCTAAGGTAAATACCGAGGGAAGTTACTCTGGCGAGTGGGAAACGGCTGATGCTTCCCGATTTATTGATGAATTCGACGGCTGGGCGATCGAGCGTGACGCAGTTATTGCCAAACTCCTTAATGGTGCTCAATACGATAGATATTATGACCGCAATATCTATGGTGCCGAAGACCTTAACCAATACGGCGAATGGGTGCATACCAGCAAATATGGTTATGTATGGAAACCTTATCGAAATTCGATCAGCCAATACTCCGGTTGGTCGCCATATCGATATGGGCAGTGGCGTTGGGTTCCGCCATATGGTTGGACATGGGTCAATGATGAACCTTGGGGCTGGGCAACGTACCATCACGGCCGCTGGATCTATGATGACGGCGGTTGGTATTGGACACCATATGGCTATTACCGGAACAGCCGGAGCTGGTGGTCGCCTGCCCTGGTGGTCGTCAGCATCTTAAACAGCAATGTCTGCTGGTATCCGCTGCCATACGATTACGGTTATTATAACTACAATCATTATTGGTATAACAACAATCATCATCATGGCGGCAACAGTGGCGGTAATGCCAACGGAAACCCGCGACCAACACAGAATCCGGCACCGGCCGCTTCACCAACGCCGCGGCTTCTGCCAGGATCGCTTGCAACAAGAGAGGAGCGAAATGCCTTGCATGCCATTCCGCCATTGTTGAGGGTACCGTCTTCCGGGGTCGTTACAGTCGCAACAAACCAATTTGGGGCTGATCGCAGGGGGATCCAGACCGCTCCGGAGGCTGTTGCAAAAAAAGTGCTGTCGGACTTTCCCGATATAAACCAATCACCACCTTTGCTGCCGACATTCAATGAGCAGGACGTCAGGGTCTCCAGGGAAATTCGCCCGGAAAGGCCTCCGGCATTGAAAACGAGCGAGCGCATTCAGACCGGTGCCGGTGACCGCAGTTCGCCGGGCCCGATAGACCGTGAGCTGCAAAAAACCAGAATTTATGGCGACCGTAACCCGATCAGGTTAAATCCGGCACCTGCCGAGACTGTAAATAACGGAACCACTGCCCCATCCCGCAGAACGGGTGCTGTGGACCGGCCTGTAATTCGTCCTTCCGAAGAAAATACCGTAAAAGAAAGTGTCCGCAGAACGGATGATCGAACCAGTAAGCCGCGTGGAGAGCAAACAGAAACACCTCCGTATGTTCAGCCATCGACTCAAAACCCTGACAACATTAGAGAACCTATCCGTCAACCCCGGAGCAATCCTCCGCCCGTTCAGCGTGAAGAACGGCAACGGGAACAGGTAAATCAGCGCCGAAACGATCCGCCGCCGCGTGAAGAACGCCAGAGCGAACCAGTTAGACAGCCACGGAGCGAGCCGGTCAGAAATGAACCCGCACCTCGAAACGATCCGCCGCCGAGAAACGATCCGCCACCCAGAAGCGAACCGGCACCGCGAAGCGAACCGGCACCGCGAAGCGATCCACCTCCATCAAGAAGCGAGCCGAAAAGCGAGCCGCCAGCTGCCGAGCCGCGAAAAAGTAAGGATGGCCGCTAAATAATAAATTCCGGGTTTGGAATTGAGCGTTACGTTGGTAAAAACGCAAATATCCAAACCCGGAATTTTTTGATCTCCGCTTACCGGCCTAATTCTGTAAAAATATCGATCTATCGATCGCTGCCGGGTTGCCGATGACGGCGAAACGAATATTTTTCATGTATTTATTCGCAACCGCCTGAATGTCCTTCGGCTTCACTTCACGGATGCGGTTAAGAAATTCAAAGCTGTTCCGCCATCCGCCGCCGATAAGTTCATATCGTGCAAGCTCGGCTGTCTGGGCCGCATTGGTCTCTTGCCCAAGATAGTAATTCGTCAAAAATTGCCCGGCCATCCCGGCAATAATATCTTCCCGGATCAGCTGGTTCCTGAGCAGATCGACCTGGTCGAGCATTACCTTAACCGCTTGGTCAGCATCGACGGCGGTCACGTAAATATTCGCGGTATTTGCCGCAAAATTATTAAGCTCGGCATTCGGAGCATATGACAGGTTGCGTTTTACCCGCACTTCTTCATAAACAAGCTGCTGAAGGATCGTAGTGGCAACCCGCATCGAGAAATAATCGGGGCTGCTGAGCGCAGGTGCGTCGAAAACTCCCTGAACATAGTTGGTTTGAATAGTTCGCGGAACTATGTCCAAAGTATTTTTTGTAAAACTGACTGCGGGGATTGGCTGCTCTTTATAATCTCCGCGCGGTAATACGCCGAACGAAGTGGTGATACGCATCTTTAGATCATCGGCATCGATATCACCAACGACAACAAGCAAGAGCCTTGACGATTGCATTGTGTTTTGATGATATGCCCGTAGGTCGGCTGCGGTGAACGCCGGCAAAGTTTTAAGGTTTCCGCTTACGTCATTGGCGTACGGATGGCCGGCAAACACGAGGCGGTCGCTTAACGCCTGCAAAGCTCCGTCAGGACTTATCTCAGATTCGCGTTCGGCCGCAATTATCTGCGAACGAACACGTTCGACATCTTCGGGCAAAAAAGTCGGATTGATAGTGACGTCGGTAAATATCTCCCATATCCGGTCAAAATTGGCCCGGGTCGATGCAAATGAAATAGTGCTGAAATCCCTGCCTGACCCGGCCCCGATCGAGCTTCCGGTTGCGGCGAGTTCCCTGCGCACAGTTTGTCTTGGATGCCTTTTGCCTGCTTCGACAGCCGATGTCAGCATCAGATTCTCGATGCCGGCGTTTTTCTCGGTAATATTTCTCGCTCCGCCGCGAATGAAAAGCCCAACTGAAACCGTCGGTGCCGACGCCCGGCGTTTAACGAGTACTTTCATCCCGTTTACATCGAATTCCGTGACTAAAGCGGCCTGCTCGGCAATATTTTCTATCTTGCCGGTTTGAGCTGATGCAATTCCCGCAAACAATATAATAACGGCGGCGAAGACAAATATTTTGCTGAATGATGATTGCTGATTGCTGATCACTATTTTCCTCCAATAAGATCCTGATCGGTTAAATTAGCCTTTGCTCTTGCCTCAGGTGATAAAAGGGTGATCGCAACGTGGTTTTTACCCTTAATGTAGGTCGTAACATAGCGGTTTATATCTTCACGCGATGTGGCCCGGAGATTTTTTTGATAACCGCGAAAATACTCGATCCCGGTCGATGACCACCAAAAACCGAGAGTATGTGCATATTCACTGGATTTTTCACGGTCGAAAAGATCGTTCGACTCGAGAATTGTTTTCGAATTCTCAAGCTCATCATCCGTAAAATATCCGGGTTGATCGAACCGGGCAAGCTCGGCATACGCTGCTTTAAGCGCCGCCTTTGCCTTATCCGGCGTGGTTATCAAAAAGAGGGTGATCGGCCCGACGTTTCGCTGGGTGTAGTAATTTATCGAGGCAGCGGACGCCAAACCCGAATCAACCAGGTTTCGCTGAAAACGCGAATCCGGCTGCGACAAAATATAGGAAAACACATCGGCCGCATAAGTGCTTTTGTCGTCTTTTCCGATGGATGGCCCGTGCCAGCCGACCTGTATAAAGACATTCTGCTCGGTGCTTTGTGTTTCTTCGCCGGTGTTTTTTTCGATTATCACGGCTTCGCTCTTTATGAGCGGCGGATGTTCAACGAGCGGAAATTCTTTGAATGGGTCAACCGGCCTGCGTTCCCAGCTTCCCATTGTTTTTTCGACAATTTTAAAGACCTCATCAGGCTTCACATCCCCTGTTACGATCAATGCTGCGTTGTTTGGAAAATAATATCGCGATTGAATGATACGCATCTGATCTGTCGTCGCGGCAGACACCGTTTTGCGGGTGCCGCCGGGATTTTTGCGGGTCGGATATTTATAAAACAGCTTGTCCGTTATTTCCCGGCTGAGGTAGTAATACGGATTTGATTCGTTACGGTCGAGCTCTCCGATCACTACTTCCTTCTCCTGAGCAAATTCGTTTTCGTCAAATTGCGGAAATCGGACAGCGTCGTTTATCACTCGGACAGCGGTCGAAAGGTATGGGCTGGTGGTCGTAAAATAATAATTAACTACTTCTTCCCGTGTGGATCCATTGTAGGAAATGCCAAGCGTTTCAATATTTCGCAAATAGCTGACGTCACCGATCTGTTTTTTGGCTTTCAGAGGCCCGTCGCAAATCGGATTCGTCCGTCCGCTCTTTATCAATTCCTCGCACTGAACAAGATAGGCGGCCTGATTTGTCTTGAAAAACATATGTTCGTACAGATGCGAGAGGCCGTTAAGCTCCGGCGGTTCGGTAAATGAGCCGTTGCGGACAGCCAATTCCACCGTCACGATCGGCACGCCGGAATCGGGCAGGACAATCACCTCAAGTCCGTTTGGCAAAGTCTTGTTTACAAATGGAACGGCAAATTCCTGTCGCGGCTTAACACTCGCCGGAGCCGCCGTATTCTTCGGCATGGCTTGCTTGCGGCCGGCAGTTTGTGCAAAATTTAAATTGGTAAGCAGGCTTGTAGTGAGTAATAAACTGAGAAAGATTTTTTTCACTCGAAACTCCGGGATCAAAATAAGTAATTATGTTACGTAGTTTTTAATGCAATGTTTATCTAAATAATCTACCACAGGGGGACTAAATAAATGGAACGTGACAATTTGATGCACGGAGCGAGAACAGCGTTGAATACAAATTCCGATACAAGGACATGGGCGGAAGAATATTTGAAAAATAAAACACGCGAAGAGATGCCCGAATTATCTGCGGAGGAATTCGAAAAGCACTGGAAATACCATAAACCAGAGATAATGCACGCCGGGGCTTCAGAGGCGATGCAGGCCTTCAAAGCAAGGCAAAAGTAAAAAAGTAAAAGGCAAAATCAGGAGGAGTTCTACGAAATCAATACCTCAGGTTTTTGCCTTTTACTTTTACCTTGCTTTTTATTACGCCGGCTCAACCGGGACAACGTCCTGGGGCTTGGTATACAGTTTCTTGATGAACGGGGTGAGTATCAATAAAACCACTCCGCCTGCGATCAATACTGCAGCGACCTTGCCGAAAAGACCCACAAGGGTAGTTTCGTTTGGCTCAAAGTTGCCAGCTACCAACCCGCCAAAATAGCTTCCCATTGAGATCGACAAAAACCACACGCCAAGCATCAGGCTGACCATCTTGCCAGGCGCGAGTTTTGTCATCGCGCTTAACCCAACCGGGCTGATACAAAGTTCACCCCATGTATGAAGAAGATATACGATAACAAGCCACCAAAGAGATACTTTCCCCGCGCTTGAAAGGAAGGAAGCGTAAGCAAGAACAACAAATCCCAATCCGGTAAGAAGAAGCCCGAACGAGAATTTAAGTTCTTCAGATGGCTGTCGCTTGCCGAGATAAACCCAAAGCCATGCAAAGAGCGGGGCAAATATTACAATAAAAAGCGGGCCGACCGATTGAAACCATGCGCTTGGAAATTCCCAGGTTACAGTTACCTGACGGTTTGTAACGTGTTCAGCAAAAAGGTTCAGGCTCGAGCCTGCCTGTTCAAAGCCCATCCAGAAGATCGTCGCGAAAACGAACAAAACAAAGATGATACCGATTCTCTTCCAATCTTCCTTCGTCAGTTTGTCCTGAAGTCCGGTCAGAACAACGGCTACCAGTCCCGCGATAAGAACCACCGGCATTAGGACATATTTAATGGCAACTGAAAAATTAAAAGCCAGACCTAAAAAATTGATAATAGTATCGTCTTTGCCGACAAGTCCCGGAAAAATGCTGCCAACAAAAGAACCTAAGCCAATAATTAGGACAATGGTAAGAATAACAACACCAATCATCTTTGCGATATATGATGAGTTTTCCTGAGGTTTTTCCGCGCTTTCCGCAAAGTATTTCACCGGCGGCTCACCGATACCCTGCAGGTTGCGAAAACCGATGACATACTGAATTACGCCCAAAAGCATTCCGACTCCGGCCGCGCCGAACCCCCAGTGCCAGTTATAGACGGCCAGTGTTCCGCATACGAAAGGAGCCAGAAATGAACCGGTATTTATGCCCATGTAAAAGATCGAGAAACCGGCATCGCGTCGTTCGTCATTTTTTGAATAAAGATCGCCGACCATTTTACTGATGTTCGATTTCAGAAAACCTGTGCCGACCGAAACGAAAATAAGCCCGGCATAAAAGAACGGTATTGGAGGAAAGGCCAACAGAAAATGTCCCAACGTGATGATAATGCCGCCGATAAGCGTAGCTTTTTTCGCGCCAATATATCGATCTGCGATCCAACCGCCGACAAGCGGCAAAAACCAGACAGACGACGTATAAAGCCCGTAAATTGCCGCCGCCGACCTGACGTCCCAGCCCAATCCGCCTTTTTGCAACTCCGATGTCATGTAAAGGAGCAGAATGGCACGCATACCGTAGTAGCTCAGCCGTTCCCACATTTCGGTCATGAACAAGGTGGAAAGCCCACGCGGATGGCCGAAAAACGCCTTGTCATTATCGGAGCCTGGATTATCTATCGAAGCACTCATTAAATTTTCACCTTTGTTTGTTTGAATTATGAAGAGAGTTAGGCAGAATATAACAGATAATTCTTTTAACGAAAAGGTTATCTACTGACAAACGAGGATTCGCTGTTCGTTTTGATTCAAAAAATCATGAATAGGAGAATAGTTTTATGCTTACCATAGTGGGTTTTGTGGCAATTGTAGTTTTCACCTATCAGGTCTATAAGACTGCTGCCAGTACGGCCCGGAATCCGGTTATTTGGAGCGTGGTAACGGCGATGATTGGAATTGGATTTCAATTTATTCTTCCACTTCTGATCGGGATCGTCTTGGCCATCTACTATGTGGCAACCGGGACTCCCACAGAACGGTTGCAAGACGAGATCTCGGGC
>JAYUCO010000053.1:0-22229 GCA_043740295.1 Pyrinomonadaceae bacterium | reverse complement strand
CGTTCTTGGCGCTAAGAACGCCCTTACTTCGTGCGGGCTTCCGCATCTGAATGCATTTTCATCGCAAGTTTCTGGATTAGTATTTTTGGAACCGCTATCGCGTCTTTAATGTGGCGGTGATTGGTAAAATGCCCGGCAACGTAAACGCCGGCGACATTTGTTTCGAATGTGTCCGGATCGTAAATGGGTACTTCGCCGTATTTTCCATGCTCGGTTTCAAGACCTAGATTTTTCAACATCGTCAGGTCGGCATCCGAGCCGATTAGAACAAACACAACATCATTCGGCAATGTTTCCACTTCGCCTTCTTCGTTTTCGAGCAGCACATCATCTTCTCTGATCTCCAAAACTTTGCCGAGAAAAAAAAGCTTAAGACAATGCTTCTTTAATTCGTCTTCAAGCGGCTGTTTGACCCAAAATTTTATGCAGCCCTGTTTCGGATCAGTGCTTTCCCAATCTTTGCGAAATATCGCAAGCGTTGTGTCCGCCCCTTCTTCGGCTAAAAACAAAGCCGCTTCGCCCGCCGAATTTCCTCCGCCAACGATCAACGCCCGCTTTTTCACCCACGGATAAGTCTCGCGAAACATGTCGTGGACCTTCGGCAAATCTTCACCCTTTACGCCGAGACTTCGCGGATAATCCATCGCACCGATAGCAAATAACACAGCCTTCGATTCGTATTCGCCTTTATCGGTTATGGTTCGGAAATGCTGTTCGCTGATTTTTTCGACCTTTAGAACAGTTTCCTCAGTTTGGATATTTAGATCGTTCTCCAGTACAAACCGGACATAATACGACAGCAATTCTTCCCGCGTCGGCTTTTCACGGGCAGGCTTAAGTTCGCCTTCGTTCAGCTCAAGTTCATTTGTCGTCGAAAACACCGTCAACCCGACCGGATAATTATAAACCGTGTTACCGATCAGGCCTTTTTCTATGACAACGTAAGTGAGGTTGAGTTTTTTCGCTTCAAAAGCGGCGGAAATTCCGGCCGGCCCGGCTCCTATAATGAGTAGATCAAACATCGCTTTCCATTTTCTTTAGTTCTGACGCAAATTTTTCGATCTGCAATTTCGTATCTTCCAGATTCCGTTTCGATTCGAGGTAGCTTTGCCATTCATTCGTCATGGTCAAAGCCTTTGTGACATCTTCATCAAGAGCATGCGCCATCACAACCAGCAGATCGCTAAGAGCTTCGTTGCTTTGCAAAAGCGATTGAATGATCGTATAAGCCAGCTTGGCGTTCGGTAAATCGATATCTAGATCTTCCATACTTTATTGCAGTTTCCCAAATCAGGAGACGATGGGCAAGTGTTTCACTTTCATAGCCTGCTCATTGGCGAATAATTCTGTGCCTTCGGTCAAATAATCATATCGGACAAAAGCCAGAGCGATCATTTTGCCGAGTTTTGGTGAGAATGTTGATGAGGTAATTTTTCCGGCATTTTTGCCATCGAGAGTTTTCAGCTCATCCGTCAAAAACCCAGTAGCTCCCGGTTCCGACAAAATTAATCCCGTCAATTGTTTGGCGACGTGGCCGCGGAAATGGATGCGGGCGATGATTTCCTGGCCGATGTAGCAGCCTTTGGTGAAGCTGACCGCGTCGTCCAAACCGGTTTCGAGAACAACGGTCGTTTCGTCCATATCGACGCCATATTTCGGCATGCCCGATTCAATGCGGAGCGTTTCGTAGAGTTCATCCGAAATTTTTAATAGATCGCCGCGAATCGGCCCGGCAGCGTGCCTTAAAACCATCATCTCAGTTCTCGCGAGGCCAAAGAACCTATAGCCAACCTCATCGATCGACGGATATTTGGTAAAGCTCCCATCCGCGTTCGGTGGTCCAGAATTTAGTCCAAACAATTCGATGAATTTATAGTTGTCAGATAGATCCTCGACGAAGAAATCTCCGGCGTAAGTAAAACGAAATAGATTATTGAAAACTTTTTCACGGGTAACCTCGTCAGTCTCAAATAAGAATCTGTCGCCCTGCCGCAGAACACGAACTATCGCGAGAAGCCTGCCCTGAACATTCGGGAACGCCGCCAGCATCTGCCCGCCATCTTCAAGTTTCGCGACATCGTTTGTGATAAGGCCGTTCAAAAACTGCACCGATTCCTTACCCCAAACGGCGATCAGGCCGCGTTTTTGCTCGAAAAAACCGGTTCCGCCATTGCGAATGTGGTTATAGTCTTTGAGAAGCGCTTCGTTCATGCTCGTTTATTGAAATAATAGCTTTCTAAAAAGTGAATATATGATTTTTCGAAGAATCCGGCTGTCGCGTTGCCGTCGATCTCCATGATCGGCCGTTTCAGAAACGTATATTCCGTTGACATAAGTTCGAGCATTTCCTCTTTTGAAAGTGTGCGCTCGCTTAGTTTCATCTCGCGGTATTTCACTGCTCGTTTTGAAAACAATTCCCCCGCTCCGCCGAGCATTTTTACCAGCCGCTCGACCTCGGCTCGCGTCAGCGGTTCTTCCTTGATGTCACGGAACTTCGTGATCTGCACACCCCGACGGTCAAGCCACCGCACGGCCTTCTGGCACGTCGAGCAGGTTTCCATCCAATATAATGTTACGTCTTTCATATTTACTCTTGTCAGTACAGATAGCGTTAGCGACAGGGGGCGTGCGCTGCAAAGTATAAAACTCCCGGTAAATACCGCTCTCGCATCTAACCTGAAGCAGGCTTTTTTGCTACAATACCTTTTTACTTTATAACGTACATTCACAAATACATAATGAGCCAATTATCAGAAGAAGTAGTTCTCAAATCGCTAGAACAGATCATCGATCCCGATCTGCGGAAAAACATAGTGACCCTCGGATTTATCCGCGACCTCGCGATCTCTGGCGGAAATGTTTCGTTTCGCATCATGCTGACCACGCCGGCGTGTCCGGTAAAAGAGGAAATGGAAACGCAGGCACAAGAGATCGTCTCCGGCATCGAAGGCGTTACGTCAGTCAAGGTCATAATGGATGCCGAGGTGCCGCAAGGACGAGGCATTGCGAATAATATTGCGATCCCCGGCGTCAAGAATATTATTGCTGTTTCCAGCGGCAAAGGCGGCGTCGGCAAATCGACAGTTGCCGTAAATCTTGCGGTTTCACTGGCCAAAGACGGTGCGAAGGTAGGAATAATGGACGCCGACGTTTACGGCCCCAATATTCCAATAATGCTTGGGATCGGCTACGACCAGCCAGAAGTGCGAGACGGAAAACTTATCCCGATCGAGGCTCATGGCGTCAGAATGATCTCGATGGCCGTGCTTGTTCCGCCCGATAAACCAATGATCCTTCGCGGCCCGATGCTCCACGGCGTTGTGCGACAGTTTTTGACGGATGTGGATTGGGACGAACTCGATTATCTTATAGTCGATATGCCGCCAGGAACCGGTGATGTTCAGCTTTCACTTGCTCAATTAGTTCCGGTCCAAGGTGCAGTTTTGGTCACGACGCCGCAGGAAGTATCCCTTTCAGACGTCCGCCGGGCAGTCAAGATGTTCGAACAGGTTGCGATCCCGATTTTGGGTGTGATTGAAAATATGTCTTATTTTATCGCCCCGGACACCGGTAACCGGTATGATATCTTCGGCAAGGGCGGTGGACAAAAACTCGCCGACGAATACGATCTTAATTTCCTTGGCGAAGTGCCGCTTGGAATGGAAGTGCGTGAAGGTGGCGACAAAGGCATCCCCGTCGTCGTCTCGGCACCCGAATCACCACAGTCACTTGCATTTGATAAAGTCGCCGAAGAAGTCGCAAGGCAGATTTCTATCGAGGCAATGAAACCGGATTTGGTGATCTTAAGTAAGGCTCAATAAATTATGTTTTGGAAAGCAAACGACGACAGCTTTATAAATCAAAAGCTTAGCTTGGCGGTCGAAGCTCTCGAAAACGGTGCTACGTTAAAAAGATTCTTGTTAATTTGTATCGTTGGGAACATTTCTGTTTGGCTTTTTGCTACTATTTTCGCGAATTTTGCGAATGAACGGTTTATGTCTGTATTTAATGTCAGCAATAAGGTTGGAGCAATGATCTTAGGAGTTCCCTTTGGCTTTGCAATGTGGATAACATATTCGCTTTGTCGATTGAAAATGCCAAACTTAGAAGATAATAAGGCTCTGAATTCCGAGATGATGTCTAGTTTTACATATCAGAGAGACTCCACACGACGTTGGACTGTTTGGCTTTTCGCGATTATTGTTGGGGTATTAAACGTTTTTGGGCTTATATTCGTTAATCTGTACCTTTCCGATCAACTTTGAACCTTGTTATTTTGTAAGAAAAAAGCTATTATTATTTTAATGTAAGGATTCGTCTTGGCGAGTCCATATTTTTGACAGGAGAAAATAATATATGGCAGCAGTTGCAGCACCTGCACTTGAATTAGTCGTGACGGCGAGCGCGGCCGTCGAAATAAAGAAATTTTTGGCTGGCGAAGATGATTTGCCTGAAACGGCCGGCCTTCGCGTCCGGGTTGTTCCGGGCGGTTGTTCTGGTTTTCAATACAGCTTGAATATTGAAGAAGAATCAAAGCAGGGTGATTTTATCATCAATCAACAAGACGTCACGCTTTTCGTCGATATGTTCTCCGCTCAATATCTAAACGGTATCACGATCGACCATACTACAAACATGATGGGTTCAGGCTTTACGTTTGAGAATCCGAATGCGACCGGCGGTTGCGGCTGCGGAACGTCTTTTTCGGCCTGATAAAAGAATTTAATTTTATAAAAAAGCATTGGCGTCTTTTGGCCGATGCTTTTTTATTGGAAGTAGCGATCTATTGGGACTGTTTATTAGCATTCAAGGACAACTAAAACGGCGGAGGCGTGGTGATGCAGGTGCGGCCTTTCCTATCTTCGGATAGGAAAGGCCGGGTGATCGTGTTCCCGTGGCTTTGCCGACTTGCAAAACTTTTTGCAAAGATGCTATGCTCTTACTGCTAGATGATTCCGGGTCGATTTTGTCGTTCGCAAATAGATTCGGATATACAGACTGTCACAGCAGTCGAGCTAAAAACAAACAAATACAAACAGGTTCAGTCTTCGGGTCTAAATATAGATTTCTGGAAAAATTTTAGTTTTTGTTGTGTTTTAAAATTAGACGGGAAAAACCCGTTTAATCCCTGATCTTCCTTGTCGAACAAAAAAATAGGAGTATAAGTTTTGAAAAATTTGAAAAGGATTTCATATCTATCGATATCAGTATTTTTGATCAGCGCGGGTTTTGTTTCTACAGGAGCAGCTCAGGACAGGCAAAGGGTCGTTAGGACCACTGCGAGCCAGCCAATAAATCAACCATCGCAAAACACCTTACCGGTACCAGATAGAACTAAGTCACTTTCATCTTCAAAACCTATCAATTCCCCGACATACAGATCAGTTTTAACCAACGAAATTATAATTCGTGAGCAGGATTACAAGTCACTGGTCAAAAAGACGGGTTCTTCAAGTCCGTTGAACGCCATGAATGCTGTAGCCGCAAGGACAGTATATGGCTCATCGGCATCGACCGGGATCATGCGTGGCATCGAATCTCGGATGGGCATTCCATACCTGTATGGCTCTACCGGCCCGAACACTTATGACTGTTCCGGATTTGTCTGGAGTGTTTTTAATGAAGCCGGCATCCAATTTGAGCGGGCAAGCGCCAGAAATTTGTGGGCGATCTCAGAACCTGTAACTGGTGATGAAAGATTCAAATTCGGCACCCTCGTGTTCATGAATGGCCTCGGGCATATGGGAATTGTCGCCGACGAAAACGGTTTTTATCACGCATCCTCAAGCAAGGGAATTACATACTCACCTTTCAAGGGATATTGGGAAAACCGAATTGTTGGATTTAGAAAGCTTTCCACAGCAATTCAGCAGCCTAAACAATAGCTTTCCAAAAAATAATTTATTTAGGGCCCGAAGACACTCATCACCGGGCTTTTTTTGATTTTAAATTTCAAACGATAAAGCCTGGCCTTGATTGTGTATCACCGCATTCATATACCGCAGCGATCCGGTCAATGGCAATATACACAAGCTTAGCTTCTTCATTCAACAAGAAAAGCACACCGTTCTTCACATCCGTCACCTCACCGCGAAATACTGAGCCAGTACCGCAGCTCACATCAATTTTCTTTCCCCTTAGTTGATCGATCAGTTCTTGCATTCAAATCTCCTTACCTTATTCAATCTCATTTCATTTTACAGTTTCCATATGAAAATAGTAAAAGACACCACTATTCGATATGACTAATTTCCATTTCGATCTCTGAAACATTTTCCACCTTTTTTCAACGACCGATACTGAGAAATTTGCAAAAAATCTCTAAAAATCGGTCAAATTCGGTCAGCTTGACTGACTATACGATCATTATGAAAATACTTGTTGACATAAGATAAACATTGTTTTACCTTCAATACTAACGACGGATGTCGTATCAAATCTCGCCTCCTGTCCAGGAATAAAACAGGGTACTTTTCATCAAATCCAAAATGATCAAAAAGATATTGGCTAGATGTGTGGCCAATTATAAACAACAAATTTCCCTGCTATTTTAACGCCCCCAAAACACCCCGATTTGACCGATGTCAAATATTGACCTAATCGCAGATCCCATCCATTTCCAAGGAGTAGTAAAAAATGAAAAAAATCTTGATCCTATCCTTAATATTTGCAGTTGGCGTTATTTCAGCTTCGCTCTTGCCCGCAACGACCTCGGGAGAAAAAAAACCAAAGTTCAGGCGATCTGCCAAGCCAGTAGCGAATAGATATATTGTGGTAATGAATGACGCGATAGTTAGTCAATTTGCCTCAAACCCAGAAATTCAATCCGAAGCAGACTATCTGTCATATGTACACGGTGGCCGCATTGATCAGGTATATTCAACTGCCATAAAAGGCTTCTCTGCAGAAATGTCGATCGAACAGGCATTAAGCATGTCCGAAGACGATCGAGTTCTATACGTAGAACAAGACGGGGAGATCACGATAAATGCACAAAGTGATGCTCCTTGGCACCTTGACCGTGTGGATCAGCGGGCGATGCCTTTAGATCTGACATATAACTATAACGCCACCGGAAACGGCGTACATGCGTATGTCATAGATACGGGGATCAGGCCGACACACGTCGAATTCGGCGGTCGGGCATCTGTCGCGTATGACGTTGTAAATGACGGCCAAAATGGCATTGATTGCAACGGACACGGCACTCATGTTGCCGGAATTATCGGAGCATCGACCTATGGAGTAGCAAAGAACGTAAATATTCACGCAGTCCGCGTACTTTCCTGCACAGGCGCCGGAGCTGTTTCGCAGCTAATAAGTGGCATAGATTGGGTCACTGCAAACCGTATAAATCCGGCAGTCGCTAATATAAGTATTACCGCAAGCGGTATCTCATCCTCGTTAGAATCCGCCATTAATACCTCGATTGGTTCCGGCGTGACCTATGCTGTCGCGGCAGGTAATAATAGTGCAGATGCCTGCAGCTATTCGCCCGGCCATGCACCCAACGCTCTGACCGTCGGAGCTATGGGAAGCGACGATGCCAAGGCACCATATTCGAATTTCGGCTCATGCGTTGACGTTTTCGCACCCGGCACATTTGTTTTGTCCACCTCTTATGCAAGCGACACAGGTACGGTTTACATGAGCGGCACGTCTATGGCGTCACCAATGGTCGCTGGAACTGCCGCATTATTTCTGGAAACTAACCGAAATGCGTCACCGGCAACCGTGGCGCAGAATATTACCTCAACCGCTACTGTCGGAGTCCTGACGAACATCGGGGCAAATTCACCAAACAGGTTAATATATTCATTGTTTAATGCAGCCCCGTCGCCAACGCCGACGCCGACGCCTGCACCGTCACCGACCCCAACTCCTGTTCCATCACCAACTGCAACCCCAACTCCATCACCGACTCCGACACCTACACCGGAGCCTCGCGCCAGGATCACGATCAGGAAGGTAACGAAGACAAGTTCAGGCAGCTCATCATCCGTAACATCATTTCCGTATGCTGCAACTAACCTCGCGTCTTCTTCTTTTGCACTTCTCAGCGACCAGCAATTTGACGATAGTAATGTCGCACCGAACTCTTCGCAGACACCGGTTGCGGTAACAGAACAGCAGGTGCTGGGTTGGGCATTAAAATCAATCGATTGTGTTGATACGGTGACGGGACTTCCAACCGGTCAAAGCACCACTAACCTAACAACCCGAAGCGCCAACATCGTAGTCGGGTCAGGACAGTGGGTAACCTGTTCGTTTACCAGCGAACCATTAATTCCGACAGCAGCCCTCGCAACTGTCACCGGCCGTGTCCTAACCGATCAAGGCAGAGGGATAAGGGGCATTACGATGTCGCTCGTGGATGCAAATACTGGAATTACCACTTATGCGACAACCAATTCATTTGGATATTTTATTTTTCAGGATCTGCAGGTTGCTGATTACTACATCCTGACGGCGGTAAGCAAACGATATAACATACCGAATCCGACACGTTCGTTTACGCTTACGTCCGACCTCGCCGGTCTCGATTTTGTTGCGATAAGGTAGCGGATAAGTAACACACTGATCTTATTGGCCGAAGTCCGGCCGGATCTTTCAGCGGGTGAATTCAATTTCACCCGCCTTTTTTTTTATTTAAAATGTAGAGACGTGCCTTCATCTCGGGACTTTTCTAAAGCTCCGTGAGGAGCGATCTATTTGTGGAAAAAAGACGATCTGGAATGAAAAAACATCGATCTTAGTAAAAATAAAAGTTTTTTTTGGAAGTTTTTTATATTGGCTCTTTACTTCAGCAAAAGGAATAGTGGTTTACGTCAATTACATAAGGTTTAGGAAAAGACAATATATTGTATAGGCCGCGTATATTAGTGTCATATGTGTAATTGTTCACTGGATTTGAAAAGGCCCTGAAAAAACTATAATTGTGAACTATTGGAAAGAAAGGCTTTGCAGTAGGTTTCAATTGAAAAAAATGTCTTGACATTGTATTTCGTATTTGTTAAACATTCAGTTATCGTTTTAATTTAATTTCCATCCCAAGTCTCAGAGAGAAATTTCTTCGTCGTAAAATTTTGTGGAAACATTGATCGATTAAGTGTTTCTTCGGATTTCAAACAAGAAAAAGGATTGGCAGATACACGGTTTATAATTTAGAGGAGTAAAAAAACAATGAAGTTTCCCCAGGTTAAATTTATGTTCAATTCACTCACCACGCGAGTATTGGTAATGATTCTCTGCGTCGGTGTCACGGCAATTTCCATTTCGGCTCAGAGAAGGGTAACCAAGAGCGAAGAACAGACCACAGTTAAGGTTGAAGGGCCGATATCCAATTACAACGGCGGACTGCCGATTGCTATTTTCCCAGGCGCCAACACAAATTGTGGAGACCTTAATGCTATGAAAGGTACCCTCACACAATTTAGCAATCTTAGTGATGGATCTGAACTGAGGATCGGAAACGCAGCCGGCGTCCCGAACGGAGTTTATGAATTTACTACTGGCGGTGTCCGCACCTTGACGGGCACACCACGACCTGGCGACTTTATTTCCGTCTCGTCGGCAAACAGCACTGCCAGATTACTTGGTTTTAGTTCACAGGTTCCTATTTTAGCCGTGATCATCAAAGCCGGTCCTGACTCATATGCTTACTCATACCAGGGAACAGCTGGAGGGGTTTACAGCGATCTTACCACTACCAACACAAACGACACACGTGGGATCAGCCACATAAACTTCTGCTTTGGCGTTACGATCGGCCCATCTGCCGCGAACTCAACGGTTAGCGGACGTGTCACCGATTCATACGGCCGCGGAATTTCGGGAGCCAGAATATCCGTGAACGATGCTTCAACCGGTGCGGTAACAACCGTCGCAACCAATCCATTCGGCTATTACACGGTTACAAATCTCGAATCGGCTGATTTCTACATCATGACCGTCAGCCACAAACGATACACGTTTGCCAACAGCTCAAGGTCGTTCACATTAAATCAAGACCTCTTAGGTGCTGATTTCGTGGCAAATCCGTAACTCGCGGAAATAATGAAATAACATCAATAATTTTCCGTAAATTTACTCCCGGCGGAAACCAATTATGGCGAATTGATAGAAATATCAATTCGTCTTTTTTTGCTTTGAAAAAATGGAAGGCTATCTCACTGACCAGCAATATTGTCTTGTTGAACCCCATATCTGACTTTGAAATACATTCAACCTGGATCACTCATTAGGAGATTTTTTACCTCTTTCTTCGCGTTCTTTGCGTCTTTGCGTGAGACAGTTTTTTTTCACACAAAGGCGCTAAGAACGCAAAGAGAGAGAAGTAAAACTCGATATTTTCTCTAATGCTGAATCTAAGTCACAAAAAATAAATCTGACAGATCGCAGGCCAGGAAGATCTGCTTTAGGCCTTTCGGATGTCTAAAAGAACCCAAATAAATCACATTTTTTTGGAATTAGTTTTTATTGTTTCTTTATTACTGCAAAAGAGATAGATATTTCGCGTCCTTTATTCAAGGACTAACGGAAAAGGCTACATATTGTATTGGCCGCTAATATGAGTGTCCTATATGTACTTGATACGTAACTTTGGAAATGGCTGCGAAATATTTTGGTTTAGTAAATATTGGAAAAATAAGCATCGCAGCTAATTTTTCAATGAAAAAAAATCTTGACATTGCAGAACGCTTTTGTTAAGAATCAGGTATCGTCCAATTTAACTGTCGATCCAGGGTTACGGAAAAAGGGTTTTTCCGGCTCTATTTGTTGTGGAAACTCGTTCCACAGATTATTTCTTCGGAATTATAGAGCAGAAAAACCTGGCTGTTATTCGGATCATTATTTCTAAGGAGTAAAAACAATGAAAGTTCCCCAACTTAATTTTTTGATTCAAGGTAGAATTCCGCGTATATTTTTGCTGGTGGCCTATCTTGGTATCATGGCATTTTCTATTTCGGCTCAAAGAAGAACAACTAAGATCGAAGCCGTAAATATCGCAGACCCGACATCTAATATTGTCGCCGCAGGTGATGTAGATCAGTGTTCTCAGCTCACCAATGCGGCATGTGATTGGCAGAACGGCAACCTAAACGAAAATAATTCAAGCTATGTCGAAGGACAATCGGTTGTGTACCGGACCGTGCTTGGCGGCGTCGCTCCGAATTCGACCAATAATATGGTTTCGATCGGATACGATACAACCGAAGGCGGCGTACACACATTAGATTATCTGACATCGTTCAATAGATCGATCGTCGGAGCAAATCCATGCACCGGTGCAAGCGGTTGTAATTTTCCGGGAACATTAAATACAGACTACACCGAGTTCCCGATTCCAGCCGACATGCTGATCCCCGGTGTATGCCCAACATGCGTCCAAGGCGGTAGTTTCCGGCTTTATAACGGGACGATCACAGGTGTCGGATCAATTGTAAATACGGGCACATTTCCCGGCGGAACAAGCCAGGCAAGTATTTTGGTCACTTTTACGGCGGCGGCTTCCGGAACCCCTGTTTTAACTTGGGGCGGACACATTGCAACCAGATTTGATTGGGGCATTAATAATGCCGCAGCAGCCCTTAGCGGTTCACCATACCACATGCGGCGAGCGGACGGCGGAAACGGAGATCGTTCGTTGAAGGTTAGCGCGGTTACTTTTCCTGCACGAATAACGATCATAAAATCAGTCATTACCGCGGCCCAAGCCCCAAATGGCCCTGGAACAACTGCTTCATTCGCTTTCCCATTTACAGGAAGTATTAATTTCGGCAGGTCTCCAATGGTCCCGTCAACGGCATTTTCCCTGACCGACAATTATGATCAGATAAATAATACAACGGTGCCTGTGCAAATGCCGATGGTGCCGAGAACTGACAGCATATTAAATTCGGCGGATATTCTCACGTTCAGCCCTAACAACACAACGCCGGTCGTTACTGTTTCGGAAAATAGTATTGTAGGCAATGCTCCGGGCTTCTATCTTGATAGTATTTCCTGTGTATCGGCCGTGCAAGGCGGCCTTCCATCGGCCAACAATAATATTATTACTGTTAATCCTGCCGGGGCCGGAGGCTCCGTAGGTATTGTTCTCGAAGAAGGTGAATTCGTTACATGTACTTTTAACAACAGTAACGTCTCACTCAACCCATCGGCTGCTACAGCGTCGGTCAACGGCCGGGTTGTGGACGCTGCGGGACGCGGAATTTCCGGTGCCAGAATTTCCGTGGCCGATCTGGGAAATGGCGGAACTTACACGGTAGTAACAAATCCTTTCGGATACTATACTGTTCCGGATCTGCAGGTAGGTGAGTTTTACCTTCTTACAGTGGCCCACAAACGTTATGTATTTTCCGATAACTCAAGGTCGTTCACGCTAAATGACAATCTTGCAGGTATCAATTTCACGGCAAATCCATGATTTGCTAATTCAGCAGGATAGAATATGCGTTAACATGCTTATTCATTCCGATGCATTTGCGGGCATTGACCCGCTTAAAATAATGTGAGTGGATATTCGTATCCACTCACCTTTTTTTGCGCGGTTTTTCCTGCTCTTTTCGGAATTAGATCCAGTATCACATCTATCGATCAATAAATGCGGGCCTGCCCGATAAAACCCAACGCGAAGGTTTGTTACTATTGGTTGCAGTAGTGTTGTTAGAAGTTGTGCGGTTCGAATATGCAAGAGCCGACGCGATCAATGCCATGTCCCGGACTTCCACCGGAACTTCGACAGCCATCCGGCGTTCCATGAACCGCCCAATAAAACCTGTATCTATCCTGCCGTCAATAAAATCCTCGTCCTCAAGCACCTCGCGAAAAAATGGCAGCGTCGTTTTGATCCCGCCAACTTCGTATTCCATCAGCGCCCGGCGCATACGTCCGATCGCTTCTTCGCGATCTTTTCCGTAAACGGCAAATTTGGAGATCATCGGATCGTAATATATTGAGACTTCCGATCCTTCATAAACACCGCCGTCGTCACGGACGCCCGGCCCTTGCGGCAATCGCAGCCGGGTAATTTTTCCCGGGGACGGCAGAAAATTATTTTCCGGGTCCTCGGCATAGATACGGCACTCGATCGCATGTCCGTTCATATGAATATCGGACTGTTGAAACGATAATTTCTCGCCCCATGCGACTCTGATCTGTTCACGAACAAGATCAATGCCAGTCACAAGTTCCGTCACCGGATGCTCGACCTGCAAACGGGTATTCATTTCCAGAAAATAAAACGACTTATCGAGATCGGAAACGAGAAACTCAACTGTTCCAGCACCGACATAATCAACCGCTTTTGACACCATGACGGCGCATTCGCCCATCTTTTCCCTTAATTCCGGCGAATTGATCGGCGACGGACATTCCTCGATCACTTTTTGGTGACGCCGCTGTATCGAACACTCGCGCTCGCCGAGATGGACGTGATTTCCAAAGGTATCCGAAAAGACCTGAATTTCAATATGCCGCGGGCGGACTATCGCCTTTTCAATATAAACGGCGTCGTCGCCAAAACTTGCGAGAGCCTCAGATTGCGAGGCTTCGAGCGCATTTTTAAGCTCGCCTTCATCCATCACCAGCCGCATTCCTTTTCCGCCGCCGCCGGCCGAAGCCTTGAGCATCACGGGATAGCCGAATCTTGCCGCCGTTTCTTTCGCATCGTCAAAACCAGAAAGCGGCTCTGTCGTGCCCGGAACGACCGGAACACCAGCGGCTATTGCGATCTTTCGAGCAGACATTTTTCCGCCCATCGCTTCCATCGCTTCGGGTGGTGGCCCGATGAAAGTCAGCCCTTCTTTCTGCACTTGCCGGACAAATTCCGCATTTTCTGATAGAAATCCGTATCCGGGATGAATGGCCTCGGCACCGGATATTTTCGCTGCCGCGAGTATCTTGTCAGCCCGAAGATAACTTTGACCGGACGGAGCTTCGCCAACATGAAAAGCCTCGTCAGCCATCCGGACGTGCATCGAGTTTCGATCGGCATCGGAATAAACGGCAACTGTCGCGATCTTCATTTCACGGCAAGCCCGCATCACCCGGCAGGCGATCTCTCCACGATTGGCAATTAGTATTTTTTTGAACATGGTTTTTAGCAATGCACAATGGAAAGGTGACAATGGACAATTAAAAATTAGCTTTCGCAGTTTTGATAGATGATGTAAGTATCTTTTGCAGATCTTTACAGTCCAAGATCAATGATTCGGCTTGGACAGATGTAATAAAATCACCATCCCGAAGAAGGCAAAGCCAATATTCAGTTTCCACTGATTCTTTCAGGGCAATCGCAAGTTTGTGGACAAAATCTGGTTTTGATTGAGCCTGATTGCCTTCTGTTATGTTCGCGCCTACGGATGTGCCTGATCTTAAGATCTGCTTGGACAATACATATTCCCTTTTGTCGCTCGATAAATGTTTATAAAGATTAACAACGCGCAGTGCAAAACTATAAGACTTGTCTTTCAGTATATTTTTCTTGGATTGTCCATTTTCCATTGTCAGTTGTCCATTTACACAAGTGTCGAATTCCCCTGATTTTTCGGGTCGTATCTGACAGCGACTTTCGCTCCGGGGGCGTATTTCAGCGGATCGCTTTTCATTTCTTCATCAAGCAGTTCCGACGACTCAAAATCTACACCGTTTAGTGTATAGACAAAAAAGACTATCTCTTCTCCATTACGTGTGGTTTCGGTGTCGGTGATTACACCATCGGTTATCCGGCCATGAAGTAACAGAAACTTGCGCCTTTCGACATGAATATCAGCTTTCTCTTTTCTTTTAAAAAGATCCAAAAATCCCATCTTTAATCCATTATCAAGGGCGGCTTGCCGTATTTCGCCCGTAAACTATTGGCTGCGGCCAGAACCGCCGGACGATTCAATACCTTGGCCTCAAGCGGCCTTTTACCGGGAATATCGATCAATATTGAACCGATCAGAATAGTTAGAACGCCCGGGCCTGGCCCGACCAACATAATAATTCCCGCAACGATCAAAACGATTCCCGCGGCATTTTTTAATACCACCACTCCCCAACGGGTAAGCCACGAACTATTTGGAAGGAAATCCTGCTGGTAGTGCGAGCTAAAATAATTTTCTGGTATCTTGACCATTACGAATGCCATCAATGCAGTGCTTACCAGAAATGATACCAACAATAAAGCCAGCCCGATGCCGATCCGTGCCCACGTTAAGTTGATCCATACTTCGGTGAGCCATTCCATTATCATCGTTACTACGCCCCTTCCATTTTCTTAAATTCTTTCCAGATAAAATACATCCGGTGGATCAATGTCCAGATCGAACCGACCGCCAATACCCAAAGCACCTGCGGCATCCGGTTGAACAGGAAGAAATTGGAGTTCCAATCCCAGGTCGATAATGCTCCGATTATCAAAAGTACTATCCTTTCAGGCCGCTGCAAAAAACCGACATTTGCCTTGACGCCAAGGCCTTCGGACCGCGCCGTGGTGTAGCTGACCATCACCGAACCGATCATACCAACGCCGGCGAGAAATACATTCAAAAGCGAATGCTGTCCCGAATTGCCGGCGTAAAACATCATAATGCCAAGAAACGCAGCCATGTCCGACAGCCGATCCAGCGACGAATCAAGAAACCCGCCGAATTTCGTGACGTTACCCGATTGCCGGGCAACATTTCCATCCAGCATGTCAAAAAGATTCGCTACGATCAGCACGATCCCCGCCCAAAAGAATTCACCAAGCCCAAAAAGCACCGCGCAAAAGACATTGATGCTGACGCCGATAGTGGTCAGGATATTCGGATGCACTCCGGCGGACGCCAACCCCCGCACCATCGAATTGATGATCCGCATTGCCCCTCGTCCGATGCTTGCTCCTACCATGTAATCAATGGAAAACTGACAATGGACAACTGACAATTATAAAAGGCTTCCTCATTTTCCATTTTCCATTCTCAAATATCAGTCCTTATCGTGAATAGTCTTCAACCCGCTCAATTCAAAATTTCGCCAACCTGTTGGGGTCTTGACCTTTATTTCGTCACCTTCTTCTTTTCCCATGAGAGCTTGGCCGATCGGCGATACAGTAGAGATAAGCCCATTCTCCGGGTCGCTTTCCTCTGAAGTTACCAACCGATATTTGATCTTTTCATCGCGTTCGAGATCATAAAGCACTACCCGCGAACCATAGGCGACACTACCCGTCGGAATCTTCGACAAATCGATGGAATCAACCTCGATCAGTCTCTGGTGCAATTGGCTGATGCGGGCCTGCACCATCGATTGGCGCTCTTTTGCTGCTTTATATTCCGCATTTTCCTTTAGATCACCGAATTCCCTTGCATGTTGGATATCTTTGGGCAATTTAAAATGCAATTCGTGTTCAAGGCTATCCAGCTCATCTTGTAATTTTTTCTTTACTGCCTTCATAATTTACTGTGACCGGGAGACATAACGACGAACCGAGAATTTGTCTCAAGTAGCTGCGTAATTAATATTTCATTCCTTCGGTGCCGCAAATGAAATTCCAATATCCCGGGCTGTACGAACGAGTTGTCCGTCTATCGGCACGGTTTTGATGTTGGTGCAAGCTTCGGAAAGAGGCACGGTCACAATGGTCCCGGCTTGAAGGGCAACCATTTTGCCCACTTCTCCGCTTGCCAGTGCCCTGACCGCACACGCACCAAAATTAGTTCCTAACATCCTGTCGAATGCATTCGGGCTTCCGCCGCGCTGTAAATGTCCAAGAACAACGGTCCGCGATTCTTTTCTTGTCATTTCTTCTACCTGTCTGCGAACGTATTCGCCCACGCCGCCCAGCCGCAATTCACCCATATCAGCATATATTTCCGATTTCCCTACCTCTTTCGCTCCTTCGGCGACAACTATGTTGGTAAATCTAGACCCGCCTTTTTCGCGGGCGAGTACTTTTTGGACAACTGATTCCAGTGAAAAAGGTATTTCCGGGATCAATATCAGGTCGGCGCTTCCAGCCAATCCGGCATGAAGTGCGATCCAACCTGTGTTCCTGCCCATAACTTCCAGGATCATCACCCTGTCATGCGAAGCAGCCGTCGTGTGCAAGCGGTCAAGTGCCTCCGTGGCAATGTCGATCGCGGTCATGAATCCAAAAGTCAACTCTGTTGCCGCCAGATCGTTGTCAATAGTTTTTGGAACGCCGATAACCGGAAACCCGCGATTATGGAACTGTTCCGCTATTGCCAAAGTTCCCTCGCCGCCCAATACTATCAGGGCTTCGATACCGAGTATATCCAGATTCGCCAAAGCCTCGCCAATCGGCATTTCCGGAAAAAAGAGTTTCCCGTCCACCATTCTGACAAAACTTCCTTTGTTTCGCGTCCCCAGAATAGTGCCGCCTCGAGGTAAAATACCACTAACGCTTTTGGTCGTCAGTTGGTGCGTTTGGGTTTCGCCAAGAATTCCTTCAAAGCTGTCCTCGATACCGACGCATTTCATTCCGAATTCGCCAACGGCGGTTCGGACGACTGCCCTTATTACTGCATTCAATCCCGGAGCGTCACCGCCGCCGGTCAAGATCCCTATCTGCTTATACATAGAAAAAGAGTTCGAAAGTAAAAGAATATCTTACTCCAGGAACTCAAAAATTCGAAAACTTACTTATTGTTTTGAGTTACGTCTTTTGCGGTGGCTCTTGCCACACAACGAATCACGCCTGAAGGCATAACCTTAAACAATAGAAAATTCACTTTTTCGCTAAATTTGCTTCAAATATTTTCCGGGCTTCCGGCATTGATTCGATCGCCTTCAATATCTGAGGATCAACTTCAAGCAAAACCTGGACACCGGCCTCATTGGAATGATTTGCGGTCGCAAGTTCTTCGCGAAGGCGAATTTTCGCAAAGTCGATCTGATTGTTCAGGTTTTCCGCTGACAAACCACTTTCCTTGATTCCGGCTGTATAGCTTCGGAATGCCTCGAACAATTTATCGCTGATCAGCAGAGCCGAAGGATCAATGCTCAAATGCTGGTCCTGTTTGTCGATCTTGAAGTTCTCAAAACCGGAAATTTTCCCTGCTGTCAGCTGCCGGACAAAATAAAACGCAGCATCGCTAATGCGGAAACGAAGAGGCGTATTTTCCGGTGCCGGAGTCTTAATGTCAGGCTCAATTCCCCGTCCGCCATACAAAATACGGCCATTTGCGGTCGCTACCGGCACTCCCTCCGGTTTTGGCTTGGCGTCAGCTCCGTCCGCATTTCCTTCTTCCTGATGAGTGTAATAATCGTAGATCGAACCGCTCGAATAATCCCGCTGCAAAGAGCGGCCAAATGGAGTGTAATACCTCGCAGTCGTCAATGTCAGCCCGGTCCCATAAGGAAGCGGGAAAACTCTTTGGACCAATCCTTTACCAAAACTATCTGTGCCGACGATAATGCCGCGGCCATAATCCTGGATCGCACCTGCAACGATCTCTGAAGCAGATGCCGAATTACCGTTAATCATCACGACCAAAGGGAAATTGTCAGATTGATTACCGCTCGCTTTAAGTTCCTGGGTCTTGGCATATCGAGCCCTGCCCTTTACAGATACAACCGTCTGACCGTTTGGAACGAACCGGCTGACCACATCGATCGCCTGAGGCAACAGGCCGCCTGGGTTTCCACGCAGGTCGAGGATCAGGTTTTTCATTCCCTGTTTTTGCAAACTGGCAACGGCATCGTCTAATTCAGCAGCGGTCGTTTCCTGAAATCCGCCGGTCAGGCCGACATAACCGACACCATTCGGCAGCATGAAATAATTACGTATAGATGGAAGAGGAACACCGCCACGGACGATCTCAAAATCCATCGGAGCCGCTGCACCGGCTCGTTCGACTTTGACTTTTACAGACGTGCCGCGCTCACCGCGAACATTTTTCGAAACCTCTGCGCTTGTCCATTCCTTAGCGTCTTTTCCATTAACCTGTACGAAACGATCACCGTAGCGTAGCCCTGCTTTATCGGCCGGCGTTCCCGGAATTATGGATTGCACATAAACGCCGTCACGGTGCTGAAGTATAGAAACACCAATACCGTAGAACTGCGATGACTGCTCTTCGTAAAGCTTCCTGAATTCTTCCCGGGTAAAAAATGAAGAGTGCGGATCAAGCGTCCACAACATACTTTGGATAGAAGTGTCCGATATTTTCTCGTGATCGACCACGCCAATGTAGTTTTTATCTATTACATCAAGGGCTTCCCGATAATCAGACACGACTCGTTCTTCGCTAAGGCTTGTGTCGGCATAGATCGAAGAAGACAGTTTCCCGAACAAACCACCAACGACGGCCCCTAAAACCACCAAAATACCTGCGACCAGTGCAAATTTTTTATTCATTCGCCAAAACCCCGTTAAAACATCAGAATTGTATCATATTTTAGTTGTTAAAACTTAACCGGCGGTTGTCGCCGATTATCATTTCGGGACAGATAACGCTAAGAGCTGACAGATGGATGAAGCCGCCATCTTCACGCATTTTAACCTTACAGATTTACTTTTCGTTCACAAGAATCTAACATTTAGCTTTTGCCCGATGAAACCAAACATTTCCATAGTTATACCGGCTTTTGATGAACAGGGTCGCCTTGCCAATTCTATCCGAACCATATTGGAATTCGTTGAAAAAACCGGATCAAATTCCGAGTTGATAATTGTTGATGATGGTTCGGGTGACCGCACGGCAAAGATCGCTGAAGATGCCTGTGCCGATTTTAACAATGTGAAATCGAAAGTCATTCGCTATGAAAAAAACCGCGGTAAAGGCTTCGCCGTCAAAACAGGCTTGCTCGCCGCTCAAGGTGATATTGGTCTCTTTAGCGATGCTGATCTTTCAACACCTATAGAAGAAATGGATAAGCTGCTCGAACCGATCGAAAATGGTGACCTTGACCTAACATTCGGTTCCCGTGCCCTTGACCGCACACTCATCGGCAAACACCAGCCGTGGCGCCGTGAACAAGGCGGACGCTTGATGAACCTCATCATCCAAACTATGTCCGGCCTTCCGTTTCACGATACGCAATGCGGTTTCAAAGCATTTCGGATGGACAAATTTCGCCCGCTGCTGGAACTTATGACAATTGACCGCTTTGGTTTCGACGTCGAATTTCTATTTGTCGCAAAGCACAATGGCCTGCGTTTAAAGGAAATTCCCGTGCGCTGGGACAATGTTGAGGGCTCAAAAGTGAGCGTCGTCCGCGATACACGCCGAATGATAACGGAGCTAATGCAGATTCGCCGTAATGCGAGAAATGGAATGTATGACCTGAACAAAAGGTGATCTTTTGTGCTTTTTTCGCCTTTTTGTGGCAATCTATTTGATTATGACCGCAAAGCTTAACGTAAATATCGACCACGTTGCCACCATCCGTGAGGCACGCAAGACCATTGAGCCGAGCATAATCACGGCTGCGGTTATTTGCGAACAGGCCGGGGCGGACGGGATCACGGTCCATTTGCGCGGTGACCGGAGGCATATCCAGGATCGCGATATAGAATTGCTTCGTGAGGTTCTCAACATTTATTTAAATGTTGAAATGGCCGCCACTGAGGAGATGCTCGGTATTGCTTTGCAGACAAAGCCGGACGCCGTTTCGCTGGTGGCCGAAAGTCCGAACGAGGTCACGACCGAGGGCGGACTGGACGTCATCGGCAATTTTGAAAGCATAAAAACTGCCGTCGAAATGCTCAAAACCGCCGGGATATTTGTCAGCATCTTCATTGACCCTGATCTTGAGCAGATCGAAGCGGCAAATGGAGTCGGAGCCCAGCAGGTCGAGCTTTGCACCGCCGAATACGCCGAAATGACGCTCAGTTCCCGTGCCGCCCACGGCGAGGGCGCTCAAAAAGCAGCATCTGAGGTCGAACGCATCCGCTCCGCCGCCGCCCACGCCAAATCACTCGGCCTCATCGTCGCCGCCGGCCACGGCCTAACCCACCGCAACGTCACCGCCCTCGCCGCCATACCCGAGATCACCGAATTCAACATCGGCCACAACATCATCTCGCGGGCCGTGTTTGTTGGTTTGAATCAGGCGGTAAAAGAAATGATTGACGCGATTTCGTAACATCGAAAAAGGCGTCGTCGCGGGCGCCACTGCCCGCATGACCGGCGACTTACGACGCGGAATTGCTAAGTTTTTGGAGACGTGAGGGTGTAGAATTTACTGCAAGCAAGTCTGCCCATTCTCTACCGAACCTTCGAACCCCCCGATTCTGTTAGAACTGGACCATGAACGAGAAGAAAGTTTATAAATATTCTTTGGTTTTGCCGATAGTCGTTCCGGCTATATGTCTTCTTATAACCCCGCACAACCTGGATACGCTATATGGACCAATTGCCACGGTCCTGATGGCTTTTATATTTTCTGGACTAATTGGTGGAATTCCGTACTCGATCTTGGCAATGGGACTTCTGATGTGGATGCGTGACAAAGAGCTGTTACAAATTCGCAAGGCTCTTTTACTTTCTCCTCTTTTCCTTATCCCAATCATCGTGCTCTTCGTTCTGATATATGTTGCAGTAGGTAATGAATCCGCACCCGATCCGCTCGTCTATGTCTATTACACATTGATTTTTGGTGGGTACGTTCTGGCGTTCGGATATTTCTATGTAGCAATTGCATTTGGCCTGGCCAGACTGCTTCGAAAGCGACCGTTCAATAAAACTGAAGCGTAGAAAAAGGCGCCAGGTTGGTAAACGGAGGGAAATATGTTTGAACGAAATGATCCGATCCCCGGCGAAGCGGGTGTGCCGGCGGCATTGCGGATGTGGTTCGTGATCCACTTTGTCATCGACGTGGTCGTTGGTTTGCCGTTGTTTTTCGCGCCGCGCGAAGTGCTTGGAATGTTTGGGTGGATAGCTATCGATCCGTTTGCAGCCCGGCTGGCCGCTGCGGCACTAATGGGCATAGGCATCGAATCATTTCTGGGCCGAAATGCGGCCCGCGAAGCGTTCAAAGGAATGCTCCAGCTAAAACTCATCTGGTCCGCGTTCGCCGCCGTCGGCCTCGCATGGTCAACCCTCGAGGGCAATCTCAAATACCCCTTGATCGGCTGGCTCCTTACCAGCACCTTTGCAGTCTTCCACGCCCTTTGGTGGTACTGGCTCCTACGCCTCAAGGACAAAACTGAAAGCTAGGTAATAACGCGGATTAGCGATGCGGATTTCACCGAGCCAAAACCGCCATCGAAAAAGGCGTCGTCGCGGGCGCCA
>JAYUCO010000052.1:0-56108 GCA_043740295.1 Pyrinomonadaceae bacterium | reverse complement strand
GCGATGCTTCAACTATTGGAAAGCCGACATTTGCGAGATCGGGAATGTTCTGCCAATCGTATTGACAGTTGCCGCCGGAGGATTGCGCCCCGCATTCGATAATATGCCCGGCGATCGTCCCGGCTGAGATCCTGTCCCAATCATCGAATTTCCAGCCGAATTCATGCATCAGCGGTGCCAAGGTCAATCCGGTGTCGGTCAGTCTGCCGCCGACTATTATCTGGGCGCCTTTATCGAGGGCCTCGACCAGCGGCTGGGCACCAAGATAAACATTTGCCGACTGCACCTTATCGCGAATGGCGGAAAGCGGTTCGCCGGTTTCCATATTGGTGATCTCGACGCCTTTTTCGGCAAATTCGTCCAAACGTCCGAGAATATCGTCACCGGTCACAACGCCTATTTTTACTTTGCCTGAGAGTCCAAGCTCGACAGCGGTTTGTTTTATGGCTTCGGCACACCCTTCGACATTGACGCCGCCCGCATTCGACAGGACCTTGATATTTTTCTCTACGCAGTCCGGCAAAATTTCGCGCATCAGCGTGACAAAATCTTTCGCATAACCGGCGTTCGGGTCGCGCTGACGCTGTTTCTGCACGATGGACATTGTAACTTCGGCGAGATAATCTAGCATTAAATAATCGATCGGGCCGCCGCGGACCTGATCGACCGGTGCGGTCAATAGATCACCCCAAAAACCTTGTCCACCTGCTACTCTGACTTTGTCCTTCATAGACTTTTAATTAGAAAACAAAAAAATGAGACGGTCAACATTCAATTATTACAATTGAATGCCGCCGTCTTGATTTGATACAGCTATGCGCCGGACCGCCGCTTAGTCGTTGCCGGTAATAGTATCCTTAGTCGTGGAAGCCGCTTTTTTGGTTGCGAACCATGTGCGTTTCGAAACCCATTTTGTTCCGTCCCACGTCGTCACAACAAACCATTTTCCGCCCTCATACGCCTGTCCGGAAACATTATCGGTAACATTAACGGTGTAATTCCCGATCTTTTTTGTCCCGTTGCCGGTTGCTTTGGCGGCACCGACCGTCATGTCTTTTGTCTTTTCGACAGTTTCGGGAGTCGCATCGACTGCTTCTTCAGTTTTGCCCTCGGCTTTTTCATAGACGTCTTTCGATACGTCAGCGGTTTTCCTGGCCGCATCGACCGTTACGTCTTTTGTTTTCTTCGCAGCTTTGACCGTTGTATCTTTTACCTTATCGATGATCTGAGCATTGACCGCCGTGTATGCAAAGATTACAAATGAAAAAATGATCGCAATATTTACTAAACTTTTTATTTTCATCATTAACTCCTCTTTAATCTTAAAATTCTGATCCTTAATTTTTTTTGATGCACGTAATGTGCCAAAAAAGCCGGCTTGCCGCCGGCTTTTTCAATTTTATTGGTTTTGCTGGTTTTTAATAGAGTATTTTTTTAGTTTTATGGAACACTTTTTTCGTTCCTACTTTGGTTTTATGGGCGGTCCATTTAGTACCGACTTTCGTTTTGTGGGCTGTCCATCTAGTACCCTTCACTGTTTTTCTGACCACATATCTACCGCCACGATAGGTCTTGTGGGCTACACCATTGTGCCTGCGCCTAACGCGTACAGTTTGGGCCTCAGCAGAAAATGACTTGTCGGATGAAATGGCACCGCTGATAAATACGACTGAAAATATCATCACCAGGGCGAAAATTGCGCTTATTAGTTTTTTCATTAGTTTCTCCTTAATTTGAAGTCTTAAGTTTAACCTTTAATCTCGTACATTACAATATTTTATCTTTATTGGGCCGAAACATGAACATAAATGAGAGTTCACACGATGGTGAATCAAGCTCACGTAACCGCCGTATTTCAGCCTGCGGCTTATTCTGCACGGACATTTTCATTGATAAATTTTACGATGTCTTCTGTCGATGTTCCGGGCAGAAATATCTCGGACACGCCTTTCGCTTTTAGATCGGCTATATCTTCATTCGGTACGATACCGCCGACGAGAACGAGCGTGCCGTCCATCCCATTTTCGCGGAGCAGATCGACGATGCGCGGGCAAAGTGTTTTATGGGCACCGCTCAAGATCGAGATTCCGACCGCATCAACGTCTTCCTGCAACGCAGCGGTCGCGATCATTTCCGGCGTCTGCCGCAAACCCGTGTATATTACTTCCATTCCGGCGTCACGAAGTGCACGGGCGATAACTTTCGCACCGCGGTCATGTCCATCAAGTCCGGGCTTTGCAACCAGCACCCTTATTTTCCTTGTATTCATAGATGTTAAGAGTATATGAGCGGATGAACCCCGCAGGCAAACCGCCGAAATTAATATGCTTGTTACATGGCTTTGGAACGCAGTGTGGTTTTTCCGTCAATATCCATATTTGGCGAGCTGAAGATACACAACAATTTGCCCGATAGCGACTTGCGTTCCTTCATTGCTTCAAACATTTCAAACCAACCGTGCAGATTTATCCAAAGTGGATTATATGTCGCAACGGGCTTGATTATACCGTATCTCGGTTCTTCATTTTCGCTTATGAACGACCCGAAAATGCGGTCCCAAACGATCAGTACACCGGCGTAATTTTTGTCGAGATACTGTTCGTTCACCCCGTGGTGGACACGGTGATGTGACGGTGTGTTCAATATGTATTCGAGCGGCCCCAAATTTTTGATAAGTTTTGTGTGTATCCAGAATTGATAAATCAAATTAAAGCCGTGCATGATCAAAAACATCCACGGTGCAAAACCGATCAGCATTAGCGGCGCATAAAATATCCAGTGCAGCAGGCTGCTGAACCAGCTTTGTCGGACCGCGACGCTCAGATTATATTGTTCGCTGGAATGATGGACGACATGGAAATTCCAGAACAGCCTTGATTCGTGGCTTACGCGGTGAAACCAGTAATACGCAAGATCATCAACAAAAAATAAAAGCACCCACGTCCACCATGCATCCGCCGGAAATTTGAATGGTGCAACCGCATAGCAAAAAGCATAGATCACCCCGACAAATATACTAAAAAGCAGCCCAAAACCAACGCTCACAAAACCGATCAATATATTGTTCCATGTATCTTTCCGGTCATAGCCTTCCGGATCGGCACGCCGGGCGAGCCACGTCTCAAGCCCGATAAACAGGGCAAAAAATGGAATGGCGATGACGACCGGGTTATACATATTCATGTAATATTCTAATATGGCGGGCTGATTAACAAAAGAGTAAATATATAAAGATCATCAATTTCTTTCGATTATCAATTCATTATTTAGCAACTTTATATTAATTAGTGATTACCAATTTCTAATTATTAATTCATCAATGTAAAATATCCCACTGACTTATGAAAAAAATTCTTAAGATCTTGGCGGTACTGATCGCGGCGGTATTTATTATCGCTCAGTTCGTCCGGCCCGACCGGACAAACCCAACAATCGTGCAGGCAGAAACAATACAGGCATCGACCGCTGTGCCGGCCGACGTGCAGGCGGTCCTTACACGGTCGTGCAGCGATTGTCATTCAAATAACACGGTCTATCCGTGGTATTCGAACATCTCTCCGGTTTCATGGTATTTGGCGGACCACATCAAGGACGGCCGGAAGGAAATGAACCTAAGCATTTGGAACACATACACCCCGAAGCGCAAAATGAAAAAGCTCGGCGAGATATGCGAACAGGTAGAAACCGCCGTGATGCCTATCCCGTCGTATTTATGGATGCATAACGATGCTGTCCTGACAGATTCGGACGCAAAGCTTTTGTGCGATTGGGCAACCACGGAAAAAGCGGCAATAAACGCGGCAAATCCTCAATAATGATGAGGTAAACACGCCAAGATTCGTGATAAAATTCTAGATAAATTAAAGGAAGGAAACAACATTGAGCGATATAACTATTGAACAAGGCAGGGCTATTATCACCGCGGCTATTGCAAAGTCTGCGGAGATCGGAACAAAAATGAACATTGCGGTCGTTGACGCTGGCGCGAACCTGAAGGCATTTGCGCGAATGGACAATGCATGGCTCGGCAGTCTCGACATTTCAATCAAGAAGGCGAAGACCGCTAGGTTTTTCGATATGAATACCGGCGTGATCGGCACATTGTCGCAGCCCGGCGGCCCGCTCTATAACATTGAGCATTCAAATGGCGGATTGATCAGTTTTCCGGGCGGCATACCGCTCAGAAACAATGACGGTGAAGTGATAGGTGCGATCGGTGTTTCAGGCGATTCGGTCGAAAACGACCATTTGGTTGCTGAGGCCGGAGCGGCTGCCCTGAACTAATCGTTTTCGTTGACAGGTTACCGGTGCGGAGTTCGATCGAACATCCGCGCCGGAATTTTTTTGTGCACTGCGGTTGGATTTGTTAATATTTAATAACCTTTGCAAGTCGCGGCTGCTGCGTTAAGATTATTTTTATGGCTTTGTTGAACATTGTTCATTACCCCGACCCTGTTTTACTGGCAGTCGGCAAACCGGTCGCTGATGAAGATTTTGATGCCGGTCTGCAGAAAATTGTCGATGATATGTTCGAGACGATGAATAAGGCCGGCGGCGTCGGGCTTGCGGCCCCCCAGGTCGGTATTTCCAAACGCTTTTTTGTAATGGATGTCCCGAAGGAAGGCGAATCTAACAAGTTGGTCTTTATAAATCCAGAGATCGTCACCGTCGAAGGTGAACAGACGGGTGATGAAGGCTGCCTTTCATTTCCAGGATTGTATCAGGTCGTTCAGCGTGAAATGCGTGTCATCGTCCGGGCGCGGGACGTTAAAGGTGAAGCATTCGAAATGGATCTTGATAATCTCGCCGCCCGCTGTGTACTGCACGAAACAGACCATTGTGACGGCATAGTCTTTTTGGACAGAATGACGACACTAAAACGCCAAATGGCAAAACGCAAGATCAAAAGACTCCAAAAAACAGGGGAATGGGTGTGAATATTTGAATTTGCCGGAGAATTGAAATGCAGGCTAAAAAACTATTATTTGAAAAAATTGAACAATTACCGCCGCGACGAATTGCCGAGGTTATAGATTTTATTGATTTTCTTTCGCAACGAGAGGAAAAAGTATTGGTCGAATCAACTGCGAAATTGTCTGAGAAATCGTTTAATAATGTGTGGGATAACGACGAGGACTCGGTTTATGACTCATTATAAATTTGGAGATCTGGTAGTTGTGCCGTTTCCGTTTACAGACCAAACGGGAACCAAAAAGCGTCCGGCGGTTGTTATTAGTTCCGATTCATACAATGAACTGCATTTAGATATCGTCTTAATGGCGATCACAGGGCGGATCAGAAGTCCACTAATTGTCGGCGAAATTAAAGTCGTGGGATGGAAGGAAGCCGGATTATTAAAATCATCTGTTATAAAGCCTATCTTTACTACAGTTGAAAAAGATATAGTACTGAAACGACTTGGAAAATTGAATGAAAATGATGCAATGGCCTTGCGGGATAATCTGCAAAATATCCTTGGTTAAGACATTTCATAAAGGAAGTTAGTAATGAGCATAGAAAAAACCAAACTAACCGCCGAAGTTGGTTCGGTGCGCGAATTAAACCTGTATCTTACAGCTGGATGGGTGCTTATCCTGAGTTATAGCAGGCATGTGAATGATACCCAGCAGCCGCGTTTCGTTGTCGCGTGGCAAAGCAATGGCGAACCCGTTGTGCCGGAACTGCTTGACGAATGGGAATTAAATGAATTGGACAAGCAGAAATATAGATAATATTTATGCCTCCGAAAATCAGGGAATTGATCGCGGAACTGGAACGTAATGGCTTTAGCAACCGTGGCGGAAAAGGCAGCCATCGAAATTACAGGCATCCAATCGGGCTAAGCATTACTATATCGGGTAAACTTGGGGCCGATGCTCAAAAATATCAGGAAAAGCTTGTTAAAGACTACATTAATAAGGTGAAAGACCGATGAAGAGAATTGCCGATCAATACGAGAAAATTGTTTATTGGAGTGATGAAGACCAGTGTTTTATTGGAATATGCCCTGAGTTTTTTGGTGGCGGGGTACATGGTGACGATCCGTCGCTGGTATTTAATGAATTGCTGGAAGTGGTGGACGAGTGGGTGGAAATCTTTGAAAAAGATGGAACGCCATTACCTGAACCAAAAAGCCGGGTTATGGAAGCTGCATAGTCCTTAAAGATCAGCGGGAAAAATTATGCAAACACAAAGAATGTTGGACGAATTTAAGAACGAACCTTTTACGGATTATTCGACCGCCGAAAACGCGGCGGCAATGCGTGAAGCAATAGAAAAAGTGCGGAGCGAACTCGGCCTTGAATATCCGAATGTCATCAACGGTGAAAAAGTAACGCTCGAAAGCAAATTTCAGAGCATTAACCCGGCGGACACCTCTGAGGTCGTCGGTATCTTTTCGGAAAGTGACACGGACACGGGCCTGGTTGAACGTGCCGTCGAATCGGCGACGAACGCATTCAAGCTTTGGCGAAATGTTTCGCCTGAAACGCGTGTCGATTATCTTTTTAAGATCGCTGACCTCATGCGTGCCAGAAAGCACGAATTTTCGGCTTGGATGGTCTTCGAAGTTGCCAAGACCTGGGCCGAAGCCGACGGCGACACCGCCGAAGCGATAGATTTTCTGGAGTTCTACGGGCGCGAGATGCTTCGCTGGGCTGATAAACAGCCGATCACTAAGGTCGAAGGCGAAGACAACCGCCTCGAATATATCCCGCTTGGCGTTGCCGCCGTTATTCCTCCGTGGAATTTTCCGCTGGCGATCATGGCCGGAATGACGATGGCCGCTGTGGTGACCGGAAATACCGTTGTGCTCAAACCTTCATCCGATTCGCCGACGATCGCCGCCAAATTCATGGAGATCGTCGAAGAAGCCGGCCTTCCCGCGGGAGTCGTTAATTTCCTGACCGGCAGCGCCAAGACCGGCGAAGCAATGGTCACGCATCCAAAAACGCGGTTCATATCTTTCACGGGTTCCAAGGGCGTCGGGCTGCACATCAATGAAGTTGCCGCCAAACCTCGTGACGGACAGATATGGATCAAACGCGTAGTTGCTGAAATGGGCGGCAAAGACGCGATAATCGTCGCTGACGATGCCGACCTTAATGCCGCGGCGAGCGGTGCAGTCGCCGCTGCGTTCGGATTTCAGGGGCAGAAATGTTCGGCTTGTTCACGTCTGATCGTAGATGAAAAGGTCCATGACGAATTGATGGCAAAAGTCGTCGAATTGACAAAAAATCTGAAGGTCGGCCTCCCGACAGATGGCGATACCAACGTCGCGGCAGTCATCAATAAACGCTCGTTCGACACGACGATGGACTATATTCAAAAGGGAATTGCCGAAGGCGGCGAAGTTCTGACCGGCGGCAAGGGCGACGATTCACGCGGGTTTTACATCGAACCGACCGTTATCGCTAATGTACTGCCTGGTGCGACCATCGAACAGGAAGAGATATTTGCACCTGTCCTGGCCGTCATAAAGGCCCGCGATTTCGATCACGCGATCGAGATCGCCAACGACACGGAGTTTGGCCTGACCGGAGCAGTTTATTCGACAGATCAGGGCAATTTAGAAAAGGCGCGTCGTGAATTTCACGTCGGCAATCTTTATCTGAACCGCAAATGCACTGGAGCTTTGGTCGGCGCGCATCCTTTCGGCGGTTTCAACATGAGCGGGACCGATTCAAAGGCCGGCGGCCGCGAATATCTGCTCCAATTCATGCAGGGCAAATTGGTTTCACAAAAAATTTAGCTCTGGAAGAGCGGTGGCAAGCCCACCTTCCTGACCTACGAAACTGGTTAATTTTATTTTATTTCTGAACTTGAATATTTGTATCAGCAGGAATAAAGCCAATATTGATCGCAGGTCAGGAAGGGTTGCTTTGCCCCCGCTCTTTTCAGATAGCCTAATTAACTTCCGGGTCAATAAAATATGTGTTAAGTTCTTCGGAATTTAACACTATTTTTGTAAGGTATCGATATGAAAATATTTTCGCTAAAACAGATTGCGGCTCTAGTTCTCGTTTCCTTTACTGTTTCATCATTTAGCCAAAGCATTCAGCAGACATTTCCGGTTAAACGGGAAGAATCCGCCGACACCTGGAAACGCGACGGCTGGAAAGCGGTTGAAAATGCCAGAGCTATAAAGCCCCGCAAAGGAAAGGCGAAAAACGTCATTCTTTTTCTCGGTGACGGTATGGGCGTTTCGACGCTGACGGCCGCGCGCATTTTCGAAGGGCAGTCCCGTGGTGAAAGCGGTGAAGAAAACCGGCTGAGCTTTGAGGAATTTCCATATTCCGCTTTGTCAAAAACATACAGTGCAAATCAGCAGACGTCCGATTCGGCCCCGACGATGAGCGCCATTATGACCGGCGTCAAAACTGACGAGGGCGTTCTTTCCGTAAATCAAAATGTGCAGCACGGCAATTACAGGACCGTCGCCGGAAAAGAGACCAAAACGCTGCTCGAATACGCGGAAGATGCGGGAAGATCGACCGGAATTGTCACCACGGCGAGGCTCACACACGCGACGCCCGGTGCCTGTTATGCTCACACCGTCGATCGTGATTGGGAATCGGATGCCGATATATTGGCTCGGCACAAAGATGCTTATGACGCGAAATTTCCAGACATTGCTCGGCAGCTGCTTGAATTTCGATATGGTGACGGGCTTGAGGTTGCACTCGGCGGCGGGCGGACAAAATTTTTGCCAAAGGAAATAAATGACCCGGAATATGCAAAGCGGTCGGGTGAACGCCTTGACGGGCGTGACCTGACGGACGAATGGCGGAAAAAGTACAATGATTCCGCCTATGTGTGGAACAAACAGCAATTTGACGCGATCGATGCCAAAAAGACAAAACACCTGCTCGGCCTGTTCGAACCATCTCACATGCAGTTCGATCATGACCGGCCCAAAGATCCGTCCGGCGAACCTTCGCTTTCCGAGATGACGACAAAAGCCATCGATGTTTTGGCCAACAATAAAAAAGGCTATTTTCTCATGGTCGAAGGCGGCCGTATCGACCACGCGCATCACAACGGCAATGCTTATCGGGCGCTTACGGACACTGTTGCGTTTTCGGACGCTGTCCGTGCCGCTGTCAAAAAAGTTAATTTGGACGAAACGCTGATCATCGTCACGGCCGATCACAGCCATACATTTTTTATCCAGGGATATCCAGCCCGCGGCAACAATATTCTCGGCCTTGTCCATGAGATCGACGGCGAAGGAATGCTTGAGGAAAAACCGGTCATCGACCGCGACAAAAAACCTTTTACAACTTTGGGATATTCGAACGGGCCGGGAGCAAGAGGCACGCAGCGGCCCGATCTTGACGAGCAAACCGTAATCAAGCCTGATTATTTACAAGAATCGAATATCCCGCTGGCCGCCGAAACGCACAGCGGCGAAGACGTAGCGATATACGCGACCGGTGTAAATGCCTATCTATTTCATGGTTCGATGGAAGAGAATTGGATATTTTACATCATGGCCGATGCAATGCGGTTGGGCCGAAAATAGAACGACATGAATATTTTTAATGAAAGTGATCATTTACCTTTTCGCTTTGCGGCTAAAGATCATTAGAATAATATTCAATGAAAATTGTTTTTATGGGCACGCCGATGGCGGCGGTGCCATCACTTGAGCGGATTTTGCGCGACGGCCACGAGGTCGCTGCTGTTTATACGCAGCCGGACAAACCGTCGGGCCGCGGAAATAAGATCACGTTCTCGCCTGTTAAGGAATTTGCTCTGCAGCACAGCTTGCCTGTATTCCAGCCGCACAAGGTCAAAACCCCTGAGGCCCTCGAAACATTCAGATCGCACAATGCCGATGTCGCCGTCGTCGTCGCGTACGGCCGGATACTTCCGCAGACATTTCTCGATGCGTACCCGAAAGGTGCACTAAATGTTCATTTCTCGCTGCTCCCGAAATATCGCGGAGCGGCGCCGGTGAATTGGGCGGTCGTTAACGGCGAAGAGCGGACCGGCGTAACGACAATGCAGATGGACGCGGGGCTTGACACCGGCGATATTCTGCTCAAACGCGAGACCCGGATCGGTCCGCTGGAATCGTCAATAGAATTGATGGACAGGTTGTCATTCATCGGCGCCGATCTGATCTCGGAAACGCTCGCGATGTATAATGAACTTTCGGGACAGCCGCAGGATCACGATAAAGCCACGCTCGCCCCGATAATGAAACGCGAGGACGGTTTGATAAATTGGGATTTGACGGCGCGTGAGATCGCTAATCGTGTTCGAGGTTTTCAGCCGTTCCCCGGTTCGTTCACTTTCTATAATAGTGGTAAATTGACCCTCTGGAAGGCGGCGGAGAGTGTGATCTCAGATCTGGAATCTCAAACCAAAGGACGCAATTGCGGTGAGATAATTGAAGCGAGAGGCGACAGCCTGGTTATTCAATGCGGCGGTGAAACAGGGTTGCGGATCGACGAAGTTCAGCCGGAAGGGAAACGCCGGATGCCGGTGCGCGATTTTGTTAATGGTATTCACCCTCAGGCCGGAGAATTGTTTGGATAAATGTTCAGAATCATCATTCTGAACATAAGAATATGGAAAACGCAGCGAGCTACGAGATAATTTCATTTTACGAATTTAAGCGCCTGACCGGCCTTGAATCGATCAAACTTGAGCTAAAAGCATTGCTGATCGAGCTTTCCGTGTTTGGAACAATAATTATTGCCGAAGAAGGCTATAATGCCAGCTTGTGCGCCGAACCGGCCAATATCGGGCCTTTTATCGAACGTGCGGCAGGCATTCTAAATACAAATATCAAATTCAAATCGTCATTTCATGCGGAAAAACCCTTTCGTAAACACGAGGTCAGGATCAAGCCGGAGATCGTCACCTTAAGAAAGAAGGTCGATATTTCAAAAGGCGCTGGTACGCATGTAAAACCAGCCGATTGGAACGCGGTCATCTCCGCCCCAGATGTTTTTTTACTCGATGCCCGCAATCATTACGAGCACAAAAACGGCACTTTCAGGAACGCCATTGACCCGAACACCGAAAAATTCAGCGACCTCCCTCAATTTGTGGCCGAAACATTTGATCCGAAAACGCATACCAAGATCGCGATGTTCTGCACCGGCGGCATCCGATGCGAAAAATTCGCCCCGTATATGAAAGAGATTGGTTTTTCTGAAATTTTCCAGCTTGAAGGCGGAATTTTGAAATATCTCGAGGATGTTCCAACGGAAGAACAGCTATGGGAAGGCGAGTGTTTTGTTTTTGACGAACGGCGGACGCTCGATGAAAAACTAGAAAAGGGAAGAGGGATAGATTATTCTCAGCGGCATAAGAACAAGAAAGCGTTTTAAGTCCGCACTTCGTTTAACTACATACACGCTCAAGAGCGAACTCAAAACAGAATATGAAAATTTCCCCGGCACGGACGGCCGCTTTTGAGATACTCTCAAAAATTGAGAAAGAAAAAGCGTTTTCCTCCGTTTTGCTCCCGCAATATGAGAACGATCTTACAGCACAAGACCGCGGGCTTTGCCATGCCATTGTTCTCGGGATCCTGCGTAAACAGATCGGCCTTGACCGCTTGATCGAAGTTTTTACCAAAGGAAAAAAGATCGATCCGGCGATCAAGATCGTCCTTCGCATAGGACTGTATCAACTACTTTTCCTTGACCGGGTGCCTGATCATTCGGCCATTAACGAAAGCGTAAATCTCGTGCAGTACGCCAAAAAAACTTCGGCCAAAGGCTTTGTCAATGCTGTCCTGCGTCGGGCGACGCGCGAAAGGGCCGATCTAATTTTCTCCGACGAATTTGACCGGATATCAGCGGAAACCTCGCACCCGCGTTGGCTGATCGAGAAATGGGCCACGCAGTTCGGTATTGTGCAAGCTGAAAAACTTGCGGTCTCCAACAACGAGATACCGCAAATAGCTTTTCGCATGACAGCAAGATCGGCAAATACACCACCGCCTTATGCGTCGCCGTCTGAATTTGTCGATGGCTGCCTGATCACAGGCGGCATAAACGAGGAGTTATTTGCTTTGGCAGAAAATGGCGCGATCTATTTTCAAGACGAGGCATCGCAGATGGTCGCGGCTTCCGTGGTGATAAATGAGGACGATAAATTCCTCGATGTTTGTGCTGCGCCGGGAAGCAAAGCGACGGCAATTAGTTCCAGATTTCAAGCTTCAGATTCGAGGTTAATTATCGCCGGCGACCTGCACTATCACCGGGCGCGGTTCATGCGTGATAATTCCCAGCATCAAGGTATTGATCATATAAATGTGCTGCAATACGATGCTGCCGGTGCTCTGCCGTTTGGCGACGGAAGCTTTGACGTAGTTCTAGTCGATGCGCCGTGCTCAGGAACGGGCACGATCCGCCATAATCCGGAGATCAGATATTTTCTCTCGCCCGGTGATTTTGACGAATTAGCAGGCAAACAACTTACGATCCTGCAAAATGCATCAAAACTCGTGAAAAAAGGCGGAACATTGATCTATTCGACCTGTTCGCTCGAACCTGAAGAAAACGAAGCTGTGGCTGCTGGATTTATGTCGGAAAACAAAGACTTTCAAATTACAAAACCGAATGTTCCCGATAGATTTATTAATAATGTGCTGTTCGCACAAACGTTTCCGCACATCGATAATATGGACGGATTTTTTATTGCATCGTTCATACATATTTAGATCGACTGAAAGAATTTGACGCAGAGACCCCGAGACGCGAAAAAAATTAGCAGCAAATATGGATTCCTCTTCTCTGCGTCTCTGCGTCTCGGCGGTGAAAGAATCTAAGGAAGTTTGTCGAACGGGCAAAAAATGTTAGACTTTTCTTTTGATTTTGGGAGTTTACAGCCTTGAGCATTTTTAATAAAAGTATTTCCGCATTGGGCAAATTGCTCTCGCTGGTCTTGCTTTTGGCGACATTTCTGGCAGGCATGGCCGGTGTAGTTTACATGTCGCTGTCCGGCGATGAAGTAAAGGTGCCGGAAATTACCGGGAAAGATTTTATCGAGAGTGAAAAAGAGCTTGCATCTCTCGGTTTAAAGATCAAAAGAAGGGCGGAACGAACGAGCACCGAGAAGATGAATACTGTGCTCGAGCAACTTCCCAAAGCCGGTGAAACAGTCAAAACCGGGCAGCTCATCTTTGTTGTTGTCAGTAAAGCGGGCATCGAATCCGACGAAAGGCCGCAAACCTTAAAGACCGATATCGAATCCGACGATACAGAAAAGATCGAGGAAATGATCTCTGACAAGCCGAAGAAGCCAAAGGCAAACACGAATTCGAATTCAAATACGAACGTCAAGAAAAAAGCTGATACGACCCGTGACCAGATCGGCACTGATTCAAATTCGAACCCTGATACAAATTCGAAGGACGATACGAATTCAAAGGGGGCCGATAACAAAAAAGACCCCGAAGCCGGCCCGGAGAAGAAAAACGCCAACACGTTCACCGGACCGCTGCCAAAGCCGAAAAATACACCGCCCAAGCCCGGCCCGGCCGAGCAGAAGCTTCGCAATCAAAGGCCGTAACGCGGATGCAACCGGCAGGGTTATTTCCGCAACAAAGTAATAGAAATCAATAAATGTTTGAAATTGCACCATCGATCTTATCGGCAGATTTTACACGGCTCGCGGAAGAGATCAGGACGGTCGAAACAGGCGGAGCTACGGTTTTGCACGTTGATGTGATGGACGGACATTTCGTTCCCAATATCACCATCGGCCTTCCGGTCGTAAGATCGCTTAGAAAAGCGACTAAGCTTACGATAGATTGCCACTTGATGATCGAAGAACCGGGCCGTTATGCCGTCGCCTTTGTCGAGGCCGGAGCAGACATGGTTTCCGTGCATGTCGAGGCAGATGTACATCTGCAGAGGACGTTGACGGCGATCCGCGAAGCCGGTGCAAAAGCAGGTATCGCGATCAATCCGGGAACGCCGCTCGTTGCTCTTGAAGAAGCGCTGCCGTATGCGGATTTTGTTCTTTTAATGTCTGTCAACCCTGGTTTCGGCGGGCAAAAATATATCCCGACCTCGACCGATAAGGTGCGCCGTCTTAAACGGATGATCGCGGATCGGGGGCTTAATACAAGAATTGAAATTGACGGCGGTGTCGATGCATCGAATATCCGTGAGGTCGTCGAGGCCGGGGTTGAGATCGTGGTCGCCGGTTCGGCGGTATATGGAAATGATAACGCCGCGGATGCCGTCAGGGAATTAATTGATAAAGGTACGGTTTGGGTTTAAGTTCTGGGTTCGCGTTTCGGCGCGTCGCTCATTACTTTTATCAAAATGAGGAATTATGGTTGTATTTACGAAGAAGTTTCTTTTTATGGCTCTTGCAGTGGTCATGACCGCTGGCTTATCGGCTTTTGCACAGACCAAGACCGGCGACGGTTCCGTTACGCAGCGGCTTGATGTGATGCGGCAAAAGCTCGAGACCATCCGTCGTTCGGCGACCAGTGCCGCGTCTGTCCTGAAACAGGAAAACGCAGAAGAAAAGCAAGGTAAAGACGATAAGACCAAGATCGACACGCCTTACGCACGGCTGAAATCTATCGAAAAAGAGGCCGCCGGACTTCAATCGGATGTCAACAATATACGCGGCAAGGTTGACCGTTCGGAAAAGTATGAGGGCAGTGACATTGACCAGCTTGAAACCGCCGTCGCCGATCTGCAGACCCGTGCCGATGCCGTTCAGGTCGAAACCGCCGGTGCCCGGGCAAATCCTGAATCCGGTGTCGGCAAGGCCCGCGACGTCAAGAAAAAGAAAAAATTCCTCGGTATCTTCGGCGGTACGGGAAATGACGAATACGACGAGTTGATCGGCAGCGTGTCGCCCGGCCGCGACCGCGAATTGTTTATCCGTGCCACCCGCGAAGTGCGCAAGAAAAATTTCGATGTCGGACGGCTGCTTTTCCAGACGATCATCACTACATATCCTGATTCGCCCTATCTGCCGATGTCAAAGCTGGCCGTCGCCGATTCCTTTTTTCTTGAAGGAGCAACTAGTGCTCTTATCCAGGCGGTCGCGGCGTATCAGGAATGGCTGACCTTCTTCCCGACGCACCCTTTGGCCGACCGGGTCATCTTAAAGATCGGTGAAGCGGAAATGCGGCAGATCGGTTTGCCTGACCGCGATGCGACCAAGGCAAAACGGGCCGAGACTCGCCTCAAGGCACTGCTCCAACAATATCCGAATTCCATATTAAAGGCCGATGCAGAAAAACGCCTTAGGGAAGTTCAGGATAATTTAGGGCTGCATAATCTCTTGATCGCCAATGGCTATTACATTCAGTCGGTCGGCCAGAAAAAAGGCGGATTGAAAGGCGCCCAATCGCGTTACCGTGAGATCCTCGACAAATATCCGAATTTTACCTTTCTTGACGAAGCCCTGTACAAACTTGCCAATACCTACCTTGTCGAAGAGGAAACGGACCAGGCCGCCCGCTATTTTCAACAGATCGTCCGCGACTATCCGAATAGCGAATGGGTCGCAAAATCCAAGGAACAGCTTCTGTTGATCGGTGCGTCCATCCCGGAAGCGAACCCCGAAAGGCTTAATGTATTGCCACCGGAAACAGCCTCGTTCATGACGAATTTCAAAAATCAACTTTTCGGCATCTATCCGATGACGATCGATAAGAACGGTGTCCTGATGACCAGTAAATTCGATGATGAGAAGTTTGAGCTGATCGATCAGATCATTGAGAATCAGGGCGACATCCTGGTAAATCAAATACCGCAGGCGTTGACCTCTGTTATTTCACAGAAACAGGCTGTCGTGCCAAAGCAGGCACCGCCAAAATCCCCGGAAAACAAAGAAAATAAGTAGTCAGCATTCAGCATTTTGAATAGGCTGCTTGAAAAGCCTGTTGTAATTGATAGAGTTTATTCGCGGCTCTTTGTGTAACTTCGTGGCTCCGGCCTTACCTTTTCACAGAAGTAAGTTCGAAAAACAGCCGACCGCTTTCGTTTGATTTTCAAAACAGCATATCTTTTTGTATCGTTCATGATCTTTTAATATGAGTTCAAAAAGCTTTTTAATTATATTCCCGCTAATTTTATTTGCGCTTTCAGCTTCTGCTCAGACGGCTCCCGGGCCGGTCCCGACCCCTACTTTTTCCAGTACGGCCGCGATGTCTGTCGCGGACCTGCGGGCCGGAAAAGAGGTCACCCGCGAAATGCGCGAACAGGCGTACGCGAAACTGCTGGAAGGACAGCGTTTCGTCTGGAAGGCCAATCGCCTTCGGTCGCAGGCGGGTATCTCAAGCGCATCGCGTTCCGCAATAGAGGCTTTTCAAAACGCCGTCCAAATTGATCCTGCGCTTGCCGAAGGCTATACGGCGCTTGCGGAATTAGAGGTTAGGCGTCCATCTGTCGGCGAAAATGAAGTGAACGAATCAATAAACCTTGCCATGATCGCGACCGGCATTGAACCCGATAATTTTGGAGCTCATCGCCTTCTTGCCCGGCTTTACAGCGTCAAAAGCGGTCTTAAAAATTCATCATTGGACAAAGTCTATTCCGTAAAAGCAATCGCTGAATGGAAACAGATCACCCGTCTTGATCCCAGAAATGCCGAGGCTTGGGCCTTTTTAAGCGAGTTCTACGACAAGGGTAACAAACCGCAGGATCAGATCGATGCTTTGCGAAAATGGCTGGCCGCCGCTCCTCCCGTCGATGTTCAGTTCTATAGTTTTATCGCCGGCGCCCAGGCGAGCCTTCAGCCCGAAGCGGCGTCACTTAAACTTGGCTCCGTACTTCTTAAGACCGGAAATACACGCGAAGCGGTCGAAACCCTGAGCCTGGTCGTGGCTGACGATCCGGCAAACGCCGAAGCTACCGATCTGCTTCGTGAAGCCATCGATTCATCCAAAGGCGAAACGGCTGCCGTCGCCGTCGAATCACTTCGTCAGGCAGTGTATGCCAATCCCGGCAATGTTTCTCTGATAACCATGCTTGCCGAGGTGCAGTCCCGTTCGGGAATGATCGACGATGCGGCCAAATTGCTTCGGGCATCCGCCGTCAAACTTATCCAGAGCGACAGAGCATCCGCCGCGGCCTTATATGTTGTTTTGGGTGATCTTTATAACAGAGCCGACCGCAATACGGATGCGATCGCCGCCTATGAGGAAGCCATAACGGCACGCGGCCTGGACAAAGCATCGGTGATCGCCAGCGACGAACGCGAATTCCTAATGTTCGTTTTCGAAAAGATGATCCAGACATTCAAATTGGCTGACCGCCCCAATGACGTGCGTGCAGTGATCGAGCGGGCGAGAAAAGTCCTGGGCAAGGACGATCTTTTCAGCGACCGGCAGCTTATTTCTTTTCTTCGGGAAAGCGGTAAAAAGCCCGAGGCCATTGATGTGGTCCGTTCCATCAGGGTCAAATATCCAAATGATTCATCTTTTGTCCGGCTCGAAGCGACGTTGCTTACGGAAACCGGCAAGGTCGACGAAGCCGTCGCGATCATAAAAAAAATGATGGAAGCCAAACCGGCACCTTCGCCTGAAACGGGTGGCAATTCGGTTTCGGCACCTGCCCCGGCGAACGACCAATTTTCAAATTATCTATTTATCTCAAATCTTTACAGTCAGGCAAACCGTGGAAAAGACGCCGCCGATGCGGCCAATAAAGCCTATAACGTCGCCGGCGGAAAAGAACGCAAGCAGATCGCAAAGCTGACGCTGGCGACCGCACAGCAAATGTCCGGTGATTTTGCCGGTGCCGAAACGACCCTCCGCGGATTGCTGCTGGAAACTCCGGGCAACCCCGTCGCTCTCAACAATCTCGGTTATTTTCTGCTTGAACGTAACGAACGGTTAGACGAGGCTTTGACGTTCATCCAACAGGCATTAAAGGCCGATCCGGCCAACCCTTCATACCTTGACAGCCTTGGTTGGGCGTATTTCAAACTCGGCAATTTGACCGACGCCGAAAAAAATCTCAAGGATGCCGTCCGTATCGACACCGGTTCATCGACCATCAACGAACACCTCGGCGATGTTTACCAAAAACAGGGCAAACCGGAGCAAGCCAAAGCTTATTGGGAAAAGGCTCTGAACCTTGCGTCGGACACAGCCGATATTGCCCGTTTGAAAGCTAAATTAAAATAACGGCCCGCGGCGGTCCTGTCATATCTTGTTTTTCAAAGATAAATTAAACCAGTACTTTAACCACCGAGAAAAACGAACCGGCATAAAGCTGAACAAAACAAAAAAAAGCGGCTCATTAAGGGCCGCTCTTTTTACTACTAAAATTTTATAAATTATGGTTTAGGAGTCGGTGAAGGGGCTGCCTCCGGGGCATCGCCTCGTTTCTTGAGCTGCGGCGGGCCGTCGGACGACGAACTCGAACTGCCGTCCGAATTAGTTGTGTCGCCATCTGAATTTTCCGGCTGACGGCGTTTGAGCGTCGGGCGTCCGTTCTCGCTGTCGTCGATGTCGGTTGTGACCCCGGCCTTGGCGTTGGTGATCTTCAGCAAATGGTTCTTCACCCTTTGAAATTCGGATGTGCTGATGACATATTCTTCCTTTTCGGAGAAGCGTGAGACCAATGCCAGACTCGTATCACGACGTTCCAGGGACTGAGGATGGGTCGAGAACAGCTTGGAGATAGAGCCGGGTTTTTTCTTGTTTTTAGACGCTAGCTTCTCAAACATTGTTGACATTGCCGTCGGATCGTAACCAGAAGCATATAGGTACTGAACGCCCAGATTGTCCGCTTCTTCCTCAGCCGAACGCGAAAATTTCAATCCGGCCAGGCCAGCCAATATACCGCCGCCATTGTAAAGCACCTGGCTAACGATCGGGCCGCCGAAGATGATACCAGCCAGTGCCCCGTAGTTTATCAAGGTGCTTTTGCCCTGGTTTTCCATGGCGTGGCGGGCCGCGACATGGGCTATCTCATGCGCCATTACACCTGCCAGCTCTGCTTCGTTGTCGGCTGCAAGGATAAGTCCCTTGTTGACAAAGAAGAAACCGCCAGGCAATGCAAAAGCATTAACTTCATCGGTATCAATGACCTTGATGGTAAAAGGGACCTTTGCGTCGGAATGGAGCACTATGTTTTGACCGACGCGGTTTATGTACTCTGTAACGACCGGATCTTCGACCAGTTTTGCTTGTTGCTCTACCTGCAGAGCGAGCTGGCGGCCAAGTGCGATCTCTTTTTCCTGTGAACCGCCGAGCCAGCCAAATAGCTTATCGGATCCGTTATTGATCTGACGCTTTCCGATCTGGTTCGGATCTTCTTTGCTTGTAAGAGTTTTGGTTGATGCGGTTTGTGCCGGGTCAGGTGTCTTCTGCGCTTTTTTGTCCTTGGACTTGTTGTCTTTGTTGGTCGTATCCGTCTTTTGAGCGTGGATGCTGGCAGGAAAAAAAACCAAAACACCAAGTAAAATATTAAAAATAACGAAGAATGCACTGAATTTCTTGATAATACCTTTATGCATCAGAAGCCTCCGGAAATATATCTCGACCTATATAAAATCTTAATCCTAATTGTCTGCGAGTACAACGTATTTATGATGCGGAGCGGAACGGAAAAGTTGCGAAATCGAAAAAAATAATTGAAAATCACATGTTTTGATAATATCAGTGTGAAAAACCTTTTGTTTCTCACGCAAACTTGATAAAATACAATTATTGTCGGGTCATTGGCCCGCCAGCTTCGACTCACAGGTAAGTAGTTCCAACATTTCACTTACCAAACTTTTGACCGATAATAACCTGCTTAACACCTTCTTTAATACATGAAACGCATTCAGGAAAAAGTAAAAGATATTGTCGAAGTACGATCTTACCAAATATTGCGTGATTTTACCGCTGATCCGGCCGCGACACTAGCGAGCTACCATTTTACCGACGTAACAGCCGAGTTGATGGCAAAATGGCTCGACCAAATATCTAATGTTCAGGTGCAGAATGGTGCGGCATGTGCACTGGCCGGTTATCGTGGCGTTGGGAAAAGCCATTTCCTGGCGACGCTTGGCGCTTTGGCCGCCTTTCCTGAATTGCGTACGCGAATTGGTGAAACCCAGGTTTCCGCCGGGGCCCAAAAACTGCTGAGAAGGCATTATCCGGTCGCATATGTCCGGCGCGGCACCCATGACACACTTCTGGAAGAATTTAAGGATGGCATATCGCTGGCTTTGGAATTAGACAATGCCGCGCTTGAAGGTTCTTTTTCGGCAATACTCAAAACCGTTAGCGATAAGACGGGCGAACTGCCGTTCATATTGATGATTGACACCGCCTTCGAACGCGGTTCGCGGGTTACACGCGATGACGGTGCGGACCTCAGTGAAATAGCGGAGGCGGCTAAGGACCTGAATATATTTGTCGGTGTTGCCCTTGATGACGATATCGCGGGAGCAGATGGCTCTAATTCCTCCATTGCAAGGACTTACTCTATTGATTATCTCGATCAGGAGCACCTTTACAAGATTGTTAATGCTCACGTCTTTCCCAAACAACAAGGCATGCAGCCGGTGCTTCATGACGTTTACGAATATTTTCGCGAAGTGCTGCCGAGCTTTCGTTGGAGCGAACAGAAGTTTTCCACCCTCTATCCGCTCCATCCGGCTATACTTGAGGTAGCTCCATATGTCCGTCTGTATGTTCATGATTTTGCGCTTCTAAGTTTTGCGGCAGAGGCCGGGGAAAGAATATTGGGCCGCCCTGCTAATTCGCTGATCGCCCTTGATGAAGTTTTCGACAATTCAGAAACCGGCCTTAGAAAGATCGAAGATCTTAACGAAGCCTTTGCCGCTTACGATGCGTTAAATTCTGAAGTCGTCAGTAAAATTCCGGTCATGCAGCGCCTTCAGGCCAAGTTGATACTTAAGGCCTTATTACTTCTTTCATTGGACGGGCAGGGAACCACAGCACAAGAAATATGTGCTTCGATGCTCATTTTCGACGAATCCGATCCGGCGAAGTCGGTCTCGATAGTTGAGGACCTGATAACTAAATTTGCAGAGATAATGCCGGATGACGTTCGTTCGATATACAACGAAGGCCAGGAAACACGCTATGGCTTTAAGGTCAGCAGCAAGGATATTCTTAATAAGGCTTTAAGTGATTCGATCGCCAGTATTCAAGAAGACATTGTGCCGAAGATAATGCGCCGGCTGCTGCAGGACCGTTTTTCAGACAGCACTTTTTCTATTGAATCCGATCCGTCGGTAAAAGATTGGATGGATTGTCAGGTTAATTGGCGCGGCGGCTGGCGTCGCGGACGGGTAATTTGGAGATCTGATAACAGTCCTTCGGACGCTTTGGCTGAGCCTTTTTCAGATTCGATCGACTGGGAGATCGTTATAGATCTTCAAAAAGCCGGGACCGATCCCGGGGATCCGGCAAGTGGTGTATCGAGAGTCATTTGGCGGCCTGATGCATTGAGAAAAGATGAGATAGAAACCATCCAGCGGTACTATTTGTTGAGTACGAATAACGAGCTTCGGGAGGAATTTGCCGAACAGATCCGAACATCAGTGCACTCACATGCAGTGTCGGTCGATAAGATCTTTACGCGTCACTTTCTCGAGGACGGTAAACTTATAATTGAAGGCTTTGATTATAACTTTACAGAAGAGGCCCGATCAGCTCAGAGTTTCTCCGAAATGTTTTCATTGATGCTCGAACCGCTGTTTGAAAACCGTTATCCGGAACATCCATACTTTTCGCGCCGTTTGGGAATGAACGAAGTATCGACGATAGTTTCCGACTTTTATAATGGTACAAGGTCCAATTTGGCCGAGGTCCAGAAACTCGCACAGGCCTTTTGCCTTCCTCTTGGTTTGGTCAGGCTTGAGGGTGCAGTGTACGTAGCTGAATCGGACGAAAACCTTTCTGTCCTTCCGCTTGTCGCCGAGATATTAAAGCTTGTGGAAGCTAGCGGTAACGAGCCTGTCTCCTTAAAAGATATATACGCACAACTTAGAAAGGCCCCGCACGGACTTGTCCGCGAGGCCCAGCACTTGATATTGACGGCCCTGGTTGCTCAGAGACAGATCGAATTCGTTACTTCGGACGGTGACCGTATAACAAGTCGTTCGCTTGATCTGAAAATAATCTGGGGTGACATTGTTGGTGTTGCAAAACCGACAGACAGTTCTTACTCGATCAAAAAACTTACGACTTGGGCAAACGTTTTTGTAGGAGACCAGGAATTCAAATCGTTTGACAACGAAGATGACCGCGAGAATTTGCGTAAGGCTTTTGAAGATTGGACGGTTGACTGGAAAAAATCGAGGATACTTGAGCGTTTTGCGGAACTCCCCGATGAGATCTTGAACGTAAGAATATGGAATCTGGCTGCCCGCTCCGCTAAAACGATAGGTTCCGTCGCCGATTGTGTGAAAGCTGCGTCGGAAGGCGCAATGACATTCGAAGAATGTCTGGACCGCATTGCAGATGCCTTTTTCGATTCTAAAAAGGAAATGGATAAGTGCTACCGCGATCTTGAAACTCTAGATCATTTTGTTAAGGGAACTTCATTGCGAACTGAAATTCAATCTTACTTGGCAGTCTGTGAAATGACCCCGAACGAAGATATTGAAGAACTTCGGCGTAAATTAATAAATATCTCGGACATTAGCTATACAACTCCGACCGATGCTAATAACCGCGAATTAGGATATTTATGGAATAAATTCCAACGTTCTTATTCAGAATATTTCGCTAATCGGCACGAATTAGTGATGCGGTCGCATTCTTTGCAGGAACAATATGATGAGGTCTTGCGAAGCGATCAATGGTGGGAATTCGAAAATCTTTCTAACTTGCAATTTTTTGAAAGGTCACATTGGGCCGAAACGATGGAGATCTGCCGCCGGCTGGACGAATTGGATTGCCGGGTCAATGTTATGGAAGCACTTGCAAAGCGGCCGTTCTGCATGTGTTCATTTAGTTTGACAAGAGTTGATTACTGGGAAAACCTGCCTCAGCTGCTGCAGGCTACTATCGCAAATGGGATCAGAGCGTATCGCGAAGCCCTTTATAATCAAAGGGATGAAATAGCATCTATTCTTTTGCATTTTGCTAACGAAGCGAAAGAAGACGAGGTCCGGACCATGGCTAACGATCTGTCCGAGAACTTGAAGCAGCAAAAAGAGATAACCCGGTTTAGTGACCTGCAATTAAAAATACTTTCCGAAGTCTTAACTAAATCATCAGTCGTCCGGCAGCCTGCACCAAAAGATCAAAAAAAGAGCAATAAAGCCGAAACGGCATCTAAAGGTACCGACCAAGGATCGAATGAATTGAAAGATCTGATTACCGCGATGCGATAATGGCAAACCTATAATTTTCAGCCTCAACGAACGACAGTTTTCTCATACGCCTTTTTGATCTATATTTTATGGATATGCAAAGCGTTTCCATAATAGGTGTCGGTCGGGTCGGGGGGGCGTTGGCCCTCGCTTTATCTCGCAAGGGTTATTATTTGGAGAATCTGGTTTGCCGCGGCACCGAAATCGCGACCAATATAGCCCGGGAATTGCCGAATCGGCCTAAATTGATTAATTCGTCCGAACTCACCGATCTAAACTCCGAAATTCTATTTATTACAACGGCCGACACTGAAATAGGATCGGTCGCAGATCAATTAACTGTATGTTTAACGGGACGGCCTTTTGTTTTTCACACGAGCGGCTCGTTATCTTCGGATATTCTTTACAAGCTAAAACAGATCGGATGCAAAACCGGTTCTATCCATCCTCTCGTTTCTGTAACTGACCCGTTTCGTGGTGCTGAAAGGTTTGCCGGGGCTCACTTCTGTATCGAAGGTGATAAAGAGGCGACAGATCTTGCCGGGAAAATCGTCGCCGATATAGGCGGAATGTCATTCACCATTGAGACAGAATTAAAGCCCCTATATCACGCCTCAGCTGTAACCGCGTCCGGACATTTTGTTGCATTAATTGATGTTGCATTGGAAATGCTTTCAAAATGCGGATTAGCCCCAGACGAAGGGTCGAAAATACTGCTCCCGCTTATTCGCAGTACTGTCGAAAACCTGGAAACTCAAACAACGGAGCAGGCCCTTACCGGAACTTTCGCAAGGGCGGACATAGATGCTTTTAAAAGACACCTAGCATTATTGGAAAGAAATGTATCGGTCGAAGCTAAAGACATTTATCTTGCACTTGCTGAGCGCTCATTAGATCTTGCAAAACAAAAAGGGGCTGATCTGCAGCACATCGAAATGATCCGAAAGGAAATATCAATAGCTAAAAGAAAAACCGAGTGATAAAATATTGTTAAGGTCGATATGGCAAAGAAAAAAGAAGAATTTGTAAAGGAAAAAGAGATTTTTCTTGAACATATCCAGAAATCCGGTCTCCGAAGCACCGGACAGAGGGATTTGATCCTTGAAATCTTTCTTCGCACCGAAGAACATCTGACGAGTGAAGACCTATACTGGCTTGTTCAAAAACGGGACCAAAGTGTCGGCCATACGACCGTGTATCGCACACTAAAACTTTTAACCGAGGCCGGATTGGCGCGCGAGGTAAGGTTCGGTGATAACAAGACCTATTACGAACATCATTACAACCACGACCACCACGATCACATGATCTGTACCGAATGCGGAAAGGTAATAGAATTTTTTTCGCAGGACATAGAATCTTTGCAGGATGAGATGGCGGACAAATTTGGCTTCAAGCCGACGCATCATAGTTTACGAATGTGGGGAGTCTGTGCAGAATGTCAATTTAAGGAAAGCGGCTCCAATGTTACTGCATCCGGTGCCCAGCCGAAAGTGCGTGTGAGGACCCTTGTCGGGAACTAATAGTTAGGAAAGTATGCCGAATGTTTTATTAAGATTCGAACGTGAAGGCCGCGAAGGCCTTGTTGCCACCGGGACCTATTTGATCGACGCGGCCAAGCGTTTCGGTATCGATCTTGCCGACAATAACGCTGAAGAAGATATTCTGCACATCTCGGTTATTGTTGAAAAAGGCGAAGAACACCTTTCGCCGCTTACTCAAACGGAATCGGAACATTTCGCCGCGTCAGGGCGTAGGAAAAATGAACGACTTGCATCACAGGCAAGAATAGAAAGTGCCGGAGAGGTAGTAATTATGACCAACGAAAATAAACCAGCGGATGAAACAGCTACAGATGAACAAGGCGAAAAGTATAAAAAAGAATTTACCGATCTGCCGTTAGAGAAAAAGATCTCAACGCTTGTACAGCTCGAGGCCATAGCTCTTGGTGAAACCTTTTCGTTCATCTTAAATTCGCCATATATGATCTTTGATAAGGTTATGGATGTAATGGCGGAATTTGGGCTAAAAAAAGAGGCTGATGCCAAGGAAACGACCCGGCCCAAAGAACATAAGGCGGAAACGCCAAAGACGAGATCTAAACCGCGTTCAAAGACGGCCGAAAACAAAAATGTAACAAAACATGATACGTCAATTTAAAAATTGCCATAATCAATGTGAGCGATAACAAAGTACAGAAACGATTGCCGTCATCTTTAAAGGAAAAAAGCCAATATGTATTGGCCTTTGGCATCGTTGCGTCTATGCTTCTGGTTGCTAACTTCCCATTTTTTGTCATTTTCTTTTTTGGTGTTTTTGCTTTTCTTTTAATGAGGCTCTTTACCTCCGCTTCACGTAACGAAACTAGGGACATTTTCGAATTTTATCTATCGGCCAATGAAATACTCCGTGATGATGAACGAAAATGGTTCGGATTTGAGATCAAGGATGCGATAATTCGTGGCGAAGACATTTTACATAGAAAAAGTGGAGTTCCGCCGCTCGTTTATTTTACGCTTGGCGCCCTCTACAATAAGATCGGAGATCATGGCGCCGCCATTAAGAATCTTGCTTATATTGTGGAGAACGATGCGTCTGATGAATTAACATATGCTTCTCCCTCACCGGAACTCCGTAATTATGTAAAGGTGCTGCGAAAGATCGAACGCGATCCAGCCGATGCCCCGTTAACCTCCGCCGCTGTTCGCGCACTCGAACGTGCCCGAAAATTACGTGCCGGGACATTGTTGGATCAAAGCCGGATAGAAGCATCGAAGCCTAAAATTCAACAGTTGAAAGGAACAGCCAATGGCGAAGCGGATGATTTTGAATACTCAGACCAGAAATCACGCCGGAGCATCACCGATGAAACTGTCAATGATAGGCAAGAAAACATCAGACATTTTGTTAATGAAGCCAGGCCAATAAGCAGAGTTGTGGAGAAAAAGACGGCAAGACGATCTAAGGAAGACGCTTACTCCAACCGCAAACCAATTACCGAAGTTCTTCATGATATTTACGATAAGAACATTCAGTAGAAATTAGAGATTGTTAAAGCTTATTTTAATCCGAAAAAATTTCTTATTGCTTTGAAAACACCTTGATTCATCAAGATTTTTTCGTCCGTTTCATCTTTAGCTGCGGGCTTAAGCAGTAAACGTCGTTCGTCGATTATACCGCCAATTGATTCTACCAATTCCGGATTTGATTCAAAAATTTGTTTTAGTGCGGTCTTTTTGATCTGAAGAACTTCGGTCTCTTCGTAAGCTATGACCGTTGCCGAACGCGGTTCACCGGTCAGCAGGCTCATTTCACCAAAGAAATCATTATCACGCAGAGTGTTAATGGTTTTCGGGCGCCCATTTTCCGGGATCTGGACCTCAACCGTGCCGTGAATAATAACAAACATCGATCTGCCTTCCTGGCCTTTTCGTACAATTGCTTCGCCGGGGGCGTAAATGCGTTTTGCCGACGCTTGAGCAAGTTTTTCCATCTCTTCATCTGACAGAGGAGCAAAAATTGCAACATTTTGCAGTATTTCGGCAGTTGCATTCAAATATTCGTCTAAAGTTGCTTCTTCTTGTTTTGGTTCTATATGGATCGTTCTAGTTGGAAAAGCAAAATGAATGGACTCGCGTTGAAAGACATACCATATACGCTGCCTGACCAGGGCATCGCTGTCATTATATTTGGCATAATCTTCGGCCCAATATTTTACTTCCCATTCTAGGCAGCTGTCACCAAAGTTCCTTATACGAACTACGGGGCGAAGTTTTTGCGAGACATTTTCCGCTTGGCGCACTGCTTCCCGCACCAGATGAATTGTTCTTGACGGCGAACTGTTATAGTTAGTATTAAAGAAAACAAGCCGTGCGTTCAGGTTGTCACGAGGTGCGACCTCGATGGTTTCCTTTCCCATGACGGCATTGCTCATCACCAAAAGCTTATTTTGAAATGTCCTGATCTTTACACCGCGCCAGGATACGCTTTCGATCACGCCGCTGCCCCGATTTGAGATAGTGACGACATCGCCGACCAGAAACGGCTGATCGGCCTGTAATGCAATACCCGCGAACAGGTTTCCCAAAGTATCCTGCAGAGCAAGTCCGACGACTATTCCCAAAATAGCTGAACCGCTAAACAGCGGAGCAAGCTGAACTTCTGGGTACTGTGATTGGAAGATGATAAAAAAAGAAACGATGTAAATAATGATAGAGAAAACTGTTTTCAACAGCGAAGAGATCTCGGATTGGCTGGAAGTACGAAGGGCCGTCTGAAAGATCAGATAAGCGATAAATCTGACGATCGATATTACCAATGCCATCCACAAAACTATCTTGAACATGTGGATTATATTGGTGGCAAGGCCAACCGTTGTACTCGACATCATGCTCGGGGCCGATCGGTCGATATTCATGAGTTTGCCATCGCTTATCTGCAAAGCGAACTGAGGCAGAACAAATGCCTGCAGCCATTCTTCGACCAATGGAAATGTGATCAGGATCAAAGTTACTGTTCCGGCAAAAGCAACAAAGAAAAGGGCCCGTTTTTGAAATGAAGACGGAAGCATAAGTTTAGGACAACATATCAGCAATTGATTTTCCAATCAATAGTAGTGAAAGCAACGAAACGAAAATAGTTATTGTCCAGGCGATGATATTAAAAAGCAGGGTGTTCTTGTGCTTTCCCATGATCTCGCGGTTATTGGACAATTTTACAATGGCAATGAGGATGACCGGCAAAAGAAGTCCGTTGATGAATTGTGTGAAAATGAGAAGGCGGATCTGTGGAATACCCGGAACAAGGGCGACTACTGACCCGATTATGATCAGGGCCGTGAAAATACCGAGAAAAATAGGTGCTTCACGAAATGATCTCGACAGGCCTTTTTCAAAACCCAAAGCCTCGCTCACCGAATATGCGGTCGCAAGCGGCAGGACGCCCATAGCCAGCATTGCCGCACCGAAAAGCCCAACGGCAAATAGATATTTAGCATATTCACCGAGTACAGGTGCGAGGGCTTTTGCGGCATCGGCCGCGCTTTCAAGTTTTATTCCTTGTGAGTGCAATGTCGTCGCTGTGGCGATCACAATGAACGCGGCGATCACATTGGCAAATATCACTCCGATAATTGCATCGGCCCGGGCCATTGGTAGGTCTTCTTCGCCCATGCCTTTTTCAACCACCGAAGATTGCACATAGACCTGCATAAATGGTGTGATCGTGGTCCCTATCAAAGCCATTACCGTGAATAGATAGCCATAATCAAAGCTAAAGCTCGGTGAGACGAATTGACGTCCGACCTCATGCCAATCCGGCTTTGCCAAAAAGGTCGATACGATATAGGTAAGAAATACCAAAGACATTAAAAGGAATGCCTGTTCGATCCTTTTAGGCGTTCCTTTGACCACCAGCCACCAGATGACCAATGCCGTTACCGGCACTGAAAAGTAGCGGGGAATTCCTAAAAGCTCGGAAGCTTGGGCAATTCCTACAAATTCGGCGATGATGATGCCCGTATTTGCGATAAGCAGGGCGAGCATGACAATAGCTGTCCATCGAACCCCGAATTGTTCGCGGATCAGATCGGCAAGGCCCTGGCCGGTGACAACGCCCATCCGGACACACATCTCCTGCGCAAAGATAAAGCAGATCGTCATCGGGATGAACGACCAGAGAAGTGTGTAACCGTAGTCCGCACCGGCAGCCGAATAAGTGGCAATGCCGCTGGCCTCGTTGCCCGAATTTGCAGCTATTATTCCCGGGCCTAAAATAGTTAGATATGCGTAAAAGCGGTATTCAAAGAGACTTCGACGGATACGCGATGGGACGCGCCGAATTTTTTGCACCAAATTTTTGGGTGAAAAAGGTGATAAGAACATTTCTGCTACTGTCGCCGTCGATCATTTTCTGAAATTGCTGATTTAGATTCGCCTTTCGTTAAGTTAACTGAAAAATGAATATAACTTGTTTGTTTGAAATTGAAAAGGCAACGAAGGATTATCGTCAGTTTGTCGGGAAATTTATCTTTTGCTAAAGTTCCAATATGAAAAAAATCATAATTCGTTGTCTATTTGCTCACCTTGTATTAGCCTCATTTTTTTGTTCATTCGTTACAGCGGCCACCCGCGAACCGGTCCGCGGGAAGCACGCGATAGCTGCCTCGCAAAGCGAACTGGCATCGAGTATCGGCATTGATATAATAAAAAAAGGTGGAAATGCGGTAGATGCAGCGATCGCCGTCGGCTTGGCACTGGCCGTAGTCTATCCCGAGGCCGGAAATATCGGCGGCGGCGGCTTTATGATGATCCGTCAAAAAGACGGTAAAACGTTTGCTATCGATTATCGCGAACGGGCTCCATTGGCTTCGACTAGAGATGTATTCATAGATAAAGACGGCAATCTAATAAAAGGTGAAGGTTCTTCGACGATCGGCTATCGAGCATCAGGTGTCCCGGGGACGCTTGCCGGATTTGACCTCGCTTTTAAAAAACATGGCTCCGGCAAAATCAGTTGGAAACAACTTGTCGAACCCGCACGGCAATTGGCGGAGAACGGTTATGTCTTAACAAACAGACTCGCCAATCTGCTGGTCGCATACAAGGAATATCTGGCAAAATATCCTGACAGCAACCGTATTTTTCTCAACAACGGCAAGTATTTTCGCGAAGGTGACCTATTCAAACAACCGGAATTGGCGCAAACCCTTGCGCGCATCGAAGCACTCGGAGCTAAAGAATTTTACACCGGAAAGACTGCTCAAATGATCGCTGCCGATATGAAGGCGAATAACGGTTTGATCACGCTCGAAGATCTAAAAAAATACGAAGTAAATGAGCGTACTCCTTTAAGCGGAACGTATCGCGGATACGAAATTCTGACAATGCCTCCGCCAAGTTCCGGTGGAATTGTCATGATGCAGGTCCTGAAGATGCTCGAAGCATACGATATCAAAGCGATGGGCCATAATTCCGCAGCCAAGTATCAGGTTTATATTGAGGCATCACGGCGTGCTTTTGCTGACCGGGCGGAATTCATGGGCGATCCGGATTTTACCAATGTATCGGTTTCAGGGTTATTGGATAGCAGCTATTTAGAAAAACGCGGGGCGTCGATCGATGTGCTGAAGGCAACCCCAAGTTCGGAGATCGGTCACGGCGAACTTCCTGGGACCGAAGGGAGTGACACCACTCATTTTACTGTAATTGACACGGCGGGAAATGTTGTTTCAAACACCTATACTCTCAATGACCTTTATGGTTCGCGTGTTACGGCTAAAGGCACGGGTGTGCTGATGAATGACGAAATGGATGATTTTGCCGCACGGCCAGGCAAGCCTAATTCGTACGGGCTTATCCAGGGTGAGAAAAATGCAGTTCAGCCGCGAAAACGTCCTTTATCATCAATGACCCCGACGATAGTTCTCAGAAAAGACGGTTCGGTCTGGTTTGCACTCGGAGCACGGGGCGGGCCCCGTATTATTTCGGCTGTGATGCAATCGGTGATCAATGTTATTGATTATGAGATGGACATTCAGTCGGCGATCGACGCTCCTCGCATCCATCATCAATGGTTTCCGGATGAGATCGTATATGAAATGTACGGTATGTCACCTGACACGATGCGTATTCTTTCTTCTTACGGTCAAAAATTCGCTGACAGGCCGGCAAACGTTGCCTCGGCTACTGGGATAATGATTGACAATAATGGTGTTAGATTGGGTGCGATCGATTCAAGAAGCGATGGCGAGGCTGTCGGCTATTAAGGCTCTGTTTCCTTTTTTAAAAGCTTTGTCGTTCCTTCCGTCACGCTGCCCCGGTGTGCCAGATCGTCTGTATCGGCTGCGCGCCATGATCCTTCAGGCGGCATATAGCTCGAAACAGGCTGGCTTTGCTGTGGAGGAAGAGCGCTTTGTCCGGCGGCGCCATATAGGCTAGATGGATGAGAATTTGGAATGAAAGTGGTGGGCAGATCGTATGTTGCGATAGGCTTTTTAAGGAAAAGCATTGATGACACCAGGATCATTAATCCGCCAAATATGCCTATTATTGCTGAGGCTCCGGCAAGGGCGTCAACGTCCATAATTCCCCAAAGCGGAGCCATTATCAGCAGAAAAAATAAACACCAAAGCAAACTTAGCCCAACGCCATTCCTTCTTGTAACGATGCCCCGGCTCTTGTTAAGCTCCGCCAATTGCGGTAACGCACCGCCATGCAAGAGAAGTTCCGAAACCAATCCAAGCTGAAAGCCGCACCGCGAACAGAATTTTGTTTGTTCTGAAATTTGCTGCTGGCCGCAACGTGGACAATGCATCATTTAACTCCAAAAACGCGAGACTCGAATTATAACGAATTTTTACACGAAAAGGTTCTTAATGCAAAAGAAAATAGTTGGTATGGTTAGCTCTGATCTAAATTTCTAAATGGATGGAAGTTTTTTGTCCGAGAACATTTGAAATACTGAGAACGCCCTGCCTTGGAAGTGCTCGGCTCGTGCGATGGTCTCAATAAGTACATCGAAGATCGGCCTTAATCTCTCAGGGGCCGGGATATTCTTTTGGAGGTCATTGTCATTTTCAAAAAAGGCAAAACCGCGCAAACGGGTTTCCTCTACTTCATTAATATATTCGATCATTTTGGCATTCGTCGAAAGTTTTTCCGGCAAGGTCCATTCGAACGGGTCATCCCAAAGCCGGGTTGTGATACCTCCAAAGCATTGTTCGACAGTTGCCGCCGATCGCAGAATATATTCACCACAGGAAAACATGGTAAATGTTGTTGGGAGTTCACGCGGTTTCCAATACAGTTTGTCTGGGGGAACCTGTTCGACCAATTTGCATGAACGCTGATGGGTCAGAAAAAACTGTTGGCTGAGTGTGTCTAAAAGTGATTTCATAAAAAAAAGAGCAAACAGTATCTTAGACTGATGCTCAATTTTTGTCAGTAACTATTCAGTTATGCGAGATGAAGGTTAACGCTTTTTATATCGGCGATCTTTTTCGTACATCCCAAGGCCATAATTTTTCCCTTTCCAGCTTACCCCGTTTCCTATTACGCCTTTTACCCCGATCTCGGCTCCTTTTCCCGGCACTGTATCTTCTGTAATTATCCAAATCGTTCCGGTTCCATCGTCTATTTTATATGCCCCGCCTCGTATTGGCGTTCCCGGGATCGAGATGCCATAGCTGTCACGCACGGTACCGACTATCGCTACTTCCTTATTTTGATATTTTGATGGATTCGCCTCAATGTTCGCAATACTCACGCGCTGTGGACAAGCCGCAGCAAAGACCGCAACGAACAAAGCTAGGCTCAATAACAAATATTTCGTAATTTTTTTCATCCTGTCTCCTTCTTTCGACAAATTATCGGGAAGAACTTTTACAATCTGTAAAGATTCATTACAGGAAGAAAAGTTTGCCATATTTTTTGATTTCTGCGATTCTTTTTAAGTAGTTCGAAGATAATTCCACAAAAAATATATGAACGTGGCAGCTCCAAAAACTCCACTGGACAGGTTTGTTTTTTCTTCAAGCATCGAGGCTGATGTCTGGCATCCGCAAAAGGACGAGAAGGCATATGAATGTTGGTATTTTGACGCTTTATCTGATGATGGTAAGGAAGCTGTTGTTATAGTTTTCCTGGATAATTTTATTTACTCGCCACGTTATAATCGGACCAACAAAAATAAAAATAAAAATGGGCAGCAGCCAGACAATGATCTGCAAAAGTTTCCTGCGGTTTCCTTTACATATTTCCGTAACGGCAAGCCGGTTTACCGCACGATAAATGAATATAGCTCCGAAGCCTTTTCGGCCAGCGAGGTTTCGCCAGAGTGCAAGATAGGCGATTGTTCATTCCTTTTTAAGAAAGCGTCATATGGTTCGGGCTATCTGCTTACGATCAATGCGGTTTTGTCGCGTGACCGGAACCTTGAGGCGAGTTTTGAGTGGCTTTCGATAGAATCCGACCTTTCGCCGCGATCCTTTTGCTATAAAGACAATACTCACTGTTGGAATATGGTTGCTCCCCGTTCAGACGTGTCGGGCAAAATCAACGTGCGCGACCGTCAAGGCCGGACACTGGATTCGGTACATTTTCGCGGATCAGGTTATCACGATCACAAATTGGACAACCGCTGGCTTGCAAAGATTGTTCGTGACTGGCATTGGGGGCGTGCACATTTTACAGATGCGACCGCGGTCTTTTACCGATATTGCGAGATCGGCGATGACAGCCCTGTCACAAAGCTTCTTGTAATTCAGGACGGAAAACTTCATGAACGAAATGTTGAATATGACGAGCAGAGCTATGTCCGTGATAAATTCGGCATTCGCTATCCATCTCGTCTTCGTCTTATTTCAGAGGACGATTTTCGCCTGACCGTGAAACCGCTAAAGGTCATTGATTCGAGTTTTTATTATCTGAGGTTTTTGAGCGAGATAACTCTAACGCTTCCCGATGGAAAGCAAAATTCAACTACCGGTATCACGGAATTTCTAGCGCCAAAAGCCCTAAAACATAGATGGGTGAATTGGCTAAGCGATATGCGAATTGGCAAAAACGGAAAAGGCCCGTTCATTTCATAAAGTTTTCAGTTAACACTTCAGCCATGAACTCAAAGTTTCCAGCGTTTTAATTTCGGAATTACCTCATTAGACAATGTCGAGGCATGATCCCTTGTAAAACCTAAATTAGCCGTCATGAAATCTATGGAACTTTCCACCATCTCCTCGACCGTTTGGTCGGGTTTTGTGTAAACACCATTCTGATAACAAAACATGCAATATTCCGAAACGGAAAAACCTTCAGCACCTGATCCGTAATTTCCGAATTCGGCCGAGATCGGCATTCCGCAGCTTTGACATCTTTCCTTTTCTTCCATATCTTTCCTTCAACGAAGTTTTACAGCCGTACCATATGAAAGAACTTCCGTCGATCCTTGCCCAAATCCGGTTGCATCGTAGCGCATGCCGATAACGGCATCAGCATCTATTTGGTGAGCATGAGCGACCATACGGTTGAACGCATCCATCCTGGCCTGTTCACAAACGACAGTAAATTCCTCTATATTGCCACCGACAATTGATTTTAGCCCGCCGACAATGCCTCTTCCAATTCCAGTCGCTCGAACGACTATGCCGCGAACAACGCCGAGGTATTCAGCAATTTCTCTTCCATCCACATCATTTCCAGTTGTAACTATCATAGTTGTATTCCTCGATATATTTATAGCCGTAAATCATTTTTAATCATAGTGCGGTAGGAGGAAAATAGCAGTATTTTGTGATAAAATTTAAGTTTGCCAGACAGTTGGGAATTACTCCGATCTTCTAATGATTTAATTGCATTTTTGTATGACACATAATCTTTTCAACTCCCGTCAAATGTTTCTCACCGGTTCCGGCGATGAAGGTATCTTTTACTCGCTTCCACAATTGGAAGCTGAGGGTTTAGGCAAAATTTCACGATTGCCGATCTCCATCCGTATAGTTTTAGAATCTGTTTTGCGAAATTTTGACGGCGGGAAAAGAGTTAGTGAAGACAATATAAGGGGCCTTGCCGGCTGGATCGCTGAAAGTGATAGGACCGAAGAGATCCCGTTCGTCGTTGCCCGCGTTATTTTGCAGGATTTTACGGGTGTTCCGCTATTGGTCGATCTCGCCGCCATGAGATCAGCGGTTCAGAGAATGGGTAAGAACGTTGGTGTTATTGAGCCTTTGGTTCCTGTCGATCTGGTGATAGACCACTCCGTGCAGGTCGATTATGCCGGAAGCGAATCGGCGTATCAACGCAATACCGAAATGGAATTTAAACGTAACGACCAGCGTTATCGTTTTTTAAAATGGGGCACAAAAGCATTCAGCGGTTTTCGTGTTATTCCGCCAGGCATTGGTATTGTTCACCAGGTTAATCTTGAATATCTTGCAAAAGGTGTCTTTGAGCGGGACGGCGTATATTTTCCCGATTCGCTGGTAGGCACTGATTCGCATACGACGATGATAAATGGCCTTGGTATCGTCGGCTGGGGCGTTGGCGGAATTGAAGCCGAAGCCGGAATGCTCGGCCAGCCGGTATATTTTCTGACGCCGGATGTTGTCGGCGTTAACTTGACCGGGGAACTGTCTGAGGGAACGACCGCGACCGACCTCGTGCTGCGTATTACTGAAATGCTTAGAAAAGCGAACGTAGTAGGTAAGTTTGTCGAATTTTTTGGCGAAGGAGCGGCCGCGTTAAACGCGACTGACCGTGCCACGATAGCTAATATGGCTCCCGAATACGGTGCGACAATGGGTTTTTTCGGTGTTGATGAAAAAACACTTGAATATTTTGCCGCGACCGGCCGAACCGCTGAACAGATCGAAACTATCCGTAATTATTATTCGGCGCAGCAAATGTTTGGCATCCCACGCGATGGCGATGTTGATTATTCAACTGTTTTTGAGCTTAACTTGCAAACCATTTCTCCTTCGGTTGCGGGGCCGAAACGTCCGCAGGACCGTATCGAACTTTCAAAGCTGGACGACCGTTTTATTGAACTATTCAGCCAACCGGTTGCCGACGGCGGCTATGGAAAATTGGTGGCCGATCTGGAAAAACGTTATATGGTCACTATGAGCGGCCCATCTAGCGGTGTTGTAGTTGGTGGCGGGGATCAAAGCTCTAAGTCGATCCCGCTCCCTATACTCGGTGAGATCAGCGAAAAAAACACAAACATCACTACAGAAGTTGAAATGATGAATAATCGTCCGACTCCAAACAGAATAGAACTTGACGAGGAAATTCCGTCGGTATCCTCTGTTTCCACGACGATTGGAAATGGCGATGTGCTAATTGCGGCGATCACTTCATGCACGAACACCTCAAACCCGAGTGTGATGATCGCTGCCGGCATAGTTGCAAAAAAAGCAGTAGAAAAGGGAATGAAAGTTCCGGCTTTTGTGAAAACTTCGCTGGCTCCGGGTTCGCGTGTTGTCACGGAATATTTAGAGAAGGCAGGGCTCCAAACTTATCTCAATGAGATCGGTTTTAACCTGGTGGGTTACGGCTGCACGACCTGTATCGGAAACTCAGGCCCGCTCGATGCGGCCATTGAAGATGAGATAATCGAAAATGATATTATCGCGGCATCAGTGCTGTCGGGAAATCGAAATTTCGAGGCCCGCGTTCATCAGAATATTAAGGCAAACTTTCTGATGTCCCCTCCACTGGTGGTTGCATATGCCCTTGCCGGTACCGTTATACATGATGTTTATCTTCATCCGATAGGCAAAGATAGTGAAGGCAATAATGTTTTTCTTAAAGACCTTTGGCCATCTCTGGACGAAGTAAAAGAGGTTTTGAAAACCGCATATGATCCAGCCACATACATACGGCTTTACAATGAATTTGCTAACTCAAACCCTTTATGGAATGACATTGCTACCAGTGTAGGGAAGATATACGAATGGGACCGTGATTCCACATACATTCAGGAACCGCCGTATTTTGATGACTTTTCAATGGAAACCGGAAAATTTACTGATGTTTCCGGTGCGAGGGCTCTGGCGATCTTTGGTGATTCTGTTACGACCGATCATATTTCACCGGCCGGTGCCATCAAAGCAAATTCACCTGCAGGTTTTTATTTGCAGGAGCAAGGTGTTGAACCGCAGGATTTCAATTCATATGGCTCACGCCGCGGCAATGACCGGGTGATGCTGCGCGGAACTTTTGCCAATGTCCGTATTAAGAATTTAATGTCCGCTCCGGTCGAAGGTGGTGTTACAAAGCACCAGCCGGATGGAACAGAGATGTCAATTTATGATGCGGCAATGACATATAAAGAAGAAAATACACCGCTTGTTATATTTGCGGGGCAGGAATACGGGACCGGAAGCTCTCGTGATTGGGCGGCTAAGGGGACGCGGTTGATGGGCGTTAAGGCTGTAATTGTTCAGTCCTTTGAGCGTATACACCGTTCGAATCTCGTTGGTATGGGCGTACTTCCGCTCCAGTTCATGGATGGCCAGTCGGCCGCCACCTTTAATCTTAACGGTTCTGAAACTTTTGATCTTACCGGCCTTGAGGGTGTCGATATAAAACCAAGGCAGACGGTGACATTAAAAATAAACAGGAATGACGGTTCGGTAGAAGAAGTAATGCTCCGGCTTAGGATAGATACCCCGATCGAAGTGGAATATTATAAAGGCGGCGGGATCCTGCAATACGTTCTGCGGCAGTTGCTTAGTGAAGCTGATGCCGATGCTGCCGGCTCTTAAAAGTAATTATTTCACCTTTTATCTATAGATAGTTAACTTGTAGGCAAATCAATACAATAATATCCGTCATGTAATATGTTTAAATCCATGATCGTGCATGTCTGCGAATATATTGGTATGGATCTGTAATTAGTCGTAACTTCTGGAAAATTGGATCAAATCTGTCTTTAGTAGATATTAGTTTTCACAATTTCGGATAACTTTTACAACCAGAAGCCGAAAATAAAAGTCTTTACGCTGCGGATAAATTATAGTAGATTAAAATCAAAATAGTAAATCCGGCCATACCCGCGTTGCATCAGGAGTATCAAGCAATGAAAAGAACAATAACCGTTTTCCTCACAGCTATTCTAACGTTTATAACGAGTACGTCTGTTATCGCCCAAAGATCGAGATTGGTTAAGTCCGAGAAGACGGAAAGATCAACTCGCATATTATCAGAGAAAGAAGAGACCAGTTTTTCCAGTATTCAGGCCTATTCTAATGGAAAAGGTGTAAATGTCGCCTGGCAAATGAATGCTGAGAGAAGCAACCTTGGTTTTCTGGTTTATCGGATCGACGGCAATGGCAAGCAGCAAATTTCGCCGGATGTTATTTTGGGTTCTGCCGCGCGCTCGAGCTCGCAAACAATGTACGGTGAACAATACAGTTTTTTTGACAAATCGGGCAGCACTGGATCGGTTTATTTTGTTGAAACGATCAATATGAATGGACAGCGCTTCGCTAGCCAAACGGTCACTACGAAATATGTCACCGAGGCTGATGCCTTGGGCCAAAGTCTTTTGACTATGGAAAAAAAGACACCGAGGATCTTGAATAGCCGCTTCGCTTCCAGTCAACTTGTAATTCCAAGTGAGTTGAGTACGATTATCAATTCAAACATTATAGCTCCTGATATTAACACCCATCGATGGGTCATTTCACAGCCTGGCGTAAGAATAGGTGTCCGCCGTGAAGGAATCTATAGGGTTAACCGTTCTGAACTTCAGGCCCAGGGATTTAATGTAAATAGTGACCCTGCTCTATGGCAGCTTTATAAGGCAGGAGTTCAGCAGGCAATTATTATTGGTGGTAATGGAGATTATCTGGAATTTTATGGGAACGGAGTCGATACGGTCGAAAGCGATCTGCAAATGTATTATCTCATCGTCGGTGCTGATAACGGAAAACGAATGTCCGCAAGAGTTGTCCGGCCATCATTGGGAACAGCTATATCATCCAATTATGACCAGTCAGCCGTTCGGAAGGAAAGAACTAGTTATGTCAACGATATTATAAACGGTGATCCCGAAAACTATTGGGGCAGAGTGGTGTTTTCATCACCTACGACCTATGTTTTTAGCCTTAGCGGTGTTGATTTTTCCAAGGCAAATTCCAATATTAAAGTGGATCTCCAGGGCTTTTCCGGTGGAATACACAATATCCGAATTCTTTTGAATGGGAATAATTTGGGAACTGTTGACGGAGATGGCCGGAATCCTTATACCTCGACCTTTTCCATACCGACCGCGTTTTTGGTCGAAGGAGCGAACAATCTACAGATGACTGCTGTCGGGCCGTCTGGTGATATCAGCTTTTTTGATAATGTAAGCGTTAATTACGGCCGCAAATATCAAGCGGAACAAAACCGTCTTTCATTCGTCTCACCAAGCCTTAGAGTAGCAATGGTCGATGGCTTTGCTTCGCCGAATTTCCGACTTTTTGATGTTACATATGACGGCAACCCCTCGGTTTTGACGAATTTCAATGCTGTCCAAAATGGAAACACGTTTGGCGTAAATTTGCCGGGAGCAAGGTCACGTTTAATGTTCGGAATTGATGATTCCGCGGTCCTGGCGGCGGCATCGATCACTCCAAACGATACATCAGTTCTTACTAATCCGGCGATCAATGCTGACCTGGTCATAATTTCGTACAAAGGCTGGTTAGCCCAAGCCGAAACATGGGCCAACTATCGTCGTTCACAAGGTTTTACAGTTAGAGTTGTTGACGTCGATAAGGTATACGACGAGTTCAATTACGGTGTATTAAGTGCTGACTCTATCAAGAGTTTTCTTAATTACGCTTATTCAAACTGGGCAACACCTCCGCGATACGTATTGCTTTTAGGTGATGCGTCTTACGATTCAAGAAACTATGAAGGTTATGGATATTTAAATCTGGTACCAACGCGGATCGTCAACACGATTTATAGCGAAACCGGCAGTGACGAAGCTTTATCGGATTTCGATGGCGATGGGCTTTCAGAGATAGCAATTGGAAGAATTTCGGCCCGCGATGCTCAAACAGTGACCAATGCACTGGCGAAGGTCATGGCATTTGAGCAGCCAGCTTTGCAATCGCTTAGCAGGGGAGCTCTTTTCGCATTCGATGAGCCGCGTGGCTATGACTTTCAAGGCATGAGCAACAGGCTTCAGGCCCAACTCCAAATGGGTGCAACAATACCAGCTACTCAGATATATCGGTTTAGCACCAATGCTCAGACAAACCTTGTAAATGAAATGAATACAGGAAAATATGTTGTAAATTATTCCGGTCACGGAAGTACAGGGGTTTGGGCATCTTCCAGTTTCTTCGGGACCGATAATGTTCCGCAACTGACAAATGCAAGCAATATATCAATATATACAATGCTTACATGCTTGAATGGTTATTTTTTAAATACTGTCAACAAAAGCCTGGCAGAAAGCTTGGTTGATGCGACAAACGGCGGAGCGGTAGCGGCTTGGGCATCTTCGGGTTTGACCACGGCCGATATTCAGGAATTGATGGCCACCCGTTTCTATCAACAACTTGGTGTTGGAAATATAACCAGAATGGGTGACCTGATCAGGGATGCAAAAACTGTGATCCCGGGCGGCAGCGATGTCCGGTTGTCTTGGGCATTGATCGGGGACCCGATGCTAAAAGTTAGATAATAATTAGATCATATACAATAAAAAAAGCGTTCGAAAGAGCGCTTTTTTTATTTATGGTACTCGCGGCGGGGTTCGAACCTGCGACCTCTTCCTTCGGAGGGAAGCACTCTATCCAGCTGAGCTACGCGAGCTTTTATTGTTATTATTATAGCTTAATTTCTTGCTTGGATCGTTACAGTTTTTATCCTTACCGGCTCAAGCGGCCTTTCCGCCTCCTTTGGTTGGACACCTGAGATCGTCTGAGCATTATTCATTCCTTCTATCACTTTGCCGAATATCGTGTATTTGTTATCAAAACCAGGCTCACGTTTTAGCGTGATAAAAAATTGAGAATTGGCGGAATTGAAATCCTGGCTTCGGGCTGCACCGACTATACCTGTTTCATAAAGAATATCCGAAAATTCAGCATCAACATTTGGCTTGGTTGAACCGCCTTGGCCATCATTTGATGGGTCGTCATCCTTGGAGTTCGGGTCGCCGCCTTGTATCACGGATTGGTTTACTCGATGAAATGTAGTTCCGTTATATACACCTTCTCTTGCAAGTTCTTTGAATCGGGCAACCATTTTGGGGGCGATATTTGAGTAAAGTTCGATCTTAATTATCCCGAATGCGGCCGAGTTTTCCATCTCGATAACCGCAATTTCACTGTCGGCGACCGGCACCACTCCTTTTTTTACCTCTGGGGTTGCTTTGCTAGAACCATTTTTAACAGGAGTTGTGTTACCACAAGAAATAAGAAAAAATGTTGTGATCAGAAAAAGAATAAGATTTCTACGTTTCATATTTTAAATATCAAAAATTATCGCTGTCGATCAAGATCGTGACCGGCCCATCGTTTACCAATTCAACGTCCATCATTGCCTGAAATTCTCCGGTCTCGACCTTCAAAATATTTCTTCGGGCTTCCTTCACAAAAAATTCGTAAAGTTTTTTCGCCTCTTCCGGCCGGGCAGCGTCAATAAATGAAGGACGCCGCCCCTTTCTCGTATCGGCATAAAGCGTGAACTGTGAAACAACCAAAAGATCACCATTTATATTTACCAAAGAAAGATTCATCTTTCCGGCATCATCGTCAAAGATCCGTAAATTTATTATTTTTTCAACTAAATGAACAGCGTCTTTTTCGGAATCTTTTGATGAGACACCAAGAAATACAAGTATTCCCTGGTTTATCTCACCGGTGGTCTTGGTATCAACAGTAACTTTTGCACTTGAAACCCGTTGCAATAATGCCCGCATTATGCCGAAAGTTCTTCAATATAAACCTTATTCATCACGACAGGTTCCAACGGCTTGTCGTTTTGATTTCTTGCGACCTGAGCGATCTGATCGACAACCTCATGGCCTTCCGTCAATTTGCCGAATTTCGTATAGCTTGGCGGAAGAGGATAATCGATATGCATTATAAAAAATTGTGAGCCATTCGTATTAGGGCCCGAATTTGCCATTGCAACCGTGCCTTTTTCATAAACACCTCCGTAAAGATCGGAGGTCCGGTCGATCTCATCGTCAAATTTGCCACCCCACGCCGATTCGCCGCCGTAGCCTTCGCCCAAAGGGTCACCACCCTGGATCATAAAATTTGGAATGATCCGATGAAAGATCACACCGTCGTAATATCCGTTTCCGGCATGAGTGCGAAAATTCTCCGTCGTTTTTGGTGCATCTTCTTCCAAAAGCTCAAATTTGACCGTCCCATGATTAGTTTCGATAACCGCAATTCTATTAGCCACTTAAAAATTCTCCTGATTTAATATAAATTTTTCTATTGCGGCTGCAACGCCGCTTTCATCATTACTTACAGTTGTATAAAATTCCGTGCGTTCAAGCAAACTTGGGTCGGCGTTTCCCATCACGACCGCGGTCCCGGCAAATTCGAGCATTTCCAGATCGTTAAAGTTATCACCGACGGCCATCACGTTTTCGGACTTTAATCCGTTTAGCTTGGCAAGTTTCCCGACACCCGTGCCTTTCGATGCATCCGGCGGCAGTATATCGAGCAGTGTGAAATCTAAACGTGGATAAATGGTCGCTAAAAGCGTCACAATGTCACCAAGCTCGTCCTGAAGGACCTGCTGCATTTCTTTCATTGATTCACATCCGCCGGAAAATGATATATGAATTATTTCATTCCGCGGTATCTCATTTTCCAGATGTTTGACGTGAATTATAGACTTTTCGTTTTCGTCGCCGTGCAGGTTTTTTGACCACGCTATGTACCTTTGAAGCGGAATATTGGCGTCTGAAACAGTGTCGAAAAGAAGCGTTCCTTTACCATGCGGGTCAACGCTTACAAGTGCATCGCCGCCAAATTCCTTTCCAACTCTTAATATTTCCAAAGATGTAGCGTGACTTAAAAGGGAAGCAGCAACCGTTTCCAAATTCTGAGCATATTTCAAAAGTCCACCATTATGTGTGATCAACGGAGCATTGAATTCGAGTTCGGCAGCGATCGGCAAGGCATCACGAAAACGGCGTCCGGTGGCAATTGTAACAAGAACACCCAGATCTTCAGCTTGGCGGATAGCGATCTTATTGGCTTCTGAAATTTTGCCCTTGGAATTGAGCAGCGTACCGTCAAGGTCAAGTGCAAGGAGTTTAATCATTTGAGTGTCTTTTTACTGATTACTATTTTGCTCCCGTTTCTGCTGCCGCTGCTGCTCAAGCCATCGTTGATACTCTGCCTTGCCTTTTTCGAATTCGCCGGCTGATGCGTAAAAATTGTGCGAACCATCGTTTGCCTGGACATTGAGCACATAATAAATGTAGTTCGTTTGAGCAGGGTTGAGAGCTGCAAAGATCGAGCTTTCGGTGACGGATGAGATCGGGCCGGGCGGTATTCCGCCAAAGCGCCGGGTATTGTATGGGGAATCGGATTCGAGGTCGCTTTTATTTATCGTTCCGTCCCACCGGTTCTGCATTTTTGCAATATAAACGGCTGTTTGATCTATACCAAGCGGAATATTGTTTTCCAACCGATTGTAAATGACCGAGGCAACAATCTGCCGTTCTGAATCAAATTTTGACTCTGTTTCGATCAGCGAAGCAATGATCACGATCTCCTGCGGGGAACGGCCAATTTGTTTTGCCCGGTCGTTCCATTCCGGCTTCCAAATTTTCTTGAATTGTTCGACCATCGATTTGATTATGTCTTCCGGTCTCGTTTGTTTTGGAAATGTATAAGTGCTCGGATACATATAGCCTTCGAGGTCTTTGGCATCAGGTGCGATGTCTTTAATAAGGCTTGTATCATCCATTAGGAGAAGGATCTGTTTGTCATCAATAGGCGGATTTTGAGGGAAAATTGCAGCGATGCGTTTTGCGATGTCAAAGCGTGTGAAGCCTTCGGGAATCGTCAGCTTTGTCGTTTGTGTTTCGCCTTTTTCAAGTTCTTTTAAGACCTGTAGCGGTGTGATAGGTGATACGAACTGGTATTCTCCCGCCTGTAGCTTATTGGCGTCACCCAATGTCCTTAGATAGATAAGTGTCGGGAGCTGGCCAGATAGAACACCTTCAACAGTAAGTTTGGCGATGATCTGAGCAGGTGTGGAGCCTTTTTCGATAACAATGAACTGGTTAGACCTGTCGTGATCTTTTGGAGTGTTCAGTGAGCTGTAAAGCCAATAAGACGCTCCGGCGGCCGCGAAAATTGCCAGCAGTAATAAAGAAAAAATTATTTTTACGAACTTCATGATTAGAGACAATTTTAACTGCGATAAAAAAATGGATAGCTGATAATTGATAATTAAAACAGAATATCTGTTCTAAACTTTCGGCCCTATCAATATCAGCTATCCCTTATTCCGTCGAAAAAACATTTATTTTGCAGCAAGATATTTTTCAATGGCTTGCGTCACGGCTTCACTTGTCGGCGTATCTTTTGAAGTAAACCGGGCAACTGTTTTGCCATTACGATCGATCAGGAATTTGTTAAAATTCCATGTGATCTCACCTGCAAATGCCGGATCGGTCTCCTTGCTCGTCAGGTAAGTATAAAGCGGGTCCTGATCGTCGCCTTTGACGGAGATCTTTGCAAATAGCGGAAATGTTACCTTGTATTTTGATTCGCAAAATTCCTTGATCTCGGTTGCCGTTCCCGGTTCCTGGCCCCCGAAGTTGTTTGCCGGGAACCCTAACACCACGAGGCCTTGCTCTTTATATTTCGCAAATGTCGCCTGCAATCCTTCATATTGCGGCGTATAACCGCATTTGCTGGCCGTATTAACGACAAGAAGTACGCTGCCTTTATATTTATCGAGCTTAACGTCGTTACCGTCTATGTCCTTAACTTTGAAATCATAAAATGATCGGGCAGCTATGGATGCGTCGATCGTGCGCTCGGCATAATGGCCGTGATAAATTGCGAACGCGGTGCCGCATCCGATCAGGATCGCCGCCATTGATAAGATCTTCAACATAATATTCACTCCTATTTCTCTATTTATTTAGTTCACGTGGTGATCGCGGTGTGTTCGGCAACTGCTCCATTTTTTCACCGGTTTCCGAAAAAACTTCCTTGATCGCTCCAATACTTGAAAGCAGGGTTGAGGTTTCCATTGGCATAAATATGACTTTGGCATTTTGTGTCCGGGTCATATCGCGAAGCGATTCAACATAACGCGAAGTAATTAAATACTGGGTCGTTTGTTCAGGGTTTCCAATTACCTGCGAGATCTGCGCGATCGCTTGGGCATCCGCTGACGCCGCTTTTAGTTTTGCCTGTGCGGCTCCGTCGGCGGCCAGGATCGCCGATTCTTTTTCACCTTCGGAACGTGTGATCGCTGCTTGTTTTTCACCTTCCGCTCTGGTGATCGCCGCCTGTTTATCGCCCTCCGCCGTTAAGATCAACGCCCGGCGGTTACGTTCTGCCGTCATTTGTTTTTCCATTGTGATACGGACATCTTCCGGCGGGGTGATATTTTTAATATCGACGCGTGTGACTTTAACGCCCCATTTATCCGTCGCTTCGTCGAGGATCAGGCGAAGCTCGTTGTTAATCTGATCGCGTGAAGATAGCGTATGGTCGAGATCGAGTTTGCCAATAACCGAACGCATTCCGGTGAACGTCAGCTGCACAATGCTGCCAACCAGATCGTTGACCTCGTATGTTGCCCTAACCGGATCGGTTATCTGCCAGTAAACGACAGAATCGACGCCCATCATCACATTATCCCGTGAGATAACTGATTGCGGCGGAAGATCGATAAACTGTTCGCGCGAATCGATAAATGTTGTTCCCGGACGAACGTTTGACCAATAAACAGCACGCGGGGCTTCAAAAAACGGAACGATTATATTCAAACCGCTCGACGCAATACGGTGAAAACGTCCCAGACGTTCGATAAGAAGCACACTGGACTGCGGCACTATTTTTATCGTTTTTAAAGCTACGACCAAAAGTGCTACCGCTAGAAACAAAAAGAAGATGAGACCAACGCCGCCAATTAACTCCATTTTTACCTCCGAAAGATCTACTCTGGATAAATGATATTTTCCCACAAAATTAAAATTTTGTCGTTATAAATCGCTCTGTCGCAACCACTGTTCTATATCCATGATTCGACAACGCAGATGACCGTCTTTTATAGTTCAGTTCTAAATTACTTTTTTGGATAAGTTCTCGGTAACCCGAAAGGTCCGAAGGTTTATTGAAAGCCGCGGCCGGATTTGAAGGACATAGCACTTTTTTGCTTTCTCGGGTCTTTGCCTTATACTTTTTGAAATATGGCCGTTAAACTAACCGACATCCTTGATGCACGCAACATTCTTCACAACATTATTACGGCAACGCCTTTGATCTTTGATGAAAAACTTTCACTGGAAATAGGTGCCCAGACATTCCTGAAAGCCGAATGTTTGCAGCGTAGCGGCAGTTTCAAGGTTCGCGGTGCATACAACAAGATCGCCCGGCTTTCTGCTGATGAAAAAAAGCTAGGCGTTGTAACGGCTTCCGCTGGAAATCACGCTCAGGGTGTGGCGCTCGCCGCCAAGCTTAATAATATAAAAGCTACGATCGTTCTTCCCGAATTCGCACCGCTTACAAAGGTCGTTGCAACGAAGGCCCTCGGGGCCGAGGTTATTTTGAAAGGAGCGACCTTTGATGAATCAGTTCAATATTCCCGGCAGCTTCAGGAAGAAGAAGGTTTCGTTTACGTTCATGCATTCGACGATGAAGAAGTGATAGCCGGTCAGGGAACTATCGCTTTGGAAATAGTGGATGATCTGCCGTCTGTTAACACGCTCGTTGTGCCGATCGGCGGCGGTGGAATGATATCAGGCATCGCAATAGTCGCCAAAAACCTTCTGCCGGGTGTGCGCATAATCGGGGTGCAGGCCCAAAATGTCGCAGCTATAAATAAATCGCTGCTTGCGGGACAGCCCATCGAAACCGAATACCTTCCGACGATCGCCGACGGAATTGCCGTAAAACGTCCCGGCGAAAAGACCCTGTCGATCATTCGGGAATATGTTGACGAGGTTGTCGAGGTTACGGAAGAAGAAATTGCTTTGGGTATTTTCCATTGTGTGCAGAATTCGCATCTGGTTGTCGAGGGTGCTGGGGCTGCGGGTGTCGCTGCTCTGCTTGCAAAAAAAATAAAGGTCGAACAGGGCGACAAGGTGTGCACTATTCTCTGCGGCGGTAATATCGACGGCAACCTGCTGGCCCGTATTATTGAACAGGTCCTGGTCAGACAGGGACGCTATATAATCGTAAAGGTTCTGGTACTAGACCGTCCCGGAATGCTGGCGGCAATGCTCAACCATGTTGCCGAAACCGGGGCGAACGTCGTTGAGGTCTATCATCAGCGGGCGATCTGGCTGGCACCTCTTGGGCGGGTCGGAATTGAGATGATTCTCGAGGTCCGCGACGATCAGCACGGACGTGATGTGCATCATCACCTCGAAGCATGCGGATATCATGTCGAGCGGCAAGGGCAAGGCGATTGGGAAGGTTAGCTATTCAGGTCACGTTATCGCTTTTGCAGATTTTCATCGTAAAGCTGTTGGTAAACGCGATAATTATTCATCACCTTAAATACATAATTTTTGGTTTCGGAGAAACCGATCTCTGATGTAAATATTCCGGCCTCTTTTGGCTTACTTCGGTTTAGCCAACGTGCGGTGTTGTCTTCGCCTCCGTTGTAGCTTGCCGCAATAGCTTCGTAAAGCCCGCCAAATTCCTCTTTCAGTTCGCCAATATAAACGCTTCCGATCGCAATATTGATGGATGGGTCGTAAAGGTCGTCCGGCTGCAAATTCGGATAACCGGCTTTCTTGCTATATTTTAAAGCGGTGTCGTAAACAAGCTGTAAAAGGCCGCGGGCACCGGCCGGCGACTTTGCCCCGGGCTTAAAAACACTTTCCTGCTTCATTATCGCGAGCATAAAACGAGGATCGATCTTTTTTGAACGGGCGTGCTGAATTAATACAGCTCGATAAGGTATTGGATAATCAGTATATATGGCGGTCCTGGTTTCTTTTATACGTGAAACTTCTGCAAGACGTTTTGCGGCGAGTCCGCCATAATAAGAATTTACGCTGTTTGGAATAGCGGCATAGATCGATTCTGCTTCAGCGTTTCTGTTCGACTTTTCCAGAGCGAACGCCTTGAGGTACTTTGCCTCATCCGAACTCGTCATTGAGCCGGCAAACGAACGCACGGACATCAATGCGTCCGCCGCAGCAATTGCTGAGATCCAGTTTCCACCGTATATTTCCATACGGAGACGAGCGTGCAAAGCATTAACTTCCGACGGTTTTCCCGTAAAAGTCAGAGCTGTTTTGTTCACCCATTTGTTCGCTTCATCATATTTTCCTGCTTCGCGATAGGCGTCAATGATGTTTAGATAAGCCGATTCGATCTTTTCGCCCGTCGGAAACATCTTGACATATTGTTCGTAGGCTTTGGCCGCTTCGAGATTTTTGCCGTCACGCACGAGCGAAGCTCCTTTGAACGCCAAACCTTCGCGGCCGTCTTTTGTGAACAGATGGTCCTTGGTAAGTTTGTTAAACCATTGGACAGCCTTCGCATAATCTCGTTCCCACATGTAGGAACGAGCGATGCCGAACAATGCTTTTGAAATGCCGGCGTCATCGGGATAATTGTCGATGAACTTCAGCCAATGTTCGCGGGCTTGGGGAAAAAGACGGTTCGCGGAGTATGTTTCTGCTCGTCCGAGGTGTTCGGCGGCTGATAGCTTTTGCGGTCCGCCTTGTGAATCGCGGCTGGCTTTGTCCTGCTCCATAACCCGGTGCAGGGCTGCATCCGATTGCTGGGCATGGAGCGTTGAAAATAATAGTAAAGTAACAATGAAAACAGAAAAAAATGATCTCATATTGGCAAATTGCGAAGCACTAAACCAGCATAATAGCTTAGCCGATTGTTAGACGGTGTTCCAATTTTGCGGGTTGCAGGGATATAAAATCATTAAAGTGTGACAATTGCTTTTGATTTACGGCAGGCATGTTAGAATTTCTTTACTCAGGAGTTAATAATTAAAAGATGAAAATTGCATTGAATGGTGCCACAACTATGCACGCCGGCCTTATTACCGATATCCAGGCCGCCAGTGCCGCCGGATACGACCTGCTGGAGATATGGTCCGCTAAGCTTTACGAATATCTGAAGACAAACACATCCGCTGATCTTAAGGCTTTGTTGGCCGAACATAATATCGAAGCATATTCGATAAATTCTATCGAACATATAACATTCCGGTCGCCGGAAGATTATGCAGAGATCAAGTCCGAATGCCGGACGCTTTCGCAGATCGCAGGTGAGATCGGATGTCCATATATCGTTGTTGTGCCTGGGCTTTTACCGGAAAATACCGGTAAAGAACAGATCATTGACGAATCTGTCCGTGTTTTGAATGAACTTGGCGATATTGCCGGATCTTATGGGGTTTCTCTGGCGTTTGAGTTTTTGGGGCAAACCAATTGTTCGGTGCAGACTCTCGATCTTTGCAACGAAATTGTTGAAAAGGTTGGACGTGACAATATTGGCAATGTGCTTGACACATTCCATTTTTACGCCGGAAATTCGACTTTCGATGCGATTGATTCAATGAAGCCTGAAAAGTTATTCATTTTTCACATTAATGATGCCGAAGATCTGCCGAAGGAAAAGCTCACCGACGCTCACCGTTTATATCCCGGCACCGGAATACTTCCGATCCGTGAGATCAAGCAGCATTTTGACAAGATCGGTTATGACCGTATGGTGAGCATCGAGATATTTCGCCCTGAATATTGGCATCAGGACCCGTTCGAGGTTGCACTAAAGGCAAAAGCGGCAACTGAAGAGGTTTTGGGAATTGGAAAATACGCGGCAGGTGGAAGTTGGTAGATCACACAATGGACAAAGTAAGAATTGGAATTGTAGGGACAGGTTATATAGGCAATGTGCACGGCCGTATTTACTCCAGGGACGAACGGACGGAAGTTTCGGCATTGTTTGATATTGTTCCTGAACGTGCGATGCAAACGGCCCGCAGCATTGGCGGAAAGGTCTGCACATCACGTGAAGAATTACTCGCAAATGCCGATGCGGTTCTTGTTTGTTCACCAAATAAAACGCATAAGGAGATAGCTTTAAGTGCCATTGCGGAAGGAAAACATGTTTTCTGTGAAAAACCATTCTCGATCGGCATTGAAAACGCCCGGGAATTGCTTGATGCGGCGAATGGCGGAAAAGGTGTTTTTCAGGTCGGACATAATCGCCGATACGCTCCGGTTTATGTGAAGCTGAAAGAATTGCTCAAAAATGATACGGCCCATTCTGCACACATTAAAATGAACCGCGGAGAATTGAAGAATCCAATTTGGACGGGCGATGTAAATGTTACGGGCGGATTTTTATACGAAACGACGATCCATCTTTTCGATATGATGCGTTTTCAGTTCGGTGAGATCGAAGAGCTTACTGCATACGGATCGCAACATGAATATCCAGAACTTGATGAATTTTCGATCATTTTCAAATTCAAAAGCGGTTTTCACTGCACTTTTGCGTCGTCGTCCGATGCAAGCTGGCATTTTCCGTTCGAACGGATTGAGGTCTTTTGTCATCATCGCACGATAATGACCGAGGAAATGGAACGTTTGTTGGATTCACGCGGGATGGATGCCAATTTTGAAACGATATCATATCATATGACCGAAAAGGAAGAACGTTGGGGCTATGTACAGGAAGACAAGGCGTTTATTGATGCGATCCTAAACGGAACCACGCCGCCTGTTACTGCTCTTGATGGTTTCAAGTCGGTAGAATTGGTCGAATCCGTATATAATGCGATCAGGAGCGGTGAGCGGGTCAGATTTTAGGAACGGGCACAGAAAGCGGAAACTTTCTTTGAAACGAATCGTTCAATGAGTTTGTCAAACTCATCACTAAAAACTACTTATATGATCCAATGTCAAAATTGTGGCCAATCTAATTCCGACACGAGTCAGTTTTGCCGTTTTTGCGGCACAAAGTTTCTCGTCAGGCAGCCTGAAATGCAGGAGAATTATGATTATCCGGCGCCGCGGCCCTATGCCTGGAAAACTGATGAATATCAAACCCAAAATGAGCCTCGTCCTCCAAAAGTGATTGCACAGGCTGAACCGCTCATCCAGCCTAACGCCTACGGAAACCAGAACTACGCCGGCCAGCCGCTCGCGTATAGCGGCCCGCAATATATGGCTGGAAATTACCGATGCCCGAATTGCGGAACACAGTATTTACCGGTTATCGAAAGGCGGATTTCGACTGCCGGTTGGATCACCTTTGCCGTTTTGCTCTTTATTACAATGGGGTTTTTATGTTGGATTGGTCTGTTAATAAAAGAAGATGTGAGCATCTGCCCGATTTGCAGAACTAAAGTAAGCTAAAAAATATTGGGAAATTCCAGCTTCTCAGTTTTCGGCTTTTCATTATCTTTCTATTTATAATAATAACCCTTAGGATGTTCGATCTTTACTTCCGGGTTTGTGCTGAGGACCTCGACCCGGTGATAACCTTTTTTCATATGTGTAGAGAGATATGAAAGCAAAAACTGACGGTTCAATAGTAAATTAAGGTCCTTGAAGAAAGGCAGAAAACTAATCGGGGCGATCGAACCTTGAAAAAAAGCCCTGCCGCCTGTTTGGTCCGCAATACTCAGCAATGAACCCTGTCCGTTCAATATCAGGCGTGAATCGCCGCCCTCTGTAAGGCTCGCCGGTGAATAGAAACAGAACACCGCCACACTACGTCTTTGGGCACGTAGGATCGCCCTGTCCAGGTCCAGGCTTTGAGACGGGGAAGTTTCCCGCAGCCCTTGTGAAGCATCAAGCCCGTCCGAAACCAGCAAAATGGCCCTGCGGCCGGCAGGAAGTGCATCAAACCTGTTCAATGCATCGACAACGCCGTCGAAGGGGTTGCGTGGTGCCACGGAATCGCTTGATACAACGATACGTAATGATTTTGCCGCAGCCTCAAGGTCATCCGTAAATTTTTGCCTGATCTGAAGGTTGCCGCCGCGAATGTATGCGACCATTACCCGTGAGCCTCGTGGCAATGCGCGAATGAACTTTGCGATATCCCTGAGCTGAAGATTGAATGACGATGAAAGGTCATCCTGTATCAAAACCGCAAGTGCAAGCGGGGCTTCTGTAACACTGCGGATCGAAAGAATAGTTTGCTCATCTTTATCTTCTTTTACGATCAAACGGTCGGCCTGCACGAATTCCTCAGCCTTATCGTTTTTCAGCTCTTGTTTGGTAAAGATAGATATCGGGATCGAAACAGTGCGGACGGTCTGGCCTGATTTGTCTTTATCTTTTTGGGCAAATGCCGGAACACACAAAAGCAGAAGGAGAAAAATGCCTGATGGAAAAGAGATAATGATTTTCTTTGTCATACATTAACTTAGGCCGATATAGCTTTCGCAATCATATTACACATCTTTTCAATAATAAAAATTTGTGATGTGTGAAATTTGAATTAGGTTTCCACAGTTTGTAAAGTAAAGCATTAAAAATGAATGAATTGCAATCGAAATACGAAATTACGCCGCGCGAACTGGCAAAGGGAAGAAATTTAAGGATCGCCGCATGGTCGGCCCCTGTCATTATTCCCGCCGTCCCGGCTGTAATTTTTACTTTTTTGCTCTTTATTTTTGGCGCAACACCGCCGGTTGCTGCGACCTTCCTGTTTTTTGGGCTTATTTTGACTGTTCTTGGCTTTTTATCGGGCCTCGCACTTTCAGGATTTTTAGTCTATCGACATTCGAATTGGACAAAAGAAATGCGCGAACGGATCGCATCGGACGGGATCAAGGCAGAGGAGATCGATTGGTTTCGTAATGAACTCAAGTCATCCGAAAAAAGGGAATTACGGGAGTTGCAGGCAACAGATATTTTGCTCGCCGATGCTTATCGTGAAACTTTGGCGTCCCGGTTGACAGCAACGCGGATCATTCGATCATCTAAACACGAGCTGGACCTTACACGCCAAAGGCTTGCAAAATTGAAACGGCTAAATAGCGGCAGTTCGGCCGAATTTCAGAAACAGTTAAAAAATGATGCGGATAAGATCTCAAACATAAACGCAGAGGCCAGGCAAATGCTGGTTGAGGCCGAATCAAGACTTGAAATGATAAAAGCCGCCGCCGCACGTGGAAATAAACTTGCCGATTCTGAACTCGCGCTCAAAAAATTATCGGCCCGCTCCGCCGAACTTCCACTCGCGCTCGAAGAGGCGAAAATGGCGGACGAAATACGAATGGAGCTGGAAAAAGAGATCACAGAGTAAGCGGTTTTCTTATAAAAAAGCCGCGACCGGTAATTTACCATCGCGGCTTAACAATTTTAGTTGGCGAGAGAGAACCGCTGAAGCCGTCCCGAACGCTTGAATCGAACCTGCTTATAACAGGTGGGTGGCAATCTGCTCCCGAAAGAACATCGTAACCGTCCTCTATGGCAGATCTTCAACATGGAAGATTGCACCGAAGCCGGCATTAGCCTCCCGTAATTCAAGTGTTGGTTCAATTATTTGTGCGTTCAGTAACGAACCAAGCAGAAAGAATCCTTCGCCTGATGAGAATTCTAACACACGGGAAAGAAAGTGAAAAGTCTAATTTCTGCGTCGAGCTTTACTGTTCTGTTTCAAATTCCTGGGGTTGAATCTCTTTATGCTTTAACACCCGGTCAAGCATTTCCGAACATTCAGAACTTCGCGATGCCAATTGGGCGTCGATCTGTGACTGCACATTTTTAGACTGGTGAAATTCATCGGCAATATGCAGGGCAGCAAGTATCGCCACTTTTAGCGAATCAACGGTGAGGGTCCCGGAAGAGATGTCACGCATCTTGCTGTCAACATAATCTGCTAGTTGTAAGATATATTCGTTATCTCCATCAGAACGGATGCTATATGTTTGGTTGTATATTTCGACTCGAATTGATTGTTCGGATGTTCCAGCTTTTCCTTTACCACTGATCATATGCCTGCCCTCCCGACTGCTTGCGCAACCTCGACATCAATTATTGTCATTTTTTCAAGCATTGCCTCAACCTTCAACTGGATGGCGTCACGTTCGGACAATAGAGTTTCGATCTTTTCGGACAGAATGGTTTTCTCGACCATTAGGCTGGCTGCATCTCTTCGCAAGGATAGTGCCTCTCGCTCGAGTCTTTCCTTTTCCTCACGCATTTTCTTCGCGTATTCGATCGTAAGATAAATCTTATCTTCGAGGTGCGAGAATTTCTCCATTCCCGTTAAGCCGTTCATTCCTCTGTCTCCATGATGTTGGGGTCGTTAAAACTTGAGGTTTAGATTATGGTAACTTTTATCACAAAGTTCAAGTAATCTATTAACATTTCCTAATAACGCTGTTTTATACTTAAACCATTTTCTAGAGATTCGATGATCGAGGTGTGAACCAATGTGATCTCTTCTTCTATCAGGGTCCTCTCATCGTGCCGGTATTCGAGACGGATCGTGATCGAACGTTCATCCGGCCCCATTCCTTTTCCTTCGTAAACATCAACAAAATCAATGTTTTTGCAAACGGAATTTTCATGAGAAGAGATCATATTCCGAATTTGGCTGAACGTCACCGTACGTTTAACCAAAAACGAAACGTCGCGTACGACCGAAGGATACTTAGGTAAAGCCTTGTATAAAACCGGCGGCGGCGTTTCCGCCAAAATTGTCTGTAGATCGATCTCCGCAACATAAACTGGTTGTTTAAACTTATAATCACCCGATATTTCCTCGTTTAAACGACCTAAGGAACCAACCTTTTTTCCATTCAGCGAAATAGACGCGGATTGCCCTTTACGCAGATGCTTATATGACGCATCCGCAAATTCCAGGCCGCTGATGCCTACAGCTTCAATTGCCGCCTCGAGCGAGCCTTTGGCATCATAAAGGTCCAGTTCGCGGCCCGGCATCGACCTGTTCTCATATATCTCGCTGCCGGTCAGGGCAATGGCAAACAGTTCCCGTTCTGTCGGCAAAGGGTCTTCACCATGTTTTGCAGCGAACGTTTTGCCTATTTCAAATAAGGCAACATCGCGCCTCTGATGATTGAAATTAAGCCTGACGGCTTCGAGCAGGCCGGAGAGAAGCGTTGGACGCATACGCACCGCACCATCAATGACCGAATCGGTCAATGTAACAAATTGTTCATCTGAGCTGTCGTCCAGCAATCCGGGAACTACATCAAAAACATCATCGAATTTCGTATCGATAAAGCTGTACGACAAAGCTTCGTCAAAGCCTTGATCCGCCAAGGTCTGCCGCAAGAGCTTTTTACGGACCTCGGATGTTTGATATTCACCGGCACCATACGCGGCAGGCAATTCTTCGCTGATATTTTCATAGCCGGCATGTCGGGCGACTTCTTCCACCAGATCTTCCTCGATCACGATATCGTGCCGCCATGACGGTGCGATAAAGGTTCTGGAGCTTTGATCCGGGTTCTCGGAATTGGATTTTGTGTTAATTCCGAGAGATTTGAGGATCCGCAGGCATTCTTTTGTTTCAACATTCAATCCGGTCAGGCGTTTGACAGCATGAGAAATATCGTTCGAATCGACCTCATTCGGCGTAAATCCTACCGGATAAACATCGACGAACTCACCCAACTCGCCGCCCGCGATATCACAAATAAGTTCCGCAGCTCTATCGGATGCCCGTCTTAGATTCTCGATATCGACACCGCGTTCGAACCGATAGCTTGCCTCGGTGCTCAGGTTTAATTTTCGCGAGGTCTGACGAATGTTCTCCCTTTGGAAATAAGCAACCTCAAGCAGCACATTGACCGTGCTTTCCGTAATGCACGAATCTAGCCCGCCCATAACTCCTGCAATAGCGACCGGTTTTTCAGCGTCACAGATCGCTAATATGGATTCGTCAAGATTGCGTTCGGTCTCATCCAATGTCGTGATCGTTTCGCCGCGTTTCGCCCGTCGCACGACGATTCGTTTTTCAGCTAGTTTGTCCAGATCGAACGAATGCATCGGTTGGCCTAATTCGTGCATAACGTAGTTTGTTATGTCAGCTACATTGTTTATCGAACGCTCGCCAATGGCTTCAAGCCGGTCAATAAGCCATTGCGGAGACGGGGCGATCTTAACGTCTTTTATAATGCGGGCAGTAAATCGACGGC